>NZ_CRPU01000005.1 GCF_001096185.1 Streptococcus pneumoniae
CTCAGTCCTGTGCAATACAGAACTAAATCCTTCGGATAAATTAATTGTCTAACTTTTTGGGGTCAGTACAATCTACACCTACTATTATGCGTTTTTATCATTTTGAATCCTTTTGCTCACGATATTACTATAGAAAAAGATTTGATTCTGTTTCTCACACAATCAAATCTTTTTCTTTTATTAAAAACGAATTGTTTCACGTGTTTTCTCATATGAGGTAACAAAGCGATTGGTTACACCAGGCTCTGCCACTTCTAATGCTTGAGAAATCTTGTCAAATGAAGCGTGATAATCAAATTCTTTTTCAAAAATATCTAAAGCTTCGTTAAATGCTTCTTGAATGCGTTCATCAAATGAGCGATAGCGGTTAGAATATTGTAATAATTGTTCTGTCAAAGTTGCATATTGTACAATATTATAAGTTTCCGTTTCTAAAGCTTCCATATCATTCGTTGCAATTTCAAGAACTCGGGTAACAGATTCAATGTTAATCATTTTTTGTTCTAACTCAACCATTAAATCCTCGGTATTATTGCTTGCCGTAAAGAATAACTTCAAGAAAGTTTGTGGAATACCTGGCAGATTGCGTTTTTCCATGTATCGCTTGATAGTATGAAGACGATTGACATAAACATTGGCCTTTTGACGTGCATTGATATCATCTTTCTCAATTTGTGTCAGGCGCTCACTAACTGAAATTTGCTCATCTTCAATATCTTTTAGTTGAGTTTGTAAATCCTCAAGATTTTCTTCAAGAACTGAATAAGCTTGGGTTGGTTCTTCTTGATTTGAAGTTACCTCAACAATAGCTGCCTCAAAACTCTCTAATTCTGTCTGAATACGACGAACATGGCTTGCAGCTGTCTCAGGAAGTAAATAGGTCTTGCTCAAACGTGCAATATCTTCTCCCAATAAAGTATTATTCTCTTTCATATGTTGAAGGTAAGTTGGAAGAGTTGCAAGTAGATTTTCCACTACTTTCTGAGCAGCAATTTCTCGAGTAAAAATATCATACAAGGCATTGATTTCCTCTTGTGCCTGTCCATTCTCATATTCGGCATTATCCAATTCCAACTGACGAATATTCTCTTGGTTTTTCTTGAATGCTTCATAAAGCAAGTGGAAACGTGCTTCAATATCCGTTTCAACAAAATGATAATTAGCATCAATTAGCTTACGATAACCGGCTTCTAAATCTTCTAGTTGATCTGGTAGCTCTTTAGATAATGTTGTTACAATTGCTGGTATACGATCAACAATATGTGTCAAAGCCAAGATATGATTTTCAGCATTATCCAAAATCACAGCAGCTTCTACTGGGTCACCCGATGAATTCAAGGTTACAAATTGTGAAAATTCAGATTGGATATTTTCTAATTGTTTTTCAATTTCATCCAAGGCTTGACCATACTGTTCTGAATTTTCAGCAACTCTATGCTGAAGTTCCTCAAATAAATCCAAAGCATGAAGAACACGACCACTATTTTTAGATTCTTGCTTCTCTAAGTCTGCCAAAGCATTGCGAATTTCAGCAATATCTTCTTCAATCAAAGTAATTTGACTCTCAATTTGGTCAATTTGATGACTGGCCTTGAGAAAACGAAATGAATGGTTATAGCCTTCTGCTTCAAAGAGATTATTTTCAATATCGGCAAAAGAGTTGAGAGATAAATCGACCCATTTTTGATTCCATTCACGGAAAGCCACTTGACTTTGTCCAATCAAGTGCATATTTTTTACAGCTTCCACTTCATCATTTACTGGAAGATTGTATAGTTCTTCTTTTCTTTCTTCTAGCGCCTCTAATCTTCCCTCGTTTCGCTTACGTAGAAAGATTGCCACTACATAAGCCAGAACTAAAATGACTGCAATTGCAACCATTAAATAAATTAGTTGTCCATTAGACATATCAAACTCCTTTTTTACTTGAAACAATCGTAATGATTATATCATATTTTTTAGACCAAGGGAACTACTTCTCCCAATTTTTTAGACATCCAACGTGCTATAGACAGCATTTTCTTCGATAAACTCACGACGAGGTTCTACTCGATCCCCCATCAACATATCAAAGATTTTATCTGCTTCTGCAGCATCGTCCACAGAAACTCTGGCCATCAAGCGATGTTCGGGATCCATGGTTGTTTCCCATAATTGGTGATCATCCATTTCACCTAGCCCCTTATAACGCTGAATGGTTGGTTTGGCACGTCCTTCACTATGGCGAGCCAAGGCTTCTTGGAGTTTAATTTCTTGATCTGCTCCTGGCTGAATATATTCTTTAATCTCGCTTCCAACCTTGACACCATAGATTGGTGGTTGGGCAATATAAACATAACCAGCTTCTAGGATTGGTTTCATATAACGATAAATCAAGGTCAAAAGAAGGGTACGAATGTGGGCTCCATCGACATCGGCATCGGTCATCAAAACGAGTTTTTGGTAACGGGCTTTTGACACATCAAATTCTGCGCCAAATCCTGTTCCCATGGCTGTGAAAAGACTACGAATTTCTTCATTAGCAAGAATCTTATCCATACTAGCTTTTTCAACGTTCAAAATCTTACCGCGAATTGGAAGGATAGCCTGAAACTCACGGTTACGACCAGATTTGGCTGATCCACCAGCTGAGTCTCCTTCGACGATGAAGAGTTCTGTTTCAGCAGGATTATTAGAAGAACAGTCTGCTAGTTTCCCTGGAAGGTTGGAAATTTCCAAACCAGATTTTTTACGAGTGACTTCACGCGCACGCTTGGCAGCCACACGAGCCTTAGCAGCTAAAATCCCTTTTTCCACGATACGCTTGGCAATCTGTGGATTTTCCATGAGGAAATCGGAGAAGGCTTCACTGAAGAGGCGATTGGTAATCTTGACCACTTCGCTATTCCCCAGTTTGGTCTTAGTTTGTCCTTCAAACTGTGGATTTGGGTGTTTAACTGAGATAACTGCAGTTAATCCTTCGCGAACATCTTCCCCTGTCAGGTTGTCTTCATTGTCTTTTAGTAACTTATTCTTACGTGCATAATCGTTGATGACACGTGTCAAGGCTGTACGGAAACCTTGTTCATGCGTTCCACCTTCATGTGTATGAATATTGTTGGCAAAACTCATGACATTTTCATGATAACCCGTTGTGTACTGCATGGCTACTTCAACTGTGATATCATCCATCTCACCATCTGTATAGATTGGCGTATCAAAGATTACATCCTTGTTCTCGTTGATATATTCAACGTAACTAGCAATTCCACCTTCATAATGATAATGCTTGGTTTGTTCTAACCCCTCACGCTTATCTGTGATGGAGATTTGAAGACCACGATTTAGAAAAGCTAACTCTTGAATCCGTTTATTTAATTTATCAAAATCAAAGGTTGTTGTTTCAGTGAAGATTTCTGGGTCCGGAGTAAAATGAACCGTTGTTCCAGTTCTATCTGTGTCCCCAACCACTTCAAGATCAGCAACAACATGACCACGACGGTATTCTTGGTAATGAATTTTACCGTTTTTGTGGACATGAACGTCTAATTGAGTGGAAAGGGCATTAACTACTGAGGACCCCACGCCGTGAAGACCACCTGAAACCTTGTATCCACCACCGCCGAACTTTCCTCCAGCATGAAGAACCGTAAAGACGGTCTCAACGGCAGGACGGCCTGTTTTTTCCTGAATATCGACTGGGATACCACGCCCATCATCGACAACAGTAATCGAATCATCTGGCTCAATAAAGACTTGAATATGGCTGGCAAACCCTGCCAAGGCCTCGTCAATTGAGTTATCAACAATTTCCCAGACTAGATGGTGAAGACCTTCTTTTGAGGTTGATCCAATGTACATCCCTGGACGCATCCGAACAGCCTCTAAGCCCTCTAAAACTTGAATTTGACTGGCATCATAATCCTGTGCCTGCAGATTTTTGATTTCTTCTGTCATCTTATTCCTTTTTCTTATATGTCTAATACTTGTCTTAAATTCACGATACTGGTAAACAAGTGGGTATCGAGTCCTGCAGATTGACCTGCTTCGATATCAATCGGTCGATCACCAATGACAAGACCAGAGCCAATCTGATATTTTTCTCTTAAATAAATCATAGACTCAGGATTTGGCTTTCTCTTAAAACCTGAGCTAGAAGTCACTACTTCCGTAAAATAGGTTGCTATAGAAGTTTTTTCTAAAATTTCTAAGACCTGATCATTTCGATGAGAGACCAAAAAATGACGCCCACCTTGTTTTGAAATATCTTCCAATAAGTCAGAAACTCCTTCAAATAAAATCGGGTGTTCTAGCTCTCTGGCTTCATTTTCCTTGTACTTTTCTAAAAAATGCTCTAAGTTGGGAGCGAATGTCTCAATCGCAAAATCAGTAGAAACCTTTAAAGCTTGATAGACACTGTCATGGTCTTGTATGATGCCATACAGTGCCAATGTTTCAACAAAGGCAGCTGTTGAAGTTTCGTAATTATCCAGTAAAGTTCCACCTAAATCCCAGATATAATCGTGATATTTCATACCCTTCATTATAGCATTTTTTTATGAAAAAAGCGATGATTTCCCTGAGTTTTCCACATAAAAAACGAGAGAATAACTCCCGTTTTACTGATTGTTACCAAAGACATCTCGATAGAGCATTCCTGTTCGTAAACTCTCTGCGTCCCCTCCTAGTTGCTCCACCAACTCGTAGGCAAAAGCAAGGGCTGTAGAGGGACCTCGACTGGTTGTCAAATGACCATCTACCACTACTGTTTCCTTTACATATTGACCATCAAGGATTTGCTCTTGAACACCATCGTAACAAGTGTACTGCTTATTTTTCAATACCCCTGCTTGATTGAGAGCAATTGGTGCCGCACAAATGGCTGCTAGTTTTTTTCCTTCTCGTTCGAATCTTTGCAACTCTTGCATCAAGGCCTGATTGTCTCGCAAATGTGCAGAACCAGGCATTCCGCCAGGAAGGACAATCATATCATAGTCTGATAAATCTCCATCAAAGACACGATCTGCACTTACTTGGATTGCATGCGAACCCGTTACTTGCTCTTCAAAACCAACCATATCACAAGTGATATTGGCGCGACGCAAGACATCTACAACTGTCAAGGCTTCAATTTCTTCAAAGCCCTGAGCCAACATAACTGCTACTTTTACCATGATTTTCTCCTTATTTAATTTGTTTTAATACAACCTTTTTCCGCTTGAATCGGACTTTTCCGCTCTTTTCTTCAGCTAGATTAGTCTGGTAACTCATCGATAAAAGCAAGCCAACACCAATCAAATTACTGATAATAGCCGATCCTCCTTGCGAAATGAAAGGCAGTGGAATCCCCGTCAAAGGAAGCAAGCCCGTCACAGCACCGACATTCTCAAAGATGTGGAAGAGCAACATCATAATCAAACCTGTGGAAATATAGGTGTAGAACTGGTTATTTGATTTAAGAGTAATCTTCAACATACGGTAAATCAGCATGAGGTAAAGGGCGATAACAAGGACAGAGCCAATAAAGCCAAAATCTTCTGCGATAACCGTGAAAATCATATCCGACTCTCGAACTGGAATAAGCAGATTAGAAGCATTAAACCCTTGTCCAAACAAGCCACCACTACCAATCGCAATCTGCCCTTGAGCCTGTTGGTAAGTGGTTGTTTGGGCAAAGTCGAATGGATTGAGCCAAGCCAAGATCCGATTGATTTGGTAGGTCGGCATTCCCAGTTGATGGAGAAAAGCCCGGCCGTCCTTGCTGATAAAAACAGCTAAGAAACCAGCAATTCCTGTTACAGCAGTCACAAATACTGGGATAATAATTTTCCAAGAAACCCCTGATAATAAAACGATTCCTGAGAAAATGGCTACAAAAACCAAAGCCGTCCCCAAGTCACTTTGAAGTGCCAAAAGAACTAGGACTGGAATAGTAAAGAGAATCATCCAGAAAATCAATAAGAAGTCCAGCGGAACTGTGCGTCTCCATTCCTTATGTTTTTTGGTAAATTGGACAATGACACGGGCCAACATGAGGATATAGGATATCTTCATAAATTCTGACGGTTGGAATAGGGTAATTCCATTTACCGATACCCAGTTTTTGGCACCCGTTGATGCAACTAGGCTTGGATTATAAAAGACAATTGGCAAGACCATGAGTCCCAAGCCTAAAATATATAGAAAGGGGGTCACCTTCCAAAGAAACTCTGTATTGAAGAGCATGACGATAAAACCAATCACCAGCCCCAAGGCAATCCAGGCGACCTGCTGCCCTAAAATGGGCAGAATATTGTTTGGATAATCATGACTAACGGCTATATAAATAGCCACCACGCCAATAACCAGTAGAAAAAATACTGGCAAGAGCAAACTATAATCGACTCTAGAGTCGAGAGAACGTTTCATATACACTAACCTTATACTTTCATACAATACTATTTATCAAAGTTCATTTAAAAATTTATCAATAGCCTCATTAACTTCAGATTGAGCGATCGTTGTAACGCTCGCTTCTTTTGCTAGAGATGCTACTATCTGTTTGCCATATCGCTTTCCGACGATTCTTCTATCCAGAATGAGGGTTAAAGAACGTTGGTGTTCACGTCTCATACTTCTTCCCAAAGCCTGTTTTAAACGAATAATGGCCATGGGTAATTGATAATCATAAAAGGCATTTTTCCCTTCTTGAATTAGTTCCTGATTGATCTTTTTCGTCAAGGGCTCTTGAGGATTTTGGAAAGGAAGTCTCGGTACAACCTGAATCACAAAAGGATGACTTGAAAAATCGACTCCTTCCCAGAAACTTGCTGCACCAAGCAGGATTTGTTGTTCACCTTTTTCAAAGCGTTTCTTTAGCTGATGAACATCCCCATTTTTATACTGGGCCAAGTGGCTAACTGGAAGTAAATCCGATACTGCTAGAAGCATGTCTTTAGCAGTAAAGAGAACTAAAATCGGTTGCTGGAAAGCTCGAATTTCCACTAGTAAATCAGCTACCTCTCTGGCATAAACTTCTAAGGAGGTTTCTGTTACCAAGGGAAAATCCTTGACCAAGACCACTTCTTGATCCTGTTTTTTACCAGCTTCAATCTTAAGAAATTTGGCTTCAGGATAGCCTAACAGGTCTGCCAAAGAAACTCTTTGACTAATCTCAAGAGTGGCCGACACTCCCAAGACTTGACATGAATCAGGCACTAAAGAAGATAGAAGAATACGGCCTGATTTCGTAGAAGAAATCTGAATTTTCTTTTGACTCGTTTCAATTGCTTCAAGCCAGTAATCTAGGTCAGCTGTAAAATAGCGAACCAGCTCCTCAAAGCCTTCTACTTCTAATTCTGAAAAATACTGGTGGAGATTGGCAAGAGAATCTAAGATATTTTTCTTAGATTTTCCAGACTGAAATTGTTCAATCAAGTAAAGGCACTCAAATCGAATACTTTCTAGTATTCGTTGCTGGACCTTATTTTGCTCCTCCAGTAAAGCCTTATCAAGCAAATCGATAATAGACTGGATATCGTAGGTCTCTTGAAGCAGATTTTCTAGAGCTAACAAAATCTTTTGAACTTCATCAATAATCAATAAACGGTCACTGACAAATTCAGGATTATCTTCAAGTCTGGTTACAAGATAGGCATGATTGGTCACTAAAAGTTTGCAGGTTTGTGCCCTTTCTTGACTACGTTTCCAAAAATCTTCCGTCACAAATAAGCTTTGAGATGATAAATTTCCGTCATGACGAAGATCTGTCAGAAAATGTTGGTAACGGTAGAGTTGCCCAATTTCATCCAAATCTCCTGTCTCTGTCTCAGTCAGCCAGACCAAGACTTGCATTTTAAAGCGTCTAAATAAGCGATTTTCATCATTTTCCTGCAAGGAACGATAAAAGGAATCCAGCTTCAGATAATTGTGTGGTCCCTTTAAACTATGAATATCTATATGGAACACTTCCTTGAGACGTTTACCTTCTTCTTCCATGATCTGATTTTGAAGAATCTTTGTCGGAACGCTAAGAACAATTTGTCGCTCTTTGGCTTGAGATAAAGCGGGTAAGAGATAACCATAGGTTTTCCCAATCCCTGTCGGTGCTTGAATCAGAGAGACAGGCTCATCTTTCAATAGCAAGCCAACCTCTTTAGCAAAACGTTCTTGTTCCTCCCTCACTTCAAGGTTCAATAGAGAAATGTTTTTAGAAAAATCTTGAGATAGTTTTCGTGACTTCAGAGGATCTGCAGTTTTCTTGAAATATAGCCCTTGAACTTGGACCAAATCTGGAGAAGTCAGGATAGATTGGTTGCGATAAATTTCCTCAATAACCAAGTAGGACTCATATAGGAGGGCATCAGCCATTTCCAGCAAGCGTTCCAAGAGACCTTTAGGAAGCTGGGCCATCTTTTCCCGTAGAAATAAGAGTAATTCCGCAGTAGCTTGGGCATCTGAAAGGGCTGTATGAGCGTGTTTTAGAGGAATTCCTAATTCTCGACACAATATCGGCAAGCTATATTTTTCCAGTTCTGGGAAAAAGACCTGGGCCAATTCGACCGTGTCAACACGAGGATTTCTTAGTTCATAGCCTTCAAAAAATAAATTTTCCGCCAAGAGATTAGCATCAAACTGAACATTATGGGCTACAAAAATCCCATCCTCCACCAAGTCAAAGATTTTTCTAGCAACTTGTGAAAAATCAGGTGCTTGCGCCAGACGTTGGTCTGTCAATCCTGTCAGTTCTTTGATATGAGCATCCAAGGATTCATGGGGATTGACATCCGTCGTATAGTGATTGACGATTTTTCCGTCCTCAATCACGACAATTCCCACTTGGATAATTTTAGCCTTACTACCTGTGCTAGTTGCCTCTAAATCAACCACAACATAGCGATTACCAATCGTTTTCATTATAAAAAATTATACCAAAAAAAGGGCCATTTGGCACCTGCAAACATGGGATAATTTTCAAACTCAAGAAGGTTACTTGCCTTAAAAATCCTAGCAAATAGAGCATCCTAGCCTGCTGATTTTTTTAAAATAGTGAAGAAATACGAAAAATTGAGAGAAGAAATATTTGCATCTTCCTTCTCTCAACGAATCATTTACTTTATTTAACCATATCAGGATCGTAATCATAAAATCCTGTATCAAGGAAACGGTTTTTAGGGTGTAACTTGCGCACTTCTTCATCCAGCAAGAAGGCTTGGTCATGGCTAAAGTTGCCCTCTTGAATCAAGCTACGCGCTTGGATAAAGAGTTTTGCAATCTCAACAAAGTTCTGACCAGGAGTGTAGAGCCCTTCTAGTTTCCAGTGAGTAAAACCATGCTCCACCAATTCTGTTAATTTGGTCATCAAATCAAGGTCATTGTTGGCAAAGATGTGGGTACCATGATTGTCTTCAAAAATGGAATAGTGGCTCTCTGGGTCACTTGGCTCAGCCAAGAAAAGGTCACGCTTGCGAGTCTTTTCATCATCGATATGTGTAAAGTTATAATAATTTTGCAAGAGCGGACGTTTAGAATGATGGATGACACTGGCACCGTAAACCAAAACTTCAGCAGGAATTTCCAAAATCTCTGGCATTTTGAAGAGTTCAGCTGATGGAATTTCACGCGCCAAAACAGCCTCAGATGCGCCAGCCTTTTGTCCCCAGAAGTTAATCTGACGACTGCTAGTCACCATAGTTGAAGCATCGTAGATGGTCTTAAAGGAATAACCATCGCGATTGACTACGTAAAAGACACCTGCATCCCCAATCGTAATGTAATCGGTCTTAATTTCTTCCAAGAAATCGAGGAAGGGCTTGATACGATCCATCATGTCTTGGTGCATAAGAGCATTGACTGCAACAATCAATTCCTTACCTTCTTCATGAACCAACTTAGCAATTTCACGCAATTGGTCATGACTAAAGGTTGTTGGCAGACGAAGGCCAAAATCTTTCTCGCCAACATAGATACGGTCTACGCCAGCCTCAAGCAGTTGTTCAACTTGTTCAATACTTTCAGCAGTTGCTGTAATGATAATCTTTTCCATAAGAAAAATTATACCACATTTCTAGCAAATCAGCTATTCTTTAAAAATGAAAAGGTACTTTATTCTTTTTGTAACCTTTCTGTAATAATTCTCTGCTGAAAAAATGATAAAATAGGTATGTACTGTTAAGGAGAGAATCATGCCCGTAAGAAAATTACAATCCTATGAGGTAGACTATAAAGAAGAATTAAACCAGCAACTTCCTCATTATCAAGCTTATACACCTGAAGCACAAGCTGATAGCAATCTCAAAGAAATTTTATTTTTTGTCAATATCGCTGTTTTTTGTATCTGCATTGCCATCTTTAGTTTTATCTTTTTATCATTAAAATTAACAACTGTGCTCGCCTTACCTGCAGCAATAGCATCCAGCTTACTTGTTTTAAAAGTCCAACGCTCTGTTATCAAACGAAAACTTAAAAAATAAACATATCGCCCCGTCCGGAGCGATATGTTTATTTTTTCTTTTTAGATGGTATGTGAATGGCAATCTTCACTTCAAAGATTGTTCCTTTCGGTTTATTATCTTTGACAGTAATGGTTCCTTTTAGGGCATCTACAATTTGCTTGGCTAGGGATAATCCTAAACCAAAACCACCTTTTTGCCGGGTTCTAGCCTTGTCTACTCGATAAAAACGGTCAAAAATTTTCTTTTTATCTTCTGTCGAAATACCGACTCCATTATCAGAAACAAGTAAATACAGATTGCGATCGGTCGCCGAGATAAGAAAATCAATTTCACCATCCTCTTCAGTATATTTGACAGCATTATCGAAGAGAATCGTCATCAACTGCTTCAAGAGAAGCTGATCCGTCACAATCGGACGATGGATCCGATTTTCAAAACGGAAGACACGGTCATTTTCCGAAGCAATCATTTCATAGTTTGTAAAAGTCATATTGAAAAAACTGGTTGGAACTTCTGCAAGTTCCGGCTTAATCCCATCATCTCTACGAGCTAAATTCAACAAGTTTGTTGTCAAAAAACGCATATTTCGGACTTCTTCCAAACTCGATGCAATGCTTTCGCTCACATCCATAATGGTAGCTTCTGGCTTACGGAAAAGGGTCTCTAGGCGATTTTGCAAAACTGCAAGTGGAGTTCGTAACTCATGACTGGCATTTTCCACAAAGGACTGTTGCTTCTGCATGCTCTCAAGAAGAGGACGAACACTGACCCTAGCTAGATAGAGACTGGCAAGCAAAGACAAAATCCAGAAACTAGCCATCACGACCACAATCAATTGCTCATGCTTTTGACTGGCCTGCTCCAACTGACTGGTATTTATCAAGACAGCAGCATACTTGATATTGGTTGAAACCGAACTGATATTGGTTTCCATCAAAATCATACGATAGATTTCTTCCTGCCCATAGCTATTAAAAACCTGAATCTGGTAGATATGGCCTAGTTCTTTCTTTTCTAACTTAATCTTATCCAAGCCCAAAAATCGATTTCCAGAAAGGAGTTGGGTAAAATTCTTATCAAAAAGAATGACTTCTGTATTGGAACTGACATTGGGTTTCACCTCAGTCTTGCCAGTATCTGTAGCGGCATTCTCTAAATCTTTAATCTCTTCTGTTGCCCTATTTACTGCAAGCTGAATAACCGCCTGAGGATTGTTACTCAAGCCATGGAGCGTATCATCCACCGAAGTATAAAGACTCGAATGCATGACTTGTAAAATAATCAGAGTCATGGTAGAGAAAATCAGAGTGAAGACACCAAAGTTGCGGATAAAATAACTAAAGTCATCCGCATACCATGTTTTTTTTAGTTTACTGAACATCTTTTAAAATATACCCAACACTGCGCAAGGTTTGCAAATTCTCTGCAAAAGTGGTTCCTTTTAATTTCTTACGGACTTTTGAAACATAAACTTCGACAACCGAAATCGTTGTGTCACTATCAAATCCCCATAGACGATCAAAAATCTGCGTCTTAGGCAAAATAACATTTTGATTTTGAAGGAAATAAACCAATAAATCGAACTCTTTCCCCAGCAATTCGACAGTAGTATCTTCAACCTTAACGGTATTTGTTGATAAATTGATGAGAATATCTCCATAAGATAGCGTATTTTCATTAAACTTGCCTGAACGTTTGAGAAGGGCCTGAATCCGCATTTTGAGTTCTTCTAGGTAGAAAGGCTTGGTCAGATAATCATCTGCTCCCAGTTCAAATCCATGTCCCTTGTCATCCAAACTTTCCTTGGCAGTCATGATCAGAACTGGAGTCGTAATTCCCTTTTCACGCAATTCTTTCAATACTTGGAAGCCATTTTTTTCAGGCAACATCAAATCGAGCAAAATCAAGTCATAGACGCCACTCTCAGCTTCGTAGAGACCTTCTTCACCATCAAATACCTGCATAACATCCGCAAAATCGTCTAAAAAGTCAAATACTGAATTTGACAGACCTAGGTCATCCTCAACTAATAAGATTTTTATCATGAGAAACTCCTCCTTATTAAAACCATTATACCAAATTTGCCTTAAAAAAACTCAACTCCCTCTCACTTTAAGAGAGAAAGTTGAGTTTTTATTATTTTACGAATGTTTAAGCTTTCCCATATTGAAGAACGACTGCTTCCACTGCAGCTTTTTCACGGTTAATCAAGTCAACACGCGCTGCAATTTCCTTGATTCCCATACCGATGTTACGGCTAAGAGCAAGGTCAGAAAGTTGTGGTTCAAAGAACTCCTTGTATTCCGCCAAGCGTTGCTGGGTCTTAAATACGTGAGCAGGAAGGATAACAAAGCTATCAAAGCTCATATCTCCTCCAAGGGCTGCCTTAATCCAAGCCCAGTTTTCACGCGCCCAAGACCAAGCTGTTTCCTGAGTTGCTTGATGGCTTAAGAACTGGAAGTACCAAGCAGACAAGTCTTGTGGTTTGACCACAAATTTGTCCTTCCAAGAAGCAATCAAGGTTTGGATATTGTCCGCATCTGTACTATAGGCAAGAGCGGCTGCCAACTGGCGTTTAAAGACAGCATCTGTTGCGTGCGTATAAGTATCAAGATAAAGTGCTAACAAGTCTTTAGTCTCATGATGTTTCATCTCATTGATGAGAACTTGTGAGCGAATTGCTGCTGGGAGTCCTGCAAGCTGATCCTTGTGAGCTGCGAAGATTTGGCTAGCGACTTGACTAGCTTCTGCATCATTTGAGCGAATCATCATCGAAACAGCCAACTGACGAACCAATTCATCCTCATCTGATTCTCCATCTTTAGCTTCAAAGCCAAGACGGTCATAGTTGTGACGAGCCAATTTAGCAACCAAGGCTTTGAAGGCTCTTTCAGCTTCTGTTCCGTCATCGATAAAGCGCTCAAGGGCAGAAATAACTTCAGAAACAGCTGAAACGACAAGGTAAGATTCTTCTTTAGCGAGTTTATCAAGGACTGGAAGCAAGTCAGCATAAGAAATGTGTCCTGCTTCAGCAAGCAAGCGACGTTCTTGGACGATTTGCAGTTTACTTGTATTATCAAGCTCAACTAGGTCAGCAAGAACTGCATCCAACAAGTCTCCTTGATAGTCTGTAATGTAGTGTGCTGTATTTTCTGTGTTGAGGCGAAGGGCTGTTTTATTTTCAGCAAGAAGAGCTGCGTAGCCAGGAATTTCGATACTTTCAGTTTCAAGTGTATCAGGCAAGCCTTTCCAGTTGCTGTTAAGTGGCACTACCCAGAGACGGTTCTTGTCTTCGTTCTCACCGATGAAGAATTGTTTTTGTGAAATCTTCAAAACATCATTTTCAACTTTGACAGTAAGAACTGGGTAACCAGGCTGTTCCAACCAAGAACCCATAAAGGCTGCAACGTCACGTCCTGATGCTTGACCTAGAGCATTCCAAAGGTCACGACCAATGGTATTTCCATACTGGTGTTTTTCAAAGTAAGCATGCAAACCTTTGGCAAAATCAGCATCTCCTAGCCAACGACGAAGCATGTGCATGAGGCGACTTCCTTTGGCATAGACGATAGCTCCGTCAAAGAGCGTATTGATTTCATCTGGATGTTTCACTTCGACGTGGACAGACTGAACGCCATCAGTAGCGTCACGTTCAAGAGCAAGAGGTACTCCACCTGTTTGGAAATCTTCAAAGATATTCCAGCTTGGCTCAATGGCATCCACACAGACGTACTCCATCATGTTAGCAAAGCTTTCATTGAGCCAAAGGTCATCCCACCATTTCATAGTTACGAGATTACCAAACCATTGGTGAGCCAATTCATGTGCCACAACAAGGGCAACTTGTTGACGGCTGGCAAAGGTAGAGTTCTCATCCACAACCAAGTACACTTCACGGTAAGTCACAAGACCCCAGTTTTCCATAGCACCAGCTGAGAAGTCTGGAAGGGCGATGTGGAGAGATTGAGGGATTGGGTACTTAACTCCATAGTAATCTTCGTAAAACTCGATAGAGCGAACGGCGATATCCAGTGAGAAATCAAGGTTTGATAGTGGATGAGCTTTGGTTGAATAAACACCTACGAGGGTACCGTTTTTAGTTTTAGCCGTTACACCTTGCAAATCACCCGCAACAAAGGCTAACAAGTAAGAAGACATGCGTGGTGTTGTCTCAAACTTCCAGATACCTGTTTCCTTACGTTTTTCAACATCGATTTCTGGCATGTTAGACAAGGCCAATTCACCTTCTACTTGGTCAAAACGGAGAGAGAGGTCAAAAGTTGCTTTGGCTTCTGGCTCATCCACACATGGGAAGGCTTCGCGCGCAAAATGGCTCTCGAACTGAGTAGACAAGACTTCCTTCTTGACTCCATCAACTGTGTAGTAAGATGGGTAAATCCCTGTCATGTTGTCTGTAATTTTTCCTGAGAAAGCGATAACCACTTCAACTTGACCTGCTTCCGCAAGTTCAATATGAAGGGCTTCATTGTCATGGTCAACTGTAAATGGGCGAGCTTGACCTGCAACTTCTACAGAAGCGATTTCCAAGTCTTTTTGGTGGAGGGAAATACGGTCACTCTGTGCTTGACCAGTGATGGTCACCTTACCAGAAAACGTCTTGGTCTCACGACTCAAGTCTAAAAATAAATCATAATGTTCAGGAACAAATTGCTTAATAAAATGTTCAACTGCTTGCATAGTTTTCTCCTATTCTAAGTTTAAGAGCTGCTGCTCTTCTTCAAACAAACTTATTATAACATGTTTTGCTCAAGAAAAAAGGATTGGACGGCGATTTCTAAAACTTTCTTCCGTCTAGCAGTCTACAGGGGGTAGACCTTGCGAAATTCTTCTAAAACAACCTTGCTGTCAGGTGTAAAAGCCAGCCCAGCCTCCCTCAGACAATCGGTAAAAAAGTCCTCATGGGCCTGGTGCCAATAGGCTAAAGATTTGTCTCCCTCACCTTCCTTAAAGGCATGGTCAGCTGACACTCGATTGAAGGGTTTAACAGAAACCTTTGTAATTTCGACAATGCAGACAGCCTGATTTTGACTGTCTAAAATGATGTCAAAAGTTCCTTCTTGTGGCAGGGGTTCGTTATCAACTGCATAAAGGTCGTAGGCTGAGGCGGTTGCTGTCTTTTCTCCTTTTAAAACCAAATCTGCCAAGAGATCAGCTTCTACTCCAAAAGCCCAAGCATCGATTTCATCTCCGATCAAAGGATTGATTTTCTTGTATGCATTCCACATTTCTTGCGGTGTCATGGGTGCTCCTTTGTAATTTTTTACTTTCTTCTTTTATGTGTTTAAGATGGTCTGGATAGTCAATTTCTAAATCAAAAATCTCTGGAATGGAACTATAGTGAATAATGCACTTGATAACCATCTGATTCATTTTTTGTATGAAAGAAGTATTCAGATAACCTGCTACAGCAAAGTCAATCTTTTTCATCCTTGCTTTATCCTGCATATCTCTTAGCATATCTAACATTATTGGACTTTCCATATCGTGCCATTGACTGTTTCTAACAGTCGCAAAAACAAAAGAAGTCAAATCATTCATTCCAACTACAATCTTTGAAATGCCCGTTTCCAGTATCCTATCCAAGTCAAAATACGCTGACGGTAATTCAATCATTGTGCCGATTTTCCCAGTAAAACCATACTGACGCAATACTGTAATAGCTTGCTTTAACTGCTCAGCATCATTGACAAAAGGAAAAATAACAGACAAATTAGGATTGGTTTGATAAACTTCTGTAACGATATGTGCTTCAGCCTGAAATTCATCCGGACACGCCAGCAAACGCCTAGTTCCTCTATATCCAAATAAGGGATGATTTTCATCAAAATACTCTTTAGTCCCCTCTAAACAATTGGCTTCTGTATTCGTTAATTCAGTAAAACGATACCAGACATCTTCATCCGAGTACAAGGAGCAAATAGTGGCTAGATAATCTTTTACAAATTGCTGACAACTTGGTAATAGGATGTTTTGATTGAGCTCTCTCAACAAGTATTCCCCACGAATCATGCCGATATGGTGCAATAACTGAGGATAAACTTTTTCAAGAATTTTTTCTCCACTAAGAGCCAGTTGGTTTTTCATAGCCATTCACTTTCCAATTCATATACAAGGTCTTGTCCAGTTCTGGAAATCCTAATAATTCAGACTTAATCTTCAAGACTAGTGGCGATGCATTTTCTTCTGTGATTTCTTGAATATCCATCCAAATATATCCTAGTGAATCATTCGCACCATCAGACACAGCTTCCGAAGTCGTAACTTGAGGTGCACTCTCATTCATTTCAACATCATACAAGGCCATGACATGGTGAACCATAAAGTTTTTTAACTCTTCCCTGACGAAAACATCGTAGATTCGAGGATTAGAGTAGTTTCTAACAGTAAATCCCGTCTCTTCCATAACTTCTCTAGTCAGCGTTTTCGTCAGTCCTTCACCTACTTCCTGGCTACCACCGGGTAGATCATACCGATGTTGATAAGGGCCTCTCGTTTTTTCAATGCAGAGTAACTTCCCATTTTCAAAGCAAACACCCTAGACTCCAAAGTGTCTTTTGATTTCCATCAGATCCTCCTACTTCAAAGACCAGCCACCATCTATTGTCAAAATTTGTCCCTGCATGGCAGATGCCTTTCCACTGGCCAAAAAGAGACTGACTTCTGCCACTTCTTCTGACTCTATCCAGCGTTTGATTGGCGTTTCACTAGCAACCCAGGCAGCCAAGCCACCTGGCTCAAAGTCCGTAGCAGTCATAGCCGTCTTGACTGCTCCTGGAGCAAGCCCAAATACCTGAATCCCAGCTTCTGCATAGTCTAGAGCCAACTGCTTGGTAAAGCCTGCCAAGGCGTGCTTAGATGAAGTATAAGCGTGTCCTCCTCCACCAGCTAGGCTCGAAGCAATGGAACACATATTGATAATAATTCCCTTTTTATTTTCCAGCATTTGCGTCAAATAATATCGAGTCAACTCAACAGGAGTCACATAGTTGATTTCAAAAATCTCTTGAATTTCCTGGGCTGATTGTTCCAATAGGGGTTTATAAGCATCCAACACTCCAGCAGTATTGCACAAAACATCAACCTGAGGACACCAGTCAAAAATAGGCTCCAAGTCCAAAGTCAAATCTCTCTGTAAAAAGTGAAAATCACCCTCTAAGAGTGGATTTTCACCTTGGTCAACTCCATAAACTTGATAGCCCTTCTCCAAAAAGAGTCGAGCCTGAGCCAATCCGATACCAGAACTCACTCCTGTAATGAGTACACGTTTAGTCATGCACTTCTACCCAATCCGTCGCCAAAACATCACAAGGTGTCGGACTCCACATGGAAAAACCTTCTCCTTCGCCAGAAACGTTGATTAGGAAGTAGGGCGTCACTTCAAGTGCAACCCCGTTTTGCTCGATGGTATCAAAAAGCTGCACATAGTTTTCCGCACCTCCCCAACCAGTTCGTACATATTTTTTCTTAGCCTTTAATCCAGGCAGGATCTCTTCAAATGTCATGTTTTTCTCCTTTAATATCAATAATTCTCCCCTTCATTATAACAAAAAAACCGCTTTAAAACGGCTTTTTGACTGTGATTTATTTACATCTGCTTCTACTTACGGCAAATTATTCCCTGCTGCAAGATAAATTTCATACCATTCTTTTCTTGTTAAGCTAAAGTTTGTCGCTTGGCTAGCTTCTATCAAATGCTTTGGATTTGTTGTACCTACTACTGCCTGCATTTTGGCTGGATAACGCAATATCCAAGAAATGGCAATAGTTGAAGAGGTTACTCCATATTTAATAGCTAAACGATCAAGTACTTGATTCAAAGCTTGAAATTTCTCATTTCCAACAAAATTCCCTTTAAAATACCCGAATTGTAAGACAGACCATGCTTGAATGACCACATCGTGTAATTTGCAATATTCAAAAATGCTGCCATCTCGCATAGCTGCTTGACTATCCTCCATATTAACATGAAAACCTGATTCGAATCCTGGAGTAAAAGCCGCACTCAATTGTAGCTGATTAACAGCTAACGGCTGCTTGACATCTTTTTTAAGTAACTCCATCATCATAGGATTTTGATTAGAAACTCCAAAATTTCGAACCTTACCTTGTTTATAAAGGAGATCAAAGGCTTCTGCTACTTGGTCAGATTCCATCAAAGCATCTGGTCGATGAAGGAGCAAGCTATCTAAATAATCAACCTGCAATCTTTCTAAAATCCCATCAACTGATTGTAATATATACTCTTTTGAAAAATCAAAATAGGTAAATTCTTCAATGCGAATGCCACATTTGGACTGAATCCACATCTCCTCTCTTAAATCTGGACGATTTTTTAGGACAAGACCTAACAGTTCTTCACAACGACCACGACCGTATATATCTGCCAAATCAAAGGCATTGATTCCAACAGAAAGTGCTGTTTCTACAAGCTCTTCAACTTCTTTTACAGACTTATCTTCTATTCTCATCATTCCGAGAACAATTTCTGATAATTCTTTGTCATCTTGACCAAGAGTTATGTATCTCATCAAATTTTTCTCCTTTGATTCTACATTCTTCATTTAATTATAACAAAAAACCGCTTTGCAACGGCTTTTTGACTATATTTCACTCCATTTTATCTTCTTAAACCCACGGAACAAGAGAAAAATGCCAATAAAAAGAACAGCTAAAGGAATAATCTTTGTAAGAAAAACATTTGAAATTCCCATCCACTCATAATAACGGAGCAGAGAACCCACCACAAGATGGGCAATAATCATACTGACAAAGAGACGAAAGACCGCTTCTTTCCAATTCCAAATACTGATGACTAGAGAAAGCGTAAAGACAAGGAAACTATCCCAGGGAGTAGGAAGATAAAATGCTCCTTCTTGTATGAAACTTCCCATTCCTACATATCCTAGAACGACTAGCAGAACAAGACTTCCAACGACAATATAAGTGCCAATTTTCATCTTACGAGAATCTTGGACTAGCCCCCAACGTAAGATTGTGGCCACAAGTCCAAATCCAATCAGAAAAAGAAGAAGTTGCCCTAAAAATGTGAGCAAATTGACTGTTAAGAGAGAACCTTTAGAAAAATCACCCAGTAGATGATAGTAACGTAATATCACTAGGACAAAAATTGGTGTCAAAAGAGACTCCTTGATAGAACTGCGTGGTGCTTCCTTGAGAATCTCTTTCATTATTTTTTTAGGATTCTTACCTAAATAATCCTCTGCACTCATGCCATCTCGTTCTGCTTCTGAGAAATCTAACATCATCAAATAAATCTGCTCTCTGAGATAGTCCTCATCATAGAGAAATCCAGCAAGATTAAAACTATCCCACAGTTCCTCAAAATACTGCTGATTGTCCTCAGAAAACTCATGCAACAAAGCGCTTGTTTCTTCATAATACTTCATTTTCTTCATGGTTTAACCCCCATTCTTAATTCCGTCTACTTTTTGACTCAAATCGTTCCATTGTTGCCAAAAGACTGAGACACGATCTTCTCCTTCTTTAGTTAACGAAAAATACTTCCGATCTGGACCATCTGGCGACGGACGCATGTCGCCTCTTATCCATTGATTTTTTTCTAACTTTTGCAACAAAGGATAAATAGTTCCTGGAACGATAGTATCAAATCCAGCCTCTCGCAAAGTCTGAACCAACTCATAACCATACCGCTCTTTTTGACCGATCATATCCAAGACACAACCTTCAAGAATACCTTTTAATAGCTGAGTTTCCTTCATCCCTTCCCCCTTCTAATCTATTTTGTAATACCTACTAGTTGCTTCACCTATAGTATACTACTTCTACACTAGTTTGTAAAGCATAATAGTTAATACTCTTCGAAAATCTCTTCAAACCACGTCAGCATCGCCTTACCGTATGTATGGGTACTGACTTCGTCAGTTCTATCCACAACCTCAAAACAGTGTTTTGAGCAACCTGCGGCTAGCTTCCTAGTTTGCTCTTTGATTTTCATTGAGTATAAATAAAAAAACAGAACTAGCATGAACTAGTCCTGTCTATTTTACCCAATCACACTTCCGTTTGGTACAGCTGGATCAACTGTGAGAAGGGTTAATTGGCCATCATGTTCAGCTGATAAGATCATACCTTGGCTGACATATTTCTTCATCATTTTACGAGGTTTGAGGTTAGCAACGATTTGAACTTTCTTGCCGACCAATTCTTGTTCATTTGGATAGTATTTTGCAATTCCTGAAAGGATTTGACGATCTTCACCATCACCTGCATCTAGGCGGAATTGAAGCAACTTATCTGAACCTTCTACTTTAGACACTTCTTTGACTTCTGCGACACGGATTTCGACCTTGTCAAAGTCTTCAAACTTGATTTCTTCCTTGTTTAGTTTGAGTTCAACTTCGTCTGGGTTCCACTCTTTTTCGACTGCTGGTTTGTTGCCTTCCATTTGTTCCTTGATATAGGCGATTTCTTCTTCCATATCCAAACGTGGGAAGATCGGAGTTCCTTTAGCAACTACCGTTACACCTGCAGGGAAGTCAGCCAAGCTCAAGTTTTCAAGACTAGAAACTTCATCCAAGCCGAGTTGATTTAAGACTGCACGACTGGTTTCCATCATAAATGGCTCAATCAAGTGAGCTACAACACGAAGACTGGCTGACAAGTGACTCATGACACTTGCTAATTGATTGCGGAGTGCTTCATCCTTAGCCAAGACCCATGGAGCTGTCTCGTCGATGTATTTATTAGTACGAGAGATCAGAGTCCAGACTGCTTCAAGAGCACGTGGGTAGTCAACTGCTTCCATGTGTGTATGGTAGTCAGCGATTGATTGCTCTGCTACTTGAGCAAGAGCATTGTCAAACTCTGTTACACCCTCTACATAGGCTGGAATTTGTCCATCAAAATACTTGTTAATCATGGAAACCGTACGGTTGAGGAGGTTGCCAAGGTCATTAGCCAATTCATAGTTGATACGGCCGACATAGTCTTCAGGAGTAAAGGTTCCGTCTGAACCAACTGGAAGGCTACGCATGAGGTAGTAACGAAGTGGATCTAGTCCATAACGCTCTACCAACATTTCAGGGTAAACGACATTCCCTTTAGATTTAGACATTTTACCATCTTTCATGACAAACCAACCATGGGCAATCAAACGATCAGGTAATTTAACATCCAACATCATAAGAAGGATTGGCCAGTAGATAGAATGGAAGCGAAGGATGTCTTTCCCTACCATATGGAAGACTGTTCCATTCCAGAACTTGTCAAAGTTACTATGTTCGTCTTGACCGTAGCCAAGAGCTGTCGCATAGTTAAGAAGAGCATCAATCCAAACATAGACAACGTGCTTAGGATTTGATGGGACTGGCACACCCCAAGTAAAAGTTGTACGAGAAACTGCCAAGTCCTCTAAACCTGGTTCGATGAAGTTGCGAAGCATTTCATTCAGACGACCATCTGGAGTGATAAATTCAGGATGGGACTTGAAAAAGTCTACCAAACGATCTTGGTATTTGCTGAGGCGAAGGAAGTATGATTCTTCAGATACCCATTCAACCTCGTGACCTGATGGAGCAATACCGCCAGTCACATTTCCAGCTTCATCACGGAATACTTCCGCAAGCTGGCTTTCTGTAAAGAATTCCTCATCTGAAACTGAATACCAACCAGAGTATTCACCTAGGTAAATATCATCTTGAGCCAGCAAGCGTTCAAAGACTTGAGCCACTACTTTTTCGTGGTAGTCATCAGTTGTACGGATAAATTTATCGTATGAAATATTTAGTAATTGCCAGAGTTCTTTGACTCCAACTGCCATCCCATCAACATAGGCTTGTGGTGTAATGCCAGCTTCTTCTGCTTTTTGTTGAATCTTTTGACCATGCTCATCAAGACCTGTCAAATAAAAGACATCGTAGCCCATCAGGCGTTTGTAACGTGCTAGGACATCACAAGCGATGGTTGTGTAGGCAGAACCGATATGAAGTTTACCAGATGGGTAGTAAATCGGCGTTGTAATATAAAAATTCTTTTCAGACATAATTTTTCCTTTCCAGGCAAATGAAACCTGTTTTTCTAACACTTCATTATATCACATTTTTAAGGATTTTCTATAGGGAAATCCATACAAAAACAAGATAGACAAGTGTCCATCTTGTTGATCTTATTCATAACGAAGGGCTTCGATTGGATCAAGTTTCGATGCCTTGTTGGCTGGCAAGACTCCAAAAATCATACCCACGCTAGCCGAAACTGCAAGACTAAATAGGGCAACTGGGATCGATACTCCAACTTCTATACCCGTAATCAAACCTTGCAGTAACAAACCTGCTAAGGCAGTTAAACCACTTGCAATTGTCAAGCCAATCAAGCCACCTAACAAGGTCAAAATCATGGATTCAATCAAAAACTGGATTAAAATATTGGCACGCGTTGCACCCAAAGCCTTACGAAGACCAATCTCACGAGTGCGCTCTGTCACCGAAACCAGCATGATGTTCATAACACCAGTTCCTCCAACAAAGAGGGAAATCCCTGCGATGGAACTGATAATCGTCGTCATAAAACTAAACGATTGTTGAATTTCTGCAAATGTAAGCGACTCATCTGCCACCTGATATTCTCCCTGTTGCAAGCCTGCAAGTTCTGTCATTTTTCGTGCCAGTTCTGGACCCAGAGTTGGAGTTAAACTGGTATCATTCACTCGAAAGACAATACTAGCTATTTCATCTACATTAAAATTCGCAGCAAGGGAGATATTGGTAGTAATAGGCAAGCCACCAAACCCATATATTTTTGACCTTTTAGCCTCTGGACTAGTATAAACCCCAATGACTCGGTAACTAAAATCATTGACTTCTACAACCTTGTTAATAGCCTCTTGTGGAGAGCCAAATAAACTAATGGACAATTCCTCATCTAGCAAAATGACACTTGCAAACTCTTTGAAATCTTGCTCTCTTAGACTACGACCTGCAATAATTTCATTCTTAACAGCGTCCATGTAAGTTCTGTTTCCACCTGTCAAATTAGCATTCTCAACCTTTTTATCTTGATAGGTCAAGATGGCATTCGTTGAATTGGTTACATAGTAACTATCCACTCCCTTGAGTTTGGCTGCCTCCTTGACCCAAGATTCTTGCGGTTTTGGTGGTTCAACATGAACTTCCTCTTCTTTTCCAGAAACCGTAAAAGCTGATTGTTTCTGAGTAAAAGACCCATCTTTACTTTTTTTAGGAGAGAAGAAGACGCTAATATTTTTCTGAGATTTGGTCATATCTTTATTGACTTGACGAGATAGGGAATCTCCCAAAGCCATAATCACAACAACCGATGAAACACCGATAATAATCCCAATCATGGTAAGCAAAGAACGCATCTTATGAGCCATGATAGATGAAAAGGCAAATTTCAGATTCTGCATCTTAGTTTTCCTCCTTTTCTAACTGAGCACTATCAGATGAAATAACTCCATCGCGAATGACAATCTGACGTTTGGCATAAGCAGCTATTTCAGGCTCATGCGTTACCATGATAATGGTTTTTCCTTCTTTATTCAAATCAACCAATAGTTGCATAATTTGGTTACCTGTTTTGGTATCCAAGGCTCCTGTCGGTTCGTCTGCTAGGATAATAGAAGGATTGTTTACCAAGGCACGCGCAATAGCCACACGTTGCTTTTGACCACCAGATAATTCTGAAGGCAAATGGTGACTACGTTCGGTCAATTCAACCTTATCTAGATATTCCTCAGCCAACTTGCGACGTTTTGAAGACGAAACTCCTGCATAAATCAAGGGCAATTCTACATTTTGCAGAGCATTGAGTTTGGATAGAAGAAAGAACTGCTGAAAGACAAAACCGATTTGTTGGTTGCGGACCTTGGCTAGTTGTTTTTCACCTAGTCCAGCCACTTCTTGACCTTCAAGATAATACTCTCCACTGGTTGGTGTATCCAACATGCCAATCGTATTCATCAGAGTGGACTTACCCGAACCAGATGGTCCCATGATAGCAACGAATTCACCCTCATTCACTTCTAGGTTGATATTTTTGAGAACCTGCAGTTCTTGGTCACCGTTACGGTAGCTTCTGCAGATATTTTTTAGACTAATTAGTTGCTTCATCAGCCTTCACCTCTTTTCCTTCTTCCAAGGAAGACGTTGGATTACTGATGACCTTGACTCCATTTGTCAGACCTGAAGTGATTTCTTGGTTGTCTGCATCAGCATTGCCCAAACCAACTTCCACTTTCTTGGCCTTTTTCTGCTCGTCAAGCACCCAGACATAGTTCTTATCATTTTCAGTCACAACACTTGTTAGAGGAACCAAAATGGCTTTACTCTTATTCTTGACCTCAACACTTACTGAGAATCCTTGTTTCAAATCACCGATTTCACTTGTAACATCAATAGTATATGGATATTTAGAGCCAGAATTACCGCCTGCTGCTACAGCTGTACTTGCTGCTTCACCATTGTTTTTAGGATAGTCAGAAATATAGCTTAATTTCCCAGTCCATTTTTTATCAGGATACACTTTAGAAGTAAAAGTTACTTCTTGACCTACAGATAGGTTGGCGAGGTTATATTCAGACAGTTCTCCCTTAACTTGCAAGTTTTCATTACTTACGACATGAACGACTACTTGGCTAGCTCCTGTTGGAGATTTAGAAACATTGTGGTTGACTTCGACCACAGTTCCCTCTAGGGTACTGAGAACCGTCATTGCATCTAACTGACTTTGAGCCTTACTTAATTGTGCTGCTGCATCTGCACGAGCATCACGGGCATCACCCAACTGAGCGTCAATAGAAGCAACAGAATTTCCAGCCACTGGAGTTGGACTTTGCACCGTTGCATCTTCTCCTCCTGCTGGCGCAGAGGCTTGAGGAGCCGGAGCTGAAGCGGCTTCATTTCGTGCTTGATTGAGTTCATTGATATGACGATCTGCCTTAGCGACTGCTCGGCTAGCTGAATCATAGGCCGCCTGCGCTTCTGAACTACTGTACTTGACTAAAGCCTGCCCTTCGCTGACCTTATCCCCCACAGAAACAAGGATTTCATCTAAATCTCCCTTGCTAGCATCAAAATAAACGTATTGTTCATTTTTTGCCGTTACTGTTCCTGACAATAAAACCGACGAAGCAACAGTTCCCTCTTTTGCCACTACTAGATGTGGCGTTTCATCCTTAACATCGGTTTGTGAGGGTTGTCTAAAGAGCAAGATGCCCCCAGCACCCAATACAACTACACTTGCAGCACCAATTGCTGCATACAATTGCCACTTTTTAGCTTTACCATTCTTTTTCTTCATAATGAAACTCCTTTTCTTTGTTACAATACTTTGCTATTATACCAGATTTCCCTCCAGCAAACAATGCAGTTCAGATGGAAATAATGACAGTTCAGGATTAAACAATCGTTCGGAAATTCTCCTTTTCTGTTGTACTAGTTATATAATACATTATTTTGACTTATTTTGCAAGCCTTTTCTTTAAATTTTTGAACGTAGCAGATTTTTGCAATCAAATCAAAAAAAAGATAGAATATGACTATCAAAAATGACACTCTACCATTTAAAAGAGTATAAAGGAGTTTTCAATGAAAGAATACGATATCATTGCTATCGGTGGAGGTAGCGGAGGAATTGCTACCATGAACCGTGCTGGTGAACACGGAGCCAAAGCGGCCGTTATTGAGGAAAATAAATTAGGTGGAACCTGTGTCAACGTCGGCTGCGTTCCTAAAAAAATCATGTGGTACGGAGCACAAATCGGTGAGACTTTCCATCAATTTGGAGAAGACTACGGCTTTAAGACTACTGATCTTAACTTTGACTTTGCTACCCTACGTCGTAATCGTGAAGCCTACATCGATCGCGCTCGTTCTTCTTATGATGGCAGTTTTAAACGTAACGGTGTAGACTTGATTGAAGGTCATGCTGAATTTGTAGATTCTCATACTGTCAGCGTAAATGGTGAACTGATTCGTGCTAAACATATCGTGATTGCTACTGGTGCCCATCCAAGTATTCCAAATATTCCTGGTGCTGAGCTAGGTGGCTCTTCTGATGATGTATTTGCTTGGGAAGAATTGCCAGAGTCAGTTGCTATTCTAGGCGCGGGTTATATCGCCGTTGAATTGGCTGGCATGCTCCACACTTTTGGTGTCAAGACAGACCTCTTTGTTCGCCGCGATCGTCCTTTACGTGGTTTTGATTCTTACATCGTTGAAGGTTTGGTCAAGGAAATGGAAAGAACAAACTTGCCACTTCATACTCACAAAGTCCCTGCCAAGTTAGAAAAAACTGCTGAGGGCATTACCATTCATTTCGAAGATGGTACTAGTCACACAGCTAGCCAAGTTATCTGGGCTACGGGTCGACGTCCAAACGTTAAGGGATTGCAACTTGAAAAAGCTGGAGTAACTCTGAACGAACGTGGCTTTATCCAAGTGGATGAATACCAAAATACTGTTGTTGAGGGAATCTACGCTCTAGGTGATGTAACAGGTGAAAAAGAACTGACTCCAGTTGCTATCAAGGCTGGACGTACTTTGTCTGAACGTCTCTTTAACGGAAAAACAACTGCAAAAATGGACTACTCAACTATTCCAACAGTTGTCTTTTCACACCCTTCTATCGGAACGGTTGGATTGACAGAAGAGCAAGCTATTAAAGAATACGGTCAAGACAAAATCAAGGTTTACAAATCAAGCTTTGCATCTATGTACTCTGCCGTTACCAGCAACCGTCAAGAAACTCGTTTCAAATTGATAACAGCTGGTTCAGAAGAAAAAGTTGTCGGACTTCATGGAATTGGCTATGGTGTTGATGAAATGATTCAAGGATTTGCTGTTGCTATCAAAATGGGAGCAACCAAGGCTGACTTTGATGCAACTGTGGCGATTCACCCAACTGCATCTGAAGAATTTGTAACCATGCGTTAATCGAAATAAAAGAAGCTGATACAACTGTGTCTGCTTCTTTTTTGATGTTTTCAAATCAACAAAACAATTACCCACCTTAACCAGTAAGCAAAATCGGCCGTTACAATTTTTGTTACCTCGTTTTTAAAAATTGGTTGACAATAATTCCTCTATGAGTATAATAGTTACTATACATCAGAAAAGAGGTTAACTATTTTGAAAAAAGCTCACGTTTATGCTATCCCTGCTATTGGGGCTGCTCTCATTGCTGTTTTGGCACAAATCAGTCTTCCAATTGGACCTGTTCCCTTCACTCTGCAAAACTTTGCAATCGGCTTGATTGCTACTGTCTTTAGACCGAGAGAGGCTGTACTTTCTGTTGGACTCTATCTTCTTCTAGGTGCTATCGGTCTTCCTGTCTTTGCAGGAGGTGGAGCTGGTTTTCAGGCTTTAGTTGGCCCTACTGCAGGCTATCTTTGGTTTTATCTTGTTTACTCTGGACTCACTTCCTCTCTAACCAACAGCAAGAGCGGGATTGTCAATATTTTTCTTGCAAACCTCTTGGGTGATGCCCTTGTCTTTGTTGGTGGGATTATTGGATTGCATTTCCTAGCTGGAATGCCATTTGAAAAAGCTCTTGTTGTGGGGGTATTTCCCTTTATCATCCCAGATCTTGGTAAAATTATTGCCATTAGTATTATTAGCCGTCCCCTACTTCAACGCCTTAAAAATCAGTCATACTTTGCTAACTAAAAAAGGATATCGAGTTGTCATGACTCAGTATCCTTTTCTTTTATTTTATTTTGACAACTTAGTTGCCTTTAAAGGCATCCACCATCGTTTGAAATTCTTCATTGGAGAGAGTAATTCCTTTGCCCATTTTAGTATGATCTGGGCTCCAAGCACGAATATCAAACTTTGCAGGGGCACCATTAAAGCTCACACGGTTGATTTCCTTGGTCCAACCTTTTTCGTTTTCAGAAAGAGTCAACAAGTGCTCTTCAATTTCAAATGTAAATTCTGCCATTTTCTTCTCCTTTTTTAGCTTTCATCTGATTATTCGTAAAATCTTGTAGATTTTAGGAAAATTTTATATAATATTGATATAAAAGAAGGGAGGCCAATATGAGACATAAATTCCAGCAAGTTCTAGGTAAAATACATGACTTTTTAAATGGACATGACCAACCTGACCAGACTGAAAGCAACTCCCTTACAGCCACTATTGAAGAGGCTATCCAGAAACAAACCGCTGTTCACCTTATCTTGTCTGAGACAAGCTTTACAGGTGACATCATCAAATATGATCAGCAAGGCCAGCAAATTATCGTGAAAAATTTTGCCAAAAATGTGAGCCGGATTATCCGTATAAGCGATATTCAACGCCTGCGATTTGTCCCTTCAACCGTCCAAACAGCCCAAAAAAATAGATTTAAGAAAGAGTGAGATGTAGTTGCTTCATCCCACTCTTTTTTCTTAGCGAATTTGTTCAAAATGTAAATGAACTGCGATATGATCTCCATAACCACTTCTTTCCAAGTCACGTTGTAAACGATAGGAAATGTAGTGTTCTGCAATGGTAATGTAACCTGCACCCAGTAAACGATGTTCAACCATAGACTGAATCATGCTAATGGTAGCACGTTCCACCTTGGCTTCTTCCAAATCCAAAACCACTTTCTTAGTGACTTGTGCAAGGTTTTGACGTAAATCATCTGTCAATACATAGACAGTCTGGGCTGCCTTTAAGATAGCTTGGTAAATCTTATCTGGATTAAATTCAGCAATTTCTCCATCACGTTTGATTACTTGCATAGGTATCTCCTTTATTCTTTGTTTTCTTTGATTTCTGCCAGCATTTTTTCTTCTTCTGCTGTCAGTTGATAATGTTCAAGCAAATCCGGTCTGCGTTCATAGGTTTTCTTTAAACTTTCATACAGACGCCACTGACGAATCTTTTCATGGTGCCCGCTCATCAGAACATCTGGGACAACCATGCCTCGATAATCATAGGGACGTGTGTACTGAGGATATTCGAGAAGGCCAGAAGAAAAACTATCATCTTGATGGCTAGACTCTTTGCCAATCACTTCTGGAATCAGGCGAACCGTCGCATCAATCATAGTCATGGCCGCCAACTCTCCACCAGTCAAGACATAGTCCCCCAGGGAAATCTCATCCGTCACCAAGGTCTTAATGCGCTCATCATACCCCTCATAATGCCCGCAGATAAAGATTAGCTCTTCCTCTTGAGCCAAATCCTCAGCATAAGCCTGATCAAACTGCTTTCCAGCTGGATCGAGGAGAATAACGCGCGGATTTTTCTTTTCAATAGCATCAAAGGCATCGAAAATGGGTTGGGCTCGGAGCAACATCCCCTGACCGCCTCCGTATGGCTCATCGTCTACATGGCGGGCCTTTTCAGCATTTTCTCGAAAATTATGATACTGGATATCCAAGAGCCCTTTTTCTCGAGCCTTTCCAACAATTGAGTGTTCCAGTGGAGAAAACATCTCTGGAAAGAGGGTTAAAATATCAATCTTCATCGTCTAACCCTTCTAAGATTTCCACATCGACCCGTTTATTTGGAATATCAACATTGAGAATCACTGGTGGGATATAAGGCAAGAGCAAGTCACGTTTGCCTTTTCGCTTGACCACCCAGACATCGTTGGCACCTGGTTGCAGGATTTCTTTGATTGTTCCAATCAAGTTATCACCCTCATAGACTTCCAAACCGATAATCTCGTGATAGTAGAATTCACCATCATCTAAATCGTTTAAATCTTCCTCAGCAACCTTGAGACTGTATCCCTTGTACTTTTCGATAGTATTGATATGGTACATGTCTTTGAATTTGATAATATCAAAATTCTTATGCTTACGGTGGCTGGCAATGGTCACTGTTTGAACAAACTGATCTTTTTCATCAAACAAAGCCAGCTCAGTACCTTTTTTAAACCGTTCTTCTGCAAAATCCGTCACAGACAAGACTCGCATCTCACCCTGTAACCCCTGCGTATTGACGATTTTCCCAACATTAAAGTAGTTCATCTTGTCTCCTGTAGTCTATTTCTATCCATCTTATTCTGACAATTCTCGAATAATAGTCGCAATTTTTTCGGATTCTGACCATTGTAAATAATGGTGATTCCCTCCTAAAATGAGTTTAGTATTGGAAGTCCAATATTCTGATTCTCTGTACTCATTTTCTCTATAAGGCTGACAAAAAACAAATACAGGGATACAATCTGGTATTGATACATCCTCAAAATCTTCCTCAGTAATCTCTCCAGATATCTGAAATCCTGGATTTTGCTTTTCTAACTCTAAGCCTTTTTCTTGCATTATTTCCCAGATTTCTTTATTCGTTTCAGGACTAAATGTTGCTTGAGTTAAATTCTTCAAATAAAGTTCAGGTCCATACTCGTCAATCAACCTCATCTGCTCTTCCATTTCTGGATAAGGAGTTTCTGAAAAATCCGCAAATATTACTTTTTTAGTTGTCGGTTCAATTGCTAGTAAAGCCTGACACTTAATTGGTTTCTTGAGCAATTTACAAGCTAAAATTCCACTCAAACTATGTACACAAAGTATATATTCAGAAATCCCTAATTCTTCAAGTACTTTATAAACTGCATCTGCAAGCTTATCTAGATTTTTGTCAGATTGGTCATGAATCGGACTCCTTCCTGTGTTTGGAAAATCAATTGTCAAGTAACCAATTGTGGGCGACAGTTTTTCGAGTATAAGTGAAAAATTTTCATAACTTGGTAGCAAACCTGCTCCGTTTAGACAAACTAGCACTTTCTTTTGCTTTTTATAAGTAACAGAGAGACTGCCAATTTTTGTAGTTACTTCAAACCGTTTCATAAAGAAATCCACTCATTCTATATAATGAATTATTAAAAATCCTTATCCTTTATTTTATCACGTTCCAAGGATTTTCTCAAGTTGGAGAAAAAAGACACTATAGATATTATCCCTCTAAAAATCCTTCCAAATCCTGATGAGGCTATTTTACACTTCTCCACACAAAAAAAGCGAGACATTCGTCCCGCTCTTCTTATTTTTCGTCAATAACGATTCTTACTTTTTTGTCTTCAGTTGGGACAGAGTAGACAATCGTTCTTATCGCAGAAATAGTGCGACCCTTACGACCGATTACACGACCCACATCGCTTTGATCAAGATCCAAATGATATTCTAAAAACTCTGGTGTATCTTCAATCTTGATAGTTAAGGCATCTGGTTGTGAAATCAAGGGTTTCACAATCGCAATAATGAGATTTTCAATCGTATCCATCTGTCAACCTACTTTAAACTTATTTTGAGAATTTAGAATCGTGGAATTTTTTCAATACGCCTTCTTTTGAAAGGATGTTGCGAACTGTATCTGAAGGTTGAGCTCCATCAGCCAACCATGCAAGAACGCGGTCTTCTTTCAAAGTTACTTGGTTTTCAGCAACAAGTGGGTTGTAAGTTCCAACTGTTTCGATGAAACGTCCGTCACGTGGTGAACGTGAATCTGCTACGTTGATACGGTAGAAAGGTTTTTTCTTAGAACCCATACGAGTCAAACGGATTTTAACTGCCATTTTTAAAGTCTCTTTTCTTATTTTTTATTTCGGTGAAATAGCTAAGCTATTTAGCACATGTTCTATTATAGCAGATTTCTAACAGGTGTCAAGAAAAAAACTTGACAGACTATAAAATTCTTAAACCATTTAGAAATTTGTTAGAAGTAGGAAATAAATGTTTGAAAGAAGCTATCCGTGAATACTATTTTATACTCAATGAAAATCAAAGAGCAAACTAGGAAGCTAGCCGCAGGTTGCTCAAAGCACTGCTTTGAGGTTGTAGATAAGACTGACGAAGTCAGTTACATATATCTACGGCAAGGCAAATCTGACGTAGTTTGAAGAGATTTTCGAAGAGTATTAGAAACATTTTATAAAGACCATCAAGTTAATCCCTTCATCTCACCTGAACATGATTTGAATGCTTGGCTCCTAAATCCCAAGCGAAATATCAAGGATTTTAAGAAAGATATCTACTAATTTTAGTTTATAAAATATGAATCAATAGATTCTAAATAGGGGAATAATTTAGTTCTGTAAAAATTAACTTCTACACCTACAAAGCTTATTCTGAGAGAGTTTATAACAGTCTAAGAAAAAAGCAGAGATTCATACAGTATCTAGATTTTCCAAAAATTCTTTATCATCAAATATTATTAACGAAACTATCCAAACCAAATCCGATGCATTGCTTCAAAGAATTATTTAGTTATTTGACTATCAAGGGCTTTTATTAAAAAATTTTTTCAAATAATTACCACATTGACACATAAAATTCTTGCTTTCTAAATTTAAGTGTGATATATTTATAACACAACATTTAAATGTTATATATTTATAACACAAAAAAGGAGTCTATCATGAAAAAAAGTCAAAAAATGCGTGGCCTCATTGCAATGATTGCCGTAGCTCTCTTTATTGATTTTATTGTTTTATTTGGTTCTAATCTTAGTTGGGGACCCAAGTTAGTCATTACTGGTATTTCAGTGTCAGGTCAAATTGTAGCTATTTGTAGCTGGCTACATATGAAATCATGGCCTCATAAGAGTCAGAAAAGTAAGGGAAAGACTATTTTTGACTTGTCTGCTAAACTTTACACGATACTTTTTTTTGCAGCAAGCATTTTTTATACAGTAGGGATTTGGGTTGCGACCCCAAGCGTGAGTTCTGGTATTAAAGAATGGATTTTGGGAATTGGCCTCGTTATTGAAGTGATTGTATTTGGTTTTTTCTGTTTGAAAAATGTCAAGGAAACTCCGGACGAACGCTTTTATGCTAATTTAGCCAAGGCAGCTAGCTTGATGTTTGTTTTTATACTAGGCGCACTGATGATTCTAGCAGTTATCATTGGGTATATGGGGTCTCTCACTCTTTACATGGGACAGATATTTATTAGCATAGCTGTCTTGATTTGCATCTTTGCAGTTGTCTATTTTATCTTGGAACGTAGAGGATAAGCATGGCCAAAGAAAGCAAGATTATTACTAATCTCAAATCTGTTCGTGAGTCCACAGGCATGACCCAGCAGGAATTAGCCGACCGCATCGGCATTCGACGCGAGACAATTCTGCACTTGGAAAATAACCGTTACAATCCTTCGCTGGAAATGGCTCTTAAAATTGCTCAAGTTTTTAATCTGAAAGTAGAAGACCTCTTTGAACTCAGACAGAAAGAGGAAGCATAATTCTTTTCGAGACCTAGTATTAAGTTCATTGATTAATTAGGAATTGAGTCCAAAAGAAAAAATCCTTTGAAAATGTGCTCTTTTAAAATATAGTAATTCTTTCGAATTAACCTTTACTAATTGTGATGCTTTACTAGCTTTCTTAAGATCTGGTTTCCTAAATACTTTGAGTATACTTATGGCATTGATGCTCCTAAACATCTAAAAACTCTGGTAGAAAAAGGTTATGCTCTTGTCGAAACTTCTTTTGACTCACTTGATCATCTAAATGCTACTATGAAAAAGAATATTCTGAAAAGCAAGGGAATTACAGGACTTTCTAAAATGAAGGCTACCGACCTAAATCAAGCCCTTCATGAGCACTTCTCAGAAGAAGAATTAGCAATCGTGGCTACAAATTAACTCTAAAGGGGAAGCAGATACTGGAACAATACAAGGGAATTATCGATCGTCATCCAAATAAAAATCTTTAATCAAGTGATTTTTTAGTTGACTTTCTCTAAAACTACCTTGTCACTAATATTTGAAATCCACTTCCTTTTAGGGTACAATGGTAGAAATGAATTTTTGAGAGGAACAGAATGAAAAAACTAGCAACCCTTCTTTTACTATCCACTGTAGCTCTAGCTGGATGTAGCAACATCCAACGTAGTTTGCGTGGCAATGACTATGTAGATTCTAGCTTGGCCGCTGAGGAAAGCTCCAAAGCAGCAGCCCAATCTGCCAAGGAGTTAAACGATGCTTTAACAAATGAGAATGCCAATTTCCCACAACTTTCTAAGAAAGTTGCTGAAGATGAAGCCGAGGTAATTCTCCACACAAGCCAAGGTGATATTCGCATTAAACTCTTCCCTAAACTCGCTCCTCTAGCGGTTGAAAACTTCCTCACTCATGCCAAAGAAGGCTACTATAACGGCATTACCTTCCACCGTGTCATCGATGGCTTTATGGTTCAAACTGGAGATCCAAAAGGGGACGGTACAGGTGGTCAGTCCATCTGGCATGACAAGGATAAGACTAAAGACAAGGGAACTGGTTTCAAAAACGAGATTAGTCCTTATCTCTATAACATCCGTGGTGCTCTTGCGATGGCTAATACTGGTCAACCAAACACCAATGGCAGCCAGTTCTTCATCAACCAAAACTCTACAGATACCTCTGCTAAACTCCCTACAAGCAAGTATCCAAAGAAAATCATCGAGGCCTATAAAGAAGGGGGAAACCCTAGTCTAGATGGCAAACACCCAGTCTTTGGTCAAGTGATTGACGGTATGGATGTTGTAGATAAAATTGCCAAAGCCGAAAAAGATGAAAAAGACAAGCCAACGACTGCTATTACTATCGATAGCATCGAAGTGGTGAAAGATTACAATTTTAAATCTTAAAAACCAAAAAAATACAGTATCCACATTCGGTACTGTATTTCTTTTATTCTCATTATTAAGTTAGCTTGTTAAAATCCCATATTTGATCCATCCAGCCTTCATAGAAGTCTGGCTCGTGGCAGACCATAAGAATAGATCCTTTGTATTCTTTGAGAGCGCGTTTGAGTTCATCCTTGGCATCCACATCCAAATGGTTGGTCGGCTCGTCCAACACTAAAACGTTATTTTCACGATTCATCAAGAGACAGAAACGAACCTTGGCTTGTTCCCCACCTGACAAGACCTGAATTTGACTTTCGATATGCTTGGTTGTCAAACCACAACGAGCAAGGGCTGCACGGACTTCTGCTTGATTAAGTGCAGGAAAGGCATTCCAAACTGCTTCTAGTGGTGTTTGACGATTGCCTCCTTCCACTTCCTGTTCAAAGTAGCCAAGTTCTAGGTAGTCACCGCGTTCCACTTCTCCAGCGATTGGTGGAATTATCCCCAAGAGACTCTTCAAGAGAGTCGTTTTCCCGATACCATTTGCTCCGATAATGGCAACCTTTTGATTACGTTCAAAGGTAAGATTTAAAGGCTTGGTAAGAGGTCGGTCATAACCAATCTGCAAGTCCTTGGCTTGGAAGATAAAGCGCCCTGGCGTACGAGCTGGTTTGAAATCAAATGATGGTTTTGGTTTCTCACTTTGCAGTTCGATGATGTCCATCTTATCCAATTTCTTCTGACGAGACATGGCCATGTTTCGTGTTGCAACACGCGCTTTATTACGAGCGACAAAGTCCTTGAGGTCTGCAATCTCTTTCTGCTGACGTTCGTAGGCTGCCTCTAGCTGAGATTTCTTCATAGCATAGACTTCTTGGAACTGGTAGTAGTCACCAGAATAACGCGTCAGCTGTTGATTTTCCACATGATAGACGATATTTATAACGTCGTTCAGGAATGGAATATCGTGTGAAATAAGGACAAAGGCATTCTCATAGTTTTGGAGATAGCGCTTGAGCCAGTCAATATGCTCAGCATCCAAGTAGTTGGTCGGCTCGTCCAAAAGCAAGATATCGGGCTTTTCAAGGAGGAGTTTAGCCAAAAGTACCTTGGTTCTTTGCCCACCTGACAAAGAGGTTACATCCGTATCCATGCCAAAGTCCATGACACCAAGGGCACGCGCTACTTCGTCAATCTTAGCATCTAAGGTATAGAAATCACGACTCTCTAAACGGTCTTGAAGTTCTCCCACTTCTTCCATAAGCGCATCAACATCAGCTCCATCTTCAGCCATTTCCATATAAAGGTCATTGATACGAGCTTCTGCTTTAAACAGCTCATCAAAGGCTGTACGGAGAACATCACGCACCGACTGCCCTTCTTCCAAGACAGAATGTTGGTCTAAGTAACCAGCAGTCACATATTTGGACCACTCAACCTTCCCTTCATCTGGCAGCATTTTACCAGTCACGATACTCATAAAGGTTGATTTTCCTTCACCATTGGCACCGACCAGGCCGATATGTTCTCCCTTGAGGAGACGGAAGGACACATCTTCAAAAATTGCACGGTCACCAAAACCGTGACTCAGATTTTTAACTTCTAAAATACTCATTTTAATTCCTTATCTTGTTTTTATGTAATCGGTTATAGAGTAGCCAAGCCAGATAGCCACCCAAGGTATTGGTCCACAAATCATCAATCTCAAAGACGCGATTAAAATCAAAGAAAAAGTCCAAGACTAACTGCGTACATTCAATTCCAAGACTCACTAAAAAACTAAATAAGATCACTTTTCTTGTTTGCCTCAAGTTTGGAAGGAGGTAAAGGAGTTGGAACATCAGAGGAAAAAGCAAGAAGACATTGAGGATATTTTGTAGAAAAATCCAACATAATTGTCCTATGTCACTCACTTGGCCCAGTTTCCAGAAAGAATTGAAAGGAGTCAAAAGAAAAACCAGGCGTCCAAGATGCTGAATACCTGGAGTTTCCACCCCCACGGGAGAATGTTCTTGAGGAGTAAAGCAAAAATAGACGATACAAATGCTATAGAAAATGACTCCCCAGACCAAAACATGATTATAAGTTTTCTTCATCATTAAGGATTGACTGCTGCGACTGCTTTCTGGCGGTCACGTTTCATTGTGTTAGAGCGCAATTGTCCACAAGCTGCATCAATATCTGTACCATGCTCTTGACGAACCACACAGTTAACCCCTTTTTTCTTAAGCGTATCATAGAAGGCCATCACTCGCTCTTTAGGACTACGGCTATATTGGTCATGCTCACTAACTGGGTTATAAGGAATCAAGTTTACATAAGATAATTTCTTGATGTTCTTGAGCAATTCAGCCAATTCCAAGGCTTGTTCTACACCGTCATTAACTTCATTAAGCATGATATATTCAAAGGTTACACGACGATTGGTTGTTTCGATATAGTACTCAATAGCAGCAAAGAGTTTTTCAATCGGAAAGGCACGGTTAATCTTCATGATGCTTGAACGCAACTCATTATTAGGTGCATGAAGGGAAACGGCAAGATTGACCTGAACACCTTCATTAGCAAAATCACGAATTTTATGGGCCAAACCTGAGGTTGAAACCGTAATGTGACGAGCACCGATTGCCATTCCCTTGTCATCATTGATAGTACGAACGAAATTCAAGACATTGTTATAGTTATCAAAGGGTTCACCGATACCCATGACAACGATATGGCTGACGCGTTCGTCCTGACCACGCTCATCAAAGTATTTCTGAACCAGCATGATTTGCGCTACGATTTCACCGTTATTGAGGTCACGTTGTTTCTTAATCAAACCAGAGGCACAGAAGGTACAACCGATATTACAGCCAACCTGAGTGGTCACACAGACTGACAAACCATAGTGCTGTCTCATCAGTACTGTCTCAATCAACATACCGTCAGGCAATTCAAAAAGATATTTAACGGTACCATCAGCAGACTCTTGCACGATACGCTGTTTCAAGGGATTGACCACAAACTGGTCATTGAGTTTAGCAATCAAATCTTTTGACAGGTTGGTCATTTCTTCAAATGACTGGACACGTTTACGGTAAAGCCATTCCCAGATTTGATCTGCACGGAATTTCTTTTCTCCCTGCTCCAAAACCCATTCCTGCATGGTTTGACGTGTTAAACTATAAATTGACGGTTTCATTTCTTCTCCTTATTCTCTACTCACTTCTGACGAATGACAAAATGACGTTGTCCCTTATCCTCTTTCTGAGAATGCTGTTCTTTCTGACGACGTCTATTTTTCTTATCTGCATTCGGTTTTCGTTTGGTTTGAGCCGGTTTCTTTCCTTTTCTAGAAGACGGTTCTTCTTCCTTCTTACGCATTTTCTTGTCAAATGATGCTCGCTTAGGGGCTTCATTTTCTAGGACAAAATAGGCACAACCATAACTACAATATTCTAAAAGGTAGTCTTGTAAACGACTTATTTTTTCAAGTTTTTCTTCTGTTCGATCATCCTTGTAAAAACCACGAAGTCGAAGCTGTTCGTTGCTCCAGTCCCCCACGATATAATCAAACTTGGTTAAGACTTCTGAAAAACGCTGATTAAAAGCCGTCACATCAAAGGCATCCTTGATATTTTCCACCAAGGAAAAAGCTATCCCTTCCGTTTCGACCTTGTCCCCGTGTAAATGGAACTCAGGACCAGGAAACTTGTTATAGTTGTATAATTCAGGTGCAATTTCTTTTCGCATAGATATCCTTTTTCCACGATTACTTAATACTTTATTCTACCATAATTTCTAGCAGTTAGCACGTTTCTCATAAAAATGAAAAAAGTCTGACGATTTTGTCAGACCAAAATAATATAACCTTAAAAAGAGAAGAACAATTCTTCCCTCCAACTATCATTATTTAGCTGCTGCGTACAATTCATCTACTTTGTTCCAGTTGATCACTGAGAAGAAAGCCTTGATGTAGTCAGGACGCACGTTGCGGTATTTCACGTAGTAAGCATGTTCCCAAACGTCCAAGCCCAAGATTGGTTTTTTACCTTCTGAGATTGGTGTGTCTTGGTTTGCTGTTGAAGTCACTTCAAGTTTACCTTCTTTGTTGACAACCAACCATGCCCATCCTGAACCGAAACGAGTTGTTGCTGCTGCAGTGAAGGCTGCTTGGAATTCTTCAAATGAACCAAATGTTGCATCGATTGCTGCTGCCAGTTCTGCTGAAGGAGCTGTTTTTTCAGGAGTCATCAATTCCCAGAAAAGAGCGTGGTTCAAGTGTCCACCACCATTGTTGATAAGTGCTTGACGGATATCAGCTGGGATAGATTCTACATCAGCAAGCAAGGCTTCAAGGTCTTCACCAATTTCAGGGTGTTTTTCAAGAGCTGCATTAGCATTGTTGACATAAGTTTGATGGTGTTTGTCATGGTGCAAGTGCATTGTTTCCGCATCGATGTATGGTTCCAAAGCGTCGTATGCATATGGAAGATCTGGTAAGATAATAGCCATCTGTAATACCTCTTTTTCTTTCTATATGAAAATGATAACGCAAACATTCACTTTTTTCAAGTTTTTTGCTTATAGATGAAGAAATCACTGAAATACTTTCTAATAATACTCTTCGAAAATCTCTTTAAACCGCGTCAACGTCGCCTTGCCGTAGGTATATGTTACTGACTTCGTCAGTCTTATCTACAACCTCAAAACAGTGTTTTGAGCTGACTTCGTCAGTTTCATCCGCAACCTCAAAACAGTGTTTTGAGCTGACTTAGTCAGTTCTATCTACAACCTCAAAGCAGTGCTTTAAGCAACCTGCGGCTAGTTTCCTAGTTTACTCTTTGATTTTCATTGAGTATAAAATAAGCAAATCAGCAAGAAACCCACGACAAGATAATATTGACGCGGGTTATAGTTTCAAAAAAATATCAATTTACCTGACTAGCAATCTGCAGGAGTGCCTTTTCAAAAAGGAAACCTTTTTCATAAAGACCTGTTTTAATCTGATAGTCTGTCTCAATCAAATAGGAAATAGCTTGCTTCAAAAAACTCAAGGAAAGCCCTCGTGAATCTCTCAACGCAAACTTGATTTGATAGGGATTGGGATTGCGTCCAATAAAACTGCCTAAACTACTTGCAATCTGCGCTTCTGTTTGCCCAGACTCCGACAAAATTTTCACCTGAGTAAAAGTCCGAAATTGTCCTAACATGACAGCTATGAGCTTAATTTCATCTTCCCCTTGCAAGGTCAAGTCTCTCACCAAATCGCGCGCCTGATCCATCTTTTTAGTCAGAATAAACTGAGTTAAATCAAAAATATTGTCCTGTAAGGTCTTGGGAATAGCGTTGACAATATCCTCTTCCTCGATAACAGAGTCTTCCTTATAGGACTGTAAAAAGAGGAGATTTTTCTGGATTTCGCTAAATTGAAAACCCGACTTGACGAGAAGATTTTCAAAAGAACGATTGGCAAACTGCAGACCTTGTTTCTGACTCCACTTTTGGAAATACTGGCGCAATTCTTGTTCTTTGGCTTCTACTGCATCAAAAACCTTGGCATCACGCTTAAGTAATTTAACCAACCGTCTTTTGCTATCCAGCTTTCCTTCTGCAAAGATCAACAACTTGGTTGTTGGCGAAGGATTGTCAAGGTATTCCTCAAACGACTTAAGCTCATCATCTGTCAAAAAGCGCTTTTTAGCAGTCGTGACATCAACAAAATGGTCTAATATCACGATTTTCTCATCCGCAAAGAAAGGAAGGCTGACCAACTCCAGTTCTACATCCTTGTAAACCACTTCTTTCATATCAAAGTAGGCAAAGTTGAGGTCAGCAGAATCATAGCCAATCTGTTTCAACACTTGACTCTTCATTACTTCAAACTGACCCTGATCTGTCCCTGTAAAAAGGCTCAGGTTCGGTAAATTTGCTAAAGTCAACTTCTGGCTTTCTTCAATAGCTAGCATCGGCTCTCCTTTCTTCTGATTTTTCGATTTAATTTAGTCAATATAGCGCAATTTCCCACGGAAATCTTCTAGGCTCTCGTACCCTTTTTCCGCCATGATTGCTTTCAGTTCATTGGTAATGCGTTCGAAAGCACCGATGCCTTCTTTATGAAGGGTGGTTCCCACCTGTACCATACTCGCTCCACAGAGGATATGCTCAAAGGCATCACGACCAGTCAACACGCCACCTGTTCCGATGATTTGAATTTGAGGGTTTAAGCGTTGATAAAAGGCATGAACATTAGCTAGAGCAGTCGGTTTGATATACTCGCCACCAATGCCACCGAAACCATTTTTAGGACGAATAACGACAGACTCATCTTCTATGTAAAGGCCGTTTCCGATAGAGTTGACGCAGTTGACAAACTTGAGCGGATATTTGTTGAAAATAGCTGCCGCTTGATCAAAGTGAACAATGTCAAAATATGGTGGCAATTTAATTCCAAGAGGTTTGGTGAAGTAGGCAAACACCTCTGCTAAAATCCGGTCTGTTGTCTCAAAATCATAGGCAATCTGAGGTTTTCCTGGAACATTTGGACAGGAGAGGTTTAGCTCAATCAAACCACGAAACTCACTCTCTTGTACTTTTTTCAAGATAGTATGGGTTTCCTCTGGAGACATACCGACTAGAGATAAGAAGAAAGTTCGTTTTGGCTCTTTTTCCTGCAAATCCAAAAGATAGTCCAAATAATAGTCTAAGCCCTTATTTGGCAAGCCCATAGAGTTGATAGATCCAAGGGGAACATCTTGGTAACGTGGCTCAGGATTTCCCTGACGAAAGTCCAAAGTCGCTGTCTTTGTGACAAAGGTTCCTGCCGCTGAGTTTTTAACGCCCTCTAACTCTGCTATCGTCATACAAGCCACACCTGCTGCATTCATCAAACAATTGTCAAACTCAAAACCAGCAATTTGTGTTTTCGTTGATACCATGATTCTAATCCTCCAGATTCCTTTTATTGCTAATATTATACCACAGTTTTAATTCTAGGTTTACTAGATTCTATGGTTCTATCTATTTATTCGGAAAAGAAAGTCTAGTGCAGAAGTCATGCTATGGAAACAGCCAGTGTATTGGAAGTTTGAACAAGACTTGGGTCACAGACTTTTGAATGAAATCCAAACAACAAGGAGAAATCTCAACCTTTATCATTTTTAAAGAAATACATGTAAATCTCTACTTTCGCAAAATAGATTTTCAGAACAGTATCCCAGTATAGTTAAAAAAACTATAAAAAAGAGGGGATTCCCTCTTTCTTCAATTCATTTATTTTACTGCTTCTTTCAAAGCATCTACCTTATCCAAACGTTCCCATGGAAGGTCAATATCTGTACGTCCCATGTGTCCATAAGCTGCTGTTTGACGGTAGATTGGACGTTTAAGATCCAGCATTTGGATAATTCCTGCAGGGCGAAGGTCAAAGATTTGACGAGCTGCTTTTTCAAGCTTACTTTCAGCTACTGTTCCTGTACCGAAAGTATCGATACGAACAGAAACAGGTTGCGCAACACCGATAGCGTAGGCCAATTGCACTTCTGCCTTCTTAGCAAGACCCGCTGCAACGATATTCTTGGCAATATAACGAGCCGCATATGAGGCAGAACGGTCCACCTTAGTCGCATCCTTACCAGAGAAGGCACCACCACCGTGACGAGAGTAGCCACCATAGGTATCCACGATAATCTTACGACCAGTCAAGCCTGAGTCACCTTGAGGCCCACCGATTACAAAACGACCAGTAGGATTGATGAAGAATTTTGTTTGCGCATCCAAGTAAGAGGCTGGAATCACCTCTTTGATAACCTTGCTAATGACATCATTGTGAATTTGTTCGTTGCTAACTTCTGGATCGTGCTGAGTTGAAATCACGACTGTATCCACACGTACTGGACGGTCATTTTCATCATACTCAACTGTAACTTGTGATTTAGCATCTGGGCGAAGATAGCTGATTTCCCCAGACTTGCGAAGTTCTGCCAGACGACGAACCAATTTATGACTGAGTGAGATTGGAAGTGGCATGAGTTCTTCTGTTTCATCCACTGCAAAGCCAAACATGAGCCCTTGGTCTCCAGCACCAATCAAGTCCAGCGGATCTTGGTCTGCATTCCCACGAACCTCCAAGGCTTCGTTAACACCTTGGGCAATGTCTGGTGACTGCTCAACAAGTGACGGATGGACTCCCACCGTCTCAGCAGAAAAACCATATTCTGTATTGGTATATCCAATCTCTGCAATGGTATCACGAACCACACGGTTAATATCTACATAGGCATTTGTAGAAATTTCACCAAAAACGTGGACAGATCCAGTGTATACAGCTGTCTCAGCAGCAACGTGCGCCTCTGGATCCTTGGCTAAAATAGCATCCAAAATCGCATCTGAAATTTGGTCTGCAATCTTATCTGGATGCCCCTCAGATACAGATTCAGACGTGAATAATTTACGTTCTGACATAAAAATGTCCCCCCTTAAAAATAGTGTTATAGAGTTACAAAGTACTGGTAGGTATTTCCATCATCTAAGAGTTACGACGCGAAAGAAATAAAAACTATACTCTTTTATTTCTGAAACTAGTAAGGCGCATAGGGTGACCGCATTATAGCGGCAACCGTAGAATGACGAGTGACTTTGGAGCCGTCATTCTTTGCGAGTTACAAAGTACTGAAAACTCTTCGTAATAAATACCTACCATCTTATCGGGACTATATAACTTTATCATTATACCATTTTTCAACACAATTTGCAGTTCTTAATGTAGTGTTTCGGTTTAGATAGTTCGTTCTCATAAAGCAAAAAGTTGAAGCTCAGTACTCCAACAATTACTATTAAAATGTTTGGCGTTTTGCTTTACGCTCTGCACGACCGCGAGCACGATTTTCAGCACGCTTGGTCTTGCGGCGTTTTTCATCAACCGCCCACTGGATTTTTTTCTTATAACCCGGTTTGACTTTTTTCTTTTTCTTTTTAACCAAACCAATCATTTCGATATCAAGCTTATCTTGTTTTTTCTCACGGTTAGCACGACGATCACGGTCATAGGTATCTTGAAATTCTCCGTCTTTAACCATCTTAGGTGTAAACTTGATTCCCAATTTCTCCAACTCACGGATATCCGAGTCATCACTTGGTTGGTAAAGGGTAATAGCTGTACCTGGTAGGCCATTTCGTCCAGTACGACCAACTCGATGAACAAAAAAGGACAAGTCTTGCGGAATGGCATCATTGATGACATGGCTGACACCTTCAATGTCAATTCCACGCGCCGCCAAATCTGTTGCGACAATGTACTCAAAATCCAGATTTTTCACCTGATTCATGATTCGCTTACGTTCACGAGGGGCAATATCTCCATGAATTTTTGCCACCTTCAAGCCTTGAGCAGTCAGATATGAATGCAATTCATCAGCACGCGTTTTAGTGTTAACAAAAATCATTGCCAAATAGGGTTGCATCAACTGAGTCAACTGGTAAATTTGAGCATTCTTATCACGTCCCTTAGTAGAAATCAACCAATTATCAATAGTGTCAGAAATGACCGTTTTGGTCTTGATTTTCTCCATGACAGGATTTGACAAGTATTTTTTCAAGAATGGTTGCAACTTTTGTGGAATAGTCGCTGAGAAGACCATGAATTGCAAGTCTTTGGGAAGGCTTCCAGCAATCTTATCAACAGTTTCCAAGAATCCCATATCCAAGGTCATGTCTGCCTCATCAACCACAAAGGTCTTGGCTTTATGAATAGCTAAATCACCAGATTTAACCAAATCGTAGATACGGCCTGGTGTTCCGATAACAATATGAGGTTGATTGCTTGCCAATTTGTCAATCTGACGAGCCTTATCTGTCCCTCCCACGTAATTAACCACACGAACTTCCACTTCTGAGTGGGCCGCAATCTGACGAGCTGCTTGGTAAATCTGAGTAGCCAACTCACGACTCGGTGCCGTAATCACTGCTTGTACACTATCGCTATCTTCATCTAATTGCTGGAAAATCGGTAACAAGAAAGTGTGAGTCTTACCTGAACCTGTTTTTGATTCTCCAACCAAATCTCGGCCTGCCAAGACAATGGGAATCAACTTATCTTGTACCTCTGTTGGAGTTGTAAATTTCAACTCCTCCAAGGCTTCTCTAATATAGTTTTTAAATTGAAATTTCGTAAATGACATAATATCCTCGATTCTATCTATCCTATCAATTATACCACATTTTATTCCATTTCAGTAGTCTCACTTATTTAGGCTATTTCCAGTAGCTTTTCTAGTCAAAAAAAGGCTGGAATTTGTGAATCCCAACCTCTTTTCATACTCAATGAAAATTAAAGAGCAAACTAGGAAACTAGCCGCAGGTTGCTCAAAACACTGTTTTGAGGTTGCAGATAGAACTGACGAAGTCAGTAACATCTATACGGCAAGGCGACGTTGACGTGGTTTGAAGAGATTTTCGAAGAGTATCAGTTATTATTTCCAGTTTAAAGTAGCATTTAAGCCATAGTGATCACTCACTTGTGGATTCTTATTACCATCAAATACGACATGTAAATTTTCCACCGCTAACTCTTTGGTAGTAAAGACATAATCGATTCGAAGGGGTTCAGTGTTCCCTTTCCAGCCATCAATTTCTGGTGGAACGGTATAGCTACCGCTTTTCTCTTGAGCAACTTCAAAAGCGTCTTGTAAGCCTAATGGACTAGCTAAAATAGCTTGGTAACCTTCCTGTCCAGCTGGATTGTTAAAATCTCCAGCTAGTAAAAGTGGCTTGTTCAATTCTTTCAAGACAGCCTCAAATCGTGCCCATTCTTCTTGGAAACCTTTATCCCACCAAGAAAGGTGGACACTTGCAACTGCAAGTTCCTTACCATCAACTACAGTTTCAGCCAAGGCAACACGACGAGTATGATAGTCTGTTGGATCATCCACATCTGAAACTAAAATTTCTCTGGCTTCAATAGGTGTTTTAGACAAGATAGCCACACCTTCGTGGTAGCGATCATAACCGATATGATTATAGGCCCAAGTCCAGTAGTAATTTTTCCCTTGCTCAGACAACTTTTCAACCAAGAGTCTAACATAGTGATCTTGGTGAATAGGCTCAGCAGCTGGCAAAGCTTGATAAAGGTCATTAACCTCCACCTCTGGCGAAGTGATCTCCTGATTGATTTCTTGGAAACAAATCAAATCATAGTCCTTTTCAAGAATATCTTCAAGCAAAATCTGGAATTTTTCCTCTGCTTCTTTCTCCATCCAACTGTGAGTATTGAGTGTTAAAAATTTCATTCTTTTCTCCCAAAATAAGAGGTTGGAATACAGCTTCCAACCTCAAGTATATTACAATTCTACTTTAGCAACTGCTGTTTTAGCTGCAAGAGAACCTGTTTTTTCTAATTTAACTGATTTAATTGCATCACCATTTGTGAAGACAACTACTGTTGAAGTTTCACGTCCTGCTGCACGGATAGCATCCAAGTCAGCTGTGACAAGGAGATCTCCTGCTGCAACTTTTTGTCCTTCAGCAACATGAACTGTAAATGGTTTACCTTCAAGACTTACTGTGTCCAAACCAATGTGAACCAATACTTCAAGACCTGCTTCAGTCACAATACCAAGAGCATGTTTTGTTGGGAAGATGCTTGATACAGTACCTGAAACTGGAGATACAATGTTTCCATTTGCAGGTTCTACTGCAAATCCATCACCCATCATTTTTTGAGCAAATACTGGATCTTTTACTTGTTCCAAAGCAACAACTTGACCGTCTGCTACTGAGTAAACTTCCTCAGTAAGACCTTTGAAATGAACAGTGTTTTGTTGTGCTTCAGTCATTTGGCTTGGAAGAGTTTCAGGAATGATTTCACCTGAATCAAGAATATCTTGGATATCAGATTTCAATACGTCAGCTTTTGGACCGTAGATAGCTTGAACCCCTTGTCCTTTCATGACAAGACCCATAGCTCCTTCTGCTTTCCATTGCTCTGCATTTCCTACTTTATCTGCATCTTTAACAGTTACACGAAGACGAGTCATACATGCGTCTACATCAACGATGTTTGCACGTCCACCAAGAAGGTTAATAATGTTTACAGCTTGAGAACCAGCTGCAACTTTCACTTCGCTGCTAGCTTCTTCTGAACCTTCAGCAGTTTCATAGTTTCCGTTACGTCCTGGAGTTGCGTAGTTGAATTTTTGAATCATGAAGTTTGCGATAAAGTACATGATTACAGCAAAGAGAACAGTTACCCAAACGAAGTTAATGATATCCATACCGATACCAGCACTGATTGCAATAGGTGTACGAGTCAAGAACTCGATTGAACCGAATGAGTGCATACGTAGGTTTACAACGTCAGCCATAGCGAAGGCAGCACCTTGAACAAGTGAGTAAACAAGATACATAGGTGTTGCTACGAACATGAACATGTATTCGATTGGTTCAGTAACCCCTGTCAAGAATGTTGCAAGAGCTGTCGCAATCATCATACCTTTGTATTTGTGTTTCTTGTCAGCATCAACATTACGGTAGATAGCCACAACCACACCCATCAAGATACCGAATGAACCAATCATTTGTCCAACTTTGAAACGAGCTGGATGAACAGTATCCAACAAGTGTTGGTATTGAGTAGCATCAGTACCTTTAAGGTTTACAAGGTCTGTTACCCATGCAAGCCAAAGTGGATCTTGACCAAATACTTGGCTACCTTTTGCTGCACCAGTTAGGACCTCATAAGTACCACCAAGAGCTGTGTAGTTCATTGGGATAGTCAACATGTGGTGAAGACCAAATGGTAAGAGCAAACGTTCCAATGTACCATACAAGAATGGTGCAAGGATTGGAGCAGTTTCTTGTGAGTTAGCAATCCAGATACCAAAGCTATTGATACCAGTTTGCACAAGTGGCCAGAAAGCTGAAAGTACAATTGCAGCAATTATTGAACGAAGAATAACTACAAACGGTACAAAACGTTTTCCGTTAAAGAATGAAAGTGCATCAGGAAGCTTACGGAAGTTATAGTATTTATTGTAAGCAGTTGCTCCAATAAAACCAGAAATAATCCCTACGAACACACCCATGTTAAGTGCTGGGGCTTCCATAACACTAATGAAGTAATCAGCAACTTTGATTTGCCCACCCAATAGTGTTGAAACCATAGCATCTGGATTTTTCAACATATCGCCTGATACACCAAAGATTGTACCAGTGATACGGTTAATCAAGATGAAGGCAAGACCAGCGGCGAAAGCACCACCAGCACGTTCTTTAGCCCAGCTACCTCCAATGGCTAGGGCGAACAAGATATGAAGGTTAACGATAACTCCCCAACCGATTTGTTCTAGTACACCACCAGTAATAACAAGTGGTGCAAAGGTTGGGTTAATCATCACGATAGACTTACCGATTGAAATCATCAAACCGGCAGCAGGCATAACCGCGATAACCACCATCAAAGCCTTACCGAATTTTTGCCAAAATTCGAAAGACAAGACATTTTTGAATGTATCTTTCATCATTCAAATCTCCTTTATTTTTATTTAGGCAAACGTTTTACGAAAACGTTTGCACCTTTTATGATTTAATTATACCACTTTAATTTTTTTTGTAAAGGCTTTTATTCAAAAAAATCCTCTTTTTTCAAAAAGCTAACTTCTCAAAGCAACTTCTACTTGCCTGACCAAAGTGGAAATTAGTCTAAAACGGATTTTTATGGTGGAATTAAGTGTGAGACGTTTGAGTTAGAAATGAGCTCTACTATGACAAAACATAAACACCTTACCCTTTCAGACCGTAATGATATCCAACTAGGCTTAGAGCGCGGTGAAACCTTCAAAGCTATCGGGCAACTTATTCTAAAAGACCCGACCACTGTTTCTAAAGAAGTCAAGCGAAACAAACAAGTCCGAGAGTCTACATGCCATAACTTTCCTTGCCCTCTACTCGACAAAGCTCCCTTTGTCTGCAACGGCTGCCCTAAAAGAAGACAGAATTGTGGCTATAAGAAGATCTTCTACCTAGCTAAGCAAGCTCAAAAGCAGTACGAACAAACTCTTGTTGAAGCTCGTGAAGGAACTCCTCTCAATTCCAAGACCTTCTGGGACATGGACAAAGTCATTTCTGATGGGGTTAAAAAGGGACAACACATCTATCATATCCTCAAAACTCACAATCTTGATGTCAGCTCCTCAACCGTCTATCGACACATCCGAAAAGGATACCTATCTATCGCTCCTATTGACCTAGCCAGAGCCGTTAAATTCAAAGAAAGAAGAAAAAGTAATCTCCCCTCCATTCCTAAAGAAGCTAAAAAAGGCCGTTCCTATGAGGATTTCCAAAACTATTTAGCACTGTATCAACTAGACTCTTGGCTAGAAATGGATACAGTTCTGGGTAGAATGGGAGGTAAAGTCCTACTCACCTTCAATCTCTCTTTCTGTAACTTTATCTTCGCTAGACTGCTGGATAATAAAACTGCCCTTGAGGTTACCAAACACCTCTATGATATCAAGAACACTCTTCACCAAGCGGACAAAGATTTCTGTCAACTCTTTCCTGTCATCCTCACAGATAATGGTGGAGAGTTTGCCAGGGTCGATGATATCGAAATGGATGTTCGAGGAGAGAGTAAACTCTTCTTTTGTGACCCTAATCGCTCTGACCAGAAAGGGAGAATTGAGAAAAATCACACGCTGATTCGCGACATTCTACCCAAAGGAACTTCTTTTGATAACTTAACTCAAGAGGATATCAATCTCGTCTGTTCGCATGTCAACAGTGTCAAACGGGCTGCTTTGAATGGAAAGTCAGCCTATGAACTTTTTGCCTTTACTTATGGAGAAGAGATTCCTAAGCTTCTAGGTATTTCTAAAATACCTGCAGAAGACGTCTGTCAGTCGTCTAAATTACTCCAACATAAGTTCTAAAAATTAACCTTTAACCACATTCAAACGTCTCACACTAACTTCCACCATAGCGGAACTTAATCTGAAACGCTTTCAGATGAGGGGATTTTGTGCGCTCTTTTTTTCTATTCATTTTGGCTACAAAAGCAATAAAATCAAGCCTTAGTAAAACCAGTGGAACTCACCCTGACACGGATTTCCACTGGTTTTTAGGATTTTTATCAGACTAACTTCCACTTGGATTAGCAGTGGAACTTAGTTTGGGAATTTAGCCTTTTTTCAAAAATTTTCTCGGTGCCAAATTTCAAGTTTAAGTTAGCCATCGAGAAGTCTTCTCTGAGCGACTTCTTTATACTCTTCAAACCACGTCAGCGTCGTCTTACCGTATATATGTGACTGACTTCGTCAGTCTTATCTACAACCTCAAAACAGTATTTTGAGCATCCTGTGGCGAGCTACCTAGTTTGCTCTTTGATTTTCATTGAGTATTAGAAGTTCCTTTTCTAAAATTTTTGTAGCAAAAAAGGAGATTTTACAACCTCCTCATAAAAATAATTATTTTACCTAAATCTTCAAGAATCGGCGCATGGAAATTCCTGACCCCAGTGAACCAATAAAAATTCCAATCACAAATAGTAGGGCAATCATCAACGGACTAAATAAATCTGGACTAATCATGGATAGATTTTGCCCTACCAACGATTTGTTGACAGATTGGTAAACCATTTGATAAACAATAAAGACCAAAACAGATGGTGCGATAGCTCCCAATAAACCGATAAAGGCTCCTTCTAACAAGAACGGTCCACGAATATAACTGTTTTTAGCTCCGACCAAGCGCATGATTTGAATTTCGCGACTGCGGGAAATAATGGTAATACGAATGGTATTTGAAATCAAGAAAACTGCGACAAAAATTAACAAAGCAGCAATCCCTAGTCCCCAAACACGGATAAATGAAGCTAACTTGAAGAGTCTTTCTGTATTGGCACCGCCGTCTTGAACCTCAGAGACACCTTCAATTTTTTTAGCATCTTCGGCTATAGTTTTTACATCATTTGGAGTGTTTGCCTCTACAATATAGGCATCATAGAGAGGATTGGCATCTCCTTCAAAGATTTTCCAGTTATCTCCCATTGTCTCGGTTAATTTTTCATATTGTTCTTCTTTACTTGAAAAGGTAACACTCTTAACCGTAGACATGTTCTTCAAAGAATCATATACCTTGTGGTAGTCATTATTTGTAACAGTTTGACCTTCTTTTTCAATTGTCTGACTGTTATCTTCCACATCCTTTCGGATATAAACTACTACACGGACATTATTTTCAATATCTGTAGCTAGTTTCGCTGTATTGAAAATAACAGAAGCAAATATTGCCACCAAGGTCAAAGTAATCATGACTGAACTGACAGCAGCTACTGTCATCCAACCATTTCGTTTCAAACTTTTTAAGGCTTCAAATAAATGGCGAAAAAATCTACTAATCATCGTATCCATACTCTCCTTTTGATTCGTCACGAACGACACGGCCATTTTCAATGGCAATGACACGGTGGCGCAAGGTATTTACAATCTGGCTATTATGAGTCGCCATCAAAATAGTTGTCCCTTGTAGGTTAATCCGTTCCAAGAGATTCATAATTTCCCATGAATTATCCGGATCCAGATTTCCTGTTGGTTCATCGGCTATCAATACTTTGGGATTATTTACAATGGCACGCGCAATCGCAATCCGCTGTTGCTCCCCACCTGAGAGCTCATTTGGGAAAGAACGAACCTTGTGCTTCAAGCCAACCAAGTCTAAAACTTCCATCACACGTTTTTTGATATTACGGCGATTTTCCCCGATTACTTCCATAGCGTAAGCAATATTTTCATAGACAGTTTTCTTTGGCAAGAGTTTATAATCCTGGAAGACAACCCCAACACTACGACGTAGAAGGGGGACGTCTTTCTTTTTGATCTTAACCAGATTAAAACCAGCAACTGATAGGCTTCCTTTATCGATTTTTACTTCACGATATAGAGAACGAATGAAGGTTGACTTCCCTGCTCCTGAAGGTCCTACAATGTAAGCAAATTCTCCCGGTTGAACGCTGACCGAAACACCGCGTAGAGCAGTCGTTCCATTGTCGTATTTTTTGACGACATCTCTCATTTCAATAATTGACATGTGACTTCCTTTCTATCTTAGCTGATACGCCACTTGAGATAGGCATCAATAAAACCATCTAGGTCTCCATCCATAACCTTATCTACTTGTGCAACTTCAAAGCTAGTTCGGTGATCTTTTACCATAGTATATGGCGTGAAAACATAAGAACGGATTTGGCTTCCCCATGTGATTTCCTTTTTCTCACCTTTGAGAGAATCTACCTCCGCAGCCTTCTTCTCTTGCTCCATTTGATAGAGCTTAGCCTGCAACATCTTCATGGCACGATCTCTATTTCCATATTGGGTACGATCCACTGTTGATTGAACAACAGTCCCAGTTGGAATGTGGGTTAAACGTACACCTGTTGAAACCTTATTGACGTTTTGTCCACCGGCACCACCTGAACGGAAGGTATCCATCTTGATATCATCTTCACGGATTTCCACTTCAATAGTATCATCCAATTCTGGCATCACTTCTACAGATGTGAAAGAGGTATGGCGACGTTTGGCAGAGTCAAATGGTGAAATACGGACCAAACGATGAACACCCATTTCTGACTTGAGAAGGCCATAGGCATTAGGTCCTTCAAATGATAAGGTTACTGACTTGATACCAGCTTCATCTCCTGCTTGGTAATCCAATACTTCCACTTTAAAGCCTTTAGCATTACCATAACGAGTATACATACGAAGCAACATATCGCCCCAGTCCTGCGCCTCAGTACCACCAGAACCTGGATGGATTTCCAAGATGGCATTGTTGTGGTCATAAGGTTCTGACAAGAGTAGAGTCATCTCATAGCTGGTCATCATCTTATCAAGTTCGGCTAACTGCTCTACCAGTTCTTCTTGAACCGACTCGTCTTCTGCTAAAAAGTCCAATAAAATTTCGACTTCATCCTGCAACTCTTCCATTTTGTGGAAGGTGTTATAGGTATTTTTTAATTCATTTAATTCTTGCGACGTTTTTTGGGCCGCAATATTATCATTCCAAAAATCAGGTTCTGTCATCTTGTTTTCCAAGATGGCAATCTCTTCCTCTAGCCCTTCGAGGTCAAAGAGACCCCCTGAAAGAAGCTAATTTTTCACGATTTGCGTCAATTTTTTGACGGATTACTGAAATGTCCATAAATACTCCTTTTTTACATCATTTCATTATAGCATATTTTATCATTTCTTTCCATCTTTTGCTATAATCCCTTTTTTATGAAAAAAGAAGCTATAAAAAAAAGAAGCCTTTGGGCTTCCCTTCTTACAAGACTTTTGCTGAAGTGCGAGTGATTTCTTCCACTTGAATACCATTTGCTTCAAATTTTTCTTTCAAGGCTGGTAAATCAATTGATCCATCGATTTGCACTTCGATAATGACCTTACCATCCTTACGCGGAATATTGACTGTATGGGAGATATTCAAATTTTCTTCAACGATTAGAGAAACAATCTTACCAAGAACGCCAACTTCATCTTCTGTAACAAAGCGCACACGAATTCCTTCTTCTCCATAACCAGCAATTTCAAGAAAGGCTTGGAAAACGTCACGGTCCGTAATAACTCCGTATACTTGATGATTATCTACGACAGGAAGAATACCAATCTTGTTTTTCAACATTAGATAAGTTGCATCCTCTAGACTCGCATAGCCTGAAACAGTGACAACATCGCGAATCATGACATCTTTTACTTTTGTCTTATTTAGAAGATAATTCATCTCATAGATAGAAAGACTGGTTGCTTTGGATGGACTAGCTTGGGCAATGGTTCCCTCAGTTACCAAACCAACCAATTGATCATTTTCGATAACAGGCAAGCGGTGCAAGCCTTGCTCTCTCATCAAATCTGCTGCATGAGATACTGTTGTATCTGGACTAATATAAACTACCTTGCGGGTCATAAAATCTTTAACTGCCATGAGACTTCTCCTTTTCTATTCTTATCCCTATTATACAATCTTTTTGTAAATCTATCAAACGCTTACATTTCTTTTTTCAAAATTCAGAAAAGTATGAATAAGCTAGCAAAAAGAGCTCTATGATCGAGCTCTGTGAATGAAAGAAAGATACCTTTCATTCGATGTTTTCAATTATCAGAAATTAAACTTTCAATGTAGATGCAGATTGCTTCGCAATCTCTATCCACCGACTAAAAAGGTCCCTCGGACTATATTGATGATTACTTCGCAATCTCTATCTGCCGACTAAAACAATCCAGTGGATAAGATAATTGCTTCGCAATCTCCATCTGCCGACTAAAAAGGTCCCCCGGACTATAATGATGATTACTTCGTAATCTTCATCTGCAACCTAAACTAGTCTCCCAGACTATGCGAAGATTGCTTACGCAATCTTCATCCACCGACTAAAAAGGTCCCTCGGACTATATTGATGATTACTTCGTAATCTTCATCTGCAACCTAAACTAGTCTCCCAGACTATGCGAAGATTGCTTCGCAATCTTCATCTGCCGACTAAAACAATCCACTGGATTGTTTTAGCCACCTAGATATGCTTTTCTGACTTCTTCTGATGAGGCGAGTTCTTTTCCTGTTCCGGATAGGACGATTTTTCCTGTTTCCAGTACATATCCTCGATCAGAGATTGCGAGTGCTTTATTAGCGTTTTGTTCAATCAAGAGGACGGTTGTTCCTTGCTTCTGGATATCTTGAATGATATCAAAAATTTCTTGGATAAAGATTGGTGCAAGTCCCATTGATGGTTCATCTAAAAGAAGAAGTTTTGGTGTTGACATGAGGGCGCGTCCCATGGCAAGCATTTGTTGTTCCCCCCCTGAAAGAGTGGCTGCATCTTGGTTCTTGCGTTCTTCAAGACGTGGAAAGCGTGAGAAAACCTTCTTCAAGTTAGCTTGATTTTCTTCACGGTTTTTCTTCAAGAAAGCACCCATTTCAAGATTTTCCATAACAGTCAAACCAGGAAAAACGTGGCGTCCTTCTGGAACTTGTGAAAGCCCACCAGCTACGATTTTTTGAGCTGGCATTTTTTGGATTTCTTGACCTAAAAATTCAATCTTTCCTGAACTTGGTCGAACCAAACCAGACAAGGTACGGAGAATGGTTGTCTTACCTGCACCATTGGCACCGATAAGGGAAACAACTTCTCCTTCATTCACTTCAAAGCTTACATCACGGACTGCTTGAATCATACCGTAATGCACAGAAAGATTATCAACTTTTAACATAGACATTAGGCTTCACCTCCTAGATAAGCTTCGATAACGCGTTTATTGGTCTTAATTTCGTCAGGAGTTCCTTGAGCAATTAAACGACCGTATTCAAGTACGTAGATACGTTCTGTTACTTCCATGACCAGATTCATATCGTGTTCAATCAGCATGATCGTAATCTTAAATTCATCTTTGATACGACGAATTAACTCAGTCAATTCTGCCGTTTCCTGCGGGTTCATACCTGCTGCTGGTTCATCTAAAAAGAGAATTTTAGGTTCCGTAGCAAGGGCACGAACAATTTCCAAACGACGTTGTTGTCCGTAGGCAAGATTTTTAGCGAAAGTTTCTGCATCACCATCCAAATCAAAGATTTTCAGCAATTCCAAGGCTTTAGCCTTTAATTCTTTTTCACTCTTGTAAAAAGCTGGTAAGCGTAAGAAACTAGCAAAAACATGTTGTTTGTGATGGTTGCCAAAAGCAATCAAAACATTGTCCAAAACTGTTAAATCTTTAAAGAGACGAATATTTTGGAAAGTACGTCCAAGTCCCAAAGAGGCAATCTTATAAGGTGACTTTCCATTCAAAAGGTGACCATCTAGGGTTACTGTTCCCTCGCTTGGTTCATAAACACCGGTCAAAAGGTTGAAAAGGGTGGTTTTCCCAGCTCCGTTTGGACCGATTAGTCCAACCAGTTCCCCTTCGTTCAATTCAAGAGTCACATCTCCAACAGCTGTTAGACCGCCAAAATGTTTGGTTAACTGTTTTACTTCAAGTAATGCCATTAGTTTTGTTCCTCCTTCTTAGATTTTTTAAAGAAACGTGATAGGCTCAATTCCCATGTTCCAAGAAGTCCACCTGGTCTGAAAATCATTACCAATACCAAGGCCAAAGCGTAGATAATCATACGAACGCTAGCAACATCTTGGAGAAGCATATTCAAAATTCCAAGGACAATAGCTGAAACGATTGCACCTGTAATGGAACCAAGTCCACCAAATACAACAATAATCAAAACGTTGATTGAGTTGATGAAAGTGTAATCTTTCGGTACAACTGAACCGATAAATCCTGCCTGAAGTGACCCTGCAATACTTGCAGTAATGGCACCAAAGACAAAAGCGATAATTTTAATTTTAGTCGTATTAACCCCAACTGACTCAGCAGCAATTTCATCCTCACGAACGGAGAGAGTTGAACGACCAATTGGACTACGCAAAAAGTTCAAGGTTGCAATGGTTGTAATCACGACAAAGAAGTAAACCATTTGCCAAGTTGTAAAGTTAGGAATTCCCAAGATACCTGCTGCACCATTTGTAAGGCTTCCGCCATTGATGATAAAGATACGGATAATTTCAGAAACACCTAGAGTCGCTACCGCAAGATAGTCGCCCTTCAAACGCAAGGTTGGAATTCCGACAAGTAAGGCAACTGCTCCTGAAAGCAAAGCTCCTACAAGCATAGCTCCAAAGAAGGCACCGTAGGTTGGTGATTTAGAACCAATAATAGCTGCGGCATAGGCACCAATCGCCATGAAACCAGCATGACCAAGTGAAAATTGTCCTGAAAAACCAACGATTAAGTTGAGACCAACAGCCAGAATAATATTAATTCCGATTTGTTGTAAAATCTGTACATAGAATAGATTAAGTACTCCGACTGAAACCAATACACTAATCAAGCCATAGCCAGCTAACAAAAGGAGTAACCATAGAATATTAACTTTTAAATTTTCCTTCATCGTTTACACCTTCTCTTTCACATTTTTACCAAGGATACCAGCTGGGCGGACAATCAAGATCAACAACAAGATTCCATAAACAATGGCATCACGAAAGTCTGACATTCCAAAGGCTGTCGCAAAGGTTTCCAATAGACCAATCACAAAACCACCAAGCGCCGCACCAGGAATGATTCCGATACCACCAAGTACTGCGGCAACGAATGACTTAAGACCTGGAGTAACCCCCATCAAAGGCTCAAGAGAGTTATAATAGAGGGCAATCAGAACACCAGCCGCACCCGCAAGAGCTGAACCTAAAGCAAAGGTAAAGCTGATAGTACGATTTACATTGATCCCCATCAATTGTGCTGCATCGCTATCTACGGATACTGCACGCATGGCTTTCCCCATCTTTGTCTTTTGGACAATGACTTGTAACAAAATCATCAAAATCAAGGAAATGGCCAAGATCATTAACTGCACATTTGTTAAGCTAATTGGTCCCAAATCATAGCGAACTGTTTGAATCGCTTGAGGAAAGGCACGGGTATTGGCACCAACCAAATAGACCATTCCATACTCCAATAGGAAAGAAACCCCAATAGCTGTAATCAAAACAGCAATACGAGTGGAGTGGCGCAAAGGTCGGTAAGCAAGGAACTCAATCACGACACCAAGAATCGCTGTCGCTAACATCGCTACAATAAGAGCTACAAAGAAATTCATTTGGAAAGAATTAATCAAGAAATAACCGATAAAGGCTCCCATCATATAAATATCACCGTGGGCGAAGTTGATGAGCTTGATAATTCCGTAAACCATGGTATATCCTAGGGCTAACAGCGCGTAAACACTACCTAGAATCAAACCATTTACTAGTTGTTGGAGCATAAGATTCACTCTTTCTATTTATAATTCCGAGGGTTTCCCCTCACTTTTTGATAGGTTCTTAAACACCGAAACAGGGAGTGAGTCAGAGGCTCATTCCCTATTTCAACATTTTTCTATTATGGTTTTACAACTTCTGCTGCTTCAACCTTACCATTGTTCATGGTCATCATGTAAGCAGTTTTGACTGTGTTGTGGTCTGCATCGAAGCTTGTTTGACCAGTTACACCTTCAAAGTTTTTTGTTTTAGCAAGGTTATCCTTGATCTCACCTGAGTTTTTAGCACCTTTTGCTGCGTTTGCTACAAGGTGAACTGAGTCATAAGCCAAGGCTGCAAATGTTGAAGGCTCTTCATTGTACTTAGCACGGTATGCGTCAAGGAAGGCTTTTGCTTTAGCTGAAACTTCTACAGTAGTTGAGAAGCCTGAGATAAAGTAGATGTTTGATGCTTTTTCAGCAGTTGCTTGTTGTACAAACTCCTCACCGTTAAATCCATCACCACCAACGATTGGTTTGTCAATTCCCATACCACGCGCTTGGTTTACAATTTTACCAGCTTCAGTGTAGTAACCAGGGACGATGATAGCATCAAAGTCTTTCCCTTTCATTTTTGTAAGGGCTGCTTGGAAGTCTGTGTCACCTGCTACGAAAGTTTCATCTGCAACGATTTCACCTTTATAAGCTTCACGGAAGGCTTTGGCAATACCTTTAGCATAGTCGCTGGCATTGTCAGTGTAAAGAACAACTTTCTTAGCTTGCAATTTTTCAGAAACATAGTTTGAAATAATTTTTCCTTGGAAGCTATCTTGGAAAGTTCCAATAAAGAGGTAATCTTGACCTTTAGTCAATCCATCTTGAGTCGCACTTGGCGAGATCAATGGAACACCTGCTTTTGTAGCGTTCGCTACCGCAGCTGCAGTCGCACCAGATGTCGCAGGTCCTACGATTGCTGATACTTTAGATTGGGTTACAAGGTTAGTTGTTACTGAAGCCGCCTCAGCTGTTTCAGACTTATTATCTTTATCAACTACTTCGATTTGTTTTCCATCGATACCACCTGCAGCATTGATTTCGTCAACAGCAAGTTGGGCACCTTTTTGTTCAGATGTTCCGTAGGCTGCTACGGCACCAGTTTCCTCAAAGTTAAACCCGATTTTAATTGTCTTTTCTTCTACTGAGTTACCAGCAGTGTTGACTGCTCCAGACTTCACTTCTCCACAGGCTGCAAGAAGTGCTACACTTGCAAGCGCCACAAACGATAGGGCAAATTTTTTCTTCATCTTTTTTGTCTCCTTATTTCTTAAATAGTCTGTTAAGAATATACCGAATTATCAGAAAATTGTCAACACTTTTCTTTAATTTTTTATCTGATAACGTTTTCCTCTCGATAAAGATTGCCAACAAAGGGTGTTTCCAGCTCTTGGATATGACAAACTCTGACTTTTTTGATAAATTTTTCCTTGCTCAAGTGTCCGACCAATTGCTCCACTTCTTGAGTTGGAACATAAAGTTGTAAGTAACGATGTTTCTTGGAATGATAGGTAATATCTCCATAATCCTGCAGTTTTTTGGCATCACGATTATAGTAAAGATAGATAATCAAGCCAGATCGATTGACTTTTTCAAACATGATAAATCCTCTTTCTAAGAAATCTCTCCCTATTATACCAAAAAAAGCAAACTCAGTCGAGTTTGCCTCCTTTGATTATTAGTTCAATGAATTGTTGGCCATGATTTCATCAATAAAGCCATATTCAAGTGTTTCTTGAGCACTCATCCAGTTATCGCGTTCTGCATCTGCGTGAACTTTTTCGATTGACTGACCTGAATTTTCAGCCAAGATTTTTTCCAAGGTGTTACGAGTTTTAAGCAAGTGTTCTGCAGCGATCGCCATATCGGTTTGTTGAGTACCACCACCTGTACCGCCCATTGGTTGGTGAATCATGTATTCAGCATTTGGAAGCATGAAACGTTTGCCTTTTGCTCCACTTGATGCGATGACAGTCCCCATAGATGCAGCCATTCCCATAACGATGGTTTGGACATCTGCCTTGATAAAGTTCATGGTGTCAACGATTGCCAAACCAGCTGAAACGGAACCACCAGGTGTATTGACATAAAGGTAAATATCTTTTGTACTATCTTGGGCATCCAAGAAAAGTAATTGGGCAATAACAGAGTTAGCCATATTATCTTCTACTGGACCTGTCAGCATAATGATGCGGTCTTTGAGAAGACGTGAGTAAATATCGTAAGAGCGTTCTCCACGGCTTGTTTGTTCAATAACTACAGGAATCATTCATTTCTCCTTTTGAGTTTTAATTTTGTTGGTCAAATGACTGAAGATAAGACTATTATAATATCTTGGTCAAAAAAGGTCAAATTTTTGCTCTGTTTTCATTAGACAGAAACAAAAATCCAACCTCCTTTCGCGACTGGAAATACTTTTCCAAGTCATTCTTCTTTTCGATCTTATTTCGTACCGAACAAGCGGTCTCCAGCATCTCCAAGACCTGGAACGATATAACCGTGTTCGTTCAAGCGTTCATCCAAGGCTGCTGTAAAGATTTCTACATCTGGATGAGCTTCTTGAAGGGCTTTTACACCTTCTGGAGCAGATACAAGGCAGACAAATTTGATATTTGATGCGCCACGTTTTTTAAGAGAATCAACAGCCAAGATTGCTGAGCCACCTGTTGCCAACATTGGGTCTACTACAAAAATTTGACGTTGGTCAATATCTTCAGGCAATTTCACCAAGTACTCAACTGGTTGAAGTGTTTCTTCATCACGGTACATACCGATGTGACCAACTTTAGCAGCTGGAACCAAGCTCAAGAGCCCATCAACCATCCCGATACCTGCGCGCAAGATTGGAACGATGGCCAATTTCTTACCTGCCAATTGTTTTTGAACTGTTTTTGTAATTGGTGTTTCGATTTCCACATCTTCTAGTGGAAGATCACGAAGTACTTCATACCCCATCAACATTGCAATCTCATCTACTAGCTCACGAAAAGCTTTTGTAGAAGTATCTGTACGACGCAAGATTGACAATTTGTGTTGAATCAGCGGGTGATTAATAACTTCAATTTTTCCCATTTTTGGAATTCCTTCTTTCAATTTATTCTTCTTATTATACCAAAAAACGGTTTAAAAATCTTTCTAAACCATTTATTTTTGATAATTTTTACATTAGATCTGCCTCTTTAAGAGCGGCCTGTACTGTCTCAAGTGGTAAATGGGTTAATTCTGTTCCCTTTTCTCGATAAAGGTATTGGGCATAGTCGTCCATTCGGTACTGGTTGATATAAACCACGCGCTTGCAGCCGACCTGAAGCAATTGTTTTGTACAGTTCAGACAAGGAAAATGGGTCACATAGGCTGTAAAGCCTTTAGGAACACCACGTTCAGCACCTTGCAGGATAGCATTGACCTCAGCGTGAAGGGTGCGAACACAGTGTCCTTCAATGACCAGACATTCATGGTCAATACAATGCTCGGTTCCTGACACCGAACCATTGTAACCAGTGGAAATAACCTTATTATCCTTTACCAAAATCGCACCCACTTTGGCACGTTTACAAGTGGAACGATTGGCAATTAGTAGGGCTTGGGCTGCAAAATACTCATCCCATGCTAGTCTTTTTTCAGTCATATCTCTTCTCCTTTTTCTCTATTTTTTAAAAAATGGTAAACCTAAATCCGCTATCTTTTCAGCAGGTACCTTCATGCCATCCTTGATCCATTTTAAAAGGACAGAAACGATGGCTGAGCTCCAAAAGGAATGAAGATAAGAGCTGACACCTTTTGATTTCCCATGGTATTTTTCTAAAAATTCCTGCATGGCTTGGACAAAGATTTTTTCCAGATGGTAATCCAAGGCCAATTGAATCACTCTGGCTTCCTTTCTTGCCTCGCGGAAAAGATGAACCCAGACCAGATAAAGGTCTGTCTTTAAATCATAATGATGCAACTGTTCCATAATATTGTGGACAGTTCGTTTAAAGACGCTTTCTAAAATCTCCTCTTTGGAATCATAATTGCGATAAAAGGCCGCACGCGAAACGCCTGCACGTTTGACCAATTCAGAAATACTAATCTTGGTCAAGTCCTTTTTTTCCAAGAGCTGCAAGAGGGCTGTTTCGATGGCTTCTCTAGTTAATAAATTGGATTCTTGGTTTGATTTTCTGAGATTTTCAAGAGACTTTTCAGAGATTCTACGTTCAGACATAACATTTTCTTTCTACTTGTCACAACAGACGGATGAGGCTTTTGTTTCAAGGGTTTTCATGATATAATTGTAAAAAAAGACAGAACCTTTGTCAATGTATAACTGACAAAGATGGAGAATTTCTATGACTTGGAAGATTATTGCTGACTCTGGTTGTGATTATCGTCAGCTGGCAACACCAGCTATTGACACGACCTTTGTAAGTGTTCCCTTAACCATTCAAGTAGCTGATCAGGTCTTTGTTGATGATGCCAGTCTTGACATTGACCAAATGATGGAAACCATGTATGCAACCGCAGAAGCTTCAAAATCAGCTTGTCCAAGCCCAGATGACTATTTGCGAGCATTTGAAGGTGCCAAAAACATTTTCCTAGTAACCATCACAGGTACTCTCTCTGGCAGCCACAATAGTGCTCAACTGGCCAAGAATATTTATCTGGAAGAACATCCTGACACTAAAATTCATGTAATTGATAGTTTGTCTGCTGGTGGGGAAGTTGACTTGCTCGTAGAAAAATTGAATGACCTGATTGACCAGGGCTTATCTTTTGAAGAAGTAGTTAAAGCTATCACTGCCTATCAAGAAAAAACCAAGTTGCTCTTTGTTCTAGCCAAAGTCGATAACTTGGTGAAGAACGGCCGTTTGAGCAAGCTTATCGGTACGGTCGTTGGCCTTCTAAATATCCGTATGGTCGGAGAAGCTAGTGAAACTGGAACCCTTGAATTGCTACAAAAAGCAAGAGGAGCAAAGAAATCGATTCAGGCAGCCTATGAAGAGTTAGTAAAAGCAGGATATGCTGGTGGCCGTATTGTCATGGCCCAACGCAATAACGAAAAATGTTGCCAACAGCTCTCAGAGCGAATCCGTGAAACCTTCCCACAAGCTAACATCAAAATTCTCCCAACCTCTGGTCTCTGCAGTTTTTATGCAGAAGATGGTGGTTTGCTGATGGGATATGAAATTGATTGATTGCATTCTTGACAAGAGGTGACCGTCATCTCTTGTTTTTTTGTGGTACAATAGAGCTATGAAACATTTTGATACTATCGTCATCGGTGGAGGTCCTGCTGGTATGATGGCTACGATTTCCAGTAGCTTTTATGGACAGAAAACCCTCCTCATCGAAAAAAATCGGAAACTTGGAAAAAAATTAGCTGGGACTGGTGGGGGACGTTGCAATGTGACCAACAATGGTAGTTTGGACGACCTACTAGCTGGCATCCCTGGGAACGGGCGCTTTCTCTACAGTGTCTTCTCCCAATTTGATAACCATGATATCATTAACTTTTTTACTGAAAATGGTGTTAAACTTAAGGTCGAAGACCACGGACGCGTCTTTCCTACTAGTGACAAATCTCGGACTATTATCGAAGCCTTGGAAAAGAAAATCACTGAACTCGGTGGTCAAGTTGCTACTCAAACAGAGATTGTTTCTGTTAAAAAGATAGATGACCAGTTTGTCCTTAAATCCACAGACCAAACTTTCACTTGTGATAAACTCATTGTCACAACTGGTGGGAAATCCTATCCTTCTACTGGTTCAACTGGTTTTGGTCACGAGATTGCCCGTCATTTTAAGCACACCATCACCGAGCTTGAGGCTGCTGAAAGTCCTTTATTGACAGATTTTCCACACAAGGCCTTGCAGGGAATTTCATTGGACGATGTGACCCTAAGTTATGGTAAGCATGTCATCACTCACGATCTACTCTTTACCCACTTTGGTTTGTCAGGTCCTGCTGCCCTGCGTATGTCTAGCTTTGTCAAGGGCGGAGAGGTTCTCTCACTAGATGTTTTACCTCAACTTTCTGAGAAAGACTTGGCTGCATTCCTAGAAGAAAATCGTGAAAAATCCTTGAAAAATGCTTTAAAAACTTTGCTTCCAGAACGCTTGGCAGAATTTTTTGTGCAAGGCTATCCTGAAAAAGTCAAACAGTTGACTGAAAAAGAACGCGATCAACTTCTCCAGTCTATCAAGGCTCTCAAAATCCCTGTGACTGGCAAAATGTCCCTTGCCAAGTCCTTTGTCACCAAAGGTGGCGTCAGTCTTAAGGAAATCAACCCTAAAACCCTTGAAAGTAAGCTGGTACCTGGCCTCCACTTTGCTGGCGAGGTCATGGATATCAACGCCCACACAGGTGGCTTTAACATCACTTCTGCCCTCTGTACTGGCTGGGTTGCGGGATCAAATCCAATCTAAATCTAATTTATTCAATGGAACAATCTACCCCAAAAGAAGGGAACTACTTTGGAACATATTATCTTGCTAAGGGGAGTGACTCCTAATGGGAAAAATGCTATCCCTAAAATGTCTTATCTAGTAGATATTTTGACAGAAGCTGGTTTTCAACAAGTTCGAACTTATATTCAAAGTGGAAATATCATTCTTGAAAGTGACTTAGCTCTCGAAGAAATACGAAAACAGGTTCATACTCTAATAAAGGAAAATATTGGTGCTGACTTAAAAATGGTTATCAAGAACAAAAGTGATTTTAAAAAAATTGTCCAAGAAAACCCGTTTGGAGAACACTATCTTTATGACCGTATACACGTGATTTTTTATCAAGAATCTATTCAAAGTCTCCCTTTAGAAAAATTGAAAATTGATTACGGTGAAGAAGAAATTTGTATCGGTAACCATTGTCTTTACCTCTATCTCCCTAGAACTGCAAAACAAAAAAAGCTCAATACTAACTATCTTGAAAAGCTTTTTAATGTAGATTTGACCATGCGAAAACTAAATGTAGTAGAAAAATTATTAAGCAAGTAGTGCTTGAATTTAGCAAAAATCGGAAGAATACTCCTCCGATTTTATTTTGTCTGAGTTTGAACATAGTGGGTAATCACATCTGATGTGTACTGGGCTGTTCCAATTCCAAATTTATCAATATTTTCCTTAAACTCTGGGTTATAAACGTAGCCTTTACCGATATGACCGAATACCTCAATAGAGCAGTCAAATCCATAAGTACGTATGGCTTGCAAGAGTTTAGCAGCTTCTTCTTGGTTTTCTGTTGCTGTTACAGGCAGTCCAGCTTGAAGATTTTGTGCCAAAGCTTGAAAAACTTGGTTGAAGGCAGCCGTAGCCTCGTCTTCGTGACCTTTCTGGCGTTCCATCGCTTGGTCCATGACTTCTTGTCCATATTTCTCTACCGCCTCTTGGTGGTATTTTTGATGGTCTTGGTAGTTAAATCCAGCAAATTTCTCTTGAATGCTCATTTCTCTTTCTCCTTTTTGTTCTTGAATGGTTTTTTGCAAGGTTGAAATCAAGGTATCCAGATGTTGCCTTTCTCGAGTTAAATAGTCCAACTGCCTGGTCAGATGGGGCAATAAGTCTGATCTATTTTCCTTTAACAGCTCTGCTATTTTTTCTAAAGAAAAGCCTAGATATTTATAGTAAAGAATGACCTGAAGGCGTTCCAAATCCTCCTGACTGTAGGTTCGATAGCCGTTTTCTGACTTTAAAGGGACCAAGAGTCCTATCTTGTCGTAGTGGTGCAGGGTCTTGACGGAGACACCTGAAAGCTGGGCAGCTTCTTTTATATGGTACATGATTTCCTCCTTACATTGATAGTATAACCCCTCCCCTTAGGTCAGAGTCAAGCGTTTTTGCGAAATTTTTTTACTTTATCATAACATGAAAATGGTTTTCTTGACAGACCTTAGAAAACATGATAGGATAGTCAAGTCTATCAATCAAAAGAAAGGCTCATTTTGAGTACTGATGAGGCTATTTGCCAAGGGCAGTAGCTTTTTCTTTTGTAATACTAATTTTAGGAGTTTAACTATGTCTGAAAAATCGCAATGGGGTTCTAAACTGGGCTTTATCCTAGCGTCTGCTGGCTCAGCCATCGGACTTGGAGCTGTTTGGAAATTCCCCTACATGACTGCTGCTAACGGTGGAGGAGGCTTTTTACTGGTCTTTCTCATCTCCACTATTTTAATCGGTTTCCCTCTCTTGCTTGCTGAATTCGCCCTCGGCCGAAGCGCTGGTGTCTCAGCAATCAAAACCTTTGGAAAACTAGGCAAGAATAGTAAGTACAACTTTATCGGTTGGATTGGTGCCTTTGCCCTCTTTATCCTTCTCTCTTTCTATAGTGTTATTGGAGGATGGGTCTTCATTTATTTAGGTATCGCTATCGGTAAAACTCTCCACCTAGGCATTACCAATGACTATGCTCAGCTCTTTATCGATATTATTTCCAATCCAGCCATTGCCTTAGGAGCTCAAGCAGCCTTTATCTTATTGAATATCTTTATTGTATCACGTGGTGTTCAAAAAGGGATTGAAAGAGCTTCTAAGGTTATGATGCCCCTGCTCTTTATCATCTTTGTTGTCATCATTGGACGCTCTCTCAGTTTGCCAAATGCCATGGAAGGCGTTCTTTACTTCCTCAAACCAGACTTTTCAAAACTGACCAGTGCTGGTCTCCTCTATGCTCTGGGACAATCTTTCTTCGCCCTCTCACTAGGGGTCACAGCCATGCTGACCTATGCTTCTTATTTGGACAAGAAAACCAATCTAGTCCAGTCAGGAATTTCTATCGTAGCAATGAACATCTCGGTGTCCATCATGGCAGGTCTAGCCATTTTCCCTGCTATGTCAGCCTTCAACATCCAATCTGAAGGTGGACCAAGCTTGCTCTTTATCGTCTTGCCTCAGCTCTTTGACAAGATGCCTTTTGGAACTATTTTCTACATCCTCTTCCTCTTGCTCTTCCTCTTTGCTACGGTCACTTCTTCTGTCGTTATGCTGGAAATCAATGTCGGAAATATCACTAATCAGGATAACAGCAAGCGTGCCAAATGGAGTGTGATTTTAGGAATCTTGACCTTTGTCTTTGGAATTCCTTCAGCCCTGTCTTACGGTGTTATGGCAGATGTTCACATTTTTGGGAAGACCTTCTTTGACGCTATGGATTTCTTGGTTTCTAATCTCCTCATGCCATTTGGAGCTCTCTGCCTTTCACTCTTTACAGGCTACATCTTCAAAAAAGCTCTTGCCATGGAGGAACTCCATCTTGATGAAAGAGCATGGAAACAAGGACTTTTCCAAGTTTGGCTCTTCCTTCTTCGTTTCATCATTCCCATCATCATTATTGTGGTCTTTATCGCCCAATTTATGTAATCAAAAAGGACTTGAGTAATGAACTCAGGCCCTTTCTTTTTTATGGATGGCTAACAATTAATTCCAAACCTTGCCCTTCCAGAGTCCAAGTTTCAACATCACTTGGTAGGATAAAGTGACTGCCTTTTTGGATTGGATAGTTTTTTCCGTCAACAGTTAGCTGACCTTGACCAGCTAAGACACTGAATAAGCTGTAGTCAGCTGTCTTTTCAAAGTCAACTTTTCCAGTAATTTCCCACTTGTAAACTGCAAAGAAATCATTGGATACAAGGAGAGTTGAGTATAAATCATCAGCTTTGACAGTTACAGGACGGCTATTTGCAGGCTCACCAATGTTCAATACATCAATGGATTTTTCAAGGTGAAGTTCACGCAAGTTACCATTATCATCCTTACGGTCAAAGTCATAGACACGATAGGTGGTGTCACTAGACTGCTGGGTTTCAAGAATCAAGATACCTGCTCCGATAGCATGCATAGTGCCACTTGGCACATAGAAGAAATCTCCAGCCTTGACAGAAACTTTTGTCAGTAAGGCATCCCAGTTTTTGTCTTCGATTTGCTGGCGGAGTTCTTCTTTTGACTTGGCATTGTGGCCGTAGATAATCTCTGAACCTTCATCCGCAGCGATGATGTACCAGCACTCTGTTTTTCCAAGTTCGCCTTCATGCTCGAGTCCGTAAGCATCGTCTGGGTGAACTTGGACGCTGAGCCAGTCGTTGGCATCGAGAATTTTAGTCAAAAGTGGAAATACAGGTTCTGGACGATTGCCAAACAATTCACGGTGTTCTGCATACAAAGTAGCTAGATCTGTTCCTTCAAAGCGACCATTGGCAATTTTAGAGACTCCATTTGGATGGGCTGAGATGGCCCAATATTCTCCGATTTTTTCACTTGGAATGTCATAGCCAAACTCATCACGTAGCTTGGTACCACCCCAGATTTTTTCTTGCATAGCTGATTGTAAAAATAATGGTTCTGACATCTTGATCTCCTGTCTGATTTTTCTCCCCTCATTATAGCAAAAAGCTCCATCTAATTGAACTCTTTTTCACATATTATAAAGTAGGGAGAAGATTTTATAAAAATAGTTAACAAATGTGCTCTACTCAATGCTTGCACCATTGCTGGCAATGACATCCTTGTACCAATAGAAGGACTTCTTCTTGCTACGTTTGAGAGTCCCATTTCCTGCATTATCACGATCTACATAGATAAAGCCATAGCGCTTGTTCATTTCGCCTGTTCCAGCCGAAACCAGATCGATACAGCCCCAAGTCGTATAACCAAGCAAGTCAACTCCATCTTGGTAAATGGCATCTCGCATGGCCTTGATATGAGCTTCTAAGTAAGCAATCCGATAGTCATCTGCTACATAACCATTCTCATCTGGCGTATCCATAGCGCCGAGTCCATTTTCTACGATGAACATTGGTTTTTGGTAACGATCCCAGATGGCATTGAGGGTGATGCGAAGACCAAGTGGATCAATCTGCCATCCCCATTCTGAGGATTCAAGATAAGGATTTTTGAGAGATGCAAAGACATTTCCAGCAGTTAATTCTTTAACTTCTGGATCACCTGAGGCCACTCGACTTGCATAGTAAGAGAAGGAAACAAAGTCAACAGTATTGTTCTTCAACAAGTCCAGATCCTCTGCCGTCATTTGAATCTCAATCCCCTCACGCTCCCACTGCTTCTTAGCATAATTTGGATATTCCCCACGCGCTTGAACATCAATGAAGAAGTAACTCTTGCGATCTTCCTCCATGGCTGCCCAGTAGTCTCTCGGATGGGCTGTGTTGGGATAGTATTGCCCTGCTGCCAACATACATCCGACCTTGTTTTCTAGGTCAATTTCGTGGGCAATTTTCGTCGCAAGGGCTGAAGCCACCAACTCATGGTGAGCCGCTTGGTATTTGACCTGTTCTTGATTTTCTCCTTCTTCAAAACAGAGCCCAGCTCCCATAAAGGGGGCATGGAGAATCATGTTGATTTCGTTAAAGGTAAGCCAATATTTGACCAAACCCTTATAGCGAGTAAAGAGTGTGCGACAAAGTTTTTCATAGAAGTCTAATATCCGACGATTGCGCCAACCACCGTACTCTGTAATCAAGTGCATAGGACAGTCGAAATGAGTGATAGTCACCAGAGGTTGGATCCCATACTTGTGACATTCCTTAAATAAATCCTCATAAAAGGCTAGACCAGCTTCATTTGGCTCGGTTTCGTCGCCCTTAGGAAAAATCCGAGTCCAAGCAATGGAGAGCCGATAGGTTTTAAAGCCCATCTCCGCAAAAAGAGCGATATCTTCCTTGTAATGATGGTACATATCAATGGCTTCTTTGGCTGGGTAAAAATAGCCCTCCTCAAACGAAAACATCTTTTTCCTACCTGTGATAATGGCTTCACGGTCTGGACCGACGGGGACGACATCCACGTTGGCCAACCCACGACCGTCTAAATTATAAGCACCTTCACATTGATTAGCTGCCGTAGCACCACCCCAGAGGAATCCCTCTGGAAATTGACCTCTTTCTGTCATCACTTCACCTCACTTGATTTGATAGTTCTATTATACCATGAAAAGGAGTGAAAGTTTGATACTGTTCCATTCAATCCTATTACTAGTTCTTGTTGTTCTCTACATTTTCCCAGAGGTTAATCGTTTCATTCTTGCCACCAAGAAAGTGAGAAATAGTAGGAAAATAGAGCCTAACTCAAATAATCCATTTCTTTTCTTCTCTCCTGTATTTGGAAGATTTCTTTTTTGTTCTGGTTTATCCGAATCCTTTGTTTCGACACTATTTTCTTTCTCTTTTATTTGTGTCTTATCTACATCTAGAGGAGAAATGGGTGCATCAGTTTTCTCTACTTTATTCTCCTCATTTTCTTTAACTCCACCCATATTCGATTGATTATTTTCAGTAGGCGAAGTGGTGTCTTGATCTTCTGTAGGCTTTTGCTCTTGAGTCAATTCGGATAAATTCTTCACATCTCCTGTATTTGGGAGATTTCTTTTTTGTTCTGGCCTATTTGAATCTTTTGTTTCGACACTATTTTCTTTCTCTTTTATTTGTGTCTTATCTACATCTAAAGGAGAAATAGAACCCTCAGTTTTCTCTACTTTATTTTCCTCAGTTTCTTTAACTCCACCAATATTCGATTGATTGTTTTCAGTAGGCGAAGTAGTGTCATGATCTTCTGTAGGCTTTTGCTCTTGAGTCAATTCGGATAAATTCTTCACAAAACTAACCAGCTCTATGCTAACGAAACCTGTTTGTTTTTGTTTTGACTGACCAGTAAATTCAATACCAATTTCTTTAACACTATCACGATTATTAATTCCGCTGATATCAAATCTTAATTCTATTAACTCATCTGTAACCTTTTGGGCTTCTGAATTCACCCATTGCCAACTGTCGCCAACTTTTAAGAATAGTTTAGCTGATACAGGCACTGTTGTTTTCACACGTGCAACGTACCAATCATAGCTACTCAAGTCCTGACTTTTTGTCAGTTTCACCTCAGTCTTTTCACCTGATTCAGCATTTACCTGAGCTACTAGTTGTTTTTCTTTGACATGAATATCCGATCCCTGCCAATCTAATGAATCACCTTCAAATGTATAGGTCAAAGGTTGATATTTTTTCTCACCTTCCTTATCTGGAACAGATGATAACTGAGAATCTTTGATTGCTTGAATGGTGTCAAACTCAATACTACCTACTCCTTTTTCTCCTCCTACATAAAAGGCAAACTGAGTTACTTTTTTCAATCGTTCCTTTGTAATCTGGGCATTTTGATGACTTTCCCAACTGGCCGGTTTAAATTCAGAAAATGGAATGGTCACTTTCCCATCTCTCGCTTGAGAGAGGTCGATATCTTTTTCAAAACTAACTCCCCCAATCTGAACTTGGACAGTCAAATGCTGTTTAGGATGGGCCACTGTTTTCATTTCAAAAGTAAGAGCGTTCTGATCTTCCCAATTTTTATCAAAAGAGAGTTGACGTCCTGCATAACCATTATTTGCAATCGTATAATCATATCTCATCTTATACTTTCCTTGTTCCGCTTCTGATTGCAGAGAAAGTGAGATGGGATCTCCATTTGAAGAGTAAGCTTTTTCTAACAGACTATCTTCCCCCAGATAATTTTCAAAATCATCTACTAAATAGGGTGACGGTTGCACTTTCTTAGTATTTACAAAAAGTTTATAGGATTGAGTTTCTACCAAATCATCTTTATTATAGTATTTCAAAGTCAAAGTATGAGCTTTCTTATCCATACTATCTGATATCTGCAATTCTCCCTGGAAATAATCACCTACTTTTGATAATTCCCTTTCCTCACCAGCAAATACATAGGTTACTCGACTGTCCTCAGAAAGACCCTTGGTAACTATAGTTGATTTTCTTGACTCTACAAGAGAATGATCTGCCGGTCGAATCAAATAACGCTGGCTCTTTCTTTCACTTACAGGTATTATTTTATTTGTCCCATAAATCTTACCAACTTCATTTCGAAAAAGAGTATTATTATCTTTATATAAGTCTTGGAAATCCTTCAATAACTCATGATTTCCACCTAAGTTTCCATTAATGTCTTTATAAGGAGTATAAAGATTATTAACTGTGTCAAAATTAGCCCAAGTCATCATATAAGCAATCTTTGAAGCTTCCGAATCTCCATTGATAGCCTTAAAAATCCGAGTATACCAATCCAGCGTATTTCCTTTTTCTTTCAGTCCTTGTGCACTGTAGCCAAACTCTGTTAAGGCAGCAATCTTACCCTTAGACTCAGCTAGAGAAACAATTTTATTAAGATCCTTTAGCAAGGATGAAATATAAGCTTCCGATCCAGCATTCTCTTTGTTATCATAACTATCAATGCCAAAAACATCAACATAAGCATCACCCGGATAAGTTTTCAAATAGCGATCATTGCCTGCTCCAGGAGAGTAAGCATATAAAATATTATGAACGCCTTTTTTATCCCTCAAGTACTCTACAGTATAACGATACAAAGTCTTGTACTGCTCTGGGTTAGTCGTACTTTCTCCCCACCAGAACCAACTGCCTGTTTGTTCATGAAATGGTCTAAAAATAAAGGGAATAGACTTATTGTCGGTGGTTTTCAAGCTATGAGCTAACGTTGCAATATTGTCCAACCAAGCGTTGAACTTATCATTTGCCTTCCCTCCAGGTAATATTTCGTTCACTACATCTCCTGATGTATCTTTAAAATCTCCACCAGTCACAAAATTATAAGGATGAGTACTGAGAGTTAAAATTCCCCCGAGATTGTGGGCCTTTTTCATGGATTGGCTGAGATTTTGAATGCTTTGTTGAACATCTCCCTCAACACCAGGTTTTTCGTGTCCATCAATTGAAAGAGTGTCCCAGCCAAATACTGCTGAATAATCTCCAACTGCATTTTTCACATCAGACTCTTCTGAAGCAATCCTTTGACCTTTTTCTGTCAGAGTCACTCCTTCATCTAGCGCATGCTGTTGTCCAAATAAAACTTCTTTTTTCCCATTCAACTCTTTTAAGTAGTTAAACAACTCTTTTGTTTCTTGTGTTGCTTGGGTATCAACAATATCTATCTTATTCTCCTCAGCTTTCTTTTCAGAAGAAGGGGCATTCGTTTCTGATGCTTTACCAGTTACTGGAGTAATTTCTCCGTTTACCTCTCCAGTAGCTTCTTTTTCTTCTACTTTTTCAACACGAGGTGTTTCTACAGTCACTGTATTTTCATCTGTAGAAACAGGTACTGAATTTTCTGCGGCTAATACAGAGGGAGCTAGTAGTAAACTAGTTCCTAGTGTAAGACCTAGGATAAATTGTCTTTTCATAAAACGCTTCCTTTTTTATTCTAAAAAAAGAGAAACAGATACCAGTCGCAGGCTCTATCAAGCATCCGCTCACAAATCCGTTTCTCTTATTGTTAATCTATCGCATTTTTTTCAATAACTTCTTTGAGCCAGTATCCAGATTTTTTGATGGTTTTAACTTGCGTATGAATTTCATTTGAAATCAATCCATAGCGATTTCGATAAGCATTTGTCCAAGACCAACAGTCAATAGGCGTCCACAAGTGATAACCAAAACAGTTTGATCCTTCTTGGATTCCCTTGTGAAGCCAGTCCAAATGTTCCTTGATAAAGTTAATACGATAATCGTCTTGGATTTGTCCATTTTCATCCATGAAACGTTCTTCTCGAGAAACTCCCATTCCATTTTCTGATACGAACCATGGTATGTTCTTGTAATTGTCTCTCACATTTACAGCGATATCATATAAGGCTTTTGGATAAATTTCCCAACCCTTGTCAATGTTCATTCTGCGTCCAGGCATGTCGTAATTATCATAATATCGAGTCGGGAGCCAGTCTCCAACCGAATCTGGAGAAATATCTGGTCTTTTCACACGATTTGGGTGATAGAAATTCACTCCTAAAAAATCAACTGTATTAGTAGCAAAAAGTTCTTCGTCACCATCTTCTGTTTGCCAAAGAACACCATCATTTTCAAGAACCGCAATAAGTTCTTCAGGAAAGTGCCCATGGACAGCAGGCTCTAAAAACATTTTATTATTCCAAAGTTCTGCGAATCGAGCGGCATCTTGGTCCTCTTTTTCTTCAGAAGCTGCATAGGTAGGAGTTAGATTGAGCACAGTCCCTATGCGTCCCCCATCTTTGGCAAATCCTTTTTCTCGGTAAAGCTGAATTGTTTTTGCTGTTGCTAAATTCAAATGATAAGCTACTTGTACTGCTTTTTTACCATCCACTAGCTTTGGATAGTGGAATTGATAGAGGTATTCCCCATCAACAACAACCATTGGTTCATTATGAACCACCCACTCTTTTACTCTATCTCCAAAATATTGAAAACATTTCTCTGCAAATCCGACAAAAAGCTCCACAACTTGACGAGATTCCCAACCGCCGTACTTATGATAAAGTTCTACTGGCAAGTCGAAATGATGGAGGTTAAAGATTGGACGAATACCGTTCTCCAAAAACGTATCAATCACACGATTGTAATAAGCAACTGCTTGAAGATTAACTGTATTGGTTTCTAAATCATCAATCAAGCGCGTCCACTGGATAGACGTCCGCAAACTATTCAACCCAATTTCCTTCATTTTTGCAATATCATCTGCATAGCTATTGTAAAAATTTGAAGCCGTATCTGGTCCTACATAGTTATAAAAAGCTTCTGGCTCTTTGTCATACCAGTAGTCAAACATATTTTTATGTTTTTTATCAAAACGACCTTCACTTTGAGGACCTGACGTTGCAGCTCCCCACCAAAAATTTTCTGGAAATTGTCTCATAGAATCACTTCTCTTTCAAATAATTTTTTTCTTATAAAATCTTGATATTGTGGCAAATACTCATGTCCATATTCTGGATAAAACAGAATTTCCTGGATAGTTTTTGCCTGATTAATAACAGCGAATTGAGTTTTTGGATGACAAACAGAATCATCAAGCGCCATCGCCCAATAGATTTCTCCCTCAATCCTTGATACTAAGTATTGAATGTCAATATAATCTAGAGTTGAAAAAATCTCATCTTCTCGCTGATGACGAGGATCTCTTTGTCGAAACCAATAGGCCAGTTCCTCGTAAGCGGATTGGTTTACATCTAAACGATAGGCCTCGCGATAATCACTGAGAAAAGGATATTGCACAAAAACTTTCGAAACAGATGGCATCAAAGCTGCACAAACGAGAGCCAAGGCTCCACCTTGAGATACTCCATAGGACACTATTCTACTAGAATCAACCTCAGGCATCGTCATTATAATTTTTGTCAATTGATAAACATCCTGAAAGATGGAGCGATAAAAAAGGTTCTCTGCACCTTCTTCTATTCCTCGGATTAAATGCCCTCTCAAAGTAGCATATTTGGTGGAAGATCCATCTTCTGATATCCCGCCTTGACCACGAACATCCATGGCAAAGACAATCATCCCTTCTGAGGCTAGACCTATTTTATCACTCCAGTCACCTGAGCTCGAATGGTAACCATGAAACTGGAGAAGGGCTGGGAGTGGTTTCATATATTTCTTGGGATAAACCATCTGGCAAGAAACTTTAGAACCACCAACTCCCCTAAAAGTAAGAAGAAAACAATCAACTTGTTTGGAGGGAAGAAAAATTTGCTCCAGTTGATATTCTGTTCCCAAGGAGTCAACTTCTGCCTTCGCTTTATCCCAAAAGTCATCAAAATCAACTGGTTTCTTCTGACTTCCCTTATAATTTCCCCACTTTGAGATTGCTTCGTCTTTCAACATATCACTTGCCTACTTCTATTCTCTTAAAAATTTCACTAGCAATAAATTGAGCTCCTTGAGGAGTAGGATGTACACCTTCCTCACCAGTCAGTGATTTGGCTCCAACTTTGATAGCTTCTTCATTGATCAACCCATCTAAAGGAACAAATTCTAACTGAAATTTCTGAGCAAGTTTACGAACGACCTGAATCTTTTTATCCAAATCCACTCTCCAGCTTGCCCGATTACTTGGTCGAGGTAAAACGAATGGTTCTAGTAGTAGTATTCGCTGAATCCCTGCTTCTTGCAATTGTTTTAATAATTTTCTATACTCTGCTTCAAAGCGATTCGCTTCCTCTTCAGACCCAAAATCTTTTTGCCCCACTTGGTGCCAAACATCGTTAATCCCAATAAGTAAAAAGACAACATCTGGTTTCAAATCTAAACAATCACTAACGCGATTGTTTAAGTCATGGATATGATTGCCTCCAATTCCACAGTTAAAGTAACGAAAATCCGCTTCAGGAAATCTCTCAGTCAAGATGCGACTAAGAGCTACGACATAGCCATTGCCTAGGCTTGTTTCATCTTCTCTATTTCGACCCCATTCAGTGATACTATCCCCAAAGAAGACAAGTCGATCATTCTTTTTTAACTTCATTTCTTGCATCCCTGTGATTGAAAATGAGCTACAGCACCCAAAAGATTGGCATCGTTGAAATATTGACATCTTTCTAACTGAAATTTCAGTTCTGTCGCATTATTATTTTCCAATAATTTATGAACACGTCTGTCAATCTCTCCTAACAATTCCTCCTGTTTGGATAAACCACCACCAAGCACAACGAGTTCTGGATCTAAAACTACTAAAACATTGTAGATTCCGAGAGCTAGGCTATCATATAAATCTGAAACTGCATTTTGAGCAGCGATAACTCCCTGGTCCGCCAATGAAAATAAATCCTTACCTGAGAAAGATGAAGAAATAGACTGAGCTTCTGCGTACCGTTTCGCGCTCTGAACTGGACTAGCCAACACGCTCAAGGTCTCGTTACCTCTCAGTTGCATGCGACCAAATTCACCACCGAAAAGACTATTCCCCTTGTGCAATTTACGGTTTAAGATAAGCGCCCCACCTATTCCTGAACCTATGATGAAGAAGACAGCGTCCTTCACAGATTTTGCAACACCAAATTCAACCTCTGCAAGAGCCGCACAATTCGCATCGTTTTCGATTGATACAGGTAAACCTATTGTTTCTTCTAGTTCTTTCACAATCTCAAAACGATGAATATAAGAAATAGCACTGCTACCATAGATAATGCCTACTTCTGAGTCTACTGACCCTGGTGAGCTAAATGCAGCCCCCTCTAAAGATTCATCTAAGAATTGATTGCGAACTGTAAGCAAGGCCCCCTTCATTTCTTCCCAAGTCGCAGGAGTAGGAAAAGAGTTTGTTTGCTCTAATGCTCCGTCCCGGAACAGTCCATATTTAACAGCTGTTCCCCCCATATCAAATGCTAGAATGGCCATAATCTCTCCTTTAGTAATGTGTGACCATCATCTCAACTGAGAACTGGTCATAACGATGGACACTGATGGAATATTCAAATTGAACACCTGTATTTAAATACCCAATCTGCTCGGCAATGCCAACTGGATCTCCATGTTGCAAAGCCAACTCATCTGCTTCAAAGTCCGTTGCCTTACGTACAGAAATCGTTCGATGCCCACTCTGAATTTTCAATCCCAATTTTTCTTCAATATATTCATAAATAGAACCTTCTACATCAGCTTTCGTCAGTCCTAGAATAACATCTATGGGCATATAGGTTTTTTCAATGACTGTTGGATTGCCATCAACTAAGCGAACTCTGTAAATCTCATAGACTGGGCTTCCTTCAGTCAAATTGAGTTTACGGCTGACCAAGTGAGAAGCCTGTACAACTGAGAAGGACAAAACCTTACTAGTAACCATCTTATCAGGGTTAAAGGCCGTTGTCCCACGCATCTGGTTATCAACAATCAAGCGTTCCTTATCCTCAACAGACAAAGATTTTACAAAAGTTCCTGCTCCACGGCGTTTGATAATCAGCCCTTCTCCAACTAAGATATCTAGGGCTTTCTTTACAGTTAACTTACTTGCAGCAAATTCATCTCCCATTTCCTTCTCGGAGGGGAGCTTTTGGTCCGATACATAATCACCTTCGATGATTCGCTTGCGAATACTATTTGCTATGATTTTATATTTTTCCACTTTATATCCATTCTAACTCTCCGAGAAGAGATGTATTAATCTTGAGCCTTGAGATAGAAAATCCTTGAATGAAAATCTCCTGGCATTTCGCGAGACCAATATTCCTGTTCACGTCCGATGTAATTTTGATTGAGAAGCAATCCGATATTCTTCAAATCTGCACCAGATCGCACTTGGTCAATGTATTTTTCTTTAATATGGTAGCGTGTATGACTATCTAGTCCGGACAGTTTTAAACGCTTATAGTTTGGATTGGGCTCCGCCAAAATCTGATAATGTGCTACCAAAGCTTCCTTTTTATCTTTGCTGACGACCATCCAAGCAACTCGATTCATATCGTATGTTTCCAAACGATAGAAATCCCCTTGATAAATGAGTTCTTGGTATTTCTTATAATCCTTAATTTGTGTCTTGATTTCATCCTTTTCAGATTGAGTCAATCGAGTTGGATCCAACTCATATCCAAAGGTTCCAAAGAACGCAACTGCTTTTCTCATTTCAAGAGAAGTTATTCTCGCAACCTGATGATTTGGGACTGCGGAAACATGACTACCCATGCTAGAGATTGGATAGACCATAGATAGGCCACTTTGAATGGATAAGCGCTCAACCGCATCCGTATCATCACTGGCCCAAATTTGTGGACTATAATAAAGCATTCCTGCATCAAAACGAGCTCCTCCACCAGCACAGGATTCAATCAGAATTTCTGGATACTCCTTCACTAGGCGTTCATAAAGAGAGTAAACCCCGAGAATATAGCGATGAAGAACTTCTCCTTGTTGGTTGCTAGATAAAACTTGAGAAAAAGCTTCTGAAATGTAGCGATTCATGTCTAATTTCAAATAATCTATCTGAACATTGGATAAAATTTCTTTCATCTGTTGAAAAATATCTTCTACAACTTTTGGATTGCCAAAATCCAAAACATACTGGTTTCTACCATGAGAGATATTTTTTACAGGATTTCCAATCACCCATTCAGGATGTTCTTTATAAATGGAGGTATCCTTCGAAACCATTTCTGGTTCAAACCATAAACCAAACAAGAGGCCCTCTTGATGAACTTTTTCCGAAAAAGCTTTTAGCCCTGACGGGAATTTTTCTAGGTTTTCTTTCCAATTTCCTAATGAGCCTGAATCACTATTTCGGTTTCCAAACCATCCATCGTCTAGGACAAACAAATCGATGCCTAGATCCTTAGCTTCTTTGACAATCTCTAACAACTTATCTTCTGTAAAATCAAAATAGGTTGCTTCCCAGTTATTAATCAGAACAGGTCGTTTACGATTTTTCCAAGAACTACGAATCAAATGGTTCATATAAAAACGATGAAAGGTTTGACTCATTTGATTAAAACCTTGGTTGCTAAAGACCATCACTGCCTCTGGAGCAACAAACTCTTCACCTGCTCTCAAAGTCCATCTAAATTGAAATGGATTGATTCCCAGCTGAATACGCAAAATATCATAGTTATCTCGTTCAATTTGAGCTAGAAAGTTGCCACTGTATATCAAGTTAAAACCATAGACATTTCCCTGATACTCTGTCGTAGTCTTTTGACACAAAGCCACGAAAGGATTGTGCATATGGCTGCTTGCACCCCGTGTACTTGATACTTGTTGAACACCTATATGAATACCTTCTCTACTGATATGAGCTTCTCGAGCCCAAGCACCATTTAGGTGAAGCCAGTCATAATTTTCGTTTGGTAAATCTAGATTTAAACTCATCAAACGATGAATGGAAATGGGTTCTACACCAGCATTTTCTATCCTTGCCTGCCTCGTCAAAACAGATTCATCAAGATAGAGTGAATAGGTTAGGTATAAGTAAACCTCCGAATAGCGGTCTTTCAACTTAACCTCTAATTGCTCTACTTGATTCTTATCACCAAAAGTTCCTGGCAAAGGTCCTTCTACTGATTTTCCATTTACTATTCGATAGGAATGATATTGAAATTGACTGATTCGATCACCAGATTCATATTCGATTTCAACCGCAGGATAACGAAAATCTGTCGTTCCGAAGCTCGGAATTTCTTGTTTTATATGCTCCAAGGAAGTCAATTGACTCCCTTCCACCAAGTTGTTTGATGGGCGAATCTCCCGTTCAATAAGAAAACCAAAATCCTCTTGATGCGGAATCCGCTCTCCAAAGTACAATTGTTCGAGCACTCCCGTATCTTCCATTACACGGAAGATATAGCTTATTTGTTCATTTTGTAAGTGAAATAGTTTTTGATTGTCATAGACAAAAATCATGTCGCACTCCTCTTTTCGAATTTTTGATAAAATTGGATTGTCTTGAAATACAATCCCGGAAGTATCATCCAACCAATAATATTTTGAGTTAAAGAGTACCAAAATAAAAGTAGCAAACAGAGAAGAAGACCTAGAGCAAAGATCCAACTACGACGAAACCAAGTTAGGGTTTGTTCTCCACTATTCTCTTTAAATTGGCTAAAAATGCTTCCTATGATAAAGCAGATAGCCCAGAAGATTGTTGATCCAAGAAAAAGAATTCGGGACACATCTCCCATCCTCTGGATAAACAATAACCAAGAAGCTAGACTAAGAGTCAAACTGGTTGATAAGAGGAAAGAGAAAAATCGATCTGAACCTGAAGCCGGTACTTTTCGTTTGAGAAACCTTAGCAAGGAATGTTCTGTCGATGAAGTAGACTCTACATACAAAATAGTTAATTTCATTGCAGGGATCCAAGCATAGACAAATCCCCTTTTAAAGAGTGTCGTCCAAAATACTAACGATACTTGGACAACCAAGAAACAAGTATCCGCAAACAGCTTGAACTTCGATTTTTTCTCTGTCATCTAATTCACTCCTCCTAATTATTTGACTGCACCAGATACTCCGTTGTAGATGTATTTTTGTAGTGTAAGGAAGACAATCAAAATAGGTAAAATAACAATCACAACACCTGCCAAAATAACTGGCCAATTTGTTCCATAAGGCCCTTTAAAGGCAAAGAGAGCTGTTGAGATAACCTTCAAATTTCTATCTGGCATATAAAGGAAGGGACTATAAAAGTCATTATAGACACCCACCCCTGAAATGATAAGCATAGTAACAATAGGAGCCTTCAAATTTGGCAAAATGATGCGCCAGAAGATTCCAAAGTACCCTGCACCATCCAGAAAAGCTGATTCATCCAAAGAAACTGGGATTTCATCTAAATACTGCAAGAAAACATAGACTGAGATAACATCCGTCCCTAAGTTAAGCAAGATGACTGACCAAATTTTATTGAACAATCCAAGGGAATTAATGATTTGGAAAGTAGCTACCTGACTAGTAATCCCAGGAATCAGCATTGCCAGTACGAATAATGTTAAAATCGGTTTCTTCAATTTAAAATCAAATCGACTCATAGCATAAGCAAACATTGAAGCCAAGGTCAGCTTTCCTAACATACTTACTACAAATATAATCAAAGTATTTTTAAAACCCAACAACATTTGACCATTGACAAAGGCTGTTTTGTAATTTGAAAAATCAAGTGACTTGGGCAATTCTAAAACGCCACTAGTTAAAAATTCTTGATTTGATTTAAAAGAACCAATGAATACCACCAAGATAGGTAATAAAGCAACGATTGCCCCAGCTATTAAGACAAGGTATTGAAAACATTTCCCTACCGTGATTCTTTTGCTTTTCATACTTTCCGTTTCCTTTCTTGTGTAGCATATTTTTGAACCAATGAAACAACGATTACAATCACAAGTAAGATGATCGCCATTGCAGAGGCTAAACCAACTTTATTATATTTAAAGGCTGTATCAATTGTTTGGATAACAAATGTGGTTGTACCATTTGAACCACCCGTCATGATATAAGGAATATCAAAGACGCTAAGGGAACCACTAACTCCCAAAATAATATTTAAAAAGATGATATTGCGGATACTTGGCATAATGATGTATCGGAACTGATTCCATCTATTAGCACCGTCAATCTCAGCTGCCTCATATACCTCAGGGTTGATAGACTGGATCGCTCCTAGGAAGACTAGAAAATTAAATCCAGTATAGCGCCAAACAGATGTAAAGGCAAGGGAAATATTATTAATCGAGCGGTCTCCCAACCATAAATGAATCTGATCTCCAAGACCGATTGCTTTCAAGACTGTATCAAGTGTTCCATCCCCCTTAAAGAAGTATAGAAAAATGAAACCAATAGCAACCCCATTCAGCAAATAAGGGAAGAATAAGATCCCTTTCCATAGATTTGCAAATTTCACCTTGAATGAAAGGATGGTTGCAAATAGCAATGCTAGAGCCAACTGTAAGAAGGTCGCTAGGAAATAATAGAGACTTGTTTTAAAAACTGTAAAGTAGTTCGGATTTGTCAATACAGTTTTGTAGTTTTCAAGACCTACAAATTTGGGATTTGTACTATAGCCATTCCAGTCTTGTAAACTATACTGAAACATTTTTAATAAAGGGTAGTAAGAAAAAGTTAAAATTAGTAAAACTGGAATAATAGTGAAGCAAAAAATCACAAGATTCTTTTCGAAATTCTTCCCAAATGATTTTCTCACCATACGGATCCTCCTTCAATAGATAAGGGAGCGGAATGCCTAGTATCATCCTTTAGTTTCCACTCCCGTATTTAATTAGTTTGTTGCTATTTTTGAAATTGCATCAGACCAACGTTGGTTGAAATCTTTCATGATATCTTCAAAGCTTTCTTTTGAATTACCAAGCGCTGCATCAATAATGCGTTGTTTCTCTTTATCAGTTGTACCGATACCAAGTTGAGATTCGTTATTCAAGTCACTAAAGAGTGATTCTTTTCCTTTTGGTGCTTGATTTTCTTCTACAATTTGGACGCCTGCCTTTTGACTAGATTTAAGTGAGTCTGGGTATTCTGCACCTTTAAGTGTCGGAATTCCACCATTATCTTTTGCGTAGTCTGATTCATTGACCAACCAATCAAGCAACTTGCGAGCAGCTTCTTTGTGTTTGCTGTGAACATTAATACCATAGTTATAGTCACCAGCCGAAGTCATGTATTGTTTCCCATCAGCTGCTGTTGTTGGAAATGCTTGAAATTGAATATTTTTAGCATTATCAGGATTTGCTTGTTGAACTTGTGGAACAGCCCAACTTCCCAAAACCATAACCGCGATTTTCCCATTTGCAAGATCCACTTTTGATTGTTCCCAATCTGATGTGGTTGGATCTGCTTCAACCAATTTATCTTTGGTTACTGTATAGAGCAGATTGTAGATTGTATTTAATGGTTTGCCAGAGTCAAATGGAGATTTGTCTGATGTCATTTTGAAACTGTAGTCCATATCACCTGCAACACCTGCTTTTACAAAATCCCAGTTTGACAAGGTCCAACCTGCCGCATAGTTTGTATAAAGAGGTGTCACTTCAGGATTCTTTTCTTTAATTGTTTTTAAAGCTTTTACGAAGTCTTCTGGAGTTTTAGGAAACTCTTTAATACCTGCATCTTCAAAAACTTTCATATTGACAACCATACCTGTCGCATTCAACTGGCTTGGAATACCATAGCTGACACCTTCATAAGAACGATCGTTCAATGAAAGGTATTTTTCTGATAGCTCCGATTTTTGCCCTAAAGGCTCAAAGAAATTCGCATAATCTTGAGCCTTTATATCACCAGGAATCATTAACAAGTCACCATAGTCGTCACTGTTCATACGAGTTTTAACTTGTCCAGCGTAATCAGTAATAGTTTGAATTTCCACTTTAATATCTGGGTTCTTTTCATTGAATTTTTTAATGTATTCATCCCATTTACCGCTTGCTTCCCAGTCTGTTCGATGGTTGATAAAGGTGATTGTTTCCGTTCCATCTTTCGCTTCTTGAGATCCTCCGTTTGAGCATCCTACCAAGACTATTGAAGCTAGAGTCGCCACGCCAATACCAATCAAACTTTTTTTCATCAGATTTTCCTCCGTTGTTGTGTGTGTTTGTTTTAAAGATATCTTTTAATAAGATTATAGCACAATATTTTTTAAAAGTATATACTTTTCTTAAAAAAGTATATACTTTTTTGAAATGTATTTGATAAGTGCCAATACTTCTCTTTATAATGGGGAAATAAATAGCAACATTAGATAACAAAGAAGCTGGTCAAAAACGCAATTTCCGGAGAAAATAAAGTAAATCCTAACATAATAAAACGCATAGAATCAAGATTTCTCAATGCCTGATACTATACTTTTTTAGTTTTAAAGATTTTTTCCCATCCTCTCCATCTTTTTCAAAAAACACTCTAGTCTACTGAACGATTAATGATGGATTATGTAACTTTCGATAGACTACAGTTGATAGCTACAAGCAAGGGCTGGATGAAGTTAGCTTTTAAAGCAGCCATATTGTTCATAATTTGTGGAAAGTAAGACACATACATCTTAACGGAAATGAAGACCTCTAACCAACCCAAAACTTTCATTTATTTTTCAGACATTTTATAACCTCTTTTATCTTTACTGTGTCTCATTTTATAATCTTCTCACAAAACAATCTTTTTTAACCTTTTATTAGAATGATGTAAACTATCACAATCTTGTGAGAAGAAAAAGACCGGATTGCTCCGATCTGTTTGATCCATAAAATGTAAAAATGAAGGCTCTTGTAAATTAATGGATGGACTGATTGATTGTCATTAAGCCGTAGTTAATGATTGCAGCAATATCTTCAAGGCCGTGCAAAATAAAACTTCCTACAATCAAACCTATAATAATTGAACAGATAATCATGGTCACACAGATTAGATAAATATCCTTTTTTTGCATATCATCTCTCCTCGTAATATAAAATCATGGAAATATTTCAATCCCAAGTTCCAATGAAATAAGAAAATCCACTTACTACAGCTATTTAATCATATTTCTCCTCTCCACATTAGTCCTATTTTCTGCTCTTATATTTTTATTATAAAGTTTTGAGAAAGCGCTGTCAATTATTTATATGCAATTTCTTTATATTAGTACTCAATGAAAATCAAAAAGCAAACTAGGAAGCTAGCCACAGACAGTACTTGAGTACGGCAAGGCGAAGCTGACGTGGTTTGAAGAGATTTTCGAAGAGTATAAAAAGACCGGATTGCTCCGATCTTTCAATAGTTCCCATTCTCAATTTCTGTTTTAAAAATAGCTAAGGTTAACGTCAAATGACTAAGCACCTTATTTCATACGATAAAAATCAAGCACTAGACCAGCAGGACCTTTAACTAATAAGGACTCTGTTCCCCAATCGGTTACAGCTGGACCGTTTAAAACCTGGATACCAAGCTCTTTCAACCTTTGGTAGTTTTGGTCTACATTCTCAACCTCGATATGAAGAATGATTCCTGACTGAAAGTTTTCTAAAGGAACCAAATGATTTTGGGACAACATCAGACAGTGACTGCCAATCGTAAACTGAGCAAAACCATCATCAGCATAATCTGCCTTTTTATCCAAGATATGCTCCAAGTCAGCACAGACTTGGGGAACATCTGAAACGATAATATCTAATTGATTTAAATCCATTTACTATCCTCCATAAAAAGACCGATTGCTCCGATCTTTTTAAGTTTTTCTCTATGAAAATCCAAGAATAAACAAGGTGAAGCCAAGTTTGATGGCAAATATTTGCTCATCAAACTACGAAAAATCCTTTGGGACTTTTTCTAGGCTCCACACTAGATTCCATCATTGAAATTTATGGTTTCAATGATGGAATCGTCGGCAGTAAGCTAATAAAGAAGTCTATAAATTTATCTTTGATTTTCGACGAGAGAAATTATTTAATTGCGCGTGATTGCAATCCTTCTTCTTCCAAGAAGAGACGGAATGGTACGAGTTCTTCTGCTTCGTATTTTTCCTTGAAGGCTTTGATAGCTTCTTCTGAGTGTTGTTTTGGATCCAACTCAAGTACTTCTACTGGAAGTGGACGGTGTGGAGTGATGCGAGCATCGATCACAACAGTTTTACCTTCTTTGTTCAATTTAACAGCTTCTGCAACAACTGCATCGATGTCTTCGATACGGTCAACTGTAAATCCAACAGCTCCCTGAGCTTCAGCGATTTTCGCATAGTCAGCATTAGGGAAGTCACAACCAAACAAGTGTTTGTTTGTGTCTTCGTATTTGTCCTTGATGAAGGCATATTTACCATTTGAGAAGACAACGTTGATAACTGGAAGGTCGTATTGAACGTTTGTGATAACGTCTGGGTAGCACATGTTGAATGCACCGTCACCCATGATGTTCCATACTTGGCGATCTGGATTGTCTTTCTTAGCAGCGATACCACCAGGAAGGGCAATACCCATTGTCGCAAAGAGTGGAGATGTACGCCACATGTTCTTAGGTGTCATGTGAAGGTGACGAGTAGATGTTTGAGTAGTGTCACCTACGTCGATTGAGTAGATAGCGTCTTGATCAGCATGTTTGTTGATTGCATTGTAAACTTGATACAATTGCAATTCACCCTCAGTTTTACCTTCGAGTTTGTTCATGTAATCACGCCAGTTTTGGTTGTTCTTAACGTTTGCACGCCACCATGGAGTAGATTCAACTGGGTTCACTTTGTCAAGGATAGCTTTGGCTGCTTGACCTGCATCACCAAGGATTGAAGCGTCAAGGGCGTGACGTTTACCAAGTTTGTAAGGGTCAATATCAACTTGGATGAATTTTTCAGTGTTCTTGAATGCTTCGTAAACTTCAGCAAATGGGAAGTTTGAACCAAGGAAAAGAACTGTGTCTGCTTCAAAGACCACTTCGTTGGCTGGTTTCCAACCAACACGGTAAGCAGAACCTGTCAAACCTTCATAGTTCCATTCGAAAGCTTCAAAGTTTTTACCAGTTGTGATGATTGGTGCTTTGATTTTACGTGACAATTCAGTGATCACTTCACCAGCTTTAACACCACCGTAACCAGCATAGATAACTGGACGTTCAGCATTGTTCAAGATTTCAACAGCTTTGTCGATTTCAACTTCGTTCAAAGCAGGAGCGATAAATGAACGCTCGTATGAACCTGATCCATAGTATGAGTTTTCGTCGATTTCTTGGAAACCGAAGTTTACTGGGATTTCAACAACAGCTGGACCTTTTTTAGAAACTGCAGCACGGCAAGCTTCGTCAATAACTTTTGGCAATTGCTCAGCGTAAGCTACACGTTTGTTGTAGACAGCGATACCGTTGTACATTGGGTTTTGGTTCAATTCTTGGAAAGCATCCATGTTGAGTTCGTTAACTGGACGTGATCCAAGGATCGCTAGGAATGGAGTGTTATCCATAGCTGCATCGTAAACACCGTTAATCAAGTGAGTCGCACCTGGACCACCTGAACCAACTGCAACCCCGATTGAGCCGCCGAATTTAGCTTGCATAACCGCTGCAAGAGCACCTGTTTCTTCGTGGCGAACTTGCAAGAAGCGAATATCTTTTTCTTCAGCCAAAGCATCCATCAATGAGCTGAGTGTTCCTGATGGGATACCGTAGATTGTGTCTACGCCCCATGTTTTCAATACGTTAAGCATTGCTGCAGATGCAGTAATTTTCCCTTGAGTCATAGTGATAACTCTCCTTCAATTTTTTTAGACTTGGAGAATACGATTACATAGAATTGGAAACGTTCTCCAAACTTTTACTATTCCACTGTATCATATTTATGCTGACTTTTCTAAAAATCTGCTCAAAACTCTCTATTCTCTATTCTAATACAGTTTTGAAAATGCTACCATTCCTGTTTTATAACAAAGAAATCTAGTCATTACTTTTAGTCTATTTTAGTAAAGTTTAAGAGAAGAGAACTAGTCAGAACAGATACAGAACTAAAGGCCATGGCTAGACCTGCCAATTCTGGATTGAGAGCCAGTCCAACACCTGAAAAGACTCCTGCTGCAATCGGAATTCCTACGACATTGTAGATAAAGGCCCAGAAAAGATTGAGCAGAATACGATGAAAGGTTTTCTTACTCATGTCAAAGGCACGAACCACTCCTAAGAGGTTATTGGTTGTCAACACCAAATCCGCTGACTCGATAGCAATATCTGTTCCAGCTCCCATAGCAATCCCCACATCTGCTACACTAAGGGCAGGAGCATCATTGATACCGTCCCCAACAAAGGCTACCTTGCCAGTCGCTTGTAGTTTATGGATTTCATGGGCTTTTTCTTCTGGCAAGACACCTGCAATGACCTCTTCGATTCCGATCTGATCGGCAATAGCACGCGCCACACCTGCATTGTCTCCTGTCAGCATGACTGTTTTAAGACCTCGTTTTTTCAACTGACTGATGGCAAGCTTGGCATTTTCCTTAGGAATATCTTGCAGAGCAAGCAAGCCTTTGATTTCATTCTCAACAGCCAAGAACACAACTGTCTTAGCTTCTTTTTCCAGTTCTTCTAGTTTATCTTGATAAGTGCTAGAAATGTTCATGCCATCCAGCATTTTAGCATTTCCAAGCAGAACTTGTTTTCCATTGATTTGCCCTGAAACACCTTTTCCGTGCAAGGCTTGGAAATTTTCCACAGTGTGAAGCTCAAGTCCAATTTCAGTCGCTCGCTTGACAATGGCCTCAGCCAGTGGGTGTTGAGAAGCTTCTTCCAAGGATGCTGCCAATCCAAGTACTTCTGTCTCGTTGCCAATAATATCTGTGACCACTGGTTTTCCTTCCGTCAAAGTCCCTGTCTTGTCAAAGACAAGAGTTTGGACTTTCTGTATTTCCTGTAGAACCATTCCATTTTTGAGGAGAACTCCCATCTTTGCACTGCGACCTGTCCCCACCATAAGGGCTGTCGGTGTTGCAAGTCCCAAGGCACAAGGGCAGGCGATAATCAAAACCGCCACCCCATAGAGAAGAGAAGACACAAAACTCGCTCCAAGCACGACTACACTATCCCTGAGCAAGACGAACCAAACCCAAAAGGTCACGATTCCTAAAATGACAACTGCTGGGACAAAAATGCCTGAAATTTTATCCGTCAAGTCCTGAATCGGCGCACGACTTGTCTGAGCTTTCTTCACAAAATCCACAATCTGAGCCAAAACAGTCTCTGAACCAACTTTTTCTGCTCTAAAAACAAGCGTTCCACTATTATTGATGGTTGAACCAATGACGGTATCTCCAACTGTCTTGTCCACAGGCAGACTCTCACCTGTCACCATAGACTCATCAATACTAGAGATACCTTCTACTACGACACCATCAACCGCAATCTTTTCACCGGGACGCACTCGAATCAGATCACCTACCTTGACTTGCTCCAAAGGAACTTGAACATAGTTATCCTCACGCAAGACTTCTGCAGTTTTAGCCTGCAAGTCAAGTAATTTCTCCACAGCTTGGGAAGTATTTTTCCGCATTTTCTCCTCAAAAACGGCTCCCAAAAGAACGAAGAAGAAGATAAATGCAGCACTTTCAAAGTAAACGGGGAGGCCAGCGAAGAGGGCAACTAAGCTATAGAAATAGGCCACTAGGGTTCCCAGAGCAACCAAGGTATCCATGTTGGCATTGTGCTTTTTAAAACTAGCCCAAGCACTTTGGATATAAGGACCACCTGCTACTAGCATAATCGGTGTTGTGGCTAAAAAGGTGCCCCAACGCAGGACTTGGTGACTAATTCCCCCTGTCGACATCCCAATCATGAGAATCACAAGAGGCACAGTAAAGATACTGGTAATCCAAAAACGCTGTAAAAGTGATAGAGATTTTCGAGTCTTCTCAACAACTGTATAACTTCCCTTTTGCATCTTCATGCCACAAGAAAATTCATGTTGACCTAATTCTTGAGGTGTAAAACGAATGACTTTCTCCTCATCTACGCCGATTGGTTCCAAGATGCCTTCTTCTTCAAACAGAATTTCCTTGTAACAGTTTGAAGGAGTAGCACGATGAAAGGTGATCTCAGCAGGAACTCCTTTTTGCAGTTGAATGTGGGCTGGATGGTAGCCTTTGTCTGCCGTGATACGGATTTTTTGAACACCATTTTCAAGACTTGCTTTTACAATTTCAGTCATATCATTCTCCTATTCTACAATCATCTTACCGTGCATCATATTCATGCCACAAGAGAAACCATACTCTCCAGCCTGCTCAGGCGTGATTTCCACTACATACTCTTCACCCATTGGTAAGTCCGCATGTACACCAAAGTCTGGAAAGACGATCTGATCCAAACAAGGTGAAGGATCCTTACGGTCAAAGACAATGCGGGCTGGCACTGATTTCTTGAGGATAATCAACTCAGGCGTATAGCCCCCCATGACCTCCACTCGAATCTCTTGGTAGCCCTTTTTTTGCTGGGCCTTTTGTCCAGATTTTTCAGGCTTTTTGAAAAACCAAAACAAGATAAACGCGATAAGGGCAATACAAATAATGGTTACAATACTATTTAACATGACGTCTCCTTTACATACAATTACATTTTACTTCTGTCACAGCACTTGATTTCTTCTCAGAAATCACAGCTTCCAAGTCTTCCAAGTCAGCCAGAGTAAAATCACATTCCATAATCAAATCAGCCAACAAATTCTTAATCCTACGGGAACAAACCTTGTCCTTAATATCTTGGACAAGCAAGTCTCGACTTTGATCCAAAGTTAAAAGGGCTGAATAAACAAAGAACTTGCCTTCTTTTTTCCTTGTCAGACACTCTTTCTCAACCAGACGAGCCAAAAGAGTTTGAATGGTCGACTTGGACCAGTCGAACCGCTCCGCCAGAACCCTGATCAAATCCGTACTAGTCTGCTCTCCTTGCATCCAAATAATCTTCATGACCTGCCATTCTGCATCTGAAATCTGCATCATCACACCTCCAAAATCTACATTTGTCAATTATAATCATCAGTATACTCTCAAAATCTACATTTGTCAATTATAAAATCAATCTTTTTGTCGAAAAATAGGATTTTAATCATTTGAAAAACGATTTGCAGTCAAATATTACTATATAAACAATAAAAATATGCTATACTAAAGAAAAAAGAAAACAACCACTAGGGGTGCGTAAAGCTGAGATTAACGACTGTTAGATCCCTCTGACTCAATCTAGGTAATGCTAGCTGATGGAAGTGGAAATGATAATGGGGACTAGCAGTCTTCTATTACCTTCCTAAAACAGACTTTCTTGTTCTTGATTATACAAACTTCAGTTGGTTGGGAGGTTTTAGATGACTTATTTACCCGTTGCTTTGACCATTGCAGGGACTGACCCTAGTGGCGGTGCTGGCATTATGGCTGATTTAAAGTCATTCCAAGCAAGAGATGTCTATGGAATGGCCGTTGTGACCAGCCTTGTCGCTCAAAATACCAGAGGCGTTCAATTGATCGAGCACGTTTCTCCTCAAATGTTGAAAGCCCAATTGGACAGTGTCTTTTCTGATATTCCACCTCAGGCTGTAAAAACTGGGATGTTGGCAACTACTGACATCATGGAAATCATCCAACCCTATCTTAAAAAACTGGATTGTCCATACGTCCTTGATCCAGTTATGGTTGCTACAAGTGGAGATGCCTTGATCGACTCAAGTGCTAGAGACTATCTCAAAACAAACTTACTACCTCTAGCAACGATTATTACGCCAAATCTTCCTGAGGCAGAAGAGATTGTTGGTTTTTCAATCCATGATCCTGAAGACATGCAGCGTGCTGGTCGCCTGATTTTAAAAGAATTTGGTCCTCAGTCTGTTGTTATCAAAGGCGGCCATCTCGAAGGCGGTGCCAAGGATTTCCTCTTTACCAAGGATGACCAATTTGTCTGGGAAAGCCCACGAATTCAAACCTGTCACACCCATGGTACTGGATGTACCTTTGCTGCAGTGATTACGGCTGAACTAGCCAAGGGAAAAAGCCTTTACCAGGCAGTTGATAAGGCCAAGGCCTTTATTACGAAAGCCATCCAAGATGCTCCTCAACTCGGTCATGGTTCTGGCCCAGTCAACCATACAAGTTTTAAAGATTAAGAAAAAAACTCTCTAGTTCCCACCTTAAGGGAATTAGAGAGTTTTTATAATCTTCGAAAATCTCTTCAAACTACGTCAGCTTACATCTGCAACCTCAAAGCTGTGCTTTGAGCAACCTGCGACTAGTTTCCTAGTTTGCTCTTTGATTTTCATTGAGTATTAGTTAGGAAATAATGTCATCCAACTTTGTTAAAAAGGCTTGCGTTTTTGCCTCTATATCTTCTGACTGCATCAAATCACGTACTACAGCTACACCAGCTATACCAGTGCCCATAAGCTGGTCAATGTTCTCTGAAGTCAAGCCGCCAATAGCAACTACTGGAATGGCAACCGTTTTGCAAATTGTTTTCAAGGTCGATATCAGAGTAATGGGCGCATTTTCCTTGGTGGTGGTTGGGAAAATGGCTCCTGTCCCCAAGTAATCTGCACCTGATTTCTCCGCTTCCAGAGCTCTTTTAACCGTTTTAGCGGTGACACCAAGGATTTTTTCAGGACCAAGGACTTTGCGGGCAACCGAAACGGGTAGTTCATCGTCTCCGATATGCAGACCTGCTGCATCAACCGCAAGACAAACATCCAACCGATCATCGATTATCAAGGGTACCTGATAAGCATCTGTTATTTCCTTGACTTGTTTTGCCAGTTGATAGTATTGATTGGTGGTAAGATTTTTTTCTCGTAATTGGACTATGGTAACCCCTGCACGGCAGGCAGTCTCAACTTTTGCAAGAAAGCTTTCCACGGAATCTTGATAGCGATTAGTTACCAGATATAGTCTAAGTGCTTCTCTATTCATAAACCTCTCCTTTGATGGCATCCAGCCAATTTTCATCTCTTCTTAGGAGCGAAAGCTGATTGAGTACTTGGTAACGAAATTCTTCCAATCCCATTCCTTGAACAAGAATTCTCTCAGCAGCGATATTGAGATAAGAAACTGCTAAGCAAGAAGCTTCAAATCCAGTCTTTCCTTGGCTGAGAAAAACGGCTGTCAAGGCTCCAACCAAATCTCCTGTCCCTGTTATCCAGTCTAATTCTGCACAGCCATTCTCCAGTAAAGCAACTTGATTCTCTGAAACGATGAGATCCTTGGGACCTGTGACTAAGAATGACATACCAGGATAGGTCTGACACCAGTCTTTCAAGACTTGAAGCAAATCCTCAGTTTCTTGATCTTTAGCACTCGCATCGACTCCGACTCCGTGGTGTTTTAAGCCAACAAGACTTCGAATTTCCGACATATTTCCTTTAAGGACCGTTGGGCTATAGTCTAAGAGGTCTTTAACTAAGCTCTTACGAATGGAGGAAGCCGTTACGCCAACCGCATCTACTACCATTGGAAGAGAAACTTGAGCTGCATACGAGGCTGCCATGCGGATTGCTTTTTCCTTCTCAGCTGACAAATGCCCCAAATTGATGAAGAGAGCCTGACTTTGCTTAGTAAAATCAAGAACCTCACGGGGATCATCTGCCATGACAGGTTTGCATCCCAGAGCCAAAATCCCATTTGCCAGCATCTCACAAGAAATCTCATTGGTCATACAGTGAATAAGAGAACTCGTTTCCAGAGGAAAAGGATTTATCAATTCCTGCATCAATCTATCCTTTCAGCAAAGAAATATCCCTGCACTTTTTTAAAGAATTCCTGCTTGATTAAAAATCGAAAAGCAATAAAGGAAATCGCTGTACCAATCAAGGTTGCTCCGAAAAATCGAGGCGTGTAGATAAACCAGCTAAGCTTAGCAGCCGATCCTGTAAAGAGTACCATAACAGGATAGGAAACAATAGAACCAATAATACCTGTTCCCAAAATTTCTCCCAAGGCAGAAAAGTAAAATTTTCGACCGTACTTATAAAAGAGACCTGCTAGAAGGGCTCCAAAAGTCGCTCCTGTGAGAGCTAAAGGCGGAATCCCTTGAGTTGTCATACGGATAAAGGCTGTTACTGTAGCCATAGCCAAGGCATAAACAGGTCCCATCATGATTCCCGCTAGAATATTGACTACACTGGACATCGGTGCCATTCCCTCAATCCGAAAGATAGGTGTAAGGACTACATCAAGGGCAATCATCATAGATAAAATGGTTAATTTGTGAACTTGTAATTGGTGCTTTCTCATGTTTCTACTCTTCTCCTTTTTCTAAAGACTGTAAATCGCTCTTCCATGTCTGGTGTTGGTAAGCCATTTCCCAAAACTTGGCTTCCATATGAACACTGATGTGGAAGGCTTCTAGCATTTTTTTCTTGTCCATCTCGTCACTTTCTCGATAAAGTTGATTGACTAGCTCAGACTCTTCTTTTATTTGCTGTTCGAGTTCATCCGTAATATAAGTTTCAATCCATTGTTGGTAGAGAGGATTTGGTGATGGTTTAAGATTAAGTGATTTGCCTATATCATGGTATAACCAAGGACAAGGCAGTAAACTTGCAAAAGCGATGGCTAGATTTGCTTCTTCAAATTGCCGATAAATGTGTGAGATATAATGATAGCAGGTTGGAGCAATTGGATGTTGCTCCATTTCCTGATCGCTGATTTCCAATTCCTTGAAAAATTGTTGGCGGATAAATAACTCACCCTCCACTAGACTCTGAGCATTTTGTTTCAAGAGTCTTTTCATCTCTTGATTGGAAGTCTTTTCAGCCAAGAGGTGATAGGCTTCTGAGAAGGCCTTCAAATAGTAGGCATCCTGAATCAAGTAATAGCGAAAGATGGACGGGTCTAAATTTCCCTCTTGCAACTGTAAAACAAAGGGGTGATGAAAGGAGGCCTGCCAAGCTTCCTTGGATAATTCCATCGCAATATCTGTAAATTCCATAATAACTCCTTTATAAAAATAGACTGGTTTGAAGCAATAAAAAGAAAAGCAGGTAGATTAATTTTGTTTTTTTAGGAATATAAAAAGTCCGATAGCTATTCTCCACCTGTGCATGTTCATCATATCCATGCGCCGACAGAGCTCTCAGATAAAGATGACGCCACCTAAAGACTGTCATCAGAACTTTGCTGTAAATCAAGGGAGACCAAAAATGCAGTTCTTGACCACGCAATAGGCAAGCTTCCTTAAGGGACTTGATTTCTTGCTGAATGAGGGGGAAGGAATTAAATACTACAATCAAGGCATAGGCCCAAGAACGTGATAACCCCTTTTGAGCCAAGTACAAAAGAAGCTCTTTTAGGGAAATAGAGGAAACAAAGACAAGACCAATACAAACGGTCACAAAGGCCCTCGTTCCAAGCATGACTGCCTGCGAAGCATCTCCATGTAACTGAACTGCCCAGTAGTTGGCCAAAGATGGCAAGATGGCGAGTAGAATCATCCAAACCAATACTTTAAATCGACGGTAATAAAGCATAAAGAAAATGCAAAATGCGACTACCGAAAGATTCAGAGCAATCGAAGGAAGGAAAGATGTTTCCAAGGATAAAATCAGCAAGAAGAGACTGATAATAGGTGTCTGGGTTGCTACTTTGACCATACTATCTCACCTCCCCTTGAGTATTGCTACTCTGAGATGTGAGCGGTTTGGTGATAGTCACTTCGTTCACATGACTGAGCCCCTGACTAGTCATCTCAATCCAATAATCAACCACAGTGATTAAGGGGTCTAAACGATGTGTAATCATCAAAAAACTTCTTCCTTGATTTCTCTCCTCCAGAATCCACTGACAAAAATAATGGCAAGCTCTATCATCCAAACCTGCAAAAGGTTCATCCAGCAAGATCACAGAAGCCTTGCTAGTCAAGATAGTCAAGAGCTGAAGAATCTTTTGCTGACCACCACTTAATTGATAAGGACTCTTATCGAGTGCCTGCTCCAAATCAAAATACCGTAAAGCTTGAAGAATTCGCTGATTTCTTTCAGAATCAGCTCCATCTAATTGAAGCTCTTCTCGCAGACTGGCTCGAATAAACTGCTTCTCAGCTTCCTGAACAACACCCGTCAGGTCATGATACAAACTCTTTTTCTTTTTCAGGACTGTCCCCTTCCAGGTAATGCGCCCCTTATACTTTTGAAATTGAAGAATAGACCGAAAGAGGGTGGATTTCCCGACACCATTATCACCCAAGATACAGGAAATTCCTTGGTAAAATGTAAAATCCGCAATCGAAAAGAGGGGACGCTTCTCCAGCTCACAAGTCGTTCGATCCATATGGAATAGTTCTGGGCTAGAAGCAACCTCCTTTGAAGCAACCTGTGTCATCTCAGAGGTAGGGATTTGAAACACTTCCCTTAGTTGTCCGTCTCTTAGCTCCACCATATGGTCGATATAGGCTTCATAATCAGATAAATCATGGTCGCACAAAATAACTGTCTTCCCATTAGAGACCAACTCTTTTAGAATCTCCAATATCTCTATCCTACTCTTGCGGTCAATAGAAGCGAAAGGCTCATCCAAGAGATAGACCCTAGGATTCATAGCAAAGAGAACAGCCAAAGCAGCCTTTTGCTTTTCCCCACCTGATAAGTGATGGATGGGGCGGTGCAAGATCTTCTCACAACGACATTGCTGGACCACCTCTGCTATTTTAGAATCAATTTCCTGAACGGGATGGCCGATATTCTCCAAGGTAAAAATTAGCTCCTCAAACAAGTTCTCCATGGTAAATTGATGATTGGGATTTTGAAAGAGAATACCAACCGTTTGGACACGTTCGATGATAGAAAGCTGACTGACCTCGCTCCCATCTATCAGTACTTGACCACTATAGGGAAGAGAACTGACTTGGGCAATCATTTGAAAGAGACTGGATTTTCCAGACCCACTACTCCCAACTAACAAGGTAAAGGCTTGCTCATGAAAAGTAAAATCAATCGGTTCCGAAAAAATTGGGGACTGAATCTCCCGTAATTCCAGACCCATCTATGCTTTTCCTCCAGTTGCAAACTGATGATAGAGTTTGACAATGGCACGAACCAAAATGGTACAGAAGAAATAAACAGAAATAAAACGTACCACAAGCAAGGAAAGGACAAACGGAAGTGAAAAGGCGTAGTAACCTAACTTAATGTATTCATAGACAAAGCTAACAAGCGTAATCCCAATACTATTAGCAGTTAGAGAGAGCCAACTCTCATAGCGATTTCTAGTTACGATAAAACCAAGTTCACTTCCCAAACCTTGAACCAAGCCGGACAAAAGGGCACCTAGACCGAATTGGCTACCATAAAGGACTTCAGCAAGCGCAGCTAGAACTTCTCCAATCGTTGCACTTCCGACTCTCGGAACAAAGATAGCAGCAATGGGCGCGGCCATACACCAGAGTCCAAAGAGGATTTCATTGGCAAAGGCCTGTAAACCAAGAGGTGCTAAGATCAGGGTGAGGATATCAAACAGATAGCCAGATCCCACAAAAACGCCACCAAAAAAGATAGACAAGAAAGCAAGTAAGATAACATCTTTTAATTGCCATTTTTTCAACATAAAAAACTCCTTTTTTTAAAGAAAAGTGGGGCATTCAAGGAGACCTACCGAAAGGCTTAACGTCCAGCCTATCCTCTTTTAATAAACAAAAAAACTCCAATTACAAACGAGAATTAGAGTTTAGCTTACAAGATTAGACCGTTCTTTTCGACATACGAAAAAAACTGTTCACATTTCCCTTCGCCAGTCTTAACTGTATCAGGTTCAATGGGTATCATCTCAGCCTAAAGCACCCCAAATGTCTTTATTATTTAATTATGTAATTATTATAACACACATTTTATACTAGTTCAAGAAATTGAACTGGAAATACAGCAGATCTTTCTTTGGTTAGATAGATACCTATTGTTCACTCATTTCTCGAACAGTTTTTTCTATATTTTTTGCATACGATATTGCTGAAATGATTGAAACACCATCCATATTAGTCTTCATAATGTCTTTAATATCTTGCGTCTGTATCCCACCAATTGCAACTAAAGGCATTTGTGGCAATAGTTTTCTCATGACTTCAAGTCCTTCATAGCCTATAGCGCCACCAGCATCATCCTTTGACTGGGTATCAAATACAGGACCAACACCAACATAATCTACATATTCAACTTTTGATTGTTGAAATTCTTCCTCGTTCTTTATCGAAAGACCAATTATTTTATCTGGCATCAATTTTTTAATTTCATCAACACCAATATCATCTTGACCTACATGTACTCCGTCAGCATCTATCTCTAATGCTAACTCAATATCATCATTAACAATAAACGGCACATTGTATTTTTTACAAAGTTCTTGAATTCGGATGGCTAGTTCAAGTTTTTCTGATCCCTTTAAAGCACCCGCACCCTTTTCTCGAAATTGAAATAAGGTTATACCACCTTTTAAGGCTTCCTCGACGACTGTATATAAATCTTTGCCTTGGCAAGTAGTCGTTCCACAAATAAAATATAGTTTTAATAATTCTTTATGAAACATCTTACTTCACTCTTTTGAATTCCTTTACATCTTCGTCTGTAATCTCGTATAAGGCATTTATAAATTCAACTTTAAAGGTACCTGGAAGATGTCCATTTGGACGTTTTTCTGCCATTTCTCCAGCGATATTGTAAACCAACATTGCTGTTTCTAATGATTTCAATTCTTGACCTTTTTCTAGTCCGATAAAGCTTGCTACTACAGCACCTAACAAGCATCCTGTCCCAATGACTTTTGGCATCATGGCACTACCATTATGAATCGTTACCACTTCTCCATTTACCGCAATGGCATCCACTTCACCTGTTACTATTATAGGAATATTGAACTTCTCATTTGCTGCTAGAGCAATTTCATCAATATTATCTACTCCCGCACTGTCTACTCCTTTAGACGCCACATTTATACCTACTAAAGAAGCAATCTCGCCAGCATTTCCCCTAATCGCTGCTAGTTTGTAATTGTTGATTAGATCATCTGCTACTTTTTTTCTATATTCTCCTGCTCCACAAGCTACTGGATCTAATACTGCTGGGACATTATATTTCTCTGCAATTTTTAGTGCTTCTTGGTACAACTTCCAATTATCATCCGTTAAGGTCCCAATGTTAATCAATAAGCCACCAGCATACTTTAACAAATCCTCTAAATCAGCAGGAAACTCACTCATAGCTGGTGATGCACCTAGTGCTACTAATCCATTTGCTGTGAAATTTTTTACTACATCATTGGTTATGCAAATGACCAAAGGTGCTTTTTCTTTTAATAATTTTAAACTTGTCATATTGAAATCCTTCCTTTTCACTTTATACGATCTACTGATTTCGATTTATCTCTATCTTTCGTTAAGAAATTTTTTTCATTTACATTGAATGATTTATACTCAATGAAAATCAAAGAACAAACTAGGAAGCTAACCGCAGGTTGCTCAAATCACTGCTTTGAGATTGTAGATAAGACTGACGAAGTCAGCTCAAAACACTGTTTTGAGGTTGTAGATAAGACTGACGAAGTCAGTAACCATACCTACGGCAAGATGAAGCTGACGTGGTTTGAAGAGATTTTCGAAGAGATTTACCTCATCAAATTTGTAAATATCATGAGCCTTCTCTAGGCATCATAACCAATATCAAAAAAGGCTAATTCTAAAGAAACTGCTTGATTCCAGCGTTGCTGAAGTTCTGTCAAATCTTCTCGACCTTTCCCGACACGATTAAGTTCGTCAACCAAAAATTGAACCCACTCTGCAAAGAAAGGACCTCTGTGGAGATTGACCCATTCCGAATGAATATAGGCTTCAGGTAGAGGCAAATCTTTAGAACCCCAGTCTAAATAGAGACCTTCTGCAATGACTAGCATGACCAAAAGATGAGCATAGTCTGATGAAGACACAGCCGAATACATTAAATCCTGAAAGGCTTTTGTTACAGGGTGCAAGGTCACTTCCAGATAGTCATTCTCAGATACGTTTAACTCTTTGAAAGCCTTTTGGAAATAACCATCTTCATCTGCTTCAAGAAAACCTAGTTGCTTAGCAAAACGGAGTTTAGATTCAAGCTGGTCTGCGTGGGCTACGCAGGCACCCAGCATGGATAAGAAGGCATCAAAGAAGTGATAATCTTGAATTAGGTAGTCTTTTAAGACCTTATTCTCAATTGTCCCCGCAAAAAGTTCCTTAACAAAACGATGATTGATTGCAGCTTGCCAATCCTTCTGACTGCTTTTTAATAATTCTCCAACAGTCAAACCTGGCTCAAATGCATAGTCTTGTGTTTCCATATTTATTTTTCCTCTCTTTACTCCTTAGTAATCAATAAAACACCAAGAGATACCAAGCAAAATCCTAGTTTCACTTGATCCTTTTAAAGAACATCGAGGGTATTTGCAGAGAGCTACCTAAACAAGCCTATCCAGTTTATATAAACAAAAAAACTCCAATTACAATCAAGAATTAGAGTTGACTTACAAGATTAGATCGTTCATTTCGCCATACGAAAAAAACTGTTCACATTTCCCTTCGCCAGTCTTAACTGTATCAGGTTCAATGGGTATCATCTCAGCTTAAAGCACCCCAAATGTCTCTATTATTTAATTACTACACCAGTATAGCAAAAAATGAAAGCCCTAGCAAGATATTTGACCGAAAAATATCTTTATATAGTTTTTGATAGCGATTTATTCTTCCAATACACGAAGAAAAACCTCCACATCAAGTGGAGGCAAGCTGTTTTATCAATACAATTTTAAGTCACGTGGGTCAACTGGGAAGGTTGGGTTGTATGGGTTGTGACGGAGTTTGAAATGTTTGACATCTTCAATAGTCTGAGTTCCAGACAACTGCATGACTGTCTTCAATTCTGCATTCAAGTGTTCAAAGACTTGACGCACACCAACACTACCACCGAGAGCCAAGCCATAGATGACAGGGCGGCCAATAGCTACTAAGTCTGCTCCTGAAGCCAAGGCTTTAAAGACATGTTGACCACGACGAACACCAGAGTCAAAGACAATTGGCACACGTTTATCAACTGCTTCTGCCACTTCTTGAAGCGAGTCAAAGGCAGCTGGTCCACCGTCGATTTGACGACCACCGTGGTTGGTTACCCAGATACCAGAAGCTCCTGCAGCAAGCGAACGTTCAACGTCCTCACGGCATTGTGGTCCCTTGACATACACAGGAAGTCCTGAGTATTCAGCGATAAATTCTACATCACGTGGAGACAAGCGTTGTTTAGCTGATTTGTAAACAAAGTCCATTGATTTACCAGCACCTTCTGGCAGGTATTCTTCAACAATCGGCATGCCAACTGGGAAGACAAAGCCATTACGCTTGTCCACCTCACGATTACCCCCTACAGTAGCATCTGCTGTCAAGACAATCGCTTTATAACCTTCAGCCTTCACACGATCCATGATGTGGCGGTTAATGCCATCATCTTTACTAAAGTAAAATTGGAACCAATGAGGTGTCCCTTGAAGGGCTTCCGTAATTTCTGGAAGGTCGACAGTAGAGTAAGAGCTGGTTGTATAAAGAGAACCAAACTCATGCACACCACGCGCAGTCGCCATTTCACCCTGTTCATTCGCTAATTTATGAGCCGCAACAGGCGCCATAATGATTGGTGAAGACAATTTTTCGCCTGCAAATTCAATCTCTGTACTTGGATTTTCTACATTGCAAAGTGTATGAGGAACGATGAGCTTGTGATTAAAGGCGCGGATATTCTCACGCAAAGTGAAAGTATCTTCCGCCCCACTAGCGATATAGCCAAATGCTGCTTTAGGGATAACTTGTTGCGCCATTGGCTCCAAATCATAGGTATTGATGAAATCTACATGGCCTTCTGCATTGCTTGTTTTGTATGACATAAACTGTCCTCCTTGATTAAGTAAGCGTTTGCTTTTTACTATACAACTATAATAACTCTTTTTTCAATCATTTTCAAGAGTTTTGCTTAAAAACCATCTTATTTTTTCATACAATATACTATCCCTACTTTCCTTAAACTCTAAACTTTAGTCTATATTAAGTGAATCGTTGAGATTTTTTGCTGCCAGGCATTTGAACTACTTTTTTATTTACTGATTCGATCTACTAATGCTATAAAAAAACAAGTGAATAAGACACCAGAACATCCTCTAATAGGGCTTATGGACTTATATCGATCCCATATATATTGTTTAAGCAAGATACTATCCTAGTTGACGCTAACTTCCTATCCCACTTATTAATTTTTTATTTATAGTGAATCTGAACAAATCAATTGGGGGATCCAAGTCAATTTCTAGTACTTTTTGAAAAGTTTCAGCGTACTATCGTAAAATGAAATAAAACATGCGCAAATTGATTAGGGAATTTAAACCAATTTCTAACAATGTCTTAGAAATCAAAGTGTACTATTTCAACTTCAATACACTATACTTCATTTTCTCCTTAAATTCAGTCTCTTTTTGCATCGAAAAATCCTCTGGCAAGTACCAGAGGATAAGAATTTATTTCATTGTTGGGAAGAGCAATACATCACGGATAGTTGTTGTATCAGTGAGGAGCATGCAGAGACGGTCGATACCGATTCCCAAACCACCTGTTGGTGGCATACCGTATTCAAGAGCCTCAATGTAGTCGTAGTCGATGCCTGTCGCTTCATCGTCACCAAGTTCTTTAGCTTTAGCTTGGGCTTCAAAACGGCTAAGTTGGTCGATTGGGTCGTTGAGCTCAGTAAAGGCATTACCGTACTCCTTGGTCATGATGAAGAGCTCGAAACGGTCAGTAAAGCGTTGGTCTTCAGGATTTTTCTTAGCCAGTGGAGATACAGCTACTGGATGTCCATAGACAAAGGTTGGTTGGATCAAGGTTTCTTCAACAAACTCTTCAAAGAAGGCATTGATGATGTGACCAACTTCAGTATAGTGTTTCTCAACTGGAACTTTCTTCTCAGCAGCGATAGCTTTAGCTTCTTCCAAAGTCATGTCTTGCCAGAAATCGACACCAGTAATTTCTTTGATAGCATCCACCATGTGAACACGTTTAAATGGTTCGTTGATCTTGATTTCAGTACCTTGATAGTTGACTGGACCATCACCTTTAACAGCTTTAGCAGCATGTTGGATAATGCCTTCCGTCAAGTCCATGATGTCTTTAAAGTCAGCATAAGCTTGGTAGACTTCGATAGAAGTAAACTCAGGGTTATGAGTAGCATCCATTCCTTCGTTACGGAAGATACGGCCAATTTCATAGACGCGTTCCATACCACCCACGATAAGGCGTTTCAAGTGAAGCTCAGTCGCGATACGAAGAACCATGTCAATGTTTTGGGCATTGTGGTGGGTGATAAATGGACGGGCAGAAGCACCACCAGCTTCGTTGTGAAGAACAGGTGTTTCCACTTCAAGGAAACCTTTTTGGTCAAGGTAACGACGAATTTCAGAGATGATTTTTGAACGAGTGACAAAGCGTTCAAAGCTTTCACGATTCGAAATCAAGTCAAGGTAACGTTTACGGTAAATGGTTTCAACGTCTGTCAAACCGTGGAATTTCTCAGGAAGTGGGCGAAGTGCTTTAGACAAGTGAGTGATGTGAGTAGCCTTGATAGAGAGTTCTCCCATATCCGTACGCATCACTTCACCTTCGACACCAAGGAAATCACCAAGGTCTGCTTTTTTGAAGATTTCGTAGTTTTCTTCACCGACAGCATCCTTACGAACATAGATCTGGATTTGACCTTCGCGGTCTTGAAGGTGGGCAAAACCTACTTTACCTTTACCACGTTTGGTTACCAAGCGTCCTGCGATAGTAGCTGTTTCGTTTTTATCGTGTAATTGTTCCTTATCGAGGTCGGCATATTTATCTTTTAATTCTTGTGAATTTGCAGTGCGTTCAAAGCGTTTTCCGAAAGGATCAATTCCTTGTTCACGGAGCGCAGCCATTTTTTCACGGCGAACGATCTGCTGGTCATTTAGTTCTTCCATATGTTCTGTTGACATGGGATCCTCCTAGATTTACTCAAAATTGAATACAATGAGTCTTTTTTGCGATACTCCCATTTTATCATAAATAAGCAAGAAATTCACGGATAATCTTTCAAAACCAAAAAGAACTTGACACCAAAATCACTGAAAAGACTGGGATAAGCAAGAAATTTCAACATCTCAGAAAAGGGATCTGACAATATTTATGGATTATACTTTAACCCTTGTAACTTTCATGACGTGTGCTACTTTTTATATAAGAGCAAGCCAAGCAAATCTAAAACTGAAACAATTGACGTAAAAAACATTAACAACTTGAATCTTGTCATTCATACACCTGATATGACAGAATAGTATAATTTTTAACCTTTTAGTCTTTTGATTTTTTACACCTCTTGCCAAGTTTCTTGGTCTTCCTTAAAGCGTTTTAGGAGGTCGAGTCCTTCTGGTGTGATGTAACCTTCTTCTTGGGCTAGATGGATAAGCTCGCTATAGTTTGAAAGTGTCACCAATTTCACACCAGCATCCGCAAAGTTTTTGTCTGCTTTTGGCAATTGGTAGCTGAAAATCGCTACAACTCCAAGCACATCTGCTCCTTCGCGTTTAGCTGCGGCTACGGCTTCAAGAACTGAACCGCCAGTTGAAATAAGGTCTTCAACCACTACTATTTTTTGACCCTGAGCTACGCGACCTTCGATTTGATTACCAGCTCCGTGGTCTTTTGGTTTGCTACGGATATAGGCAAAAGGTAGATTCATCTTATCAGCAATAATAGCTCCGTGAGGAATCCCTGCTGTCGCAGTTCCTGCAATCACTTCAACCTCTGGAAAGGCTTCTTTAATAGCTTCCACAAAGCCATTTTCAATTAGGGTACGAGTTTCTGGATAGGCTAATGTCACACGATTATCAGTATAAATCGGCGACTTGATACCAGATGCCCAAGTGAAAGGCTCCTCTGGTTTGAGGTAAACGGCTTGAATTTTCAAGAGGTGGCTAGCGATATCTTTAGCAAGTGTCACGGTCTTCTCCTTTTATTTTTCTAATCTAGTTCTTTAATTCCAGTCCTGTGTCCATTCATCCTTGATGGCATGATAAGCTGCAACAGGATCCTCAGCTTGGGTAATGGGACGTCCCACTACGATATAGTCACTACCGATTTGATAGGCATCAGCAGGTGTCATGACGCGTTTTTGGTCTCCAACAGCAGCTCCCTGAGGACGAATGCCCGGTGTTAGACAGATAAAATCTGGATTGGTAGCCTGCTTGATGACTTGCACTTCCTGAGCCGAGCAAACGACACCATCCAAACCCGCTTCAGCTGTCTTCTTGGCATAGTGGATCACTGACTCCTGCAGGCTGGTTTGGATATTTTGAAAATCCTGCATCTGAGCTTCTGAGGTTGAGGTCAGCTGAGTGACAGCAATCAATTTTGCTTGACTTCCAAGACCTTCACGCGCCGCCTTCATCATCTCTACGCCGCCAGCAGCATGAACATTGGTCATATCCACACCAAGCTGAGACAGGACCTTCATGGCTGACTTTACTGTATTAGGAATGTCATGCAGCTTGAGGTCCAAAAAGACACTGTGCCCCAGACCTTTCAAGTAAGACACAATCTCAGGCCCCGTTGCGTAATAGAGCTCCATCCCTACCTTGAGATAAAGGCTTTCTTCTGCTGGAAAAAGAGCTAAAAATTCCTTGACTGCCTCAAAACTAGGAAAATCAAGAGCAATAACTGGACGATGTTCTCGCATAGGTTTCTCCTTTTACCTTTGCTAGTGAGAGAGTCTGGCCACAAGAAGGCACGAAAAAAGGAACCTGCCAACAGCAAGGTTCCACGAAAAATGGGTAGTCTCCACCCTTTCACCGTCTAACCTTAGCTGCCTCTCTGGACTGCTTTAAAGGTTTTTTACTATTCTATTATTTCTACTAGCACTTGTCAAGTAAAAACATGGAAACTAAAGAGCTATAGGAGAAAAGGTAAGCCTAGCGACGCGATGAACGCTGACTTGTTTGGTTTCGATTGCTCTCTTCCTCCAGCTTTTTCTTCTCTTCTTCCTGTTTTTTCTCGGCTTCCTTAGCCTCTTGTTTGGCTTTTTCCTCAGCTTCCATAATCAATTTATCCGCTACAGTGTAACTGTAAATTCCAGCTTCCATGTCGACCACACTCGGTTCTGACAATTGTGGCTTAATCTTGCTGTAATAAGGCAGTTTCTTACTCATTTCAGAAAGGGGAACCAAGACTTCGTCCGAATCATTCATAGTCAATCGAATTAAATCTGATGTGACCTTGCTTGGGGCTAGTTCCACTTTTTGGATAGCAGACTTGAGTTCTGGGCTAATTTGAGCAAGTTCTGAGACAAAAGCCTTGATTTGTTCACTATCATTAAAAAGAACTGATATATAAGTTTCTGGCAGACTCACCAAACTTACCGCACTGGTCTCAAGCTGACCACTGGAAAGAATAGGATAATGATTTTCTCCAGAAACATAGTAGGCCACAATATCGTATTCCTTGACCTTTATAGTAAACTTGGTTGGAAATTGATAAACAAGCTGAGCTGATTCAACCCAATAATTAGACTTGATCTGCTCTTCATATTTTGCCTTATCTAGCAGAAGGTTAATCGTATAATCCGAATCCTGAATGCCTGAAGCCTGTAGAATATCATCAGCCGTAGTTTGCACCGTTCCCTCAACACGGTTATCCTTCGTGGTCGCATAAGGACTGAGCAAATAAGCAGAGACAATCAATAAAAGCAGACTTGGAAATAAAATCGTGAAGGCTCGTAAGATATGGAGGCCAGGAATCTTTGCTTTGGATGGTTTTTCCTTTGTAGCCTTTTTAGCAAACTGTTTATCCTGGTCCTCGCCCTCTTTAGACTCTGATTCTTCTATCTCTTCTTCCTCTTTGTCACCCTCTGAGGATGCTACTTTTTCTTCAGACTCTTCCTTAGCTGATTCTGAGTCTTTTGAATCAGATTCACTCTCTTGGTCCTCGGTTGCATCTGACTTTTCAGATTTTGAAGCCATTCGAGCTTGTCTTTCCTTTTCTTTCTCCTCAGCTAGGGCCGCCTCTTCTTCAGCCTTCTTTTTTAGATATTCTTGGTTTCGTTTCTGCCATTCTGATAACTCTTTCAATTCTTCGAGGATTTCTTTGCCCTCATTTTTCTTATCTTTTGACATTTACTTTCCTTATGATAAATCTTTTTTCAACAATTGATAAAAATCTGCTAGAGATTTCAATTCCTTAGAAGCCTTCATCTTGGCTTGATAATCTTCCTTGTGGCTTAGTAAGTGAGAAAGCTTCTCTTCCAAACTATCCAAGGTCAAATCACTTTCTTGAAGCTCTTCTGCATAGCCTTTTTTTACAAAGTAGGCTGCATTTTCAATCTGGTCACCACGACTTGCTTCACGACCAAGTGGCACTATAACATGTAATTTTGCCATGGCCAAGAGCTCAAAAATCGTATTGGCACCACCACGTGTCACAACAATATCAGCCAATTCCATCAAGGGTTGATAGAGATTGGTCACATAGTCAACACGAAAAAGATTTTGGCTCAACTCGTTCAGGCTAGAATCTCCCGTTAGATTGATAATATTGTAGCGTTCTGCCAATTCTTTCTTATGGTCTGTCACCAATTGGTTAAAGACACGAGCACCTGCAGAACCACCGACAAACAATACAGTTGGCAATTGGGGATTAAAGTGGGTTTGAATATCCACCAATTCATCTGGTTCTGGACTTTTTTGGTCTGAAACCTTGGTCACTGCTCCCACATGCTCAACCTTAGACAAACTTGAAGCTTGCTCAAAGGTTGAATACATCTTCGTCGCAAATTTATAGGCGATTTTATTGGCCAAGCCCATAGACAGGTCAGATTCATGAATAAAGACAGGCACTCCAGACACACGCGCAGCGATAACAGGCGGTACTGAGACAAAGCCTCCCTTTGAAAAAAGAGCCTGTGGACGAAGTCGCAACATGATAAAGAGAGATTGGATAATTCCCCAACCAACTTTGAAGACGTCCAGCATATTTTGCCAAGAGAAATAGCGACGCAATTTCCCAGTCGCAATGGAATGGAAGGTGACATCTAGACCTGACTTGAGGATTTCTTGGTGTTCGATGCCACGTTTATCTCCGATATAGTGGACTTCCCAGCCATCTTCGATGAACTTGGACATTAACAAAAGGTTGAGCGTCACGTGTCCAACCGTCCCCCCACCTGTAAAGACAATTTTTTTCATATTATTCCTTTAACTCCGCTACTGTGTCGATAAAGAGGTCGCCACGTACTTCAAAGTTAGCATACATATCCCAGCTAGCATTAGCAGGACTGAGAAGGACTACATCTCCTTGAGTCGCAAGCTCGTAGGCCTTGCGGGTCGCATCAGCAATATCAGTCGCATCCACATATGCCACACCAGCCTTATCTGCTGCCCGTTTGACACGTTCTGCAGACTGACCCAGGATGACCATCTTCTTGAGTCCAGTAATATCTGGCACCAATTCGTCAAACTCATTGCCACGGTCCAAACCACCTGCAATCAAAATGACCTTGCTGTTGTCAAATCCTGACAAGGCTTTTTGAGTAGCCAAGATATTGGTTGACTTACTGTCATTATAGAATTTGACACCCTTGATTTCATCCACAAATTGGAGACGGTGTTTGACACCACCGAAGGCTGAAAGAGTTTCCTTGATGGTTTGGTTGTCTACACCACGAAGCTTGGCTACAGCAATGGTCGCAAGGGCATTTTCTACATTGTGGCTACCTGGAACTCCGATTTCATTCGCTGCCATGACTACTTCCCCACGGAAGTAGAGTTGACCATCTTCCAGATAAGCTCCATCAACCTTTTCAAGTGTTGAGAATGGTACAACAGTGGCTTGTGTTTTAGTAGCCAATTCTTTTGGCAAGTCTTGGTTAAAGTTCAAGACCAGGAAATCAGCTGCTGTCATCTTGTTTTGGATATTCCACTTGGCTGCTACATATTCCTCAAATGAACCATGATAATCGATATGAGTTGGCATGAGGTTGGTAATAACCGCAATCTCTGGATGAAATTCTTGAACGCCCATGAGTTGGAAAGAAGAAAGTTCCATGACAAGCGTATCCTTGTCTGTCGCAGTTTGAGCCACTTGACTGGCAGGATAGCCGATATTTCCTGATAAAAGACCATGTTGGCCAGCAGCAGTCAAAACGTCCCCAATCATGGTCGTTGTGGTTGTTTTACCGTTCGAACCAGTAATACCAACAATCGGTGCTTCTGAAATCAAATAAGCCAATTCCACCTCAGTCAAGACTGGAATTCCCTTGGCCAAAGCCTTTTCAATCATGGGATTGCTGTAAGGAATGCCTGGATTTTTCACCATCAGAGCAAACTCTTCATCCAAGAGTTCCAAAGGATGACCACCTGTGATAACCTTGATCCCTTCTTCCAGCAAACTTTGGGCAGCGGGATTGTCCTCAAAAGGTTTTCCGTCATTTACCGTCACAATGGCACCCAGCTTATCCAACAAACGAGCTGCGGATTCACCAGACTTGGCCAAACCTAAAACAAGGACTTTCTTATTTTTAAATTGATCTATTACTTTCATGTCTCGAACTCCATTTCTACTCCTACTATTTTACCATTTTTATGGAAATAATTCTAAACGAAAATGCTCAGATTCAGCATTCTAACAAGCAAAAAAAGAGAGCCAAAACTCTCTTTTTTATCTTCTTTTACTTTTTTTGACTGGCATGAGTGTGATGTCTCTCACACTAAAGTAAGCTAGGATTAACATGGCTATTGCTAGGAACATTTCTGTTGGTAATTGAAAAATTTTCAGAAAAGATAGAGCCAATAAAATCAAGAGTGCCACTAAAATACATACCATAGCGACGATATTGACTGTCCCTTTAATGCTTTCTGGTGTCGCAAATACATAGAGTAGAAGCAGTAAAATTCCTAGGACTAAATAAACCATCTTTCTCTCTTTCTAGCTCTTATTCAGCTGATTTTTTCTTCTTGTTAGCTTTCTCACGCTCTGCCTTGTTAAGGATTTGTTTACGCAAACGGATAGACTCAGGCGTTACTTCCATGTACTCATCGTCGTTCAAGAACTCAAGAGACTCTTCAAGAGTCAAAATACGAGGTGTCTTGATAACAGCTGTTTGGTCCTTAGTAGCTGAACGAACGTTGGTCATTTGTTTAGCCTTAGTGATGTTAACTGTCAAGTCATTTTCACGAGAGTTTTCACCGATGATCATTCCTTCATAAACCTCAGTACCTGGGTTGACAAAAATCGTACCACGTTCTTCGATAGACATGATTGAGTAAGTTGTAGCCTTACCAGCATCGATAGAAACAAGGGCACCACGGTGACGACCACCAATTTCACCTGGAATCAATGGCAAGTATTGGTCGAAGGTATGGTTCATGATACCGTAACCACGAGTCATTGACAAGAACTCAGTTGAGTATCCAATCAAACCACGCGCAGGAACAAGGAAGACCAAACGAGTTTGACCATTACCAGTTGAAATCATATCCAACATTTCACCCTTACGTTCAGAAAGGCTTTGGATAACAGACCCTTGGTATTCTTCTGGAGTGTCGATTTGAACACGTTCAAATGGCTCACATTTAACACCGTCGATTTCTTTTACGATAACTTCTGGACGAGATACTTGAAGCTCATAGCCCTCACGACGCATTGTTTCGATAAGGATTGACAAGTGCAATTCTCCACGTCCTGAAACAGTCCATTTATCTGGTGAATCAGTTGGGTCAACACGAAGGGAAACGTCTGTTTGCAATTCTGCCTGCAGGCGTTCTTCCACCTTACGAGAAGTTACCCATTTACCTTCTTTACCAGCAAATGGTGAGTTGTTAACCAAGAAAGTCATTTGAAGGGTTGGCTCATCGATGTGTAGGATTGGAAGAGCTTCTACTGCATCTGTCGGAGTGATGGTTTCACCGACAAAGATATCTTCCATACCAGAAACGGCAATCAAGTCACCCGCTTTGGCTTCTTGGATTTCACGACGTTCCAAACCAAAGAAACCGAAGAGTTTTGTAACACGGAAGTTTTTAGTTGTACCGTCAAGTTTAGAAAGGGTAACTTGGTCCCCAACCTTAACTGTACCACGGAAGACACGACCGATACCGATACGTCCAACGAAGTCATTGTAGTCCAAAAGTGACACTTGGAACTGCAAAGGCTCATCTGAGTTATCTACTGGAGCTGGGATATGGTCGATAATCGTGTCAAAGATTGGTGCCATAGTAGTTTCTTGATCAGCTGGATCATCTGACAATGAAGAAGTTCCGTTGATCGCTGATGCATAGACCACTGGGAAGTCAAGCTGGTCGTCATCTGCACCAAGCTCGATGAAAAGTTCCAAGACTTCGTCCACTACTTCTGCTGGACGAGCTGATGGTTTATCGATTTTGTTAACAACCACGATTGGGACAAGGTCTTGTTCCAAGGCTTTTTTCAATACGAAACGAGTCTGTGGCATGGTTCCTTCGTAGGCATCTACAACCAAGACAACACCGTCAACCATTTTCATGATACGCTCAACTTCTCCACCGAAGTCCGCGTGTCCTGGTGTGTCCATGATGTTGATACGAGTTCCGTTGTAGGCAACAGCTGTATTTTTAGCAAGGATGGTAATTCCACGCTCTTTCTCGATATCATTTGAGTCCATGGCACGCTCTGCCAATTCAGTACGTGCATCAAGCGTTTCTGATTGTTTCAATAATTCGTCAACGAGGGTTGTTTTACCGTGGTCAACGTGGGCGATAATCGCAATGTTACGGATATCTTCTCTTAATTTTGTCATGATTTCCTCTATAATATTCAAAATTTATTTTCTAACTGAACGATTATACCATAATTTCAAGTAAATAACATAATTCAAGCAAGTGTAAATGTTTTCACTCTGCTTTTCTTTTCACGTCAAGTCTTTTCAAAGTAAGAGACTTATGATAAGATAGGCACAGTATGCGTTTAGATAATTTATTAGCCCAAGAAAAAGTTAGCCGAAAGGCCATGAAGCAAGCCTTACTCAAAGGGGAAATTCTCGTCGATGGTTGCCCAGCCCGCTCCCTAGCCCAAAATATCGATACAGGACTACAAAAACTCCTTTTTCAAGACCAAATCATTCGAGGCTATGAGCACACCTATCTTATGCTTCATAAACCAGCTAGTGTCGTTACAGCCAACAAAGACAAGAAACTTCCAACCGTCATGGACCTCCTTCCGCCTGACATCCAGTCTGACAAGCTCTATGCCGTCGGCCGACTGGACCGAGATACGACAGGACTCCTCCTCTTGACCGATAACGGTCCCTTGGGCTTCCAACTCCTCCATCCCCAATATCATGTCGATAAAACTTACCAAGTCCAGGTTAATGGACTTCTAATACCTGACCATATCCAAACCTTTCAAAAGGGAATTATCTTTTTAGATGGCACTGTCTGTAAACCTGCAAGACTAGAGATTCTATCAACAAGTCCTTCCTACAGCGAAGCCTCTATTACCATTTCAGAAGGAAAATTTCATCAAGTCAAGAAAATGTTCCTCTCGGTTGGGGTCAAGGTGACTTCTCTCAAACGTATCCATTTTGGACCTTGGAGCTTGGATGATAATCTTCAAGAAGGAGACTACCGCCCCCTTAACTCAGAAGAGTTGGCAAGCATTCGTGAATTTCTCAGAAAAAGTGATTAAAAAATGAGCTCGGAAACATCCAAGCTCATTTTCTTATTTCTCAACTTTCACTTTCCCTTTCCAAGAATCCAATCCATAAGAAAGGATATAAATCTCAGAAAAACCTTGTTTTTTCAAGTAAAGGGCCGCATTTGTAACCCGTTGCGCACGTTGGTTTTCGTAAAGAAGGACAGGTTTATCCTTACGAAGGGCTGCAAGACTGGTCTTCAACTGACTTGAAGGAATATTGCGGGCCCCAAGGATATGTTTTCTGTGAAATTCTGCTGGGTCACGCAAATCAATCAATTGACCCGTACGAATCAAGGCTTCAAACTCCTCGTTGTCTACAATTTTAGCCGCACGGCGAATACGAAAATAGTTAAAGCCCATCCATGCCAACATTGCCAGTATAAGCGCCCACAAAATCCAAGTAACCATTAGTTCTTTTCTCCATTTTTCTCAATATAATCCAATTCTATCTTGTGCTCTCTGCGAAGAACCGCTTCCGCTTCCAGATAGTCTAATTTGTCCATCAGCCCTGCATCGTAAATCCGAGAAAGCTCCAACTTCATCAGTTCAATATCATATAAGCGTTTTCCCATGTAAACAATAATACCAAATCGTTTGAGGAATTGCTGCACATCATAGAATGTTTTCATAAGACTCATTCTAGCAAAATTTTGTGTTTTTTTCAAGAAGAGACTCACACAAAGCTCCTGATTTTCCTATCTTCTTTGGCGATTCTGACGCAAGTGTGGTACAATAAAAACATGAGAATTCAACAATTACATTATATTATCAAAATCGTCGAAACTGGCTCCATGAATGAGGCAGCCAAGCAACTCTTTATCACCCAGCCAAGTCTTTCCAATGCTGTGAGAGATTTGGAAAATGAAATGGGCATTGAAATCTTTATCCGCAATCCCAAGGGAATCACCTTGACCCGTGATGGGATGGAGTTCCTCTCTTATGCCCGTCAGGTTGTCGAGCAAACCCAGCTTCTGGAGGAACGCTATAAAAATCCTGTCGCCCACCGCGAACTCTTTAGCGTTTCATCCCAGCACTATGCCTTTGTGGTCAATGCCTTCGTCTCTCTGCTAAAGAAAAGTGATATGGAGAAATATGAGCTCTTTCTTCGTGAAACTCGTACTTGGGAAATTATCGACGACGTCAAGAACTTCCGTAGTGAGGTCGGTGTCCTATTTTTGAACAGCTACAACCGTGATGTTTTAACGAAAATGCTGGATGACAACCACCTGCTGGCTCATCATCTCTTCACAGCGCAACCGCATATCTTTGTCAGCAAGACCAACCCTCTGGCAAAGAAAGACAAGGTCAAACTGTCTGATTTGGAAAACTTCCCTTACCTCAGCTATGACCAAGGGACACACAACTCCTTCTACTTTTCAGAAGAGATTCTTTCCCAAGAACACCACAAGAAATCCATTGTGGTCAGTGACCGTGCTACCCTCTTTAATCTCTTGATTGGTCTGGACGGATACACAATCGCAACAGGGATTTTGAACAGCAACCTCAACGGAGACAATATCGTTTCTATCCCACTTGATATTGATGATCCAATTGAGCTGGTCTATATCCAGCATGAAAAAACCAGCCTATCTAAGATGGGAGAACGCTTTATCGACTATCTACTAGAAGAAGTCCAGTTTGATAATTGAGAAATGATAAGAACCAATATGTAGGCTAGCAACAACCTGCACATTGGTTCTTTTTATTTATAATTAAAGATTCCCCCTGCCAACTTATCAGCTAGCTTAGGAAAGAGAGTATAAAACTTATGGGCTAGGTTCAACAAAATCGGGAGATTAAGTTCTCGTTTGTTTTTTCCTATAGTCTTGACAATCTTTTTAGCCACTGCATCTGGTTCTAAAAGGAAGCGGTCAATCGATTTGAGATAGGTGCCATCTGGGTCGGCCTGGTCAAAAAATTCTGTACGGATTGGTCCTGGATTGACCGTTGTCACATAGACTCCATAGGGCATCAGTTCGAGGCGCAGAGCATTTGAAAAACCAATAGCCGCAAACTTGGTCGCTGAGTAAAGACTGGACTTGCCAGTAGCAATCAAACCAGCCATGCTAACAATATTGATGATATGACCTTTTCGACTTTCCTTCATTCGAGCCGCAAGGCGACGAGATAGATTCATCAGGGCAAAGGTATTGACCTCAAACATCTGATGAATATCTTGGTCAGAAATCTGGTCAAATTCCTCAAAAATCCCGTAACCAGCGTTGTTAATCAAGACATCAATCTTGCCATAGCGGAGATAGAGATCAGTTACCAGAGATTCTAAAGCTGAATCATCGGTAATATCGATTTCAATCAAATCTGCATGGGGATGGTTTCCGTAGAGTTGGGCTAATTTTTCCTTATCTCTACCAAGCAAGATGAGCTGGTCATTTGGCAAGAGTTTGACCATCTCTTGTGCTAGGCCACCGCTAGCTCCAGTAATGAGAATAGTAGGCATACTGTTCCTTTCTCGATCTTTTAGATTTCCACTTCTTCCAAATCCTTGACCACATGGACATTTTCAAAGACACTAGCAGCGTCTTTTTTGAGCTTGCTGATATCTTTTGAGAGGAAACGGGCACTGATATGGTTGAGCAATAGTCGTTTGGCACCTGCTTCTACCGCTACTTGTGCAGCTTGCATGTTAGTAGAGTGACCATGATTACGAGCAATTATTTCATCGCCCTTGCCATAAGTCGATTCATGGACAAGGACATCGGCATTGACAGCCAGACGCACACTGGCATCCGTTTTTCGAGTGTCTCCTAAAATAGTGATAATTTTACCTGGACGTGGGGCTGAGATATAGTCTGCCGCCTTGATTTCAGTTCCGTCTTCTAAAACAACGTCCTGACCGTTTTTAATTTTTCCAAAAAGCGGGCCAAATGGGACACCAGCTGCCTTGAGTTTTTCAGCATTTAGCGTTCCTTCCAAGTCCTTTTGAATGACACGATAGCCAACACAGAAAATAGTATGATCCAACTCCTCTGCATACACCGTGAATTTATCGGTCTCAAGGATTTTACCTAGAGAATCTTGGTCAAACTCATGAAAATGAATACGGTAAGGCAGGCGAGAACCCGACACACGAAGACTGGTTAAGACAAATGACTTGATACCTTGCGGTCCATAGATTTCCAAATCTGTCTGCTCTTCATTGGCCTGAAAGGCACGGCTAGAAAGGAAACCTGGCAGACCAAAAATGTGGTCTCCATGCAAGTGAGTGATAAAGATTTTGCTGACCTTACGTGGTCGAATTGTGGTTTCCAGAATGCGATTTTGCGTTCCCTCTCCACAGTCAAAGAGCCAAACTTCGTTAATCTCGTCCAAGAGTTTCAGGGCGAGACTTGAAACGTTGCGGGCTTTAGAGGGCTGACCAGCCCCCGTTCCTAAAAATTGAATATCCATTCGATACTTTCTAATTAATCAATATATAACATGGCTGTGCGGTTTTCCGATCGGAAATAGCGCTTGCCAGAAAAAGCAGTGGCTTCTTGTAATAACTCCTCTTGGCTGTAACCTTTGAGACGTGTACGACCATCCGCCAAGCTTTCCAAATCAGTCAAAGCTGTGAGATTCTCCACGCTAACAATTTCCTCGTCCTCGACAGCCTTCATGTAAATCTTGCCAGACTCCTCAAAGACCAGTTGATGGGGGAAAATTTGCGCAATTTCAAAGAGTAAGTCAGCCAAGATTTTCTCCTCATTTTCAGAGAAAATTCTACCCAGCCCCTCACTCTCATAACAAAAACCAAAGGATTTACCAGACAGATTAAGCCGAATAAAAGGCTTATTCTCTAGAGTGAAACTAGGTTCAGTATTGTAAAGATTCAGTTCCTGACTGAGTTCCGCAAAATAATCCGTCGCTGCTTGAGGACTCTTTTTCTGGTAGAGTTCTGCAAAGTAAGCATTGACCACGCTAGGCGGAGGTGTGATAAGTGTTAACTGCTCCTGCTCTGTTTTACCAGCTAGAAGCTGATCCAGATAGACCTTGTCCAGACTTGTATAACCTCCATACTTTAGAGCCAAAGTTTTAATATCAGTCATAAAATTCTTCTAACCTCCATTTATTTTTCTCAGAAATGTAGCCTCTAATCACTTCGCCGTCCTCTTGATAATCGCGTTCTTCCAGAATCGCAACACTTTCCAAATCATGAATCTTGTAGGACTTTGAAAAAGGCACTCGCAGGGTAAAAGACTCAAAAATATCCTTGATTTTCTCTAAAAATAGTGCCTGCAAGTTCTCACGACTATCCTCAGACTTGGCAGAAATGAGGGCATAAGGTGTTTGGGTCGGCGTGAAATCCTCCACCAAATCCGCTTTATTATACAGGGTCAGGCGAGGAATATCTTCCATATCCAAGTCTTTCATGATGGACAGGACTGTTTTTTCATGTTCCTCGTGGTAAGGATTGCTGGCATCGATAACATGAACCAGAAGGTCTACATGCTTGCTTTCTTCCAAGGTTGACTTGAAACTGGACACCAACTCTGTCGGCAAATCTTGGATAAAGCCCACAGTATCAGTCAAAGTTACTTGGAGATTGCCCCCCAGATGGATACTCTTAGTCGTCGCATCCAGAGTCGCAAAGAGCTCGTCAGCTTCATACTGTGTCTTACTGGTCAAGGTGTTCATGATGGTTGACTTCCCAGCATTGGTGTAACCAATCAGACCAATCTTAAAGGTGCTAGACTCCAGACGTTTTTCTCTGACAGTCGCCCGATTTTTCTCAACCACCTTGAGCTGACGCTCGATATCCGTGATTTGATTGCGAACACTACGACGGTTCAGCTCCAGCTGGCTCTCACCTGGTCCACGGGAACCAATTCCCCCAGCCTGACGGCTGAGCATAATCCCCTGACCAACCAAGCGAGGCAAGAGATATTTGATCTGGGCTAGGTGAACTTGGAGCTTCCCTTCATGGCTTCGAGCTCGCATAGCAAAGATATCCAAAATCAACTGCATACGGTCAATGACCTTGACACCCAGAACTTCTTCTAAATTGACATTCTGCCTTGGTGTCAAACGATTGTTGACGATGACAGTGGTGATTTCTTCTGCATCAACCATCCGCGCAATTTCTTCCAACTTACCAGAGCCGACGAAGGTCTTGGAATCATATTTTTCACGTTTTTGCTTGTAGCTATCGACTACGACTGCCCCAGCTGTCTTAGCCAGACTGGCCAATTCTTCCATGGAGAGGTCAAAATTGTCCATGCCCTGCAATTCCACACCTATGAGCAGGACTCGCTCCTCTTTTTTCTCCGTTTCAATCATCTAAAAACTCCTCTATCTGGCTTAAAATGCGGTCTTTTACACCAGCTTCTCCAATCTGATAAAAGGTGACCTGCATGCGATTACGGAACCAGGTCAACTGACGCTTGGCAAAACGTCGGGTCGCCTGTTTGAGACTCTCACTGGCTTCTTCCAAGGATTGCTCTCCACGGAAATAAGGAAAGAGTTCCTTGTAGCCAATTCCTTTAGCAGCCTGCACATCAGGGTAATGGTCAAAAAGCCACTTGGCCTCATCCAAAAGCCCAGCCTCAAACATCAAATCCACTCGATGATTGATTCGTTCATATAATTGACTGCGTTCATCATCCAAGCAGATAATCAATGGTTCATACAAGGTCTCTTGATTTTCCAAATCCTGACCAAAATGGGCAATTTCTAAGGCACGCATCGCACGACGACGATTAAACTGGGGAATTTCAAGACCTGCTTGCTCTACCAGATGGGCTAACTCCTCATCTGTATAAGGCTCCAAGCTAGCTCGATAGGCCAAAATCTCCTCATGGGGAGTCTCCCCACCCAGGTGGTAACCTTCTAGCAAGCTCTGGATATAAAGTCCAGTCCCACCGGCGATAATGGCTAGATTGCCACGACTGTGAATATCCTCAATAGCCATCTTAGCTTCTGAAACAAAATCAAAAGCCGAGTAAGACTCGGTTACCTCTCTAACATCAATCAAATGATGAGGAACAGCCGCTTGCTCCTCTGGACTAGCCTTGGCCGTCCCAATATCAAGTCCTCGATAGACTTGCTGGCTATCTCCACTAACCACTTCGCCATTAAAACGCTTGGCCACTTCAATGGCTAGAGCCGTCTTTCCAACTGCAGTCGGTCCAACAATCACAATTATTTTTGTTTTCATCTTTTTTCCTTGAAAAATTCCCATTTTTTCGTTACTATTATTATAACACAAAAAGGTCAGTCAGAAAAATGTGACCTCTTGAAGGGGCTGGCTGATTAAGAAGATAAAGGAGGAAGACTCATGGCTAAAGGATTCGCTAAAGGTCTTGTAACAGGTGTCGCAGGAACTGTCGCTGCCGTTGCAGGTGCAGTATACGCATTTAAAAAGAAAGTGATCGAACCAGAAGAGCAAAAAGCAGCTTTCATCGAAGAAAACCGTAAAAAAGCAGCTCGCCGTCGCGTATCACGTTAAAAAACAAAAGAAGTTGAGATTTATTGTCTCAACTTCTTTTTCTATTCTTTTATACTCAATGAAAATCAAAGAGCAAACTAGGAAACTAGCCGCAGGTTGCTCAAAACACTGTTTTGTGAGGTTGTAGATAGAACTGACGAAGTCAGCTCAATACATGATTTTGAGGTTGTTGATGAAGCGACGCTGACGTGGTTTGAAGAAATTTTCGAAGAGTTTTAAATAGCTAGGTCAAACTTCAACTGTGGCTTGACAGGGTCATAATCCACCAACTCAAAATCTTCCGCTTTGATATCAAAGAAATTGGTCTTATCTGGTACATTCAAGACCAAACGTGGTTGACAGTTTGACGGCTCACGACGGAGCAATTCCTGAGCTTGTTCAAATTGATTGTCATAGATATGGAGGTTATTGATGAAGTAGAAGAACTTTCCAACCTTCCAGCCAAAATGCTTGGCAATCATCATTTGAAGAGCCACATACTGCATAGCATTGATGTGGTGGGCCACTAACATGTCATTCGAACGCTGCGTCAAGGTCGCATCCAGATAGATTTCCCCCTCTACACGGCGGACATCAAACATGGTCTGAAAGGCACAGGGGAGCAGTCCATCTGTTTCTTCGAAAGCTTGATAATCCCAGAGAGAGATAATATTGCGGCGGTTCCAAGGGTTGGCTTCCAACTGTTTGAGAAGCTTATTGATAATATCGTGTTTCTTAACAACGGCACCATAGCGCTCACCAATGGTTCCTGTATCCCCCACTTCCCAGTCATTCCAGTAGTGAACGTTGTACTTGCTATTCAGAACCTCTAGGCTATTAGACTGGTCTTGGTAGATCCAAAGAACTTCTTTGATGGCGGATTTGATGGCAATGGGACGCAAAGTTGTGATGGGGAATTCCCCTTTTGCCAAGTCATACTCGGAAAAGGCACCTGTTACATACTTGGAGTTGGCGACAGTCCCATCCTTGTACTTAGGACGAGCCTGCTCAGAAAAGACACCGTCTTTGAGGATTCGTTCAATATTTTCTTTAAAAATCGTATCTGCTTTTGTCATTTACTCTCACCTCATTTATTGTCCTAACTAGTATAGCATAAAAAAAGAAAGGAGGAAAATCACTCGCTTATAGAAAGCAATTTTCTCCTTTTTTATTTTATTGCAATACAAGTGATGCTGCTCCGATAACCCCAGCGTCATTTCCTAGAGTTGCAAGAGCCAATTTTGTTGATGTGCGTACTTGTGGGAAGCTATTTTCGTCGTAGACTTTTTGAACACCTTGTAGAAGGAATTCTCCCGCAGCTGACACACCACCACCGATGACGATTGTTGATGGGTTGAGGATTGAACCGATATTGGCACAAGCGATTCCCAAGTAACGTGAGAAGTTACGGTAAACGATCAAGGCGAGGTCGTCTCCTTCTTTTGCGAGATCAAAGACAGTCTTAGCGGTTACTTCTTCTCCGTTATCAATCAAGCGTTTCAAGGCTGCATCGCCTTCGTATTCATCAGCATAGCGACGAGTCAAGTTGACAATCCCTGTTGCTGAAGCAACTGTCTCAAGACAGCCTTTTTTACCACAAGTACATGCGATTGGTTGGTCAAAGTCAACAGTGATGTGGCCAAGCTCACCTGCTGCACCAGCAACACCGTGAAGCAATTTGCCTTCTGCGACGATACCGCCACCAACACCAGTCCCGAGTGTCATAAAGACAACGTCTGGTTGGTTATCACCAGCCCCCATCCAGCGCTCACCAAGAGCTGCCACGTTGGCATCATTATCGATGAAAAATGGAATGCCCAAGGCTTTTTCAATTTTTTCTTTGATTGGTTGAAGGGTTTTCCAGTTGAGGTTGTAGGCACCAATAACAGTCCCTTTTTCACGGTCAACCACACCTGGTGATCCCATTCCGATACCTTGGAAGTCTGCTGCTGCCAATCCAAGCAAGTCCAAACGATGTTGAATAGACTCAATCATATCATCTACGATATGACTTCCCTCATCCAAAATGTTAGTCTTGATAGACCATTTTTCTTGGATTTCTCCTGCTGTTGTTAAGATTGCAAATTTGATAGAAGTTCCACCAAGGTCAATCCCAATAATCTTTTGACTCATCATATTCTCCTTTTTCATTGTATAATAATTGAAAATGCTTACAGTACTAGTATAACAAAATTCATTTACTTATGCAAAGGTTTGCATTAACTTTCTGAATTTTATCTGATTTATGGTTTCCAGAGACCTGAGGCATCTACATAGTAGCGGCCTCCATCAACTCGCTCATTCTTAGCCATTTTACCATCTGATTTCAAATAGTAATTTCCTTGCCATGCATTGCGAGCGTATGAACCATCTAATTTCAAGTAATACCAGGCTTGATAAGAAGAGTCATAAACCCACTCACCTTGTGCCATTTTACCGTTTGATTTAAGGTAGTAAGCTCCTTGCCATGCATTCTTTGCATAAGATCCATCTGATTTCAAATAATACCAAGCTTGATAAGAAGAGTCATAAACCCATTCGCTCTGTGCCATTTGACCATCTTCTTTCAGGTAATAGCTTCCCTGCCATGCATTTTTCACTGGATTGCCATTTCCATCAAAGTAATACCAAGCACCGTCCTGCTTAACCCAGCCACTTGTTGTTGCTGAACTTGTATCAGTTTGAGCCTCAGTTGCTTGTTTTGCTTTAAAGGCGCCCTTAGGGGCATTTTTCAATTCACAAGCCACACCATCATGATCGCGGTCTAACTTGGCAGAATAACCAGGGTCTCCCTCATGAAGATCTGAATAGCCATTAGCCCAAGCTTCCTTACAGCTAGAAAAATGGATGTTTTCTTCTGCTAAAACTGGTTGTGAAAACAAGGCTAAAACTGACAACGTCGCCAAACTCATTTTAAAAAATAGACGTTTGTTCATTACTTTCTCCTATAGGAATGTTATCGATTTCAATATTATTTTATCAAACTTATTTCAGCAATTCAAGGAAAGGTTGAATCTGTTCAGCAAACTCTTTTGGTTTAGCCTCATTCAAGACATGAGGACCATCTGGTATAATCTGAAATTGGGATTCTGATATTAGTTTATGAAGACTTCTCATAGAACTAAGATTCGGTTTATCTTTGCTGCCACAAATTAGTAAGGTTGAATAGGGGCAAATCCCTGCTATATCCGTTAAATCAAGTGTCTTCAATTCCTCAGAAACTCCGACCATAAGAGTCTTATCTGCCCCCTGTTTTTCAAATACCCTTTTAGGAAGTAGTTTAAAAATCAGCAACTGAAGATAAAATAGGATATTCCCTGCTAATTTAAGCGGGCATCCTGATAGAACCAAAGCTCGAAGATTTGGTAAATCGTAACTGGAAAGTTCTAGTGCCAGGGCAGCACCTAAGGACAATCCAACCAAAACAAAAGGTTCTGTCTCTTGAGCTAGGTACTGATATACTCGCTCCTTGGCTTTTTGATAGCTGCTAACTCCAGAAGGAAATAACTCGATAGCCTCAGAAGGATAATCTGTCAGTAGATTCCGAACTTCTTTCCAACTCTCTGCTGACTGCCCTAACCCGTGTAAAAATACCAGTTTCATCTAGTTCTCCTCTAGGCTTAGTTCATACAAGCCTCTCACTGCATTACAGCCATATATAGCCTCAACTTGGGCTAAATCTGCCAAGGTCAAGACTTTCTCTTCTACCTGTCCTGTTTCCAGCAAATGCTGACGATAAATCCCTGGCAAGATTCCCAGTCGGACTGGCGGTGTATAGAGTTTTCCAGTGATTTTCAAAATCAAATTTCCTATAGAGGTTTCAAGCAGTTCTCCTGACTTATTGTGGTAAATCTTCTCTTGTTCTCCTAGGCTCAAATGCGGTCTATGAGTCGTTTTAAAATAGGTAAATGCTTGTTGCAAATTGGCTTCCTGAAGACAAAGTTTGGCCTGACAAAAGCTTATACTGAGGGGTGTTAATACTTGGCGATTGACTTCTATCTCTCCAGACTTGCTGAGAGAAATTCGCAAGCGGTAATCTTGATTAGCATCACAAGCCTGACACTCTTCCTCTATCTTTTGTTTCAAGTATTCTGCATAAAAAGGAAAGGCAAAATATCGACTAGCTTTTCTCAGTCTTTCCAAATGTTGTTCTTCAAACAGCAGTTGTTTTTGGCTGATTTTTCCAGTTGTAATTATTTGGAAACGAGCTTGTTTACGATAAAGAACTGCTGCCTTTTGATGAACCTCTCGATATTCAGATTCCCAAGTGCTATCCCATGTAATACCGCCACCTACTCCATAGATGGCTTTCCCTTGATACAGTTGAATAGTTCGGATAGCAACATTAAAAATCCGTCGTCCATTTGGAAGCAAGAGACCAATCGTTCCACAGTAGACTCCACGCGGTTGTGGCTCCAAGTCCTTGATAATCTCCATTGTCGCAATTTTCGGTGCGCCCGTTATGGAACCACAAGGAAAGAGTGAGCGGAAGATTTCAACAAGGTCAACATCCTCTCGCAACCGACTCTTGATGGTCGAAGTCATCTGCCAAACCGTTGAATATTGTTCTACTTGGCAAAGACGCTTCACGTGCTCGCTCCCCACCTCAGAAATACGGTTCATATCATTGCGCAAGAGGTCCACGATCATCATGTTTTCAGAGCGATTTTTGGGATCCTGTTCCAACCAACTGGCCTCCTCCAAGTCTTCTTGGTCGGTCAACCCACGCTGAGTCGTTCCCTTCATTGGTCGCGTTGTCAACTCGCGGCTATTTTGCTCAAAAAAGAGCTCTGGGCTCATGGAAATCACTGCCATCTCGTCATGTTCAACATAGGCATTGTAGCCCGCCTCCTGCTCTACCACCATACGATTGTAGATGGCAAAAGGACTGGCACTTAAGTCTTGCTTAAGTTGAACAGTGTAGTTGACCTGATAGGTGTCACCCTGTCGCAAATGATGTTGTATCTGGGCAATCGCTTTCTCATAGTCCTCTGCAGATGTTACTTCCTGCCAATCAGAAGGCAAATCAACCTCATCATAAATCAGAGGAATAGGGGATGTTTCTACCCTATCATGAACGGTAAAATATAGCAGATACTCTGCCAGTAAAGGAGCTTTATGAACTGCTAATTTCTCCTCAAAAGCAGGTGCAGCCTCATAGCTGACATAGCCCACCACATAGTAGCCCTGCTCTTGGTAACTTTCCACTTGTCCCAGCAAGGCTGTTACTTCCGCTAAATCTCTTGTTTTTAACTCTTTGATAGGCTGGGTAAAGGTGTATCTCTCCCCCAAAGCCCTAAAATCAATCACTGTTTTTCTATGCATACCTTAAGTATAGCATAAAAAGGCAGATACAGACAAAGCTGATCTACCTTTTTACGATTTTATTCATCCCTATGCTTGTGGTGCAGTAAATAGATCACTAGAGAAACCGTCAGATTCTTTAAGTAATTGTTTGAAAACTTTTTCTTTTAATGAAACAGTATGTCTATATTTATTTTTAACTTTATTATCAGATAATTCATCTAAATCTTTTTGAACTGCTTTATTAAACAATTGTTTCAATCTCTCATAAGTTGTAATTTGTTCATTATCAATAGTTATAGGAACAAAGCCTTTAGATGTAGCCTTATTGTGAACTTCTTGGTACCAAGTGTTTTTCCATTCTTCAAGAGTATTAAATCTACCACCTGAAACTTTTTGAATAATCAATTTATCACTTAGTAAGCCTTTGTTTTCTCTGTTAGCTGTATCTTTATATTTGTTTGAAGCGTATCCTAAGAATCCATCAAGATAACCGAAGTAGCCCCACATTCTAAATGTGTTATGTTTGAAAGATAACGCTCCAACAGCTCCATCACTTGTGTTTCCACCGTAGATTCCCGCCATCATATTAACTGTTACATAAGCAGAGTTTGGAGTAAAGTCTTCTGGTTTAAATACACCATTTCCTACACCGTGTTTAGTAGCAAAGTTATTGTTTACCAAGTCTGCTATAGTATTCAATTTAATTGCTTTTTCATTATCATTTAAATCTCTAACTAAATCCCATTGGTTAGGAGCGACTAAATTATTGTTATAGCTTCCTTTCTCACGCATTTTTCTGTCAACTTTTTTAAACCATTGACTGTTATCTGTTAAGTTTTTACTTAAAACAGCTTCGGCTTCAACATAATCTAATAACATCATTGCTTCATTATATCGTTTCATATAATCATCAATTTCTTGTCTATTTCTTAATTTATTAGGGTTATAATTATACCATTGTTTTCCATCGTTTTCTCTTTCGTAGGCCATATTAAGACCAAGAGCACCATATTCACCATTAGGATTAGAAACTGATGGAGATTGTAGCATTCCTTGAGCAAACGCTTCAACAAATGTCCCCTCTCTATGTCTCCATCCTCCAAGATAAACCATTTTATCATTAATATGTGTTGTCTCGTGAGTGAAAGCTGAGATACCAAAATCACTGATCATATCTGTAATCATATAGTAAACCGAGTCTTCTTTGTATGGATCTGTCCAAATCTTCGCCATCGCCCCCATATTCCAATTTGGTGGATAATATCTACCAGTAGGTCCAAATAACTCTCTTGAAGGAGCATAGTCAACTGAGCCATCTTTGTGTCCATATTTATCCAACCAACCATATCCTGGTGCATTCATATTATCCCAGACAGGTGATGGAACTACATTTTGACTTTTTAGTAATTGATTTCTTACTTTATCAGAAGCTAATCTACCCCAGAAATCTAAATAATTTTGTTGTGCTTTAGCTACTTTGTCAATTTCTTTCTTGAATTCATTTCTTGCTTCTTCTGTATTTTTGCCATATTTCTCAAAAGCACTATAAGCCATTGTATTATATGTTGAAATCAAGAATATATGTGCTTTTTTAAGATTTAACAATGGTAAAATCATTCTACTGTGGACATCATTATTTAATCCATCATAGGCTCTATGTTTTTTGTTTTTGAAATCTTCAATTGAAGTTTCTGGTTCAGCAATATAAACATTTTTCTTAGTTGCGTCTTTAAACCACTCATTAATATCTGTGAATTCTGTCAATAGATTCATATTATAATGTAAAAATCCATTTAATTCATCTATTCCAAGTGTACCACCAATAGTTTCACGATAAGCTTCTAAAGTTCTATCTCCTTTAACGTTTCTTTCACTTGAACCTATCTTAATTAAGAAATCTAAAAAGTTAACATTTTTACCGTAAAAATCAGGTTTGAATAACATAATTTCTTTAATATTCATATTACTAAAGTTAATTCCGTAATATCGATTTAAGTAAGCTAAACCTAACATTATTTTCTCTTTGTTGTTTTCTATTTTTTGAAGTAAAACATCTTCAGAAGGTGTACTATTATTTAATTGGAAATCGTAATTTAATAACATTTTGTTAACTAAGCTATCTAAATTATTTTTAACTTCTTCAAAGCTTTCTTCTAAGAATAAATCTTTAACATAGCCTTTTCGTCTTTCTGTTGTGTTTTCTTGTGGAGTTCTACGTTTTTCCATTAAATTATATATTCCGTCAGATTGTAATTCAACAGAGTTTAATTTTTCCTTAATTTTACTTGCTATAGAGGTTCTATCTTTTTCTATCATATTAGGAGTGTAAACAATGTCTTTTAATTCATTAATACTATACTCCTTAATTTGACTTACATTTGATTCTTTTGAAGAAACTGTAAAAATATCTTTTGTTTTATCTGAATAATGAACTAATATTTTGTTTGCTTCTGATAAGTCTGTAATAAACTCATTATCTCTCATTCCAATAACAGATATAACTTTTTTATTTAGTAAGTTTTCATTAGTTAATTTGTTTCCTTGGTTTACTATCCATTCTTTATTATAAAAAGGTTGTAATTTAGCAATATTTCTATATGCTTGTTCTCTTGTTTTATCATAATCTTGTGTTGTTTTATATTCATCATCTTTCGGTATATTATTATTTAATTTATCTACTAATAATGTTGGTGCTTCAAAATCTTTGGCTGTAATGTCAAAACTTTTCAATCGTTTGTCCGCTTCTTCTTTAGAGATTTCTTGAAGTTTGTTAGCATTTTTTCTTGTTACATTACCAGTCGCTTCACCAGCTACGCTAACAACTCTACTTAAATAAGGATAACCAAAGTCATCATCTTCAATGTCTCTTGACCCATATAGTTTTTCAGCATTATTTACTTTTACATAACTAATCACATCTTCCAAATATCCATACGGCCAGTTTTTAGTGATGACTCCACCTGTATCTACATTAGATTTCAAATTAATTGAACCTTTTGCTACAGCCTTTTTAATGTGTCCATTAGCTCTCACATCCATTGGATCCATTCCTCTGTCTAATGTGGAAACTAAAGCTGAACCTCTGGCTTTTTCTCCTGTAATCTCTACATCTGTATAAACCTTTTCAATATTTGCTTTTTTTTGATTATTAACTAATCCAGATATACTCCAACCTTTTTTACCCTCTGTATGTAGTTTTCCTATAACAGCAACATTTTTCATTCTACTTCTATCTTTTAAATTGTTGACAACACCAGCTACATCATTACTACCTACAATACTTCCAGTAATCTTAATGTTTTCAATTGTTGTATTTGTTGCATCTTTACCTAATGTTGCTATTTGTTCTGTGTCTGGTTTGTTTATATTTACATTAGAAAAAATCAAATCTTTTATTGTAGCATTTTCCATTTCATTAAATAATGGATTAGCTAAGTTATGTATAGCGAACTTGTTTCCATCAGTACTCGTTAAAGTTCCTTTGAATTTTTTTGTTATATAAGATTTCCCTTTTGGTTTAACATTAGTAGCATTTAAGCTTTGTCCGATTTTATATTCTCCTTCTGGATTATTTTGAATAGCTTCAACTAATTCTCCAAAGTCATAGTATACATTGTTTTCTTTTTGTTTCGGTTTTGCTATATAGTAAGTATATTCATTTTTGATTTGTTCTTCTTTATTATGTTGAATTAAATCAGTTGCTTCTGCAGTAATCTTATAAAAGTTTTCTCCATTTACTGTTTCTTCTATAATAGATTTTACTGCTAATCTATTTGTCTTATTATCATTTGTTGTAATTTTTAAATAATAATTACTTTTATCTGTAGGAATTGTTGTAAAATTAGTATCATCTATTTCTTCTTTGTTTTCATTAACTTGTATTAGTTTCGTAGACTTAATATCTTTAATCTCAATTTTCTTAAGGTCAATTCTTAAAGATTCTTCATTCAGAACTTCTTCCTCATCACCCTCACCACGGTCATAAACCATCTTCGTTTCAAGTTTATAATCCTTGTAGTACTGCAAATCTGTCAGGGTAGTTGTCAAGTCGTCTGGTGAAACATTCAAGGTTTTGACAATCTCATCACCTTTTTTCAGAGTTAGGGTAATAGATTTAATGGCTGCCTTACTTGGATTTTCTAGACTATACTTAACATCTGAGGTACGCTTCAAATCCTTAGATTCAATTGCTGTGATGGTCAATACTGGTTTTTCAAAGCTCTTGGTACCACGTTTCAAAATTTTGTCTTGAGGTTCCTCAAGGATTTCCTCTGTAACTTTTGGAGCGTCTTCTGTTTTAACTCCCTTAATGGTATTAAAGGTCTTGGTGATTTTTTTCTGGCCTTCTTTTCCTTCTTGAGCTACAACTTCTAAGCCTTTTTTCAGTTGGTCATCTTCTTTAACAACTTCCTTAAATGGAATCTTTTCAAGACTTTCTTCTACAAGAGTCCCTTCAATTGGTTTCGTACCACGGCTTACCTGTTGATTTACAGGCTCCTTGGTCACTTCCGTACTGGCTGAAAGAACTTGGTCAGTTTTGACACCTTCTACCGTTTTATAGGTTGTTTTTGTAACTTGACTTCCTTTTTCACCATTTCGTAGGACAGTTTCTTCATCTGTATACTTAGTTGGATCATCAGTCGTTTCAGTTTTATAGTCAAGTTCTGTAGTTGATTCTTCAACAAGTGTTCCTTCGGTCACTTTATACTCAGGTAATTGTTCTTGAGCAAGAGCCTCACCCACGTGACCTTCTTCTTGCGTCCCCTTAGCTGTTTTGGTCTCCTCTTTTGGTTCTACAGTTTCTTCAGCCTTGGTCTCTGGAGAGACTTCTACTAGTTTCGGTGTTTCTTCCGCAGTCTTCTCTTCTTTAGAAGCTTCTGGTTGCTTTTCTGGAGAGACTGGTGCCTTTTCGCCTTCACTTGGCGCGACTGGTTCACCTGCTTGTTCAACTTTTGGTTCCTCAGCTGGTTCCGTTTGTTTTTCTACAGCAGGCGTTTCCACTTTTGGTTCTTCAACAGGTTGATTAGCAGCCTCATCTTTTGTTTCTACTACTTCTAGCTGTGCATCTTCTTGTTTCGGTGTCTCTTCCGCTCCCCTATCTTCTTTAGGATCTTCTTGTTGTGATGATTCTTTTGGTATCCTTGGTTGCTCCGGTTGTGTAGGTTGCACGGGTTGTTCTGGGACTTTTGGTTGTTCTACTGGTGGTTCAACTTTTGGCTCCTCAGCTTGTTTATCTGATGGTTGACTTTCTGGCTTGACTGGTGCTTGTTCATCTATTTTTGAATCAACTGCTCCACTTACTTCTTCAACTGGAGCTGGTTCTGCTGAATCGTCTTTCCCCTCTTCTACTTTAGGAAGGGTGTCGTCAGTAGGTTTTACCTCTGATTTTGGTTCTTCCTTTGGACTTTCTTCTGTTTTAGGTGCTTCTTCTACTGAAACTTCCTCTACTCCTGCTTGGGTTTCTACCCTAGGTTGTGCTTGACTACTTGTTACTTGAGGAGTCTCAACTTCGACCACAGTTACCTCTCCAGCTTTAGCTGAGTCTTCTTCTAAAACAGTGTCCAAGCCAAGCGTTTTGAGGATGTCACCTGATAGATAACCAACATAGCGATAGCCCTCCATTTCAACAACACCCTCTCGACTAGCCGGTGCTAGGGTCGCAACTGGGTCTACAGCCCCTGCACTAGGAAGGACTACCAATCCCATAGCTCCAACTAGAAAGACGCTGGCAATTTTCTTTCTCTTGTAGATTAAAAGCAAGCTCCCAACAGTCAGCAAACCAAAAGCTGTCAAAACAGATGCTTCTGTCCCTGTTTGTGGCAGCTGATCTTTTTGATACACCAAACCATAGACAACTTCATTTCCATCAGGTTTTCCTGTCTGGATTAAATCTTTAGCTTCTTGTGAAATAACCTCTTTATCTACATAGTGATAGGTGGCTGCGTCCACTACAGAAGGAGCCATCAAAAGGCTTCCAAGAAATACAGAACCTACAACTCCCTTAATCTTACGAATTGAAAAACGGTCTTTTTTAAACACTTTCATCTCCTTTATTCATTCTCACGACTTTCTAATAGAATCTTGCGGATAGTGCGCACGCGCACCTCCAATTAACTTTGGACGACTAGCCAGTGCCGTTACATGGGCATGACCAATCTCTCTCAAAAGAGGGCGAATCGGAACCTGAACATGCTTGACATGCATGCCAATTGCAGTGTCTCCGATATCCAATCCAGCATGAGCCTTGATAAATTCAACCTCAACTGGATCCTGCATAAACTTGAAGGCTGCCAACTGACCCGAACCTCCTGCATGAAGAGTTGGAAGGACACTGACGATTTCCAGACCAAACTGCTCTGCCACCTGACGTTCAACAACGAGGGCACGATTGACATGTTCACAACCTTGAACGGCTAAATGGATACCTCTACTACCTAGAATACCCAAGATAGTCTCCACTATCAGCTCACCAATCTCTTGACTGGATTCTTTCCCAATCTGACCACCTATCACCTCACTAGAAGATAGACCTAAAACAAAAAGGGCCCCCTGCTTCAAATTGGCCTTCTCTAAAACATCTTCTAATACCTGACGTGTTTCTCTTTGAATCTGTGTCTCGTTCATCTCTGCCACCTCTTTTGTCACTATCTATCATACCGTTTTTTCTTGTTTTTAGCAAGATAGACAACCTAGGAAGCTTGCCCAATTACGCATAAAACTCCCAGAATTGACTGGGAGTTAGCTAGTTTCTATTCTATTTATGTATATTTCTACTTTCGTCCCTTTTTGGGGCCTAGAATCAATCTTCATCTGGTAATGTTCTCCAAAATGAAGTTTGAGCCTTTGGTCAACATTTTGAAGGCCAACTCCCCCACGTTTAAGCTGACTTTGACTACTATCGCCAGCAACTTGGAAGCCAACGCCATCATCCTCAATACGGATGACCAATCCTGAATCCTGTTTCTGGACAGAAAGTTTAATATGGCCCTGACCTTCCTTTTCCTTAATGCCATGGTAAAGAGCATTCTCTACAAGGGGTTGCAACACCAGCTTAGGCAAGACCAGATTATCAAAGGTAGGATTTTCCTCAATATCGTATTCCAGCTTATCTCCATAGCGTTGTTTTTGGATAAAGAGATACTGGCGGACATGATTGATTTCGTCAGACAGGCAAATCAAGTCTTTACCCTGATTGAGCGCCAAGCGGAAGTAGGTAGCCAAGGACTTGGTCACCTGAACCACTCTCTGACTGTCCTGAAATTCAGCCATCCAGATGATGGTGTCCAAGGTGTTATAGAGGAAATGCGGATTAATCTGGCTCGATAGGGCTTGAAGTTGGTACTGACGAGTCGTTTCCTCCTGGCTACGAATATCTGCCATCAGTTGATCAATCTGATCCAGCATGGCATTGAACTGACGAGTCACTTCTCTCAGTTCATAGGCACCAGCTTCTTTGGCACGAAGATTTTGATCACCAGAAGCAATTTCCAGCATGGTTTCTCTCAAATCATTCAGAGGAGCAATCCAGCGTTTAAGACTAAGCCACACCAAGCAGAGACAGGCAAGAAGAGATGTGACACTGGCCCCAAGCAAGGTCCACATGAGTTGACTCCGAACCTGATCTAACTTCTCCAACGAAGACACACCAAGCACCGTCCAATCAGTTCCAGCTATCTTTTCCTGACTGACGTAGGATTTGTGATCTAGAGTATAGCCCTGCCCTGTCTCAATGTAGGGTTTCATAGCCTCCATTTCGCTAGACGAACTATAAACTGTGTGTTGAGGATGGTAGACAAATTCATGGTTTTCATTGATGATAAAGGCAAAACCCTGCTGACCCAACTGGAGTTGGTTTAGATAGGCTTCCAGAGTTTCGTAGGAAATATCCAAGCGAAGCACGCCCAGATTAGCTCCCTTTGCATCAAGAAGTTCTTGAGTGACAGAAATGACCCACTGACTATCTGATTTACGAGCTGGAGTCAAAATGGGCATGGCTCCCTGATGAATAGCCTTTTGGTACCAATCCTCAGCCATCATATCAGAAGAAGTTTTCATCTGCACACTGTCATCTGTAGAAATGACCTGACCAGATTTAGTCACCAGCACAACAGTTTTCAAGTCCTGGTCTGCCTTTAAGATGGTCAAAAACAGATTTCGAATTCCCTTGACCTTATCTTGACTGGGATTCTCAGCATAGGCCAGAACATCCGTCTGCTGGGTCAAACTAGTCGAGGTGGTTTCTAATTTTTTGATATAAGACTGGATAAAGTGGCTAGTCTGACTGATAGTCGTTTGGCTATTACCTTCAATGGTAGCCTCAATAGCTGAAGAACTAGATTGATAGTAGAAAGTCCCAACCAGAGCTAGGAGAATGAGAAAGACCAGAAAGATGGAAATAACCATTCTGACTAGGAGAGAAGAACGCTTCATCGGCCTTCTCCCTTCTTAAACTGGCGAGGTGTCACACCTGCAATCTGCTTAAAGCGTTGGGTAAAATAGTTCATATCTTCAAAACCAACCTTTTCTGCAATCTCATAAATCTTCAGATTTGTAGTTAAAAGCAAGAGCTTGGCTTGTTTGACACGTTCTCGCACCAGATAATCCTGAAAAGGCAAACCCAACTCTTTCTTAATCAAAGAACTCAGATAAGTAGGGCTAAAGCCCAAGTCACTGGCTAAAGACTTTAAACTAAACTGGCTATCAGACAGATAGGACTGGATTTTCTGGGCCATGTTTCCTTCAAACTTATCAGTTAGTAAATCTTGTAACTGCTCTTCTTTCTCTTCCTTATCCAACTTTTGCTTGATTTTCTCCAACATTTCCTCGATATCCTGACGAGAAAAGGGCTTGAGCAGGTAATCGTCCACACCGAGTTTGACAGCAGACAAGGCATAATCAAAATCATCGTAGCCTGTTAAAAAGACCAAATGAACCTGAGGATAGGTTTCTCGGACCAGACTGGCTAACTGGATGCCATTTAGCTGAGGCATGTTGATATCGGTTAAAATGATGTCTGGCACCTGCTTTTGTATCAATTCCCAAGCCTGCCTTCCATTTTCAGCCTGACCGATGATTTCCATATCGTAGGCTGCTACATTGACCAGCTTGGTCAATCCTTGTCTTACCAGATACTCATCTTCTACGATTAAGATTGTGTAGGTCATGCTTCTCTCCTTTGTCACTTACTAGTATCAGTATAGCAAAATTCTCCTCTAACTGCTTAGGAAAGACTTCTTAATCAACATAATCTAGTAAATAAGCATAACCTTTTTCTTCCATTTGGTCTTTGGGAATAAAGCGGATGGAAAGGCTATTGATACAGTAGCGCAAGCCGCCCTTGTCCTGTGGGCCATCCGTAAAGACATGGCCAAGGTGAGAATCTCCTACTCGGCTCCGCACTTCCATACGCGTCATATTGTAGGACTTATCTTCCTTGTAGGTGGCAACATCTGGACTGATTGGTTGGGTGAAACTAGGCCATCCGCAACCAGACTCAAACTTATCCTTTGATGAAAAGAGAGGTTCGCCAGTTGCTACATCCACATAGATACCAGATTCAAATTTATCCCAGTAGCGGTTTGAAAAAGCCCGTTCTGTTTGATTTTTCTGGGTAACTGCATACTCCTCAGGTGACAAGGTCTTTTTCAATTCCTCATCACTTGGTTTGGGATATTTGCTGGCATCGATGACGGGGTAGGCTGCCTGATTAACATTGATATGGCAGTAGCCATTTGGATTTTTCTTGAGATAGTCTTGGTGGTAATCCTCAGCCACCACGAAATTCTGCAGACTCTCCTTTTCAACTGCTAGAGGTTGGTCGTATTTCTTAGCCACCTCATCAAAGACTTGGTTAATCACCTCTAAATCCTTGTCATCTGTGTAATAAACACCAGTACGGTACTGGGTTCCCACATCATTCCCTTGTTTATTTTTGCTAGTTGGATTGATAATGCGGAAATAATGAAGCAGGATTTCCTTGAGGGAAATTTGCTTGGCATCATAGGTGACATGGACAGTCTCTGCATGTCCTGTTTGGTTGATCAATTCGTACTTGGTTGTTTCCCCTCTACCGTTTGCATAGCCTGATACGGCATCTGTCACTCCTGGAACGCGGGAGAAGTATTCCTCCACTCCCCAGAAACAACCTCCAGCTAGATAAATTTCGTGCAAGTCTGCGTCTTTACTAATTTCTGTTTTTTTCACTGTTTTTCCTCCTTGGCTGACTGCCGCTTTCTCAATTTGCGAGGCATCTGTCTGCCCTGCATTTCGCATCAATAGAAAATAGAAACCGGTTATGGCTAGGAAAAATACTCCTATCAACAAGATGATTTTTAGCTTATCATTCATAGGACACCTCCTAGGCTAATTCCTTCAAAGTTTGCAAAATCGCATCTTTTTCCATAAAACCTGGTTGCGTTTTGACCAATTTTCCTTCACCATCTATAAAGGCTTGAGTTGGGTAAGAGCGAACGCCATAAGTTTCCAAAAGTTTACCTGATGGGTCAACTAGGACTGGGAAATTTTTATAATCCAATCCCTTATACCAATTCTTAAAGTCCGCTTCAGATTGCTCTCCCTTGTGTCCTGGTGACACTACTGTCAAGACCACATAATCGTCACCAGCATCTTTAGCGATTTCATCCGTATCTGGAAGACTAGCCAGACAGATGGAACACCAAGAAGCCCAGAACTTGAGATAGACTTTCTTGCCCTTGTAATCAGATAAGCGGTAGGTCTTGCCATCTACTCCAGTCAGTTCAAAATCAGCCACCTCTTTCCCTTTAGCTGCGCTTGTTTTACTAGCTGTCTGCTCCATCTTCATCTCATCTTTCATTTGGTGTTCACTAGTCATGGACTTGCCTGAACAAGCCGTCAAACAAAGGAGCGAACCTGCTCCAAGAACACATGTTTGCCATTTTTTCATATTGATATTCCTTTCCATTTTATTCAAATAATTGACTTAAAATTGAAGCATTTCCAAATAGAACCAAGAGTCCCATCACAATAATGAGAAAACCACCCACTTTTTTGAGAATCCCGAGATAGGGATGAAGTTTTCGGAAATGTTTCAAAACATAACTAGAGGCCAGAGCTAGAAGCAAGAATGGTAGCGCCAAGCCCAGCGTATACACCAACATGAGACCCGCTCCCTGCCAAGCTCCTGAACCACCTGAAGCCGCTAGAGCCAAAACAGAACCAAGAACCGGCCCTACACAAGGCGTCCAAGCAAAACTAAAAGTCAACCCCAGTAAAAATGCCTGACTATAGCCCTTACCATGTTGCCCCTGTCCTTGCAGTTGTAGCCTCTTTTCCTTATAAAGGCCCTTAAAGTGTAGAATCTCCATCTGGTGCAAGCCTAAGAGAATGATAACCGCACCCGTCACATATTGGAACCAAGAAGCATAAAGCAAATCGCCTAAAAAACCAGCTCCATAGCCCAACAAAATAAAGATAAAGGAAATTCCTGCTATAAAGGCCAGCGTTCTCAATAAACTAACAACTGAGATGGAAAATTTGCCACTAGAAGCCTGAGCACCATCTTTGTCATCCAACAAGACTCCTGCATAGATCGGTAACAAGGGTAAAATACAAGGAGAAAAGAAGGAAAGAATTCCTGCCAAAAAGACACTTAGAAAAAAGAAAATATGACCCATAAAGTTCCTCCTATCATTTTATTGATAGATTTATTATACTCCTTCCATTTTCGAAAAAACAGGGACAATGATAGGGAAAAATAGGAATTTAATCAGATGATTTAGAAATCTTGGACAAAAACTATACAAAAAACTGTCAAAGCACAAAAGCGCATAGTATCAAGGTTCTATAAAGCCTTAATACTATGCGCTTTTGTAATGGATAAATAGTTAATCTTTTCTAAAGCTCGGATCTTTCAAACTCTGCACACTGGCATTGATCACCGCGCCTAGGATAACAATTTTAGCAATCAAGATAAACCAAAACATCATCACAACAAGAAGAACGGAACCTAAAATTCGGACGTCCACTAAATGATGGACATAGTAATTGAGATAACTAGAGAACAGAGTTAGTAAACCTAAAATCACTAAGAGAACAAAGGCACTGCCTGGTAGGGTATAACTAAGTTTCCTGGTAGATAGATTGGGAAGAAAATAATAAAGCATGACCAAGATAGCAAAGAGGAGGGCGTAAATCAGAGGACCTGCCAACCCTTGTAAAGCCTGATAAATAATACCATCTTTTGTCCAATAATGAGCAAGTAAATCCAAAATCATCTGCCCAAATAAGCTCAAAAACAAGGCAAACGCAAAGAGGAGCTGTAAACCAAAACTGACTAGGAGACTCACCATCTGATGGGAAATAAGTCCACGACTCTTTTCGACGCCATAAGCCTTGTTAAAAGCTTTTTGCAAGAAATTCATAGATTTTGAAAAACTCCATAACGCCGATAAAACAGAAAAACTCAATAAACCTGTTGAAGGTTGGGTCAAGACTTCTCTGGCTATTTTTTCCACACCTTCATAGAGGCTTGGGGGCAGGACGTCTTTCACAAATCCCAGAAATTCTCCCACAGGAATCTGAAAATAGGGTAGGATATTGACCACCACCAAAAGCAGGGGAAAAATCGAAATCAACCAATAGTAGGCTACTGCGACACTGGTCAACTCACTATCTGATGCTTGATAATAATGCAAAAAAGCTTTTACTAAAGGCTTGTCTGTCAGCTCTTTCCACCACTTTTTCATGTCACACTCCTTCACTTACAATCTTATACTCAATGAAAATCAAAGAGCAAACTAGGAAGCTAGCCGTAAGCTGTACTTGAGTACGGTAAGGCGACGCTGACGTGGTTTGAATTCGATTTTCGAATAGTATTAACTAATTTCTTCTTACCAATTCCACCATATCATAAGGCAGGGTATTGGCAGCTTCCTTCAAGGAATAGTTCTCTAAGTTATTGACATTTTGTCGTAACTTCTTAGCATACTTGCTCGTAATCAATCGTTTCTCTTCATATTCGAAAATCATCTTGCGCTCTAAGTAATACCCTCTCAGCATTTCATCGATATTGTTGGGTTTGATACGTGTAATAACCCGTTCGACAAAGGCACCACTGCTGATAATAGCTGTTTCACGAAGACGAGACTCCTGCATAAAACTAATCAAAGAGCGTCTATAGACTCCCTTCAGGTTTTCCAAACTTTCAATAATCATCTCTGTATTGGCAAGATAGAGCTCTGCAATTTGGTCATAATCAAGAGCACGGAGACGGCTTTGCTCCTTGTCCTTCCAGCTACGGAAGGTCTTTCCGAGAGTAAAAACTTCATGAAGGAGAAAACGTAAAATCCGCAAAGAAACAAGGAAATAATAGGTCAATCGTGAAGCAAACTTACGATTGATGCCTCGTTCTATATTTTTCAGATAACGTTGGTAAACTCGGTAAGCACGATTGCTAATGTTCCCCTCTTCATAGGCCTGTTCCAATCCATCACTTTCAATACTAAGAATCAAGAGTTTCAAAGCAGCCCAGTCTTCTTGAGCCCCCTTATTTTCTTGACTCAGGATGAGATTTTCAATACGTCCATGGTAATTGTCAATAGCCGCATAGAGAGGGAGCTTATTTCTAGTGCCTTCCAACTCTTTTTCCAACTCTAGCGTTACTTCATTCAAAATAGCGATATGCATGAGATAATCCTTGCTTTCTTCCTCTTCATCAGAAAGATGAGGCAGAACCAAGAGACCTGTTAAAAAACTGACAAGCGTCACACCTGCGACAAGGAAAAGCAAGATAGGATACTTCTGCTCTAAATTACTTGGTATCAGAAGAATCGTAGCAATCGACACCGTTCCCTTAACACCTGAGAAGGTCAAGAGAAGCATGTCCTTCATATACTTATTTAGCTTTTTCTTGAGACGTCTAGTCCTATAGGCATAATAGCCATAAATCATGACAAAACGAATAGCAAAGAGGACAAAGGTCAGGGCTATAAGAGATAGCAGCAAGAGTAGAGGATTATAGATTGGATTGGTCAAGATAGGCTCTGCTATCATTTCCAGCTCCATCCCTAAAATCACAAAGACAGAACCGTTGAGCATAAAGTTCACTGTATGCCAGACTGTCTCGGTTACCGTATCCACTTGGGCTTCGAGGAGCGTAATTTTCTTAAAACGGCTTGCCTTTAAAATCCCAGCAACCACAACGGCAATAATCCCTGAAACGTGGACTTCTTCTGCCAGAAAGAAGGTCACCAGAGGTAAACTCAATTCTAATAAAAGTTCGCTGGCAATATCCGTTGCTCGTACACTAAGTAAGAAACTATGGAGGAAACGGTTGGTCATGGCTGTTAAAAATCCAATTAAAAGACCGCCTAGGATTGAAAAGATGAGCGAACTACTCGCTTGACCAAGGGAAAAAGCTCCAGTTGTCCAAGCTGTCAAGGCCACCTGAAAGGCCACCAAACCAGAAGCATCATTCAAGAGTCCTTCACCCTTAAGGATATTGGACACGCGCTTAGGAAAGCTAAAACGCTCCGAAAGAGAAGCAAAAGCTACCAAGTCCGTAGGCCCAAGGGCCGCCCCAACAGCCAAGCAAGCCGCCAAGGGAAGACTGAGCCAAAGAAGATGGGCCAAGCCACCCAAACTCAAGGTAGAGATAAAAATCACTGGAAATATGAGATAGACAATGATTCGCCAGTGTTTTAAAATAGCTGTAATATCCGCTTCCTCAGACTCTCGAAAAAGCAAGGGTCCGATAACCAGTGCCAAAAACAACTCTGTATTGAGGTGAAAGTCGGTATTGAGTAAAAAGAGACCAATCACAATTCCCAAAAGAATTTGCACCAAAGGGAGAGGCAAAAAGGGCAGGAGCTTATTGGTTGTACTTGATACAATCAAGACAAGTAAAAATAGGATGAGGTAAATCAGTAATTCCACGCACTTCCTCCTTAATCTTTTTTACAACAGGATTCAAAAATCTCCTTCTGCTCTTTGATTTTTTGGTCAATCTTGGAACAGTCTTTGTGCTCAATTTTTCTCTGGCAGCGTTCCATTTCAAGAGCAACTAATTTTTTCTTGATTTTAAGCATTTTTTTGCTCATATGCGCTTGATCTAGCACGCCCACCGCTCGTTCGTGGTGAGTTGATTCAACAAAATTCTGGCGCATGGCATCCAGCTTTTCACGTAGGTATTGTTTATCCATGTCTATATCTCTCTAATTTTTCAATCATCACTAAAAATGGTGGGTTGTTGACTTGGTTTAAAGTTCGGTAAATGGCAGCTGTGTACTCTTGTTGGTTCAACTGACTGACAAAATCCAAGACAGCATCCCTCTCGAGGTCACCTCCTTCATGACCATAGTAGATCATGATAGCAATCCGTCCACCTTTAACAAGCAAATGACACAGCTTTTCTAATGCTTCAATCGTTGTCTGAGGTCGGGTGATGACAGACTTATCAGCTGACGGCAGATAGCCCAGATTAAAAATCCCTGCCTTGGCTTCTGTCACAAACTGGTCCAGTGTCTCATGGCCTTGCAAGATTAACTGGGCATTTGTCATTCCAGCCTGGTTCAAACGCTCTTGCGTCTTTTCCAAGGCTTGCTTCTGAATATCAAAGGCATAGACTTTCTTAGCTAGTTTGGCTAAAAAAAGCGTGTCATGGCCATTTCCCATAGTCGCATCCACTACGATATCCTCTTTTGTCACTACCTCAGACAAAAAATCATGTGCCATCTCAAGTGGTCTTTTCATTTTCAAACTCCTGTTTTACAGCCTTGCATCCTTGAACACTTCCACGACGTCGCATTTCAGTTTCAATAGCATTTAGCACTTCCCATTTATTGAGGCTCCACATAGGCCCAATCAACATATCTCTAGGTGCATCTCCTGTGATTCGATGGATGACGATATGTTTGGGAATGATTTCCAATTGGTCACAGATGACCTTAACATATTCGTCCTGACTCATCAGTTGCAAACGTCCCTCGTGATAATCCCGTTGCATACGAGTATTTGTCATAAGATGGAGCAAATGCAGTTTAATCCCTTGAATATCGTTATCCGTGACACAGCGGCGGACATTTTCAACCATCATCTCATGGGTTTCACCAGGAAGACCGTTAATCAAATGGGAAACAATCTCAATCTTGGAATATTTCCTCAAACGCTTGACCGTCTCCACGTACAATTCATAAGAATGGGCACGGTTAATCAAATCAGAGGTTGTTTCATAAGTGGTCTGCAAGCCCAATTCAACCGTCACATGCATGCGTTCCGACAATTCAGCCAAATATTCGATGGTTTCGTCTGGTAAACAATCTGGCCGTGTTCCGATATTGATTCCTACTACACCTGGCTCATTGATAGCCTGCTCATAGCGCTCTCGGATGACTTCCACCTTTTCATGAGTGTTGGTAAAATTTTGAAAATAAACCAGATACTTCTGAACATCCGGCCACTTACGGTGCATAAAGTCAATTTCCTTATAAAATTGCTCACGGATAGGCGCATCTGGTGCTACGATAGCATCTCCAGAACCTGAAACCGTACAAAAAGTACAGCCTCCATGAGCCACAGTTCCATCACGATTGGGACAGTCAAATCCCGCATCAATAGGGACTTTAAAAGTCTTTTCTCCAAATAGTTTTCGATAATAATCATTCAAGGTATTATAAGATTTCATAACTTTCATTATAACAAAAAACACCCACAATCTCAAAAGCCTGACTTTCCTATAAATTCCTCTGTTTCTCGTTTCCATTAGCCTTTTTTTATGATACAATATGGGTATGATTTTAATGAAATTAGCCTCTATTTTATTATTGATACTGACCTTGGTCGTCTGCATTATCATAACCAAACTTTTTAGATTAAAAAAACTAGGCCGAAACTTTGCGGATTTGGCTTTTCCAGTCTTGGTATTTGAATATTACCTTATTACTGCCAAAACCTTTACCCATAATTTTCTCCCTAGACTGGGGCTAGCCCTCTCAGTCCTAGCTATTATTCTCGTTTTTTTCTTCCTTCTGAAAAAACGTAGCTTTTACTATCCTAAATTCATCAAATTCTTCTGGCGTGCAGGATTTTTATTAACCCTTGTCATGTATATCGAGATGATTGTTGAATTGATGGCTCAGAAATAAAAAACTAAATCGAAAACACCTCAATCAAACTGAAATACAGTGATTGAAGTGTTTTTTTCTTTATATCTTTTTTAATAATTCTTATACTCAATGAAAATCAAAAAGCAAACTAGGAAGCTAGTCGCAGGTTGCTAAAAGCACTGCTTTTAGGTTGTAGATAGAACTGACGAAGTCAGCTCAGAGTACTGCTTTGAGGTTGCAGATAAGACTGACGAAGTCAGTCACATATATACGGCAAGGCGACGTTGACGTGGTTTGAAGAGATTTTCGAAGAGTATTATTTTCCTTCTTTATCAGGAAAGAGGTAACCAAGACCTACACAAGCCAGCACACCTGCTCCAATGACCAAGCCACTTGAAATTGGCAAAAGGTCCAAAATTGCATTCGCGATGATAAAGGCAATAATCAAACACATCAGACTAGCCTTGTAATCCTTTTTCAAAAGATTCTCTAGTGTGAAAAAGAGGAACAAGCCTACCGGAATCAATGACCAGAGGTTAATGTCCAAACTTGGCCAGCCAACAGAACCAAAATACACTACTGTCGCTGCTACTACTAAAAATACAATCCCCAATAATTTTTTCATTTGTTTATCTCCAATTTCTTTTTAGAAACTTGAACCATCTGGTATCGACGCCTCACGTCCCTTACAAAAATCATTATAGCAGAGGTCAGTTTCAAGAACAAGTTCTTTTGCCTATCTGGTCTCAATCTCGGTCTAAGTGGCTCAATAATAGCCATAAAATAAGGAAATAGGTGAAAAACTTCCTTCCAAATAAAAAGGAATTAAGCAACCAAACGCTACTTAATTCCTTGAAATTATCTCATCACCTCTATTAGCCTTTAAATTTTGATAGACTCTATTTTCTAATCAATATTGTCAATACTAACCCTTTCAATCAATTCATTAGTTGTCGAAACTAAGTCTATTAATAAATCCAAAAAGAGTATCAATAGTAAAGTAAACTAAATAATTGAGTTATAAATGGCTATTTTCACAAAACTGTTTCATCATTATACTATCTCAGTACATAAACCATTTTTCTATAGCTTTTGTCTTAATCTTGATCTTTTTTCTTCAATCCAAGAAATGCACCTACGGTAAACATTATTCCAGCAATGAATGGTGTAAAACCTTCTCTAACTGTTCCAGTTTTTGGCAATCTATCAGAATTGTTAGTATCCGATTTACTATCGATATTGGTATCTTTATTAGCTATATTCTCTGGTTCATTAAGATAAACTTCTTTCTTATTTTCAAAGTTTTTATCATTTTTATCAGGAACTGTAGCTGTAACATCCTTAGTTGAATCAGATCTTTGACTTTCATCTAATTGACTATAATTTACTTGTACAGGAACTGTAGTTTTGACATCTTTGGTTGAATCAAATTTGTGTGAATGATTTTCTCTTTGTAAGTCTTCTTTTCTGTGACTTTCATCTAATTGACTAGGATTTGCCTGTGGGTTATCTTTCTTTTTGGATACATCAAAAGTAGGTTTATTTTCCTCCTCCTTTTTCTCCTCTATTTTCTTGAATACAGGTTTTATAAGGGTATCTTTTGACACATTAATAACATAACCAGCATCTTTTTTCCCTTCGAAACCAGCAATTTCCCAACCATCAAATTGGTATCCTTTTTCTAATTCACCCTTATAGACAGGTAAAATAAAATCTTCTTCCGACACTATCGTTGAACTCATTTCTTTTCCATTTTGAATGGTCACAGTTACCCTATGAGGTTTTAATTCTCTTACCTCTCCCGTATCTTTATTTAAAATGAATTCTTTTACGGTTGTATTTCTTGCAAAATCTTTTACAAGAATCTTAATGTTTAGTGTCTTATCTGTTAGTTGTTTAATATCATCAAATGACTTATATTCTTTTCCATTTACATAAATATGTTTGTCTTGAATCTCACCATTGAATCCATTATCTCTTTTATCATTGATGTTAAAGACTACAGATTTTCCATCAGCATATTCGATACTAGTATTTCCCTCAGGATCAATGTTTACTTCTGGTTTAACATTATCATATAAAAATTGATAGTGTACTCCAACCGCTTTCGCATTCAAATCGCTATAGCCAGTTTGAAGATAAACATTTCCATCCATATCTGTTACCTTATCTGGGAATCCGTTTGCTTTATAGTCTTTCATTCCCCAGTCCATGATGTCACCGTCTTTAACATTAAGCTTAACGTTAAAATCTCTAGTGTTATCAATGTGTAAATCTCCGTAGATTAAATAATTATCTACAACAGATTCATTAACTCTCAATTCCCAGTTAAAACCACCCTTATCAGAAATCTTACCTCTTAAATAAAATTCTGGATTTCGTACATAAATTTTATTAGATTTAGATGGATTAAAGTAGTTCTTGTCCATTGAAAGGTTTACTGGTTTTGCATCAATAAATAACGTAGAGCCATCTTCTTTTATAGCTTCTACATTGGACTTATCCTCTCCAGTGTACTCTTTATCATCTTTACCAAATAATACAAGTTTAGAAGGATCTGTTACAAGATTTCCATCTTTATCGATTGCCTCCCCTTTATCGTTCATTTTAAATCTAAACACTTGATACCTTACAATGTTAAAGCCGTCCAAAGCCGACATTAATACTGATTGAGTACTTCTTCCATCTTCAACATTTCTACTATCAGCATAAATTATTTTTTCTGAAAGGACTCTTAGATTAGGATTGGCCTTTTGTATTTTTGCTATATCTTCATTGCTATAGACTCCATTTCCTTCTAACATATCCGTTTTTCCAGGATTATAGGTAGTCACTTTTAGTGCATAGCCTTTTCTCAGAATGATATTATCCTTTAATAGATATTGTTGTTTTTCTGAATCAGAATAGATTTTACCAGATGCCATTTCAGTTAAATTGTTTGGTTTGTTTTTTGAAAGATCTCCTTCTCCTAATTCTATTATATTCCCATAACTTGATGCATAGGGATATTCTGTCTTAGTTTCCTTATTTTTTTCAGGCATTCTAATCTTCGTTTCAGCTTTTCTCTGACCATCATCTGTAACAAATAATCTCATATCTCCTGCAAAAGCTAATCCATCCACAATGTCATTAATATTAGCGTATAAATCAAATGTCATCGTTTTTGAATTGGAATCATACTTGGTCGCTTTGATTTCGATATATTTATAGTTATTTCCATAAAATACCTTGGCATTTTTAGACACATTACGTATCTTTCCAAGAATTTCAAAGTGTCCATCTTTAGACGGGCTTAGAACACCATAAATTTTTGATTTGATTTCGTCAAGTTTTTCAGTTTCATATTCTAAGTCGCTACCATCGTCATAGGCAGTTATATTTCCTTTATCGTCATATCGATAATCAAGTTCTACTGTTCTTGTACCACCAGTTACAAAGTCCTCTTCTTCCCTATATTTCTTTTTAATGAGTTTCTTTAGATCTTTATTTTCAAAGTTTCTAATTGTTGAAATAATTTTATTTATTTCAAGGCTAGCTTCTCCCTCAACTGAACTTTCTTCATCTGGTTTTGAATCTTCATCCTTAGCTTGATTATTATTGGTATTTTCCTCTGGGGTCTTTGCATTTTTGAGTTTATCTTCAGAAATTTCACCAAGCTTTTGGTATTTAGATGAATCCTGATCAGGATCTACTAGGTAATAAGAAATCATTCCTTTTTCATCAGCTTGGTCATCAAATTTAATTCTATGGATTTTGGTGAAGTTGCTTGCACCATCTAGGGCGATTACTTCGATGATTTTTCCTCTTAAATCTCCTGCTCCGCTAATTTCGTAGATAGTATTTCCATCTTTATCAAGCTTCCTATTTCTTTCCTCACCCTCTCCGGCGTAAGTTACATCAAGATTTTTCTCAACATCTCCATACTTATCGACAAGAGCTGCACCTGCATACCATACTTCGTTGGCTACTTCTTCAAATTTCTCAGGATGTTCTTTTTGGTCTCTAGCAAACAAGGTTTCGTGTTTGTACTCATCCTTTACCTTGTGGTAGGTATCTTTTGCGATCAATTTAATTTTATCTGGATTAGAAAAATCAATTGAAATAATTTTTGGAGCTGTATTATCAATTTTTACTGGTATATAAGAAACCTGCCATGGGTAATCCTTGGTTAATCTATATTTAAATTTATAGAAATATTGACCTTCCGCAATCGGTTCAAATTGACCTCTTATCTTAGTAGCAGGATCTTGATTATCCTTACTTTCTGGTGCATTTTCTTCTCTACCTCTAGGATTATAGATGAGTCCATCCCACTTCAAGTCACCCCAAACTTTTAGTTTAGAGGATTTGATTCCCTTTGCATCATTGCTTTTAGAATTTAAAATTCCTCTAATAAAGTGTTCTCTCGAAATGACTTTTAAGTCTCTTTGATTTTCTCCCTCTTTATTTGTATTTACTATTGAAATTAATCCTTCTTCTGCACTTCTTAATACAAGTGGAGAAGGTGTTAATCCTCTTTCAAGTTGAGCCTTTTGAGGATTTCCATTTGAATCTAAAGGATAAATGTTAGCAATATTAGAACCACTTGATGATGCATTTAGCCCTTCGTTATTGAAAGCAAATAATTCTGGATTTTGATCTAGGGATGTTCTATTTTTATCTTTTCTATTTTGTATAACTCCTGCTGGATTAAATTTATCTATACCATGTTCTCCACCAATTCCCTTATTTAAGGTTCCTGGAATTTTCGGTTTACCATCATCATCATAACCTCCCATTGTTTTTGATTTTGATCCTTCTTCCCAAGCCCATTTATCAAGGATTGGTTCGTGGTTCCAATTTCCAGCAAAGCCCATTAGAGGCATCGATAAAGAAGGTTGGAAGTTTATTTTCTTACCGTTAGAGTTTAGAGCTTCCATTTCTTCCACTGACTCAAAATGAATAAATGATTCTACAAATTTATTTTTGTTTTTAGCCTCTCCAACATTTATAACCGCATTCAAATCAAAGCTAGAATTTGCGCCTATAGTGAAAGTATCATGCTCAAATGTGATATTTGCTCCTTTGATTTTTTCTGGATGGATTTCTGGAACAATTTGCTTACCATCTGGAGATTTTTCATCTTTATATGTTTCATCCAGCTTTAGTCTATCAGTTAGAGAATCTGTAGTTATCGCTGATGCTGAAACTTTAAATGTCAAAGGTCTGTTTGATGTATTGTGAAGCTTAATTGTAAAATATTTTTCTTCTCCTTTTATTTCTTTAAGAGAAATAGAACCATAAGAGTTTACCAAACCTTTAGAATCCTTGTTTTTGAAAGTCGCTACAACTTCATTTCTCAAAGCATTAGCAACATTAATTAGCCCTGCTCCCTGTTGTCTAGGTGATGCAAAGTATTGGCTTTTTTCTTTCCAAGACGTTGCGTCCATCATCGGTCGCGCAGTATTTTGTAAAGCAATTTTTGTAAGACTTGTAAGGTCTATTTTGTCATCTCCCTCAAGATTTTTCAATACAGATCTTTCAAGCATTTCCTTTAACTTCGGTCTAATCAAAACAGTAGAAGCTGCTACAATTGGAGTTGCCATACTAGTTCCTGACATATAGCCATAAGTTGATTTCCCATTAATGACATTGAGAGTAGATTTAATGTTTTTACCAGGTGCTGAAACATCGGGTTTTAAAAGTAAATCTATTCTTGGCCCCCAAGATGTGGATCCTGCTGGAACGATGACATCTTCTTTATAGAGTTCTTTGTCTGTGTCAGGTGCAAACTTAAAGTCAATCTCTTTTTCGTCACCTACATTCGGTTTGTTGGAATTAAAACTTTCCATATCAATTGGATAGTATTGCTCCAATTTATCTTTAAAATCTTCTTTATTATTCCTTTTAACCTCAGTTTTTTTATCAGGATTAATCATGTTCCATAGCTTTACACCATCATCTCCTGAAATTGAAAACACTTGACTTTTAGTACCTTCATCCGCTTCATATCCCATAGCTGGAAGGTCTGTCCAATTATCTCTATTGTAGTAATTGACAGTATTTACAACCATAATGGCGCGTGCGCCCTTATTCGTTGCTCTTTTAAAAGCATCTTTTAAATCCTTGGTATAAATTCGATCCATTACTGCAATTTTGCCTCTAAGATCCAAACCTATTAACTCTTGGTCTTGGCCTTTGCCTATATATACAAATTTCAATTTATCAGGAGCTTTTGAACCATCTTCATTTGTTGTGATTTTATTCTTATCGAAAAAGGCCCCTATATTTCTGTATTTAAAATTTTCTCCACCTATGTTAACTTTATCAAACTCAACTGTTTGATTTTTAGCAGATGCGACTGCTATCGCATCTTCATGTGCTGCAGTTCGTGTTACATTTCCAGTGTCGGTCATTTTCAGATGATTATTTGCTACTAAATCCCATGAAGAACTTGAAGCAGAAGTCGCATAGTTACCCGTAGCGACAACCATTGGAATGCCTGCTTTTCTTAATGCTCTAATAGCCTCCCAATATTTCTCACCTACAAGACCTGTTCCTGTAAAGCCAGATGATACCGAAACAACATCGACATTGTGTTTGATGGAATCTTCAATAGCATGAAACATTGTTTCATCCCCTGCAAACCCAGATCCTGCGTCAGAGTACATTTTATAAGAGAAGATCTGTGCATTAGGAGCAATTCCATCTATTCCATTAAAGTTCTTGATGTCTTTTTCAGTATCATTTCCCGCAAGAATCCCTGCAATATGCATTCCATGTGGATCAAAATAATCACTTCCATCATCAGCTTTTTCTACAGTTATTTTACCACCATTATAATAATTAAAAGCATGAGGAATCTTATCACTCAACCAGAAATTTTTATCAGTACCTTTTAAGTCTTCTTTTTTAAATCTCATTGAGTCTTTAGCATCATCATCAATCCTCATGGCCTTATGCCTATAATCTGTCCCGGTATCGATATTTGAAATGACCATACCTCTACCATCAAAGTTTTTCCCAAATTGAGCATTAATGGCCTTTAGGTAATCGATAGCCTCCTCAACTCCAATTTCCTTTCGGGCATGATTCATCATGGGTTGGAGTTTTTGTGAACGTTCAACCGATGAAATACCTTCTATTAGTTTAATTTTATCCAGATTATCTGGAGTTGTTTCTATTGAAACACCATTAAAAATCGTATTATAGGTATATAAAACGTTTGTATCCTTAAGATTGGATAATTCCTTGATTGCTTTTTCTCCAGATTCTTTATCTTTAAATTCAGCAATATAGACAAGTTTATCCTCTTTTTTGGGACTTTCTGGGTCTTTACTTGCAGACGAGTCCGCTTTATCTTCTTTGGATTGATTGGAATCTTCTTTGATTTTTTCTTCTTCATTGCTAGTTTTGTTATCTATCACAGATTCTTTACTAACAACTTCTTTTTCCTCAATAACCGTTGTTTTCTTCTCTTCAGTATCTTTTGAAGTTTCTATAACATTATGAATATTTTCATGTTTTTCTTTATTTTCTGCTTCCTTATCTACTACTACTTTTTCTGTATCAGAGATATTTAAAGCATCTTCAGAGCTAGATGTGTCTGCTAAAACTACCTCATTAGGGACATATGCTGATAAAATAACTGCAGCTGTGGTTAATGACAATACTGTACTTTTTTTCATTTTAATTCCTTACATATTTATTTAACTTCCAATAGATAGTAAACTTTAACTTTGCTAGCCTTTGTTATAAAAAGTTTTACTAAGTATTATCTAGGAAATAGAGTAGTACATTTATATATAATTGTTAGCTCTCCATAAAAATAGTATATCATTTAAAAAATTTAAGTCAAGAAAAATTAACATGCGTTAATTTGTTTTTTAATGCACATTAAAAATATAGAGTCAAAAACTTTCGTAGTTAGCTGGGTATATTATCAGAACATTCACACCATCAAAAATAGTAGCAATCAACTTAAAGCACTAGCAACATCACAAAGTCAAACATCATTGATGAAATATCAGCGCTATTAAACAATATAAAAAACCGCTAAGAATAAGACTTAACGGTTATCTTCTACATATCTATTTTTTCAAATCCTCAGTCGTTTATCTACCTATAACCTAGGCTTTACGAGTGCCTTGCTCTACCAACTGAGCTAAATCGGCGATTACACTTACAGTATAGCACTCTGAGAATAAATGTCAAGTAATATTCATCTCTATTAGAAAAAGCCTGTCCTAAGACAAGGCTTTGAGTTTCTTCATCTTAGGACCCAGCACTTTCATAAGAATCCAAGCCCCTGTCCCAGAGTTTAAGGGAAATACCAAAAAAGACAAGGGAAATCAAAATCAAACCTCCGATGTTAAAGATTACATCCTTGTCCTGCAAGAAATAGCTGGCAGGATAGTAGGCCGTAAAGGCAAAAGGTACAATAAAACTGATTAACCAACGAAGAAATGAATTATAAATTGAAATGGGATACTTAGCAAAGTCATTAAACATATAGAAAATATAAATCATGGCGCCTGACTGTTTGGTCCAAAAAGCGATACTGGCTGTCGCAATTTTCAAGGAGGTATAAATCAAGGTCGCAAAAGGAATACAGACTAGGAAAAGCAAGAATTTTGGAAGAGTCCAAGCAATGCTTGATACTGTTGTCGCTAGTAAAATTCCACCAACCAAGAGTTCACCCAAGGCATCAATCTGAAAGGTCTCAACCAAGATGTGAAAGAGAGGATTGATAGGACGAGTCAGATATTTGTCAAACTCTCCCTTTCTCACCAAGCGTTGCCCCAGTGCCCAGAGATTGTCAAAAAAGAGATGGTCCAGTCCCTTGGGAATCAAGGAAAATCCATAGATAAAAGCAATTTCTTGAAAAGTCCAACCTTCTAGGGATGGGATGTGTTGAAAGATGACATTGAGAAACAAGAGGTTCAAGCCTTGGGTCAGAAAAACTCCCAGTACTCCAACCACAAAATCCACCTTGTATTCCATGATTTGCTTGATATATTGTCTGATAAAAATCAGATGCATGCGTTGATATTTTCTCATACTAACCTCCTTGAATGGTGATAAATGACTGGACTCGTTTCCAAATCAACTGAGACAAACCCACCATCACTAAGAGCCAGAAAAACTGCAAAGCGAGCGCCTGAATCATCTGACTGGCATCGTATTTCCCAACAATGATCATAACCGGAGTGTAAATCAAGGATGAAAAAGGCAAGAAGGACAGAATATCTGAAACGATCTTTGGAAAGAAAGCCAAGGGAATCAAACTTCCAGACATAAAAGCCACTATGGAAGTCTTAAGTAGATTGGAACCCCATAGATTTTTAAACACAAAGGCAGAAAATCCAAAGCAGATATTAAAGAAAAAGTTAATCAGATAAGCTAGCGTTAAGCTAAAGAGATAAATGACAGTTAAACCCAACACCTCTACAACGCCTTGACCAGATATGATTTTCATCAAAACAATGACACTTAAAAATGGAAGGCCAACGCTGATAAAAATCAACCACTTGGAACCAAGCTCTGTAAAGAGGTAAGAAGCCGCAAAATGCACTGGTCTCAACAAGCGCATGATAATGGAGCCATCCTTAACCTCCTCCCCAATCATAAAGGAGCTATCAGACCTAGTCAGAAGATTGGTCACAAAACTCATAATGATGTAGAGAGTGATATCTGCCATACTAAAGCCCTGAATTAAAGACTCTTGCGAAGAATCAAAGACAGCCTTCCAGAGATAAAAAGCCACAAAAGCTCCCATGACATCGCCAATCCGATAGAGAATAAAGTTGACTCGATAAGTAATCAACTCCTGAACCCCTGCATTGATAAAGGGTTTATAACGTCTCCATAATTTGACCATCTTAGAGCTCCTTTCGATAGAAGCGACGGATAATATCCTCAATATCCGTATCCACCATCTTCAAATCACGGATTTCAAAATCAGACAGGGTTTGCTTGATAATGTCAGCTGACTGATAGCGGGAACTATCGAATTCAATGTTGAGACTATTCCCCTGTCTACCAATGCTCATATCCGAAAAGCCTTCATAGTGAGAAACGAGATGACTTTGACCTGGTAGTAGTTCAAAGGAAAGAGTCTTCATCTTGCCAAAAGTTTCCTTGAGTTGGCTAACCGTTCCGTCAAAAATCTCCTGCCCCTTATCAATCATAAAAATCCGATCACAAAGTTGCTCAATGTCGCTCAGGTCGTGAGTGGTCAAGAGAATGGTTGTTTCTTCCTCCTGATTGATCTGGGTAATGGCGCGACGAATGTTATCCTTGACCGAAACGTCCAAACCAATAGTCGGCTCATCTAAAAAGAGAACCTTGGGATTGTGGAGCAAGGAAGCTGCAATGTCCGCCCGCATGCGCTGTCCCAATGAAAGAGTACGCACGGGGTCCTTGATAAAGTCCTTCAAATCCAAGACTTCATTCAAAAAATCCATGCGCTTATGAAAGAGCGAGTCTGGCACATCATAAATCTCTTTTAAGACCGTGTAGGTCTCTTGCAGTGCCAAATCCCACCATAGCTGGGTTCTTTGCCCAAAAACCACTCCAATATCCTTGACATAATCTTGACGATTGTCCTGTGGAGTCTTGCCGTTAATCCGACAAAAACCAGATGTCGGTTTCAAAATCCCAGTCAGCATTTTGATGGTTGTCGACTTCCCAGCACCATTTGCCCCGATAAAGCCTAAAATCTGCCCTTTTGGAACCTCAAAGGTCAAATCCTTGACCGCTTCAAAGGTCTGCTTTTCAGGATGAATAAAGGAGCGTAATGCCCCCTTCAAGCCCGGTTCCTTAACAGTCTTCACAAAATTTTTCTGAAGATGTTCCACTTCTATCATTGCCATATTGATCTCCCTATGTAAGGAATAGCAACATTGTGTTTTTGACTACAAGTATTCTAAATCCTTACTTTCTATACCTTCTACATTTTATTACTACAAAAGGCTTTATACCAACCTATTATAATCCAATAAAAAATAGAATGCAAGCGTTTGCCTATGGTTTGTGAAATTAGGATTTCTCTCATAAAATAATACTTTTAATCAAAAATTCTGTTTAATAGTTTAAGTTACCAATAAGAGGTTTCATCCGCATGAAGAAGAGGTTGTTCTAACAACTTTTCTCGTAAAAGGTTATAAAGGGACTCTAAATAGTATTGACTCGCCTTAATATGCCAATTAGAGATTTCCTTACGTGTGATTGGTAAACCCATCCTAGCCCAATCTTCTTCTTGGCGATAATTGGGTACCTTCAGATTAAACTTCTGATGGATGGTGTGAGCGATAATAGAAGCTGAGCCAAGGCTATGCGCCAAAGGGGCTTTAGGAATAGGAGTTTTCACAATTTTATCACTCGGATTTTTCTCACTGCATGCTTGGCACTTATAAGCGTGTTGGATATGATCTATTCGTTTTAATTGCGCAGGAATAAAGACTAATTCTTGTCGTTGAAGGGTCGCTCCAATCTCTTTTAGCTCTCCCTGACAATCAGGGCAAATGCTCTCTTCTAGTTGATAATGAACTTCTTCTGAATCAAATTGGGCAAGAAGAGCTTGGCGTTTCCCTTTAGATTTCTTACGTTTGTAGGTAATTTCCTCTGTTTCAACTGGGAACATCTCCATCTTCCTCAGATGGAGACTCTTCCTCAAAAAGGTTGAGTTGTCCAGAGGGGCAAACACTTTTCTCAGAGGATTTTCCATAGAGCTTTTGAGTCAGATAAGCCACTTGTTCACGAAGAAGGGCAAGTTCATTGGTGAGACTATCAATTGTAGCACTCTGTTGTTGAATGATTTTCAATCTTCTTCCATGGGCTTCCCTCCTTGTTTTCTAACTTCATTATACTAAAAAGAAAGTCCTCATTTCAATAGAAATCACGACTTTCTGATGAATTTATTTTAGGAGTGATAGAAAAGCCCTTCATAAGCCAATCTACTTGTTCAGGTGTGAGATCTTTGACATCCTTTTCTGTACTTGGCCAAGTCAGTTTACCATTCTCAAAGCGTTTATAAAGTAGCCAAAATCCTTGACCATCCCAGTAAAGGGCTTTAAAGCGGTCTTTACGTCCACCACAAAAGAGAAAGACTTGACCTGAGAAAGGATCCAATTCAAAGTGGGTTTTAACGAGATAAGCCAGTGAATCAATGCCTTGCCTCATATCCGTTTTCCCACATACGAGATAGACCTGCCCTAGGCTAGATAGATGAATTGTCATAGAGCAACACCTTATCCAAAAGCTGTTCTATCATTTCGAGATTGAGAGATTGAAAAAAACTTAGTTCAAGCTTGCCAATACGAATTTTAAGCAGAATATCATTTCTCTTTTTAGAATCAAAACGACGAGATTGTGAAATCTCTACAGGAACAATAGGTTGTGGCATTAAAATATCCTCCAATAGTTTTACTTTACTAATAGTATACAGGAGGTCTTCCGTAACCGCCCAATAACGAAGTATATTGAAAAAGAAAGGACGAAATTTGTCCTTTCTCGAGCTTAGCTGACTTCAACCCACTACAGTTGACAAAGAGCCTGAAAAATCTCCAGACTAGTGAACTCATTGATAGTTCCCAATCTGGAGATTTTTTATTTCCTCATCATCGCTACAAAACTACTCACTGCATTTTTGAAAGTAAGTTTTCTTCAAGACTAGACTCCTTCTCTGAGTTGACTGAGAATAGTCTTGATTTCAGAAATTAGTTCTGCTTCTTTTTGAGGATCTTTTTGCTGGCTATCTACAAAGGTTCTTGCTTTCTTAGCTAATTTTTTAGCCTTGCCTAAACCTTTTTTATCCTTATCACTAGCCTCTAACTCAACTAGAAGTTGATCCAATTCTCTTGAAAGCTTATCTAGTTGAGAGTTTTTCTTACGAGCCACTGCAAAGAGGAGAGCTCCTAGAAGAGAGAGCACTGCAGCTCCAAAGACACCATATAGAGGGACATCTGTCGCATTTGTAGATTCCTTGGCGCCTCCTGCCTCTTTATCTGAGTTCGACCTAGACTGGCTCTTATCAGCTGATGCACCAGCTTGTAGAGAATTGAGAGCTTGTCTAACTTTGTCAAGAAGGTCCGCTAATTCTTGAGATGTTAAGGAGTCATTAACAAGAGCGGCTTGCGCCTCTCTCAAGATACGCTGTGCTTCCTCCAGTGCTTCAGGAGATAGACCTGCTAGATTTTGCAAGCGACGTTCCAAATCTTCTACCAGAGTCTGAAGTTCTGACTTATCCACAGCCGATGGATTTGTACCTGTTTGGGAATTCCCTACAAATCCTACACTTCTACGAGCGCGGCGCGGAGGAGTTCTTCTATTTCTTGTGGCAGTTGTTGGCGTCGGATTGATACCATTAAGTGCTGCGAGACCTTCTTGTTTCGCTCGGTTAACTCCTGCCTGGTCTGTCGCTTCTCCTACTTTGCGTTTCGCTTCTGCAAGGGCTTCGTCTACCTGGCGTTTCGCAGCGTTAATCTCTTCTGAGGTTAAGTTTGGAGTCTTCTCAATCGCTGTTTTCTTCTCAGTAGCTTTGGTATCCAGTTCGCTATTTGCATTGTCCCTATCGATCGGATTGGTCGGCGTGATAGAATCATCAGAAAGAGGTGAAATAAAATCTTCACTGATTGGGTCAATTGTATTTTCTCGAACATAAGTAGTAACCAAATGCAAGGTTTGATTGCCTATGGATTCTTTTGTATATTGAGTCGGGACAATATACCCCTTTCCATTCCTCCCTATTAGTGCCCACGCAACGATGTCATAACCTTTTGCTGAAGTAGCCACACCTTGGAAACTGTCATTCGTTCCGCCTCGAACCATGAACACTTTCAACTGCCCCCTGGCAGGAATATTTTTTGAATCTACTGCCCCATTTGGTGGCAAAGGGATTTTCACTTGAAGTATAGGTCTGTCGTTCCCCGTGGCTTTGGCTTTACCTTCCACGTCTTGTTGAGCTGTATGCCCATTTCCAAGCGGAGATAAATCAAATTCCGCTTTTGGAAGCTGGTAGCGAACCTGCTGTATTCTGCTCTGTACGTTTCCACTATCTAAGGTTACTTGTGGGGTTACATTATATAGTCCGTAAATATTTTTTGGTGTTTTACCTGTAACTTTAATCAACGCTTTTTTTCTATCAGAAGAATAAGTCACAGTAATGGTCGCCCATTTCTTACCTGAATTATCAGTCTCTGGGAAATTTTTTAATGAAAAATCACGAATCCCTCCATTTTCTACGGTAGCAATAAATTTCAATGGCGCATCATTCAGATCCGTACCATTCAATAATGCTACACTATCTCTTCCGCTGCCGTCCGAATTCGTCCATCTTCTCTCATTCCCTGGAGATCCGGTAGCCAGCCCATAAACAAGTCCAGAAACACTTCTACGACTCCTAGTTTTTTCATCTTCCTCCACACCTTTCTTTAGGTGAGCAGTCTTTTTATACTCCTCAAGTGCAGCATTAAAGACATCCTGATTGACAAGCCCATTTTCTGATTGTCCCAATGCTTCGTTGAGTTTATCGTAAGCTTCCTTGAGTTTTTGGACTTGTTCTGGATTTTCAGTACTGGTCTTCAGTTCTTGGAGGAGTCTATGGATTTTGTCCGATAAAGGATAGCTACCCTGACCATTTGTGTAGTCTGTAGCTTCCTCCTCTGTTTCCTTGGTTTCTTGATTTTCTGCTGGTGCTGGCATTGCAGGAGGGGTTAGTTGCCCCCTACGACCTCGTCCCCGTCTAGGAGTTGGGCTTGGTTCATTCTGAGTCGCACCACTTCCTTCTCCGAGCTCAGCTGGGGATGCGAGCCCACCTGCCAAAGCCTTGTTGACCTCCTCAGTCAAGGATTTCAGGGCTTGAACTTGGGCATTTACTTCCTCTTGACTGGAGTTTGGATTTTCAAGAACAGCTTTAGCTTGTGCTAGACCTGCTTCTACACGAGCGTGAAGTTCTTTCATTGAGTCCAGTGTCAGATTGGCAAGTAGAGCTTGCAGACTGGTTTGTGCCGACTCGGCAAGTGACTTATCTACAGTAGGACGGCTTGTCTCTGCTTGGTTTTCTCCCTTGCCTTCTTCGCTATCTTTTACTAGAGACTTGTTTTCATCTGATGCTTCTTGAGGCTTTTGATTACCTTGGCTAGATTGCTCAGACTGACTGGGATCTGTGTCAGAAGTTTTTTCACTTAGCTCTTCAGATACCCCCCCCGAGGAATCGCTTACAAGGTCGCTGGTTCTAGTCGTTCCGTTCTCTGTCGCTGGAGAAATATCAGGCGTTTGTGCCTGTACTGTCCCGTTGGCAAAAAACATCAGCGCCGCAACGGCAACGCTGGCAGCACCAAAGTGGTACTTCCTTATTGAGTAACGAAAAACCTTTTCCCCTTTGCGATCTTCTTTACTTTTTAGTTTCATTCATTCTTCCTTCCTTTTTCTATTTGATTTCTTCTGTATAGTCTAGTGCGATCCAGCCCCTACCCGACTTCAACAAGCCCCAAGTATAGCCATCTGCTTCTTCTACCTGCATGATGGTAAAAGTCCCAAGAGGGCAAAAACCTTGGTCAGGATAAGCCAGGCCTGGGCCTGTTCGGATGTAGAGATCATCCTCCACCACACGCACTAGGCGATCTCCATTCCCATCTCGAGGCTGTTCCTCTTTTGAGGCTTGGAAACTATCTCCAGCAAGAATCTCAGCTGCCATCCGGATGAGCCGATTTAGATCAATCCCACCAGGACAATCTGTAGCTGTAAATTCTTGATGAGGATGGATTGTCTCACCATTGATTGGCAAATTATAACGATTACAAATATCTGCAATCAAACGTGCTGAGTTCCAGTAGGTTTCCTCTGAAATCGTCCAGTCCGGTTCTCCACGGTTATTTAAGTGTTCAATACCAATCGAACGCTGATTGACTTCATAGTTACCGGCATGATAAGCGACGCTCTCTTCACCAACACACCCCCATATCTTATCAGGAGTCACCTGGTAGTGAGCAGATGTGCCATGACCTGTAGAGACATACCAAGTACTTCTAGCCCCCTCATCACTCAGACCACCATTATGGTGGATGACAATAGTATCAATATCAAGGCGATTCTGATCGCTATTCATGATTTCCTCATCCACATCTGTGATAAGTCCTGAAAACAAATCGCCATTCACTCTTTTTGTCGCAAACATTCTTCTCTCCTAATCATTTTCTACCTTATCCTCTACCTGAGGATAAAGAGTCGTTCCCCAAATAGAAATCGTCCGCTTACGCACTAGGGGCAAGTCGGTTTTTTCATAAACCGTACGCCACCATTCCCAGGCAAGTCCGGTACACTCCCTAATTTTGACAGAGAGATTGCGAACATTCCCTTTTAAAGGAATACTAGTGGTAAAATGAGCCGTCAAATCCTGCCCATTTCTGTCCCAAGCCTTAGGAGTCAAAACTTCTTTACCTTGATAATCATAGGATAATTCATCCCAAGTAATGTAATATTGGGCAACATAGGCACCACTATGATCCAAGAGTAAATCTCCGTTTCTGTAAGCTGTCACCTTAGTCTCAACATAGTCTGTACTGTTTTGAAAGGTCGCAACTACATTGTCCCGTAAAAAAGAAGTTGTATAGGAAATCGGCAAACCTGGATGATCGGCTGTAAAGCGACTGCCTTCTTGAATCAAGTCCTCCACCATATCCACCTTGCCTGTTACAACTCGAGCACCCGAACTCGGGTCTCCCCCTAAAATAACTGCCTTCACTTCTGTATTGTCCAAAATCTGCTTCCACTCTGTCTGAGGAGCTACCTTGACTCCTTTTATCAAAGCTTCAAAAGCAGCCTCTACTTCATCACTCTTACTCGTGGTTTCCAACTTGAGATAAACCTGACGCCCATAAGCAACACTCGAAATATAGACCAAAGGACGCTCTGCGGAAATTCCTCTCTGCCTCAAATCCTCTACCGTTACAGTATCTTGAAACACATCTCCTGGATTTTTAACAGCATC
>NZ_CRPU01000006.1 GCF_001096185.1 Streptococcus pneumoniae
AGGACTCAGTCCTGTGCAATACAGAACTAAATCCTTCGGATAAATTAATTGTCTAACTTTTTGGGGTCAGTACAACAAGTAGCTAAGACTTTGCCAAATACTGGAGAAAATAACTCAATTCTCGCCACCCTATTTGGAATGTTGACTCTAACTGCTGGATTATTTAGCTTTCGTAAGGAGTCAGAATAACTCCAATTCATAGTTTATATATCAATTATTTTAGATTGTGAAAAAATCAATTTGAGGAGATAATTTAGAAAATCTTTTCATGATAAAACGCATAATATCAAACTTTTGTACTGATGTTATGCGTTTTTATAATTCTAAAATAGTATAAATATAGTGAGATGAAATAAAATCTGAATAAATCGATTGGAAAATTAAAATCAATTTCTAATAATGATTTAGAAGTTACGGCGTACTATTATAGTTTCAATCTATTATAAATTGCGATATTTATCATCATCAAAATCTTGCTAGAAAAAAGGATTGAAGGTCTTTTCATGGGCGATGGTTGTAGCTGGACCATGTCCTGGATAGACATCGTAGTTAGGGAGGGTGAAGAGTTGAGTCTGGATACTATGGAGGAGTTGTTCCATACTACCAGTTGGAAGGTCGGTCCGTCCGATTGTTTCACGGAAAAGAGCATCACCTGTCAAGACTAGGTGAGCATCAGGAAAGACCATAGAAACACCACCGATAGAGTGCCCTGGTGTTGGTAAGACAGTAAAACGAAATTCCTCCAATTGATATTCCTCGTGAAAGACAAAAGTGTGTTCAGCAGGTTTTGCGACCACATCTGCCATATCATCGTGACGAGGAAGCCCAGAGAGATTGTCGACAGGAGTGTAGAGCCAGCTGGCTTCGCTCTCTGCGATATAGACAGGAGGATTGCCAAAAGTCTCGCGAACCAAGTCCAGACTCATGATATGGTCATAATGGGCATGGGTCAATAGAATGGCACAGATCGGTTTATTGAGGTTCTCGATTGTCTGACGAATAGCTTCCCAATGGCTACCAGGATCTACCACAATGACGTGCTTTTCACCTTCCAGGTAATAGGTGTTTTCATAGGCAACGGGATTCACAGTTTTATGGATTTTCATACTAGCTCCAATCTCAAAGAATGTACTAAATTAAGTATAGCACAGTTGGGGAAAATAGGTAAGGATTTAGAATGGACTTAAAAACCAGCATGACTAGATGGAGACAGGCTGGTTATCAATTTATCAATATTGGAGAGGTGTCAATTGCCCTTCATAGGTTGCATAAACTCCGTCATTAGCTTGTTTGATAGATGTGATGTTTAGAGTGCCACCGTAGTTGGCTTCTCGTTTATCGCTATACTCACTATAAGTTATCCTATTGGGCAGGTTCTGGTCCTTAGCATAGTATTGAACGACTGTTTTTTTATAGCTTTGCTGGCTGAATAGAAATAGGCAACTAACTCCTAACACTAGGAGAGCAAAGATAGAAATAGCAGTTTTTTTCATAGGTGTTCTCCTTATAAACTAAAGGATAAAAGAAAGTATCTTGAGGATTTTAATTCCAAAATCCAGTCAAGGTACCAGTGTATGTGACACGAGTTCCACCGTTTGATCTTCGTACACTGTCTATTTCAAGTGTTCCTTTGAAAGTTGAATGGAAACTATCATTATATTCTGAATAGTAGATAGTTGGTGGGATGTAACCATCATCGTTATAGTATTTTGTTACTGTTTTACTATAACGATGAGAATATATACGTTCATAACGAGGACCTTCAAAGTTATTTGTTGTACTAGTTTCAGCAGCAGTGATTGGAACGGTAATAGATAGAGCAGTAGCTCCTAATAGTGTTAGTACAGTTTTTTTTCATAGAATACTCCTTTGTAAAACGACGTCATTCAACTATATTGACTTGAATGAAAAGGTGATAAGGATAGGGAGTTAAATTATATTTAGGTTACAATATGGTTTCCGTTCTTCTATCTCTCCTTCTATCACCTAAGTTTAAAATCTAACTTCGTAATATATTATAGACTAATAATTCAGAATTATCAAGCAATTCTGAATTATTTTTTTCTTATTCTGTTCCAATCTAGTTTTCATATTCTTAAAAAAGTGATAAAATGGTAGGAAGAATTGGAGAGTAGAGATGCCAAAAGAAGTGAATTTAACAGGCGAAGAAGTTGTCGCTTTAACCAAAGAATATTTAACGGAAGAGGATGTCCATTTTGTCCATAAGGCCTTGGTCTATGCAGTGGATTGCCATAGTGGTCAATATCGCAAATCAGGCGAGCCTTATATCATTCACCCTATCCAAGTGGCAGGGATTTTAGCCAAGCTCAAGCTGGATGCTGTAACGGTAGCTTGTGGTTTCTTGCATGATGTGGTTGAAGATACAGATGCAACCTTGGACGATTTGGAAAGAGAGTTTGGTCCTGATGTGCGGGTAATCGTGGATGGGGTTACCAAACTTGGTAAGGTCGAGTACAAATCAATTGAGGAGCAATTAGCGGAAAATCATCGTAAGATGCTCATGGCCATGTCTGAGGACATCCGCGTTATCTTGGTCAAACTGTCTGACCGCTTGCACAATATGCGGACGCTTAAACATCTTCGAAAAGACAAGCAGGAGCGCATTTCCAAAGAAACTATGGAAATCTATGCACCTCTTGCTCACCGTCTGGGGATTTCCAGTGTCAAATGGGAATTGGAAGACCTGTCTTTCCGTTATCTCAATCCGACAGAGTTTTACAAGATTACCCATATGATGAAGGAAAAACGCAGAGAGCGTGAGGCCTTGGTGGATGAGGTAGTCACAAAATTAGAGGAATATACGACAGATCGTCACTTGAAAGGGAAGATTTACGGTCGTCCCAAGCATATTTACTCGATTTTCCGCAAAATGCAGGATAAGAGAAAACGGTTTGAGGAAATCTATGACCTGATTGCCATTCGTTGCATTTTGGATACCCAAAGTGATGTTTATGCCATGTTGGGTTATGTGCATGAACTTTGGAAACCCATGCCTGGCCGCTTCAAAGACTACATCGCTAACCGCAAGGCCAATGGTTATCAGTCTATCCATACGACTGTCTATGGGCCAAAAGGGCCGATTGAGTTCCAGATTCGAACTAAAGCCATGCACGAGGTTGCTGAGTACGGGGTTGCGGCTCACTGGGCTTATAAGAAAGGCGTTAAGGGGCAGGTTAACAGCAAGGAATCAGCTATTGGGATGAACTGGATCAAAGAGATGATGGAGCTCCAAGACCAGGCCGATGATGCTAAAGAATTTGTTGATTCGGTTAAGGAAAACTATCTGGCTGAGGAGATTTATGTCTTTACTCCAGATGGAGCTGTTCGTTCCCTTCCAAAAGATTCAGGTCCAATTGACTTTGCCTACGAAATTCATACAAAGGTTGGTGAAAAAGCGACTGGTGCTAAGGTCAATGGTCGAATGGTTCCACTGACAACCAAGCTCAAGACAGGGGATCAGGTTGAAATTGTTACCAATCCGAACTCCTTTGGACCGAGCCGTGATTGGCTCAATATGGTTAAGACCAGCAAGGCGCGTAACAAGATTCGTCAGTTCTTTAAAAACCAAGATAAGGAATTGTCAGTCAATAAGGGTCGTGAGATGCTCATGGCCCAGTTTCAAGAAAACGGCTATGTGGCCAATAAATTCATGGACAAGCGTCACATGGACCAAGTTCTGCAAAAGACTAGCTATAAAACAGAAGAATCCCTCTTTGCGGCTATTGGTTTTGGAGAAATCGGTGCTATTACCGTCTTTAACCGTCTGACTGAAAAGGAACGCCGTGAAGAAGAACGTGCCAAGGCTAAGGCGGAAGCAGAAGAGCTTGTCAAAGGTGGCGAGGTCAAGGTTGAAAATAAAGAAACCCTCAAGGTCAAGCATGAGGGTGGTGTGGTCATTGAAGGTGCCTCAGGCCTCCTAGTACGGATTGCCAAGTGTTGTAATCCTGTTCCTGGTGACGATATTGTTGGCTATATTACCAAGGGTCGTGGTGTGGCTATTCACCGTGTGGACTGTATGAACCTGCGTGCCCAAGAAAACTACGAGCAACGACTTCTTGATGTGGAGTGGGAAGATCAGTACTCTAGCTCAAATAAGGAGTATATGGCCCATATCGATATTTACGGCCTCAACCGTACAGGACTGTTGAATGATGTACTGCAAGTTCTTTCAAACACAACCAAGAATATTTCAACGGTCAATGCCCAACCAACCAAGGATATGAAGTTTGCCAATATTCATGTTTCCTTCGGTATTGCCAACCTATCTACATTGACCACGGTCGTGGACAAGATTAAGAGTGTGCCAGAAGTCTATTCTGTCAAACGGACCAACGGTTAATTGCCCTAGCTCTTACTAGAAAGGCTATTATGAAAATCATTATCCAACGGGTTACAAAAGCCCAAGTGAGTATCGAAGGTCAGGTTCAGGGAAAAATCAATCAGGGCCTCTTATTGCTGGTTGGTGTAGGACCAGAGGACCAAGAGGAAGATTTGGACTATGCTGTGAGAAAGCTTGTCAACATGCGGATTTTTTCAGACGCAGAAGGCAAGATGAACCTGTCTGTCAAAGATATTGAAGGAGAAATCCTCTCTATTTCTCAGTTTACCCTCTTTGCGGATACTAAGAAAGGCAATCGTCCAGCCTTTACAGGGGCAGCCAAGCCTGATATGGCATCAGACTTCTATTACGCTTTCAATCAAAAATTAGCGCAAGAAGTGCCCGTTCAGACAGGCATTTTTGGAGCGGATATGCAGGTTGAGCTGGTCAATGACGGACCCGTCACCATTATCCTTGATACTAAAAATAGATAAGAAAGACCAAGCCCGGCCGGCTTGGTTTTTCTCATCTATTATAAAATACTCCAAAAAGAAATCTGTTCCTGATAGGCTGTGGGGAAATCTTGTTTCAGGATTTTGCTTATGCGATAGGAAGGGATGAGGTGCCCTAGGATTAGGAGAGTTCCCTGAAGGAAAAGTGGGACATCACTTAAAAACAGCAAGGAGAGAATCATCAGGCTATCCCATAGAAGGATTTGTAAGGCAAAGCGCCAGAATCTCGGTCTAATCTGGGAATAAAGTTGACTAAAATGGTCACAAAGTTGGTTAGAAAGATAGGTCAATAGCACAGGATGAAAGAAAATGAGCCAACCGCTATAAATCAAAATCCAGTTCCAAGTAAGTCCCTCTTTAAATGTCAAAAATGCCAGCATAATTCCATCGATGATAAGGAGTTGAGTGGTTTTGATGGAGATGATTTTTTTCATGCTACAACCTCCTTTCCTTTAGAGACATTCCCACAAAGAGATGTGTTTGTCGTAAAAGTCTGGATAGTTTTCTCTTAGGTAGTCAGTTGTCATATAATAAAAAGTAGAATGGCAAGCAGTGATGATTGGCATAAGAGATGAAAAACGATGAGAACTAACGAAGGCTAAGAGGACAAAAAATAGAAAATCAATGGAGAAAACCCCTAAATAGTAGAAGCGAATCTTTTTATTGATTTGAGGATAAATCTCAGCGAATTGATTTTTTAGTTGGACGACCAAGCGAAATAGCAGGAGTCCCTGAACAAGGAGGAAAATAAAACCATTGAGTAAGAGCCAGTCGAAAGCTGTCTCGGATCTAGTGCTAAAAAATACAAGTAGTAGTAAATCGATAACTGCAATTGCTGTTAAATGGATTCTAAAGAGATTTTTCATAAGATGACCTCCCTCTTTTATCTAGCTTTATTCTACACCAAACGAATGGGAGTTTCAACTAAAATGATAAAAAATTTTAGTAAGGAGATTCTGATAGATTTCTTTATTTGATTTCCCTCTTATTGTTCCACCTCTTCATCATTCCAGACAAATAAAGCTCCGATTGCATTGAGGATGTAAAAGATGTATTTTCCGATATTGGCAAAATTTCCTTGAATGCCAGCCTTTGTCAGCTGAACGAAATTGTAAATCAACCAAAAGCCCCACTGAGTTGTTAGTTTCAATGCGTTCAAAGCATTGGCAATGAGGGACAGTGCAAAGGCAATAGTTGTTACGTAGGCAAGGAGATTCATCTTGCCCCCATATCCGATATAGTTGGTCACAAAGGCAAAGAGGAAGGCGATGATGGAGATGATAATGGCCGCCAATTTTAGCTGTTTCTGACTCATTTGGTTGGGTCTGCCTTCTTGCGAAGCTTCCCATTTCTTAATAGCAAAGGTATAAATGAGGAAGGTGACGGGATAGGTAATGATGGCCGCCTTATTTCCAAGGATATAATCAATAGCACCGGACAAAATGGTATTAACAATGCCAAAGTAATTTCCCCATTTGCTTAATTTTCCCGTAAAACGAGTGGACAACATGGAAATCCCAACGTTGGTTACGGAAATCAATCCAAAGGGAACAAGAGCAGTCCATGGGCCCCAGTCTACGAATTTGTCGAGACGGGAGTTGAGGTAACCAGATGCAATTGCAATCCCAACCACCAGAGCAACTCCAAATAGGTCAAACCATTTAGATGTAGCAAAAATTTTTAGTGATTTTTTCATAGGTTAAACTATCTTTCTTGTTTTTTACAAACATTCTACAACTAAATGAAAGTAAAATCAAATGCTAGAAATAAAACCCTGAAAATAAAACTTTCAGGGTTGGTTGAGGTACTTGAGAAATTAGTCGATTTTTTCGACATAGAGTTGTTGGGCAATGTCCATACTTACTTGTAAGTCCTCGTCTCTACTGAGGATAGTGAAGGTATTGCTGAAGCCATCAAACTGCTTGACTTGGAGCGGATCACCGATGTGAAGGGAGTGCTTGTCCAGATAACTGAGAATGTCAAAACTATCATGCACCCGAGTCAGGCGGTAGGCGCCAGCTTCCTTAATATCAGCTAGTGGCAGGTTATTGATTTCAACTAGGAGTTCTCCCTTGGCAGGAATAGTACCTCCGTGGGGGCAGGTCTTGGGGAATCCTAGTAGTTTATCCAGTCTCTCCACGAATAGCTCAGAGACAGTATGTTCCAAGACCTCAGCTTCCTCGTGAATCTGGTCACTTGTATAGTCTAAATGATGGACTAGAAAAACTTCAATCAAGCGATGCTTACGATAGAGCTCAGAGACCAATTTGAGGCCGAGGTCAGTCAGTAGATAGCCACATTCCTTGTCCTTTAGGATGAGGTTTTCACTCTTCATCCGTTTAATCATTTCAGTTACGGCAGGGGGAGAGACTTGCATGCGGGCCGCAATTTCCTTGTTGGTAATTTTATGCAGGTCTATGCCAATTTCATAAATACACTTTAGATAATCTTCTTTATTCGGGGTCATTCGTTTCCTCTTGTCTAATATCTTTATCTAGTATGTCAAAAAAAGCTAGATTTCTCTAGCTGTGACTTTTTATGTTATACTTATTGCAAGAGAAAAAACGAGGAGATGAATATGACAAAAATAGCTCTTCTTTCAGATATTCATGGAAATACCACCGCCTTGGAGGCTGTTTTGGCAGATGCTCGGCAACTAGAAGTGGATGAATACTGGCTTTTGGGAGACATTCTCATGCCAGGAACAGGTCGTAGAAGGATATTGGACTTGTTGGCTCAACTACCGATTACAGCTAGAGTTTTGGGAAACTGGGAAGACAGTCTTTGGCATGGTGTCCGTAAGGAATTGGATAGTACTCGTCCCAGTCAATGCTATCTCTTGCGCCAGTGTCAGTATGTTTTAGAGGAAATTTCCCTAGAAGAAATTGAACTGCTCCACAATCAACCTCTCCAGATTCATCGTCAGTTTGGGGATTTGACGGTAGGAATTAGCCACCATCTTCCTGATAAGAACTGGGGGAGAGAGTTGATTCATACTGGAGCGCAAGAGGATTTTGACCGCTTGGTGACCAATCCGCCTTGTGATATTGCTGTTTATGGTCATATTCACCAGCAGTTGCTTCGTTACGGGACTGGTGGGCAATTGATTGTCAATCCGGGTTCGATTGGGCAGCCTTTCTTTCTAGATGCCCAGTTACGGAAGGACTTGCGGGCCCAGTATATGATTTTAGAGTTTGATGACAAGGGCTTGGTAGATATGGACTTCCGACGGGTAGACTACGATGTGGCAGCTGAATTGCAGCTGGCTAAAGACCTCAAACTTCCCTATTTTGAGGTTTACTATGAAAGTCTGGTCAATGGTATCCATCATACCCACAATCAGGAATTTCTGAGAGAATTGGCCCAGAAAGAGGGCTACGATCGGGAATTAGATACTTGGTTAAAAGGTGGTAACGATTGACATTACAACTAAAAAGGGTATAATAAAAGAAAAAGAAGAGTAGAGGCAGGGGAGCCTCGTAAAAAGGAGAAGAGGATGCAAATTCCAAGTAGATTTACCATTGCGACTCATATGCTGATAATCATTGCCCTCAAGGGGAAGGAAAGCAAGGTGACCAGTGATTTTCTGGCTGCTAGTGTCGGGGTCAATCCTGTCATTATCAGAAAGACCTTGTCCCAGTTGAAGAAGGCAGAGCTGATTTCAGTAGCGCGTGGAACAGGAGGAACAGAGATTGTTAAGGACCTCAAGGACATTAGTCTATTAGATGTTTATCAGGCGGTTGAGTGTCTTGGTAAGACTGGTCAACTCTTTAGTTTCCATGACAATCCAAATCCAAATTGCCCAGTTGGAGCTCATATTCATGATGTTTTGGATCAAAAATTGGAGAGAATCCAACTGGCTATGGAGGCTGAACTTGGTCAGACTAGTTTAGAGCAAGTTGTGGCCGATGCAGAGAGTCAAATGAAGGAGTAATTTTTTCTTTAAAACAAGAAAAGCTTATGAGAAGGTTTTTATACTCAATGAAAATCAAAAAGCAAACTAGGAAGCTAGCCGCAGGTTGCTCAAAGCACAGCTTTGAGGTTGCAGATAAAGCTGACGTGGTTTGAAGAGATTTTCGAAGAGTATTACCTTTTCATAAGCTTTTTATCTATTCTTCCAAGCTTGGTAACGGGTATCGATCAATAATTGGGTGAGGCGTCCCATGGTTTCCCTTTCTTCTGGAGTGAGGGATTGCGCTTGGACAAAGAGATGATGAATGTGTTCAATAGCCTTGAAGGAAGACAAGTCATTGATGGAGCTAATACCAGCATCAAGAATGGTGCCAAAGAAGAGGTCGAAGTATAGCTGGAGTTCCTCGTCAGGGACTGTGGCCACCCATTCTTTGAAGGTTGTGTCGACTTGTTGGCTATCACTGTTGGTCTTATCCAGCTGGATGAAGTGCTTGTCCTCAATCTGCCAACTAAAGGTATCGTGCTGGGCGATACCACCCAAGGCAGTACTGTGCACGATGATTTGGTGGTTAGGGATTTCCAACATCATACCGATGATGGAACCTTGTGGAATGAAGACCTTGATTCTATCCATTATTTTTTGATATCCTTCGGTTTGTGTCAGTTCTTTGTGGAGACCAGGTGCATCAAAAGTATAGACTTCTGTAATCTGATTTTGCAAGCTTTGCTCAATTTGACTAGCAGCATAGATGGCTAGATTTCCTCCCTTGGAATGCCCAGCCAGAATGACCTTTTGCTTAGGATGGTGGGCAAAAAAGTTCTTTAAATAGCGGAGGGCGTGCTTTTGAGCAGGAATTTCCTTCATATAGGTCAGGTGAAAATCTTCCTTCCAGCCAATGATACTGTCATCAGTCCCACGAAAGACAATCAGATAGGTGTCGAGAGTGAGGCGGTAGGTCATAGCCGCAAATTGTTTTTGCAGCTCAGGGTCGATGTCGTTGATAAAATGGGAGAGTTTGCAATTTTTGAAGCGTTTGTGTTGAGCTAGTTCATCTAATAGCTGGAGACGATTTTTGCTGGTCAACATGTTAGGCTCTCTTGGAACCTGAGGAGCTAGGTCTAAAAGTCGCTGAGGAGTTGTGGAGACCAGATTATCAAAGGAGAGGTAGGTGATTTCTGTTAAGGCTAGAATATCTAATTCATTTAAAGGAAGGTCGTAAAAGGAATCGTGTGCGACATCTTTCAGATAATCAAAAATATTGACCATAATAGCTCCTTTCTTTTTATTTATCTTATCAAATTTCCCTTAAATTAGCTACTAGGATTGCCTCACTATGTTGGCTAAAAACAAGCTATGTCAAATTCAGTTTCAGACCTTAGAGCATGGAAAAATCTGTTATAATAATAGAAAAGGAGGAGCGCATGCACAAGATTTTATTAGTAGAAGATGATCAGGTTATTCGTCAACAAGTCGGGAAAATGCTCTCTGAATGGGGATTTGAAGTGGTTCTGGTAGAAGACTTTATGGAAGTTTTGAGCCTTTTTGTTCAGTCGGAACCTCATCTGGTCCTCATGGATATTGGTTTGCCCTTGTTTAATGGTTATCACTGGTGTCAGGAGATTCGCAAGATTTCCAAGGTACCCATCATGTTTCTGTCTTCGAGAGATCAGGCTATGGATATTGTCATGGCAATCAATATGGGGGCGGATGACTTTGTGACCAAGCCTTTTGACCAGCAGGTTCTTCTAGCCAAGGTTCAGGGCTTGCTGCGCCGTTCCTATGAGTTCGGGCGTGACGAGAGCTTACTGGAATATGCTGGTGTTATCCTCAATACCAAATCCATGGATGTACATTATCAAGGGCAAGTCTTGAATTTGACCAAGAACGAATTCCAGATTTTACGCGTTTTGTTTGAGCATGCGGGCAATATTGTAGCGCGTGACGACCTCATGCGGGAACTTTGGAACAGTGACTTTTTTATTGATGATAATACGCTCTCTGTTAATGTGGCTCGATTGCGTAAAAAGTTGGAAGAGCAGGGCTTGGTAGGATTTATCGAAACCAAGAAAGGGATAGGGTACGGACTGAAGCATGCTTGATTGGAAACCATTTTTTCTAGCCTATTTGCGTTCCCGTAGTCGTCTTTTGGTTTATCTGCTTTCTTTGACGTTTCTGGTTTTGCTCTTTCAGTTTTTATTTGCCAGTTTGGGAATTTACTTTCTCTACTTTTTCCTCTTGTGTTGCTTTGTAACCATCTTATTTTTCACTTGGGACATATTGGTGGAAATGCAGGTCTATCGTCAGGAACTTCTCTATGGGGAGAGAGAAGCCAAATCTCCATTGGAAATAGCTTTAGCAGAAAAATTAGAAGCGCGTGAGATGGAACTCTATCAGCAAAGGTCAGATTCAGAAAGAAAACTGACGGATTTGCTGGATTACTATACCTTGTGGGTCCATCAGATCAAGACCCCCATTGCAGCCAGTCAACTCTTAGTTGCAGAAGTAGCCGACCGCCAACTGAAGCAGCAATTAGAACAGGAAATTTTCAAGATTGATTCCTATACCAACTTGGTTTTACAGTACCTGCGTTTAGAAAGTTTCCATGATGATTTGGTCTTAAAGCAGGTTCAAATTGAGGACTTGGTCAAAGAAATAATTCGTAAATATGCTCTTTTCTTTATTCAAAAAGGCTTAAATGTCAATCTACATGACCTTGATAAAGAAATCGTGACGGATAAAAAGTGGCTGCTAGTGGTCATTGAGCAAATTATCTCAAATAGTCTCAAGTACACCAAGGAAGGTGGTCTGGAGATTTATATGGAGGGGCAAGAGCTTTGTATCAAGGATACGGGAATTGGGATAAAAAACAGTGATGTCCTTCGAGTCTTTGAACGTGGATTTTCAGGATATAATGGTCGCCTAACTCAGCAGTCATCTGGACTTGGACTTTACCTATCTAAGAAAATTTCTGAAGAACTAGGTCACCAGATTCGCATCGAGTCTGAGGTCGGAAAAGGAACGACAGTGAGAATTAGATTTGCTCAAGTGAACCTAGTCTTTGAGTGAGAAGAGACGAAAAAGCCTCCGGACTGGAGGCTTTTATGTTAGGCTCTTATTTCTCAACGCGTGATTTGTTGGCGATATCAGCTAGGATAGTTTGAACAAAGTCATCAACTGAGACAGTTTGTGTTTCTTTTTGACCGTAGCGACGAACGTTGACTGTTCCGTCTTCCATTTCCTTGTCTCCAACGATCAATTGGTAAGGAATCTTGCTAGTTTGTGAAGTACGGATCTTGAACTGCATTTTTTCATTGCGCTCATCTACATCTGCACGAACACAACGGTCACGGAGTTTCTTCGCTACTTCCCATGCGTAGTCCACGTGTTTTTCGTTAGATACTGGGATGAGGGTTACTTGGTGTGGTGCAAGCCATGTTGGGAAGGCACCCTTGTAGTTCTCAATCAAGATAGCTGTGAAGCGTTCCATAGTTGAGATAACTCCACGGTGAATCATAACTGGACGGTGCTCTTCGCCATCAGCTCCGATGTATTTAAGGTCGAAGCGTTCTGGAAGCAAGAAGTCAAGTTGAATAGTAGAAAGGGTTTCTTCTTTTCCAAGAGCGGTCTTAACTTGAATATCCAATTTTGGTCCGTAGAAGGCTGCTTCACCTTCGGCTTCAAAGTAGTCCACACCCATTTCATCAAGAGCTGCACGAAGCATAGTTTGGGCATTTTCCCACATCTCATCGTTGTCAAAGTACTTGTGAGTATCTTGAGGGTCACGAAGAGAGAGGCGGAAGCGGTATTCAGTCAAGTTGAAATCTTCATAAACATCAATAATCAACTGAAGGGCACGTTGGAATTCTTCTTGGATTTGTTCTGGAGTCACAAAGAGGTGACCGTCGTTGAGTGACATTTCACGTACACGTTGAAGACCAGTGAGGGCACCAGATTTTTCATAACGGTGCATCATACCGATTTCGGCGATACGGATTGGCAACTCACGGTATGAGTGAACATGGTGTTTGAAGACTTGGATGTGGTGCGGGCAGTTCATTGGACGAAGGACAAATTCTTCCCCGTCACCCATGTCCATAGTTGGGAACATGTCTTCTTGGTAATGATCCCAGTGACCAGAAGTCTTGTAAAGCTCAACTGAAGCAAGTGGTGGAGTGTATACGTGTTGGTAGCCTGAAGCCAACTCCTTGTCAACGATGTAGCGTTCCAATTCACGACGGATAGTCGCACCATTTGGCAACCAGAATGGAAGTCCTTGACCAACCTCTTGAGAAATCATGAAGAGGTCAAGCTCTTTACCAAGTTTACGGTGGTCACGTTCCTTAGCTTCCTCACGCATTTGGAGGTAGTTTTTCAAGTCTTTCTTGTCAAACCAAGCTGTCCCGTAGATACGTTGCATCATAGCGTTGTCGCTATTTCCACGCCAGTAAGCACCTGCTACATGGAGAAGGTGGAAGATTTGGATACGACCTGTTGATGGGACGTGAGGTCCACGGCAAAGGTCTACATATTCACCCTGACGATAGATAGTCAAACCGCCTTCGTCTTCAGAGTGTTCTTCAATCAATTCCAACTTGTAAGGGTCATTTTTGAAGATTTCACGTGCCTCGTCTTTAGTCACTTCTTCACGGATTGATGGGAAGTTTTCTTTGACGATTTTTTGCATTTCTTCTTCGATACGAGGAAGGTCTTCGTTAGAGATTTGACCAGCTGTGTTGTCAGTATCGTAGTAGAAGCCATCTTCGATGGCTGGACCAACTCCCAAGTGAATGTCTGGGAAAAGACGACGAGCTGCTTGGGCGAACAAGTGAGCAGCTGAGTGACGCAAGATTGGAAGGGCATCTTCGTGATCAGGTGTCACAATTTCGATGCTTCCATCTTCAGTGATAGCACGAGTAGTGTCGATGAGTTTGCCGTTGAATTTACCAGCCAAGGCCTTTTTAGCTAGGGAATTGCTGATAGATTGGGCAATTTCAAAAGTTGTAACGCCAGATTCGAATTCACGAACAGCGCCATCTGGGAAAGTAATGTTAATCATGATGTTCTCCTTACTTATATTATTGACGAATGTGTTAACCCTATTCTGAAAACAGGGACAGAGGATAGTGAAAGCTAGAAAAACAAAAAGCGACATCCTCGAAAGGACGTCGCAACGTGGTTCCACCTTCATTTATGTTCCTCAAAAAAGAGGGACACCTCTGATTGGCTCTAACGTGGCCACCGTTTTATGTTTTCATAAAAACTCAAGAGTAGTATCAGTTTAGACTTCCTATGCGTTTCCAGCAACCACGCACTCTCTAGTAGAAAGGGACTAAGTGACTTGTCTCTATGGATTATTATAGCATGATTGTGAGATTTTTCAAGGATTTTGTGAAAGTTTTTTGTTTTTCATTTTTGTAGAATATGCTTGATACCAATACCAGAAGCCATGCCCACCAGAGCCAAGGTTTCATAGGCTAAAAAGTAAAACCAGATAAATTCACCAAAGGTTATGATAGTAAAGCAAAAGAGCAGTCCGTTACCAATTAACCACCAAAGTGAGAAACGGAAACGGTAGCTATAGAGTAGTGATACAATCAAGATTACTAGAGGTGTAAAGAAGAGAATATTATTTACGTAGAGACTCTTGAGCAAAAGGGGGTCAGAAATGATTAGTGATAACAACTGATAAAGTGGCCAATAAAAGAAAAATATGACCAGATAGTAGGGGAAATGGGAATAGAATCTAGGCATGATAATCACCTCGTTTAAAAAAAAACAGACAACTTAGATCTCTTGCTATGATTATTATAGCATGTTTAAAACAAGAAAGTAAATCTGTTGACAAAGAAGTTAGTTATTGGTAGAATAGGGATTGTCGTAAAGACAAATAACTTCTTCTTGGTTACAGGCATGCCAACCTGTCACTCGGATGAAGCCAAATAAAAAGGAGAAACATCATGGCAATCTCAAAAGAGAAAAAAAATGAAATCATCGCACAATATGCACGTCACGAAGGTGATACAGGTTCAGTAGAGGTTCAAGTTGCTGTCCTTACTTGGGAAATCAACCACCTTAACGAACACATCAAACAACACAAAAAAGACCACGCTACTTACCGTGGATTGATGAAAAAAATCGGTCGCCGTCGTAACTTGCTTGCATACTTGCGTAAAAACGACGTTAACCGTTACCGTGAGTTGATCAACTCTCTAGGACTTCGTCGCTAATTCAAGATACAAAGGCCGTCAAAAGCACAAAGCAAAAATAGGAAAATTGACGAAGAAACTTCAGTTTCTAGGAGATTTTATCTTTTTTGCAAAGTGCTTAGGCCGTGTTCAATTGAGCATGTCTTGATAATGAAGCTACTCCATTGGGTAGCTTTTTTGTATGGATTTTACCCTAATCTCAAATCAGCTCTCTGATTTTCAGAGGGCTCTTTTATTGAGGTTTTATCGGTCACAATTTTGGAGACTACAAAAACCTCAAATGGTATCAGCTAATTACACAATAAAGGTGCGTAGCTACTCGGCTTTTCAAGCCGAGTAGCTGTCTGCAAGCCCACTCGGAGAGCCCACACTTTACGAAGTAAAGTATAGTATGTTATACTTTACATGGAAGTAGTCACCGAATTCCAGTTAGAAATTACTTTGTAACTACGTTTTGAGGAGGAGTAAAATGCTTTCCTATGTTCGACATTACCCACTAGCGATAGCTAAATTAATGTGTCTGTGCTCTCCTAAAATCTGCTGATTTATTACTGACTAATACAGGAGGTTTTTATGGGACAGACAATCATATCTGCTATTGGTGTTTATATTTCCACCAGTATCGATTATTTAATTATTTTATTTATTTTATTTGCACAGCTATCACAGAACAAACAAAAATGGCATATTTATGCGGGGCAATATCTAGGCACAGGCTTACTTGTAGGGGCGAGTTTAGTTGCTGCTTATGTCGTTAATTTCGTGCCTGAAGAATGGATGGTTGGATTGCTTGGTTTAATCCCTATCTATTTAGGGATTCGCTTTGCAATTATTGGAGAAGGTGAGGAAGAAGAGGAAGAAGAGGAAGAAATTATTGAAAGATTAGAACAAAGCAAGGCAAATCAACTGTTTTGGACAGTTACATTGCTGACAATTGCGTCTGGCGGAGATAATTTAGGTATCTATATACCTTATTTTGCTTCGTTAGATTGGTCACAGACCCTCGTGGCCTTGCTTGTGTTTGTAATCGGCATAATTATCTTATGCGAGATTAGTCGGGTGTTATCCTCTATTCCGTTAATATTCGAGACAATTGAAAAATACGAGCGAATCATTGTGCCCTTAGTATTCATTCTACTTGGACTATACATCATGTATGAAAATGGCACGATAGAGACTTTTCTGATCGTGTAGATTTTTTTGTTTCACTAGGATTTTAGCCCGGGCTCAAATCAGCTCTCTGATTTTCAGAGGGCTTTTTATGTTGTCACCTTACATCGATATACTCAAGTATTATCTTTGGTTACGGTTCCTAGCACTGTAAGACCAACTATATTTATTTTTCTCATCTTGTTCCATTGTTGAAAATATGGTATACTTTTCATGAGAATTTTCTAAATTTTTAAGATTCTATCAAAGGAGGTTTGCATGCTTTCCAAATTTTCTGGAAGCCGACAAGACCAGCAATTTGTGTTACTTTTAGTTATTTTGCTAGGTATTTTAGGGATTTCTCTCTTTCTAGCAGTTTCTATGGGATCTGTTGCAATTGATCTAGGAGATACCTATCGGATTATTTTGAGCAGGTTAGGATTTCCTCTTGAGATAGGAGAGGTTTCCAAGTCCACTCTTGCCATTGTATGGAACATGAGATTCCCTCGAGTATTGTTAGGTCTGATAGTAGGAGCAGGCCTTTCTATGTGTGGTAGCGTAATGCAGTCTACAGTGAACAATCCCATCGCAGAGCCTTATGTCTTAGGAATATCTGCGGGTGCAACTCTAGGAGCAACCTTGAGCATCATTCTTGGTTTAAAAGTGATGATTAGCCTTGGAGCTTTTCTTGGAGCTATTTTGGCAACAATTGCTGTCCTCATCATTGCCTCTATGCAGGGAAGGATGACTACTTCCAGTCTGATTTTATCAGGAACGGTGGTCAACGCTCTCTTTCTGGCTTTTTCCAACTTTATTATCTCAGTTGGTGCTAATGCGGATAGTGTGATGACCATTAAGTTTTGGACTATGGGCTCGCTCGCTGGGACTTCCTGGGCAGACTTGGTCCTGCCAACCATAGTAGTAGGAATGGCCTTTCTATTTTTCTCTACTCAGTATCGTGTTTTTAATGCGATGATGATGGGAGATGAGGCTGCTTTAACTTTGGGGATTCCCTTACGCTTTTATTGGTATCTTTATGTGACCATGGTGGCTGTGCTGACAGCAGTCTTAGTGGCAACCTGTGGGATTATTGGATTTGTCGGTCTGATTACTCCACATTTAGCTCGAGGGTTAGTAGGAACGAATTATAAGAGGCTTTTTCCTGTTGCAACCTTGCTAGGTGCCCTCTTTGTCATCTGGGCAGACGTACTCTCTCGTATCATCATTCCAAACGCAGAGCTTCCTATTGGTATTTTCACAGCCTTAGTAGGTGCTCCCTTCTTTATCTACATTGTTGGAGGTAGGCGAAGGGAGGTGAGGGTCTGATATGGACTTGATTTGTCAGGATGTCCACTTTGGACTGGGAGAGAAAAAAATCCTCAAGGGAGTTTCTCTTAAAGTTGAAGGGAATCAATTTCACACGATACTAGGACCAAATGGAAGTGGAAAAACCAGTCTACTTAAACTCCTCTATCGTCAGGAAAAGGCGGACAAAGGCTTGATAAGCCTAGATGGGAATCCTCTGGAACAATGGACGCTCAAAGAAACAGCCAAGCAAATGGCAGTTGTGACCCAGTTTAACCAACTGCAGTTTGATTGTACAGTTGAAGAAATCGTCTTGCTGGGAAGAACTCCCCACCTCTCTTTTTTACAGAAGGAAAGAGAAAGAGATTTTACACTCGTTCAAGATGCCCTCGTTAAGGTGGATATGCTCGAGAAGAAAACTCGTCTCTATTCGTCCCTGTCAGGGGGAGAGAAACAGCGAGTTTTGTTAGCCCGCGCCTTGGCGCAAGAACCGACTCTCTTGCTCCTAGACGAACCAACCAATCACCTGGATATCAGGTATCAGCTAGACTTGTTAGCCATTGTGAAAAATCTCAAGGTCAATGTTCTAGCTGTCCTGCATGATATTCAACTTGCTTGTCGCTATTCGGATTATCTCTATCTGATGAAAGAGGGAGAAATCCTTTACCAAGGAACTCCAAAGGAGACCATTACCCCTGAGTCATTGCAAACTGTATACGGAGTTCAAAGTCAGGTTACTTGGACCGAGGATCAGCAAGCTATGATTCACTATTTATAAGAATGAAAAGGAAAACAAGATGAAAAAAACACTCAGTATTTTACTCGTAACAGTAGCTACCCTAACCATGGCAGCTTGTGGCAATACTACTACAGAAAAAGCTACCACACAATCTAGCACAGAAACAAGTCAAAAGGCGAGCACAGAGACGACTTATCCACTAACGGTCAAAACCTATGATGCTAAAGGGAATGAAGTTGAACAAGTTTTTGACAAGGCACCTGAAAAAGTTATCACCAACAATCTTTCAACCACTGAAATCTTATTGGAGTTAGGCTTGAAGGATAAAATTGCTGGCATGCTTAACCCAGACAATGCTGTGACGGACAAATACAAGGATGCGATTGCGACGATTCCTCAAATTGGGGATAAAAAAACAGTCTCACAAGAGACAGTCCTTTCTTATGAGCCAGACGCTGTGATGGGTAGAAACATGATGTTTTCTGAAAAATCCTTGGGGACAGTTAGCACTTGGAATGAAAACAAAATCCCAGTTTATACGCAAAAAGCTTCTCTCTCAACGATTCAGCAAGATTTGGAAAATATCGTAGAAGATGTCAAAAATCTGGGAATGATTTTTAATGTTCAGGAAAAGTCCAATGAATACGCAGCCCAATTACAAACTAAAATTGACGCTGTTAAGAAAGCAAACCCAGCAAGTCAAGGTGAAAAGAAAAAGGCTTTGATTATGGTTGCTTATAATGATGAAACCTTCGGTGCCTACAAGTCTGCTTTGCAAGAGAGCCTGCTCAATCAACTTGGTTATACAAACGTTGCTACGGGGACATCAGGCTTGACCTTGGAAAATCTTGTGTCAATGGATCCTGAATTGATTATCTATGTAACCAGCGATCGCAATAAAAAATTGGATGAAAAAGCAGTAGAGTTGATGAAGGCAAATGCTGTTTTGGAAAGCGTTCCTGCTATTAAGAATCAAAAAATCATGACTATCTCTTACGATGAGTTGATGGATTATGGTCCAGCAGTGATTGATTCCCTTGAGAAAATCAATGACTTTATCAATAAATAATGAGTTTGATTGGGAAGGAATTCAAGTCAAAATCAGCCTTCCCTCTAACTACGACTCCAATCAAACCTATCCGGCTATTTTATTGAATGATGGGGACTTGGACTTCCTATCGTCCCTTTCCGAATCTGTGATTTTAGTGGGCTTGACCTCTAAAAATCGCTTAGATGACTACACTCCCTGGGCAACATCAGCTCTGAGAGATGGAGCTCCAGATTTTGGCGGTCAGGCAAATGCCTATCATGGTCATTTATTTGGTGGTCTTTTAGACAGGTTGCAGTCGCTTTATCGCCTGGACAAAAATCGCCTTGCCTATGGGGGCTACTCACTAGGTGGATTGGCTGCTGTATACAGTCTTTTCCGTTTTGATAAGGTCTCCTGTATCTTCTCTATCTGTGGTTCCTTTTGGTATCCTGATTTTGTGACTTACTGCAAGGAAGAAAATGTGAAAAATTTGGACTGTTTGCTGTATTTACAGAATGGTCAAACAGAAGGAGTCAATCATAGCAATCGCTTGGCTCAAGCACCAGTCTATGCTGAGCAGATCCATATCAGTCTTCAGAAACGCTATCCGAACGGTCAGTTTGTCTTTGATCCTTATGGACACCACGAACAAGTAGCTGAACGATTTCTAGCTTTTTCTAGCTGGTTGGCCCAAAAATGGAAAATCGAATAAAAGAGTTATCCCTTGGCTTTTGCCAAGGGATTGTTGTATTTATTTAAGCAAGTTTTTCTCTTTTCTTATCTGGATTCCAGATGAAGCTTGCGATAAAGCTAAAGATGATGGTTAGGATAGCGAGGATAATGGCAAGGATGAGAGCAGGGATGCGGATAAACCACCAGAGTGGATTTGGTTTTTTATCATTGTGCCATTGTTTCGTTTCTTCGTCCAAACGTTGAAATTCTGCTTGGATGCGATTGGCGACTGTTTCAATGCCTTCATCATTCATTTTCTTGATATCTGAGATATCAATTGGATTTCCAAAGTTCATATCGACACGTTCACGGCTAACTAAGCCCTTCAAAGTCATGGGACCTGTGTAGGTAACCGGCATGATACGGACCTTGGCCATTTTGGCAATCAGAGCTACGCCACCCTTGACATCATTTGAGTGACGGCTCCCACTTGGAAACATGATGAGAGAGCGGTCACTTTTTTTGAGAACATTGATAGGATATTTGATGGCTGAGGCGCTAGGATTTTCACGGTCGATAGGAAAGGCGCCACACATACGAATCCACCAACCAAAGATACGGTTGGTAAAGAGTTCTTTTTTTGCCATAAAGATGAACTGTTTTGGCTTGGTCGCAAAGGCCATATAAACTGGATCCCACCAGGTGCGGTGAGGTGCAACTAAAATATAATTTTCATCTTGATTAGGAATTTTATCAGTATTATGATAATGGGCATTGCCATTGATGGACCATAGGAGCAAGACAACCAATCCACGTAAATAAGTATAAAACATGCGATCTCCTTCGATTATTTTCTTGTTATTATTATACCTTATCAAAGGAGGGCTGGCAAACTTTTCCCTTGACTAGGTGCATATTTTGGGTGAGATTAGAATTCTTTTAGAAAAAATGATATGATAGAATTTATGGATAAAAATAAGATTATGGGATTAACCCAAAGAGAAGTCAAGGAAAGACAGGCTAAGGGCTTGGTCAATGATTTTACTGCTTCGGCCAGTACCAGTACTTGGCAAATCGTTAAACGAAATGTCTTTACCCTTTTTAATGCTTTGAACTTTGCTATTGCTTTGGCACTAGCCTTTGTGCAGGCTTGGAGCAATCTGGTCTTCTTTGCTGTTATCTGCTTTAACGCTTTTTCTGGGATTGTGACCGAGCTGCGGGCTAAACACATGGTGGACAAGCTCAATCTCATGACCAAGGAAAAGGTCAAGACTATTCGTGATGGCCAGGAAGTTGCTCTGAATCCTGAAGAATTGGTGTTAGGAGATGTCATTCGTTTGTCTGCAGGGGAGCAGATTCCCAGTGATGCCTTGGTTTTGGAAGGCTTTGCGGAAGTCAATGAAGCCATGTTAACGGGGGAAAGTGATTTGGTGCAAAAGGAAGTGGATGCCTTGCTTTTGTCAGGAAGTTTCCTAGCCAGTGGGGCAGTTTTTGCTCAAGTTCACCATGTCGGTGCAGACAACTATGCTGCCAAACTTATGCTTGAGGCTAAGACTGTGAAATCCATCAACTCTCGTATCATGAAATCGCTGGACAGGTTAGCTGGTTTTACTGGGAAGATTATCATTCCCTTTGGTCTAGCTCTCTTGCTAGAAGCCTTGATGTTAAAAGGCCTGCCTCTCAAGTCATCTGTTGTAAACTCGTCGACAGCCCTACTGGGGATGTTGCCCAAGGGAATTGCCCTTTTGACCATCACTTCACTCTTGACTGCAGTGATTAAGTTGGGCTTGAAAAAGGTCTTGGTGCAGGAGATGTATTCTGTTGAGACCTTGGCGCGCGTGGATATGCTCTGTTTGGACAAGACGGGTACCATCACCCAAGGAAAGATGCAGGTAGAGGCTGTTCTTCCACTGACGGCAACTTATGGTGAAGAGACTATTGCCAGCATTTTGGCCAGCTACATAGCTCACAGTGAGGATAAAAATCCAACAGCCCAAGCCATTCGCCAGCGTTTTGTGGGAGATGTTGCTTATCCTATGATTTCCAATCTCCCCTTCTCGAGCGACCGCAAGTGGGGGGCTATGGAGTTAGAAGGCTTGGGGACAGTTTTCTTAGGGGCACCTGAGATGTTGCTAGATTCTGAGGTCCCAGAAGCCAGAGAGGCCTTGGAGAGAGGTTCACGTGTCTTGGTCTTAGCTCTCAGTCAGGAGAAATTAGACCATCACAAGCCGCAGAAACCATCTGATATTCAGGCTCTGGCCTTGCTGGAAATCTTGGATCCTATTCGAGAGGGAGCAGCAGAGACGCTGGACTATCTCCGTTCTCAGGAAGTGGACCTAAAAATTATCTCTGGTGACAATCCAGTTACGGTATCCAGCATTGCCCAGAAGGCTGGTTTTGCGGACTACCATAGCTATGTAGATTGTTCAAAAATAACGGATGAAGAATTGATTGCTATGGCTGAAAATACTGCAATTTTCGGACGTGTTTCCCCTCATCAAAAGAAACTCATCATCCAAACTCTGAAAAAAGCAGGGTATACAACGGCTATGACAGGGGACGGTGTCAATGATATCTTGGCCCTTCGTGAGGCGGATTGTTCTATCGTAATGGCGGAGGGGGATCCTGCGACTCGTCAGATTGCCAATCTGGTTCTCTTGAACTCTGACTTTAATGATGTTCCTGAGATTCTCTTTGAAGGTCGTCGCGTGGTCAATAACATTGCCCATATCGCCCCGATTTTCTTGATAAAGACCATCTACTCATTCTTGCTCGCAGTTATCTGTATCGCCAGTGCTTTGCTAGGTCGGTCTGAGTGGATTTTGATTTTCCCCTTCATTCCTATTCAAATTACCATGATTGACCAGTTCGTGGAAGGTTTCCCACCATTCGTTCTGACTTTTGAGCGAAATATCAAACCTGTTAAGCCAAACTTCCTCAGAAGATCCATGCTTCGTGCTCTACCAAGCGCTCTCATGGTTGTGTTCAGCGTCCTGTTTGTGAAAATATTTGGCAGTAGCCAAGGTTGGTCTGAGTTAGAAATCTCAACTCTACTCTATTATCTCTTGGGGTCAATTGGTTTCTTATCCGTATTTAGAGCCTGCATGCCATTTACCCTCTGGCGTGTCCTCTTGATTGTTTGGTCAGTAGGAGGCTTCCTAGCCACAGCTCTCTTCCCAAGAATTCAAAAACTGCTTGAAATTTCAACCTTAACAGGCCAAACATTACCTGTTTATGGTGTCATGATGTTGGTCTTTACCGTGATTTTCATCCTGACTAGTCGCTATCAAGCCAGAAAATAAAGAAAGGCTGCAATCTGTGGATTGCGGTCTTTTTAGGTACAAGATTGTCAGCTGAAATGTGGTATAATAAGAGGTAATAGAGTTTTGAAAGTGAGAGAAAATGATTTCAAAGAGATTAGAATTGGTGGCTTCTTTTGTGCCACGGGGAGCCATTTTACTAGATGTGGGGAGTGACCATGCTTATCTGCCTATCGAGTTGATCGAAAGAGGACAAATTAAAAGTGCTATTGCGGGTGAGGTGGTGGAAGGTCCCTACCAGTCTGCGGTCAAAAATGTTGAGGCTCACGGCCTAAAGGAGAAAATCCAAGTCCGTTTAGCAAATGGCTTGGCAGCTTTTGAAGAGGCAGACCAAGTGTCTGTCATTACCATTGCTGGTATGGGTGGTCGTTTGATTGCTAGGATTTTAGAAGAAGGCTTGGACAAGCTAGCTAATGTAGAACGATTGATCCTCCAGCCCAATAATCGTGAAGACGACTTGCGTATCTGGCTACAAGACCACGGTTTTCAGATTGTAGCTGAAAGCATCTTAGAAGAAGCTGGCAAGTTTTACGAGATTTTGGTGGTGGAAGCAGGACAAATGAAGTTATCAGCCAGCGATGTCCGCTTTGGTCCTTTCTTGTCCAAAGAGAACAGTCCAGTCTTTGTCCAAAAATGGCAAAAAGAAGTTGTTAAGCTAGAGTTTGCCCTCGGACAAATTCCTGAAAAAAATTTGGAAGAACGTCAAGTTCTAGTAGATAAAATTCAAACCATCAAGGAGGTGCTCCATGCTAGCAAGTGAAGTAATCAGAGCTTATGAAGCCTTTTGCCCTCAGGAATTTTCCATGGAGGGAGACAGTCGTGGCCTGCAAATTGGCACTTTGGACAAGGATATCCAAAGAGTCATGGTTGCTCTGGATATTCGTGAAGAAACGGTGGCTGAAGCTATTGAAAAGGGTGTGGATTTGATCATTGTCAAGCACGCGCCGATTTTCCGTTCCATCAAGGATTTGGTAGCTAGCCGTCCACAAAATCAGATTTACATTGATCTGATAAAGCATGATATCGCAGTTTATGTCAGCCATACCAATATTGACATCGTTGAAAATGGCCTCAATGATTGGTTCTGTCAGATGCTAGGTATCAAGGAAACGACTTATCTGCAGGAAACTGGCCCTGAACGTGGAATTGGACGTATTGGGAATATTCAGCCTCAGACATTTGGAGAATTGGCTCAACATGTCAAGCAAGTCTTTGGTCTAGATAGCCTTCGAATGGTGCATTATCAAGAGAATGACTTGCAGAAGCCTATTTCAAGAGTGGCCATCTGTGGTGGTAGCGGGCAGTCTTTCTATAAGGATGCTTTAGCTAAAGGAGCGGACGTCTATATCACTGGTGATATTTACTACCACACTGCCCAGGATATGTTGTCTGATGGCTTGCTAGCATTGGACCCAGGCCACTATATCGAAGTGCTTTTTGTGGAAAAAATCGCAGAGCTTCTTAATCAATGGAAAGAGGAAAAAGGCTGGACTATTGATATTGTACCTAGTCAAGCATCGACCAATCCTTTCCACCATATCTAGTTAGAAAGTGAAAACAATGAAAAAAGTTGCCATTATCGGAGCAGGGATTGTAGGTGCAACAGCTGCCTACTACCTCTCTAAAGAAGCAGATTTAGAGGTGACCGTTTTTGACCATGGACAGGGTCAGGCAACCAAGGCAGCGGCGGGAATTATCAGTCCTTGGTTTTCCAAACGCCGCAATAAAGCTTGGTACAAGATGGCGCGCTTAGGGGCAGACTTTTATGTGGATTTATTAGCTGATTTAGAGAAATCAGGGAAGGAAATTGACTTTTACCAGCGTTCGGGAGTCTTTCTCTTGAAAAAGGATGAATCCAAGTTGGAAGAACTCTATCAACTAGCCCTCCAGCGTAGAGAAGAATCTCCCTTGATAGGCCAGTTAGCCATTCTGAACCAAGCATCAGCTAATGAATTATTCCCTGGCTTGCAGGGATTTGATCGCTTGCTCTATGCTTCTGGTGGAGCGAGAGTAGATGGTCAACTCTTAGTGACTCGTTTGCTAGAAGCCAGTCAGGTCAAGCTGGTCAAAGAAAAAGTGACTCTGACACCTTTAGCATCAGGCTACCAGATTGGTGAAGAGGTGTTTGATCAGGTTATTTTGGCGACGGGAGCTTGGTTGGGTCACATATTAGAACCCTTGGGTTATGATGTAGATGTTCGTCCTCAGAAAGGACAACTCCGAGATTATCAGCTGGTCCAAGATATAGAATCATACCCTGTTGTTATGCCAGAAGGGGAGTGGGATTTGATTCCTTTTGCAGGTGGGAAATTGTCCCTAGGCGCTACTCATGAAAATGACATGGAATTTGATTTGACGGTAGATGAAACCTTACTCCAACAAATGGAGGAGGCAGCATTGCCTCACTATCCAGCCTTGGCTAAAGCGACTTCAAGAACTGAGCGTGTGGGAATTCGTGCCTATACCAGTGATTTCTCTCCTTTCTTTGGAGAGGTTCCAGAATTGTCAGGTGTCTATGCAGCCAGTGGACTAGGTTCATCAGGCCTCACAACGGGTCCTATAATTGGTTACCACCTAGCTCAACTGATCCAAGGCAAGGAGTTGACCTTGGACCCTCTAAACTATCCAATTGAAAACTATGTCAAACGAGTAAAAAGCGAATAAGAATTTTACTGAAATTTTAGTCTCCCTTCTAGGATAGCAAATGACATTCCCTATCAAAAATGGTAAAATAAGAAAAAATGATCCGAGAATCGAGGAAAAAAGATGCAAGAAAAGATTTTGGTAACGGGTGGAGCAGGTTTTATCGGAACCCACACTGTTATTGAGTTGATCCAAGCAGGTCATCAGGTTGTTGTGGTGGATAACCTTGTCAACAGCAATCGCAAAAGTTTAGAAGTTGTTGAGAGAATTACAGGAGTTGAAATTCCGTTTTATGAGGCTGATATCCGTGATACAGATACTCTTTGTGACATTTTCAAACAAGAAGAACCAACAGGGGTCATTCACTTTGCTGGCTTGAAGGCTGTTGGCGAATCAACACGTATCCCTCTTGCCTACTATGACAACAATATTGCTGGAACTGTTAGTCTTTTGAAGGTCATGGAAGAAAACAACTGTAAAAATATCATTTTCAGTTCTTCTGCGACAGTTTACGGAGATCCTCATACCGTGCCAATCTTGGAAGATTTCCCACTTTCAGTGACCAACCCATATGGCCGCACTAAGCTTATGCTAGAGGAAATTTTGACAGATATCTACAAGGCAGACTCAGAATGGAATGTGGTCTTGCTTCGTTACTTTAACCCAATCGGAGCCCATGAGAGTGGTGATTTGGGAGAAAATCCAAACGGTATTCCAAACAATCTCTTGCCATATGTGACTCAAGTAGCCGTTGGAAAATTAGAGCAAGTGCAAGTATTTGGAGACGATTACGATACGGAAGACGGAACTGGTGTTCGTGACTATATCCACGTTGTTGACTTGGCTAAAGGTCACGTTGCAGCTCTGAAAAAAATCCAAAAAGGTTCAGGTCTAAACGTTTATAACCTTGGAACAGGTAAAGGCTACTCAGTTCTTGAAATTATCCAAAATATGGAAAAAGCAGTGGGACGCCCAATTCCTTACCGCATCGTAGACCGTCGCCCAGGGGATATCGCAGCCTGTTATTCAGATCCTGCAAAAGCCAAAGCAGAACTGGGCTGGGAAGCAGAATTAGGTATCACCCAAATGTGTGAAGACGCATGGCGTTGGCAAAGCAAGCATCCAAATGGATTTGAAGACTAAGATGGTGATATCAATCATTGTCCCCTGTTTAAACGAAGAGGAAGTACTTCCTCTTTTTTATCAGGCTTTGGAAGCTTTACTTCCTGACTTGGAAACAGAAATTGAGTATGTCTTTGTCGAGGATGGATCAAGCGATGGAACCTTGGAACTCTTAAAGGTCTATCGGGAACAAAATCCGGCAGTACATTATATTTCTTTCTCACGAAATTTTGGTAAAGAAGCAGCACTGTATGCAGGTTTACAATATGCGACAGGAGATCTGGTGGTGGTGATGGATGCAGATCTCCAGGATCCTCCTAGTATGTTGCTAGAGATGAAAAATTTACTAGACCAAAATGCAGACTTGGACTGCGTAGGAACACGGAGAACTAGTCGGGAGGGAGAACCCTTCTTTCGCAGTTTCTGTGCTAATCTCTTTTACCGCCTCATGCAAAAAATTAGCCCAGTAGCCTTGCCCTCAGGTGTTCGTGATTTTCGTATGATGAGACGGTCTGTAGTCGATGCTATTTTAAGTTTGACCGAGTCCAATCGTTTTTCTAAGGGACTCTTTGCCTGGGTCGGCTTTAAAACCCACTATCTGGACTATCCAAATGTCGAAAGGCAGGCTGGCAAGACCAGTTGGAGTTTTAGGAAACTCTTTTTCTACTCCATTGAAGGGATTGTTAATTTTTCAGATTTTCCCTTGATTATCGCCTTTGTGGCTGGTCTCCTATCTTGTTTTATTTCTCTACTGATGACCTTTTTTGTTGTGGTTCGGACTCTCATTTTGGGCAATCCGACATCAGGTTGGACCTCTCTGATGGCTGTTATTCTCTTCCTTGGAGGAATCCAACTCTTGACCATTGGGATTCTCGGTAAGTACATCAGTAAAATTTATTTAGAGACTAAAAAAAGACCACTTTATCTGATCAAAGAAAAAAGTGACCTTCCTGATTTTACAGAAAAAAATAGAGAGAAAAGACTATAATTTTACATGGAAATGTGCTAAACTAGAGGGAGTAGATTATCGCCATTGATTTAGGCTTCCTGGTTTCTGATCAGGGCGCGAGTTGGGCAATTTTTAACAGCCTCTAAGACATCCTGACTAGGAGAAATTTCTTTTTCCAGTTGGTCAGGATCATCGTAAAAACGCACGATTCCATTATCGTGGTAATCAAATAAATCAGAATAAGTTTGGCAAAGCCCACAGGCGATACATCGTTCAGGTATAAGTGTGATTTTCATGTTCATATTTATATTGTAATAAGAAAAGTAAAAAAAAACAAGGAGTAGGGTATGGAAAAAGAACCGTGGCAAGAAGATATTTATGATAAAGAAGAATCAAGAGCAGAGCGTCGGCATCGAAACCACGGAGGGGCTGATAGGATGGCCAATCGTGTCTTGACGATTCTAGCTAGTATTTTCTTTGTAATTGTGGTGGTGATGGTCATCGTTCTCATCTATCTATCATCGGGGGGGAGTAATCGCACAGCAGCCTTAAAAGACTTTCACGATTCAGATGCAAGTGTAGTACAAGTCTCATCTTCAAGCAGTTCCCAGCCTGAGCAGAGTTCAGAGCTAGAATCTACTTCTAGTAGTTCAGAAGAAGATACTAATCCTGAAGGAACGATTAAAGTTCTCGCAGGAGAAGGGGAAGCAGCTATTGCCGCTCGTGCAGGAATCTCCATTGCTCAGTTAGAGGCCTTGAATCCTGGGCACATGGCTACAGGGTCTTGGTTTGCTAATCCAGGTGATGTTATAAAAATAAAATAGGAGCCGATATGAAAACAATTCAAATTGCTATTGACGGCCCTGCTTCAAGTGGTAAGAGTACGGTCGCAAAGATTATTGCCAAGGATTTTGGATACACCTACCTAGATACAGGTGCCATGTATCGCGCAGCGACCTATATGGCTCTTAAGAACCAGTTAGGAGTAGAAGAAGTTGAAGCACTTCTAGCCTTGTTGGCCCAGCATCCAATTAGTTTTGGACGTTCAGAAACTGGAGAGCAGCTTGTCTTTGTAGGAGATGTGGATATTACCCATCCTATCCGTGAAAATGAAGTGACCAATCATGTTTCAGCTATTGCGGCAATTCCTCAAGTACGTGAGAAACTAGTTTCTCTCCAACAAGAAATTGCCCAGCAAGGCGGTATTGTTATGGACGGCCGCGATATTGGAACTGTTGTATTGCCACAAGCAGAATTAAAAATTTTCCTAGTAGCTTCTGTTGATGAGAGAGCAGAGCGTCGTTACAAGGAAAATATTGCCAAGGGAATTGAAACAGACCTTGAAACTTTAAAAGAGGAAATTGCTGCGCGTGACTACAAGGATAGTCATCGTGAGACTTCGCCTCTTAAACAAGCAGAGGATGCAGTTTACCTTGATACAACTGGTTTGAACATTCAAGAAGTAGTTGAAAAAATCAAAGCAGAAGCTGAAAAAAGAATGTAAATGTAGAAAAGCCGATAGATGGATATCGGTTTTTTTCTAAATTTGTCAAAATGCTGATTTTAGGGTATAATAGTTGCTGTTCGAGAAATTTTGATTTTCAAAGAATAGTGAATGATGATAAGGAGAAACCATGAACAACCTACCAAATTGTCCAAAATGTAACTCAGAGTATGTCTACGAAGACGGTGCCCTACTGGTTTGCCCAGAGTGTGCTTATGAGTGGAATCCTGCTGAAGTTACAGAAGTAGAAGAGGGTCTTGTTGCTATTGATGCCAACGGAAATAAATTGGCTGATGGTGATACAGTAACTCTCATCAAGGACTTGAAAGTAAAAGGTGCGCCAAAAGATTTGAAACAAGGGACGCGCGTGAAAAATATCCGCATCGTAGAAGGCGACCACAATATCGACTGTAAGATTGATGGCTTCGGTGCCATGAAACTCAAATCAGAGTTTGTGAAGAAGATTTAAGTATGTCAAAACACTATAAACTTGTATTTTATAGCCGTATCTTCTTGTTTCTAGCGGCTTTTACGGGAGTTTATCTTGAAATTACCAAACATGGTGGTTTTGGGATGCTTCTCTATTACACGGTTCTGTCCAACCTCTTGGTAACTATTTTTACTCTTTATCTTCTAAAGGTTATGAGCCGTGTAGGTGAAAACTGGCAAAGACCAAGTCTCTTGCGCTTAAAAGGTGGGGTCACCATGAGTATCATGATTACCTGTGTGATTTACCATTTCCTCTTAGCACCTATTGCGACTAATTTCTATACTCTAGAAAATTTCCTTTGCCACTATATCGTTCCCCTCTGGTTTTTCGCAGATACCCTCTTTTTTGACAAACAGGGTCAATACAAGATTTGGGATCCAATTGTGTGGACGATTTTACCCTTGCTGTATATGATTTTTGCTCTCTTTAATGGTTGGGTTTTAAAACTCAATATTCCAAATGCCAAGGATAATCCTTTCCCTTACTTCTTTTTGAATGTGAACAAGGGTTGGGATGTCGTGTTCAAGTGGTGTCTGATTATCTTTGTTGCCTATATGGTAGCCGGATTTATTTTCTACTTTATCAAGCAAATCAAGAGAAAGTCATCCTAATACTCTTCGAAAATAAAATTCAAACCACGTCAGTTTCGCCTTGCCGTATGTATGGTTACTGACTTCGTCAGTTTCATCTACAACCTCAAAGCAGTGCTTTGAGCAACCTGCGGCTAGCTTCCTATTTTGCTCTTTGATTTTCATTGAGTATAAGATACAAGGGATTCATTTTCTAGTTTAAGAAGGAGTCTACAATCCAATGAGACTTCTTCTTTTCTTGCTTATTTGCTAACTATCAAAAAAGTAGAAGATTAAGAGAAATATAGAAAGAGATTTCATGAAACAATTTTTAGAACGGGCCAGTATTTTGGCTCTCTCCCTCGTTTTGATTACCTCCTTTTCCATCTCGAGTGCTCTGCCAGCCATGTTTGACTATTATCAAGGTTATCCTAAGGAACAAATTGAGCTCTTGGCGAGCTTGCCATCTTTTGGGATCATGATGATGTTACTGCTAAATGGTTTCTTAGAAAAAATATTTCCTGAGCGCTTACAGATTAGTTTGGGCTTGCTGATTTTATCACTGAGTGGGACGGCTCCCTTTTGGTACCAAGCTTATCCTTTTGTCTTTGGAACACGGATTTTCTTTGGTTTGGGTCTTGGGATGATCAATGCCAAGGCCATTTCTATTATCAGTGAACGCTATCAAGGAAAAACACGAATTCAGATGCTAGGGCTACGTGGTTCTGCAGAGGTCGTTGGGGCTTCTCTCATTACCTTGGCAGTTGGCCAATTGTTGGCCTTCGGTTGGACAGCTACTTTCTTAGCCTATAGTGCTGGATTTTTGGTACTGATCCTTTATCTGCTCTTTGTCCCTTATGGAAAAGAAAAGAAAGAAGTCAAGAAAAAAGCGAAGGAAGCAAGTCGCTTAACTCGAGAAATGAAAGGCTTGATTTTTACCCTAGCTATTGAAGCGGCAGTTGTAGTTTGTACCAATACGGCTATTACCATCCGTATTCCAAGCTTGATGGTGGAAAGAGGACTTGGAGATGCCCAGTTATCTAGTTTTGTTCTTAGTGTCATGCAGTTAATCGGGATTGTAGCTGGAGTGAGTTTTTCTTTCCTGATTTCTATCTTTAAAGAGGAACTGCTCCTCTGGTCTGGTATTACCTTCGGCTTAGGGCAAATCGTGATTGCCCTGTCTCCATCCTTGTGGGTGGTAGTGGCAGGAAGCATTCTGGCTGGTTTTGCCTACAGTGTAGCCTTGACGACGGTCTTTCAACTTGTCTCTGAACGAATTCCAGCTAAACTCCTCAATCAAGCAACTTCATTTGCCGTATTAGGATGTAGTTTCGGAGCCTTTACGACCCCATTTGTTCTAGGTGCAATTGGCTTACTAACTCACAATGGGATGTTGGTCTTTGCCATCTTAGGATTCTGGTTGATTGTCACCTCTATCTTTGTCATGTACTTACTTCAGAAGAGAGCTTAGGATTAAATTCCTAAGTTTTTCTTTTGGGAAATATTGTACCCAGACACTATTTGATTTAGGACCTTGTTTACAGACTAATTTCTTGATAAAATAGAAGTTATGACGAGATATAAAGCAACTATTTCCTATGATGGTTATGCCTTTGCTGGTTTTCAGCGCCAGCCTCATGCGCGTAGTGTTCAGGAAGAAATTGAAAAAACCTTGACAAGATTGAATAAGGGGCAAGCCATTACTGTTCACGGTGCTGGTAGGACAGATAGTGGGGTTCATGCCCTGGGACAGGTGCTTCATTTTGACCTGCCTTATCAAATGGATGAGGAAAAGCTCCGTTTTGCTTTGGACACCCAGTCCCCTGAAGATATCGATGTGATTTCGATTGAGCTTGTGGCGGATGATTTTCATTGCCGTTATGCCAAACATAGCAAGACCTATGAGTTTATCGTAGACAGGGGCCGTCCCAAAAATCCGATGCGCCGTCACTATGCCACCCACTTTCCCTACCAACTCGATGTGGAACGCATGCAGATTGCAATCAAAAAGCTAGAGGGAACCCACGATTTCACAGGCTTTACAGCCTCTGGAACCAGTGTGGAGGATAAGGTTCGCACCATTACAGAAGCTAGTTTAACAGTTGATGAGACAGGCCAGTTTTTGACCTTTACCTTTTCAGGAAATGGTTTCTTGTATAAGCAGATTCGCAATATGGTGGGGACGCTACTCAAAATTGGCAATAACCGCATGACAGTAGAGCAGATTGACCTCATCTTGGAGAAAAAGGACAGGCAGCTTGCAGGTCCCACTGCAGCACCAAATGGTTTATATTTAAAGGAGATTCGTTATGAAGAATAATCGTATTTTAGCACTTTCTGGAAATGATATTTTTAGTGGTGGTGGTTTGTCCGCGGATTTGGCTACCTATACCTTGAACGGCTTGCATGGCTTTGTAGCAGTGACTTGTTTGACAGCCTTGACAGAAAAAGGATTTGAAGTCTTTCCAACTGACGATACCATTTTTCAACATGAATTAGATAGCTTGCGTGATGTGGAGTTTGGGGGAATTAAGATTGGTCTTCTTCCTACTGTCAGTGTGGCTGAGAAGGCATTGGACTTTATCAAGCAACGCCCAGGAGTGCCTGTGGTATTGGATCCTGTCTTGGTTTGCAAGGAAACGCACGACGTAGCAGTTAGTGAACTCTGCCAAGAGTTGATTCGCTTTTTCCCTTATGTCAGTGTGATTACGCCTAATCTTCCTGAAGCAGAATTATTAGCTGGTCAGGAAATTAAAACCTTGGAAGACATGAAGGCTGCAGCACAGAAATTACATGACTTAGGAGCACCAGCAGTCATTATCAAGGGAGGCAATCGCCTTAGTCAGGACAAGGCTATGGATGTCTTTTATGACGGACAAACCTTTACAGTCCTAGAAAATCCCGTTATTCAAGGGCAAAATGCTGGCGCAGGTTGTACCTTTGCCTCAAGCATTGCAAGTCACTTGGTTAAAGGTGATGAACTTTTGCCAGCAGTAGAAAGCTCTAAGGCTTTCGTTTACCGTGCCATTGCACAAGCAGATCAATATGGAGTAAGACAATATGAAGCAAACCAAAACAACTAAAATCGCCCTTGTATCCCTATTAACCGCCCTTTCTGTGGTTCTAGGTTATTTCTTAAAAATCCCAACACCTACAGGAATTCTAACTCTTTTAGATGCTGGTGTCTTCTTTACGGCCTTCTACTTTGGTAGTCGTGAAGGGGCTGTAGTCGGAGGATTAGCAGGTTTCTTGATTGATCTCTTATCAGGCTACCCTCAGTGGATGTTCTTTAGCTTGGTCAACCATGGCTTGCAGGGATTTTTCGCAGGATTTAAAGGGAAAACTCAGTGGTTAGGTCTTATCTTAGCAACGATTGCCATGGTAGGGGGCTATGCCTTGGGTTCTACTTTGATGAATGGCTGGGCTGCAGCCCTACCAGAAATCCTACCAAATTTCATGCAAAATATGGTAGGGATGATTGTAGGATTTATCCTTAGTCAAAGTATCAAGAAGATTAAGTAAAGAATCTGGATAAAAGTCTTAAAAATCAGAAAAACGCATAGTATCAGGTGTTTGAACCTTGATAGTATGCGTTTTATTGTGGGAAGATTTTTGAAGAATTTTAATCAAAATAAAGCAAGTCTTTGCTGGTGCTTGTAAAGAGGTCGAAGCCATCCTTGGTAACAACACCGCAGTCTTCGATACGGACACCGACTTTACCCGGGATATAGATACCTGGTTCAACAGAGAAGCACATGCCTTCTTCGATGACCATGTTGTTTCCTTCCATGATAGATGGGAATTCGTGGACATCCATACCGATACCGTGACCGAGACGGTGGTTGAAGTACTCGCCGTAACCAGCTTTTTCGATGACTTCACGGGCAGCGCGGTCCACTTCATGGGCAGTCACACCTGGTTTGATAAAGTTAAGAGCAGCTTGTTGGGCTTCAAGTGTCAAGTTGTAAATGTCTTTCTTGAATTGGTCAGGTTTACCAACAGCGACTGTACGAGTCATATCTGAAGCATAGCCGTTGACGAGAACACCCAGGTCAAAGAGGAGAAGAGCATTATTTTCAACCTTGTTTGCTGCTGGGATACCGTGTGGATTTGCAGCATTATTACCAGTCAAGACCATAGTATCAAAGCTCATTTCATAGCCTTCACGTTTCATGGCAAAGTCGATTTGGGCGATGATATCTGTCTCAGTTTTATCAAGAGAAATGTTGTCAAAACCAACATGAACAGCCTTGTCCGCATAGAGACCTGCAACCATCATTTTTTGCACTTCATCAGCTGATTTGATGAGGCGCATGCGTTGGATACGAGGAGTGAGGTTTTCAAACTCAGCAGTTTCAAAGACTATTTTCAAGCCATGGTATTTGGTCAAGATGAGATTGTCAAACTCAACAGCGACACGTTTGAAATCAAGCTGTGGAAGAGCATGTTTCATTTTTTGCCATGGATTTTCAGAATCCACATAGCCCACAACTGGGAAGGAAACAGTGCTGCTTGCACGCTCAACCTCAAGGGCTGGGACAAAGAGGAGAGGTTCCTGATCTGCTAGGACAAAAAGGAACATCTGGCGTTCATGGGGATCACTGTAAAAGCCAGTGAGGTAATTGATTGTGACGGGGTCAGATACGACAGCGACGTCTAGTTTTTCTGATTCAAGATATGTTACGATTTGTTGTAATTTAGACATATGCTACCTTCTTTCTACCCCTCTATTTTGGCAAAAAATGAGAGAAAATGCAAGGGAGAAGGGTAAAAGAACAGACAAAAAGAACTCCGACAAGATAACAGAGTTCTTTGATATCATTTTCCTTTGTTTAAGAAAAGTCAGCCTTGCTTTTGACGTCATTGTACTCTTCAGCGATTTCTTGGCTGAGAATGTCCTCATAGGCAGGGAGTTGGATGTCCTGACCATATTTCTTCTTGAAGGCAGTGGTGACTAGGCGATAAGCCAGATTGGCATTGCGAGAGAGGATAGGTCCGTGGAAGTAGGAACCAAAGACATTCTTATAATGAACCCCTTCACCAACCTTTTCTTCATTGTTTCCATTTCCATAGACCACCTGTCCCAGTGGTTTTTGGTCATCCGAAAGGAAGGTACGACCCTGATGATTTTCAAAACCATAGTAGGTTTCATCGAAATCTTCATTATGAATCTTGATGTCCCCGATAAAACGGTTATTGGTCTGGTTGAGGGTGTAGTGGCTCATGACCCCTAAACCTTCGATACGTCTCCCAGAAGCCTCAACATAATATTGGCCCAATAGTTGGAAACCACCGCAGATAGCCAGAACCACACCGTCGTTTTGGATGTAGTTGTCAATGCTCTCTTTTTTAGCAGGTAGGTCGTCTGCAATGATACTTTGTTCAAAGTCTTGACCGCCACCGAAAAAGGCAATGTCGTAGTGATTTTCATCAAAGTCATCATGGAGAGAAACGATGTCAACCGTCACATGTGCACCCAGTTTTTCAGCCACATACTTGAGCATGAGGATGTTTCCATTGTCCCCGTAGGTATTCATGAGGTTTCCATAGAGGTGGGCAATGTTGAGCTGATAGGGGTAATTGCCAGCTTTTGAGGAAAGTGAAGTATAAACCATTAGTTCATCTCCTTTCTAACAATCTGACGACTAGCCAGCAGTTCACGAAATTCCAGCATGGCAGTATAAGTTGCCAGAATATAGGCATGCTTGCAGTCTTGATTCTCAATGGTCTTGAGAACTTGCTCCAGATTGCTTGTTTCAGTGATTTTCTCAGCTGGATAGCCAGTCACTCGTAGACGGCGTGCGATTTCAGAATGACGAACACCGCCAGCGTTGATTTCAGGAATGTCCATGTCAGTGATTTGCTCAAAGTCTGCATCCCAGATCCAGCTAGTGTCAATTCCATCTGCATAGTTGGCATTAAGGAAGACAGATAGGCTAAATGGATAAGGTGCTAGTTTGATCATTTCGATAGCTTGGGTTGCACCGACTGGATTTTTAATCAAGACAAGGGTACATTCCTTGTCACCGATATGAAAGGTTTCTTGGCGTCCAAAGACAGCACGGCTCTTGTCAAATCCCTGTTTGATGAGTTGGGAATCGGTACCTAGGAAACGGGCGATGGCCACAGCAGCTAGGGCGTTATAGATATTATAGAGCCCGCCGATTTGGATACCGTACTCTTGTCCATCAATGACAAAGCGAGAGCGATTGTTGGTCAACTCAACCAATTCTGTCAAGAGATAGTTGAGATTAGGACGTTTACATCCACAGCCTTCACAGATATAGGCACCCAAGTTTGCATAGGTATTGTGCTCGTATTTGAGGATGCTTTGACAGTCAGGACAGAGGATTCCTTCTGTATTATAGTGAGCCAGTTGGGCGGGGCCTTTCTCCAAGTCAAAACCAAAATACTGTACAGGATTTGGAATAGCTGGCTTGTAGAAAAGTGGACTATCTCCATTAAGAAGAACAGTGGCAGTAGGCACCTTACGAATAGCATCCAAAATCATCTTGTAAGTTGTGTAAATCTCACCATAGCGATCCATCTGGTCACGGAAGATATTGGTGATAACAAAAAGGCTTGGCTGGATATAGTCACAGATACGAGATAGACTGGCCTCATCGATTTCTAGAACGGCAATATTTTTCCCAGTTTTAGACGATTTGGCTGTTAAGAAGGTTGTCGCAATTCCTGTAATCATGTTGGCACCGCTTGGGTTGGTCAGAACTTGACCATAAACCTCTTTTAAAATGCCGACAGTGAGAGCAGTTGTCAAGGTTTTTCCATTGGTTCCAGTGACCACGACAATCTCGTAGTTCTTAGCTAGGTTTTGTAAAATATCTTTATCAAATTGAAGGGCGATTTTTCCTGGGAGCGTACTTCCTCGGCCAAGACGGCTTAAAATGAAGTGGGAAGAACGCCCAGCAAGAAGGCCCAAAATAGTTTTTAAGTTCATGTTTCTATTATATCATAAAAGAGGGAAAAGACAGATTTGAGATTTCGCAGAAGTAAAAACAGCCCACAGAGGGCTGTCAGTTAAGATGAGATTTCAACTTAAATCGCAAACAAGTCATTCAAATTCTCAGCCAAGGTTGGGTGAGTGAAGATTTGTTTTGTGAAGTAAGTGTAAGGAATCTTGTTGTCCATTGCAACAGTAATGATGTTGATGATTTCTTGAGAACCTTCTGAGAAGATGCTTGCTCCAAGAATTTCTTTTGTTTCAGTATTAACAACAGCTTTGAAAGCTCCTCGAAGGTCTCCATTTACGTGACCGCGAGGCATTGCTGCAACAGGGATTTCCTTAACAGCGTATGGAAGTTTCAAATCAGCCGCTTGGCTTTCAGTCAAACCAACTTGTGAAAGTGCAGGTGTGATGAACATGGTGTTTGGTACATTGAGACGGTCTTCAAGTGTGTAGCTGCCATCTCCAGCAAGGTAGCTGTAAACAACACGGAAGTCATCAAGTGAAATGTAAGTAAATTGAAGGCCACCGTTGACATCTCCAACTGCAAAGACACCAGGAACGTTTGTTTGACAATGTTTGTCTACTTTAATAGCACCACGTTCAGTTAGTTCAATATCTGTATTTTCAAGTTGAAGTGGTTCTACATTTGGTTTGCGTCCAGTTGCGTAGAGAAGGGCATCGAAACGGTAAGTTTCATTTTCAGTTACGACAAGGACTTGGTCACCGTCATTTTTAATTTCAGTAGTACGGATATTTTGAAGCAATTCAATACCGTCTTCTTCCATGTATTGTTTAGCAAGAGCTGCGATGGAAGGTTCTGCACGAGGAAGGAAAGTATCCAAGGCATCTAGAACTGTGACCTTGCTTCCAAGTTTGTTGTAAAGACCAGCAAATTCAAGACCGATATTTCCACCACCAAGGACTCCAAGTTTTTCAGGCAATTTGTCCAAGTTTTGGATACCTGTTGAGTCAAAGACATTTTTGCTTGTAGCAAGTCCAGGGATTGGCAAGACGTTTGAAACAGCACCAGTGTTGATGACGATTGTTTCAGCAGTCAGTTCTTTCTTTTCATCACCAGCTTGGATTTCGATGACTTTATTTGAAAGGAAGTGAGCTTCCGCATCAAAGATATCGACGCCTGTACCAGCAACAGTCGCATAGTTTTTACCGTTGAGGCGACCAGTGATCGTGTTTTTGGTAGCAATCACTTCTTCAAAAGACAGGTCCTTCTCAGCAGCAACTAGCAAGGTCTTAGTTGGGATACAACCGATGTTGATACAAGTTCCACCGTACATAGCTTTGCTACGTTCAACGAGGGCAACTTTTTTGCCAGCTGAAGCCAATTTACCAGCTAGTGTTTTACCAGCTTTACCAAATCCGATAACGATTAAATCATAAGTTAACATTTAGAGTTCCTCCTATTCGCATTTCATTCTAGCACAAGAAAAAAACTTTTGCACAATTCTGCTACGCTTTAAAAAATTTTATGAAATAGTTAAAATTTTAGTCTCATTTTCTTAGAAAAATCGTTTACATGACTTTATTTTCAGATAATGCTATCTTTTAAGCTTGTCTTGTGTTATACTAGATAGGTTGCAAAGAAAACAGTACTTTTCTTTCGTGGAAAAGAAGCAACACAGTATTTCATCTAAAATGAGAATACTTCATGAAAAGAAAAGTATAAAAAGCGCTATAGGGTGGCTTCGCACCATCTTTAGAAAGAAGAAAAACGTGAAATTTAATGAATTAAACTTGTCTGCTGATTTGCTAGCAGAGATTGAAAAAGCTGGTTTTGTAGAAGCCAGTCCGATCCAAGAACAAACCATTCCCTTGGCCCTTGAAGGCAAGGATGTTATCGGTCAAGCTCAGACTGGTACAGGAAAAACTGCAGCCTTTGGCTTGCCTACCCTTGAAAAAATCCGTACAGAAGAAGCGACTATCCAAGCCTTGGTCATCGCTCCAACTCGTGAACTAGCTGTCCAAAGTCAAGAAGAACTCTTCCGCTTTGGTCGTAGTAAGGGAGTCAAAGTCCGTTCAGTATATGGCGGATCAAGCATTGAAAAACAAATTAAGGCTCTTAAATCTGGTGCCCATATCGTGGTGGGAACTCCAGGTCGCCTCTTGGACTTGATTAAACGCAAGGCCTTGAAATTACAAGACATTGAAACCCTTATCCTTGACGAAGCGGATGAAATGCTTAACATGGGCTTCCTTGAAGACATCGAAGCCATTATTTCCCGTGTACCTGAGAACCGTCAAACTTTGCTTTTCTCAGCAACTATGCCAGATGCCATCAAACGTATCGGTGTTCAGTTTATGAAAGCCCCTGAACATGTCAAGATTGCGGCTAAGGAATTGACAACAGAATTGGTTGACCAGTACTATATCCGTGTTAAGGAACAAGAAAAATTTGACACCATGACTCGTCTCATGGATGTGGCACAACCAGAACTCGCTATTGTATTTGGTCGTACCAAACGCCGTGTGGATGAATTGACTCGTGGTTTGAAAATTCGTGGCTTCCGTGCAGAAGGAATTCATGGCGACCTAGACCAAAACAAACGTCTTCGTGTCCTTCGTGACTTTAAAAATGGCAATCTTGATGTTTTGGTTGCGACAGACGTTGCAGCGCGTGGTTTGGATATTTCAGGTGTGACCCATGTCTACAACTACGATATTCCACAAGATCCTGAGAGTTATGTTCACCGTATCGGTCGTACAGGTCGTGCTGGTAAGTCAGGTCAATCTATTACTTTTGTTGCTCCAAACGAAATGGGTTACCTTCAAATCATTGAAAACTTGACTAAGAAACGCATGAAAGGTCTCAAACCTGCAAGTGTAGAAGAATCCTTCCAATCAAAAAAACAGGTAGCTCTCAAGAAAATCGAACGTGATTTTGCAGATGAAACCATTCGTGCCAACTTTGAGAAATTTGGTAAGGATGCTCGCAAATTGGCTGCTGAGTTTACTCCAGAAGAATTGGCAATGTATATCTTGAGTCTGACAGTCCAAGACCCAGATAGCCTTCCAGAAGTGGAGATTGCACGTGAAAAACCACTACCGTTTAAACCATCAGGTAATGGTTTCGGTGGTAAAGCTAAGGGAGGTCGTGGAGGCCGTCGTGGGGACGACCGTCGAGAGCGTGATCGCCGTGGCAATGGTCGCCGTGATGAGTTCAAAAAAGGAAGTCGTGGCAACGATCGTTTTGATAAGGAAAAACGTTACCGTAAGGATAATAAAAAACCACGCAATACTTTAAGCGAAAAGCAAACAGGCTTTGTTATTCGTAACAAAGGTGATAAATAAGAAAAAGCGGTTCAAAATGAATCGCTTTTTTATATAAGGAGACCGAATGTGAAAAAGACAAATAAAATTATTATATTATCTTTTATAATATTATGATACACAAAAATAGGCAACTTGTCAATAGAAAAGGAACAATTTAATTAAAAATATTCTTGTTTTTTCAAATTGCAATTAAATAAGCAATTTTCAGATAATAATTGAAAATTCAAGCTGTTTATGTTATAATGATAGCGATTAAATTCGAGGTGAAAAATGGCACATTTATTAGAAAAAACTAGAAAAATTACTTCTATCCTGAAGCGCTCAGAGGAGCAGTTGCAGGAAGAACTTCCATACAATGCGATTACCCGTCAATTGGCAGATATTATTGACTGTAACGCCTGTATCGTCAATAGCAAGGGACGTCTCCTTGGTTATTTCATGCGTTACAAAACCAATACAGATCGTGTAGAGCAGTTCTTCCAGACTAAGATTTTCCCAGATGACTACATTCAAGGTGCGAACATGATCTACGATACAGAAGCCAATCTGACAGTTGATCATGATTTAAGTATTTTCCCTGTGGAAAGTCGTGCCGACTTTCCAGATGGTTTGACGACTATTGCACCGATTCATGTATCAGGGATTCGCCTTGGTTCTTTGATTATTTGGCGAAATGATAAAAAATTCGAAGACGAGGATTTGATTCTTGTTGAGATTGCCAGTACCGTTGTTGGGATTCAACTCCTTAATTTCCAACGTGAAGAAGATGAGAAAAATATCCGTCGCCGTACTGCTGTTACCATGGCAGTCAATACCCTTTCTTACTCCGAACTTCGTGCTGTTTCAGCCATTTTAGGGGAATTAAATGGAAATGAAGGGCAGTTGACTGCGTCAGTGATTGCAGACCGTATCGGTATTACCCGTTCTGTGATTGTCAATGCCCTTCGTAAACTTGAGTCTGCGGGAATTATTGAAAGTCGCTCACTTGGAATGAAGGGAACCTACCTTAAGGTCTTGATTTCAGATATTTTTGAAGAAGTGAAGAAAAGAGATTACTAATGACTAAGGCTTTAATTTCGATTGATTATACAGAAGATTTTGTTGCCGACAGTGGGAAACTGACAGCAGGTGCTCCAGCTCAAGCTATTTCGGAAGCCATCAGTAAGGTGACTCGGTTAACTTTTGAACGCGGAGATTACATCTTTTTTACCATCGATGCTCATGAAGAAAACGATTGTTTCCATCCAGAAAGCAAGCTATTTCCTCCTCATAATTTGATCGGGACTAGTGGACGCAATTTATATGGAGATTTGGGGAACTTTTATCAAGAGCATGGTTCAGACAGTCGTGTCTTTTGGATGGATAAACGCCATTACTCAGCTTTTTCGGGTACTGACCTAGATATCCGTTTGAGAGAGCGGAGAGTGTCTACCGTTATCTTAACAGGTGTCTTGACGGATATCTGTGTCCTGCATACAGCTATAGATGCCTATAATCTAGGATATGACATCGAGATTGTTAAACCAGCTGTTGCTTCCATCTGGCCTGAAAATCATCAATTTGCTCTAGGTCATTTCAAAAACACACTCGGAGCTAAGTTAGTAGATGAAAATCTAAATGAAATTTCAGAGTAATTTGGTTGATGAAATGAAAAAATTTTGAAAAAAGTGTTGACAAGCATCCCAAAAGTTGATATACTAGTAAAGTAATCGACGCGGGGATGGCGGAATTGGCAGACGCGCAGGACTAAGGATCCTGTGATCGCTTTAGGTCGTGAGGGTTCAAGTCCCTCTCTCCGCATAGAATAAGAGTTAGCTTAAGCTAGCTCTTTTGTATTTCTCTAAAAAATTGGAATCCAGTCAAATGTAGTGGAAAATCAGCGAAAATATGGGAAAGCTAATCTTTGTTTCTGCTTTTGTCATAGAAGAATAATAAAGATTATCTTTTTCAAATTCTCCGATCTTCTCTAAAGTTTTGTGCAAGTTGCACAGAACTTTTTTATTTTTTTGGTCATCTTGCCATAGAAATGTAAAGCGTTTTCATCTATAATGTAATTATCAAAAGACAAAAGGAGTTCACCTCATGGTAGAATTGAATCTTAAAAATATTTACAAAAAATATCCAAACAGCGAACACTATTCAGTTGAAGATTTCAACTTGAACATCAAAGATAAAGAATTTATCGTTTTCGTAGGTCCTTCAGGATGTGGTAAATCAACTACACTCCGTATGATTGCTGGTCTTGAAGACATCACAGAAGGTACTGCATCTATCGATGGCGTGGTTGTCAACGACGTAGCTCCAAAAGACCGTGACATCGCCATGGTATTCCAAAACTACGCTCTTTACCCACACATGACTGTTTATGACAACATGGCTTTCGGTTTGAAATTGCGTAAATACAGCAAAGAAGACATCGACAAACGTGTGCAAGAAGCAGCTGAAATTCTTGGATTGAAAGAATTTTTGGAACGTAAACCAGCTGACCTTTCAGGTGGTCAACGTCAACGTGTTGCCATGGGTCGTGCCATCGTCCGTGACGCAAAAGTATTCTTGATGGACGAACCTTTGTCAAACTTGGATGCAAAACTTCGTGTATCAATGCGTGCTGAAATTGCGAAAATCCACCGTCGTATTGGAGCTACAACTATCTACGTAACTCACGACCAAACAGAAGCGATGACACTTGCAGACCGTATCGTTATCATGTCAGCAACTAAGAACCCTGCTGGTACAGGTACTATCGGACGTGTTGAGCAAATCGGTACTCCTCAAGAAGTTTACAAAAACCCAGTTAACAAATTCGTAGCAGGATTCATCGGAAGCCCAGCTATGAACTTCATCAACGTGAAATTAGTTGGTAGCGAAATTGTTTCTGACGGTTTCCGCTTGAAAGTTCCAGAAGGAGCTTTGAAAGTTCTTCGTGAAAAAGGCTACGAAGGTAAAGAATTGATCTTCGGTATCCGTCCAGAAGACGTGAATGCAGAACCTGCTTTCCTTGAAACATTCCCAGAATCAGTTGTGAAAGCTACTATCTCTGTATCAGAATTGCTTGGTTCAGAATCTCACCTTTACTGCCAAGTTGGTAAAGACGAATTTGTTGCTAAAGTTGATGCTCGTGACTACTTGCAAACAGGTGCAACAGTTGAACTTGGATTTGACTTGAACAAAGCCCACTTCTTCGATGTAGAAACTGAAAAAACAGTCTACTAAAATAAATAAAATTCAAAGCACTACAAGAAAAGATATCTCTTTATCAATTGTGGTGGAGATATGTCAGTTAATCTAAGGAGAGAAACAGAATGCTTCTCTCCTTTTTGCTAGGGAAGTCATATTATGCATCTATCTTGTGATACCCTTTGAATAAAAATGGTCATCTTATTTGACTTATAGGGTGACTAGCAGATGAAATACTGTTTTCTCTTTCTTCTTTACTAGAAAATATGGTATAATAGAGAGTAAAAATTTTGAAAGAAAGAAAAAGATGAATTTAAAAGATTACATTGCAACAATTGAAAATTATCCAAAGGAAGGGATTACCTTCCGTGATATCAGTCCTTTGATGGCTGATGGGAATGCTTATAGCTACGCTGTTCGTGAAATCGTTCAATATGCTACTGACAAGAAAATTGATATGATCGTAGGTCCTGAAGCTCGTGGTTTTATCGTGGGCTGTCCAGTTGCTTTTGAGTTGGGAATTGGTTTTGCGCCTGTTCGTAAGCCAGGTAAATTGCCACGTGAAGTCATTTCTGCTGACTATGAAAAAGAGTACGGTGTTGATACCTTGACTATGCATGCGGATGCCATCAAGCCAGGTCAACGTGTTCTTATTGTAGATGACCTCTTGGCAACAGGTGGAACTGTTAAGGCAACCATCGAGATGATTGAAAAACTTGGTGGTGTTGTAGCAGGTTGTGCCTTCCTTGTTGAATTGGATGAATTGAACGGCCGTGAAAAAATCGGTGACTACGATTACAAAGTTTTGATGCATTATTAATGAAAAACAGTCCCTAGGGCTGTTTTCTCTACATTAGGATATAAAAATAGACTATAGCTAGTTAGAGAAAAACTATAATTGAAAACTATATCTTCTTGCAGTATAATAAAAGGACTAAGTGTTTGAGATTTAGTTTCATACTCAATGAAAATCAAAGAGCAAACTAGGAAACTAGCCGTAAGCTGCTCAAAGTACAGCTTTGAGGTTACAGATAAAACTGACGAAGTCAGCTCAAAACACTGTTTTGAGGTTGCAGATAGAACTGATGAAGTCAGTAACATATACGTACGGCAAGGTAACGTTGACGCGATTTGAAGAGATTTTCGAAGAGTTTCAAACATATGCAATGATTCCTGAAAGAATACAGTTAGGAGAGGGTTATGCCGATTCGAATTGATAAAAAATTACCAGCTGTTGAGATTTTACGGACAGAGAATATCTTTGTCATGGATGATCAACGTGCTGCCCACCAAGATATCCGTCCCTTGAAGATTTTAATTTTAAATCTCATGCCACAGAAAATGGTCACAGAAACCCAGTTGTTACGTCATTTGGCCAATACACCTCTACAACTGGATATTGATTTTCTCTATATGGAAAGTCATCAATCTAAAACAACTCGTTCAGAGCACATGGAGACCTTTTATAAAACCTTTCCTGAAGTCAAGGATGAGTATTTTGATGGGATGATTATCACGGGTGCTCCAGTTGAGCATTTACCATTTGAGGAAGTGGACTATTGGGAGGAATTTAGCCAGGTGCTTGAGTGGTCCAAGACCCATGTCTATTCGACCCTTCATATCTGTTGGGGGGCTCAGGCTGGGCTCTACCTACGCTATGGGGTAGAAAAATACCAGATGGACAGTAAGTTATCGGGTATCTATCCTCAGGACACCTTAAAGGAAGGTCATCTTCTTTTTAGAGGCTTTGACGATAGCTATGTAGCTCCTCATTCTCGGCATACGGAGATCTCTAAGGAAGAGATTCTGAATAAGACCAATCTCGAGATTTTATCAGAGGGACCTCAGGTTGGGGTTTCGATTTTGGCTAGTCGGGATTTGCGTGAAATTTATAGTTTTGGGCATTTGGAATATGACCGTGATACCTTGGCAAAAGAGTATTTTAGGGATCGTGATGCAGGTTTGGATCCTCATATTCCAGAAAATTACTTTAAGGATGATGATGTCAACCAGACACCTTGTCTTTGTTGGTCTTCATCGGCAGCCCTCTTTTTCAGTAACTGGGTGAATTATGCGGTCTATCAAGAGACGCCTTTTGACTGGAGAAAAATAGAAGATGATGCATCTGCATTTGGGTATTTATAAGAGGAATTATGACATATTTAGACGCTTTTAAATCAGGGAACTTGGTTTTACCGAGTGCCCTGCTCTTGCATTTTAAGGAACTCTTTCCTTCTAGCGACGATTTTCTGGTCTGGCAATTTTTCTATTTGCAAAATACGACAGGCTTAGAAGAAATGTCACCAAGCCAGATCGCTGAAAGGATTGGCAAGGAAATTTCAGATGTCAACCAGTCCATTTCTAATCTGACGGAGAGGGGACTACTTCAGTATCGAACGATTGAATTGAATGGTGAAATCGAATTGCTTTTTGATGCTAGTTTGGCATTGGAACGTTTGGATGACTTGCTTGGAGTCGCTCATTCAAGTTCAGACCAGCTGACACCGCAAAATCAGCTCAAGGATTTGGTAGAAACCTTCCAGCAGGAATTAGGACGCTTGTTGACGCCTTTTGAGATTGAAGATTTGACCAAGACACTAAAGGAAGATGGGACCAGTGCTGACTTGATTAAGGAAGCTCTTCGTGAAGCTGTTTTGAATGGAAAAGCAAACTGGAAGTACATTCAGGCGATTTTGAGAAACTGGCGCCATGAAGGCATCAAAAATGTGGCTCAAATCGAGGCTAAGCGGGCAGAGAGAGAAGCAAGCAATCCTCAGTTGACACAGGTATCTGCAGATTTCCGAAATGCCATGGATCTCTGGAAGGATTAATCCATGTAAGCAGGCTTGAAATCCGAGTAAGATTTGCAAGCTGTGTTTAATTGTGATAAAATAAATAGAAAATAAATTGAAAAAAGAGGTATGTGAAATGTCACGTAAACCATTTATCGCTGGTAACTGGAAAATGAACAAAAATCCAGAAGAAGCTAAAGCATTCGTTGAAGCAGTTGCATCAAAACTTCCTTCATCAGATCTTGTTGAAGCAGGTATCGCTGCTCCAGCTCTTGATTTGACAACTGTTCTTGCTGCTGCAAAAGGTTCAAACCTTAAAGTTGCTGCTCAAAACTGCTACTTTGAAAATGCAGGTGCTTTCACTGGTGAAACAAGCCCACAAGTTTTGAAAGAAATCGGTACTGACTACGTTGTTATCGGTCACTCAGAACGCCGTGACTACTTCCATGAAACTGACGAAGATATCAACAAAAAAGCAAAAGCAATCTTTGCAAATGGTATGCTTCCAATTATCTGTTGTGGTGAGTCACTTGAAACTTACGAAGCTGGTAAAGCTGCTGAATTTGTAGGTGCTCAAGTATCTGCTGCATTGTCTGGATTGACTGCTGAACAAGTTGCTGCATCAGTTATCGCTTACGAGCCAATCTGGGCTATCGGTACTGGTAAATCAGCTTCACAAGACGACGCACAAAAAATGTGTAAAGTTGTTCGTGACGTTGTAGCTGCTGACTTTGGTCAAGAAGTTGCAGACAAAGTTCGTGTTCAATACGGTGGTTCTGTTAAACCTGAAAACGTTGCTTCATACATGGCTTGCCCAGACGTTGACGGTGCCCTTGTAGGTGGTGCGTCACTTGAAGCTGAAAGCTTCTTGGCTTTGCTTGACTTTGTAAAATAATCAGTAAGTAGCAAAAGCTAGGTGGAACAGCATTCAAGATGTCTGTTCCATTTTTTATAGGAGAGGAAAGATTGAAAACAAAGATTGGAAAAATTGGATTAGCAAGTCTCTGTTTACTAGGTTTGGCAACTAGCCATGTCGCTGCAAATGAAACTGAAGTTTCAAAAACTTCGCAGGATACAACGACAGTTTCAAGTAGTTCAGAGCAAAATCAGTCTTCTAATAAAACTCAAACGAGCACAGGTGTAAAGACCTATGTTGCTGCCCACTGGGATGGGGATTATTATGTAAAGGCTGATGGTTCTAAAGCTCAAAGTGAATGGATTTTTGACAACTACTATAAGGCTTGGTTTTATATTAATTCAGATGGTCGTTACGCGCAGAATGAATGGCATGGAAATTACTACCTGAAATCAGGTGGATATATGGCCCAAAACGAGTGGATCTATGACAGTAATTACAAGAGTTGGTTTTATCTCAAGTCAGATGGGGCTTATGCTCATCAAGAATGGCAATTGATTGGAAATAAGTGGTATTACTTCAAGGAGTGGGGTTACATGGCTAAAAGCCAATGGCAAGGAAGTTATTTCTTGAATGGTCAAGGTGCCATGATGCAAAATGAATGGCTTTATGATCCAGTTTATTCTGCTTATTTTTATCTAAAATCCGATGGAACTTATGCCAACCAAGAGTGGCAAAAAGTGGGCGGCAAATGGTACTATTTCAAGAAGTGGGGCTATATGGCTCGGAATGAGTGGCAAGGCAACTACTATTTGACTGGAAGTGGTGCCATGGCGACTGACGAAGTGATTATGGATGGTGCTCGCTATATCTTTGCGGCCTCTGGTGAGCTCAAAGAAAAGAAAGATTTGAATGTCGGCTGGGTTCACAGAGATGGTAAACGCTATTTCTTTAATAATAGAGAAGAACAAGTAGGAACCGAACATGCTAAGAAAGTTATTGATATTAGTGAACACAATGGTCGTATCAATGATTGGAAAAAGGTTATTGATGAAAATGAAGTAGATGGTGTCATTGTTCGTCTAGGTTATAGCGGTAAAGAAGACAAGGAATTGGCGCATAACATTAAGGAGTTAAACCGTCTGGGAATTCCTTATGGCGTCTATCTCTATACCTATGCTGAAAATGAGACCGATGCTGAGAATGACGCTGAACAGACCATTGAACTTCTGAAGAAATACAATATGAACTTGTCTTACCCGATCTACTATGATGTTGAGAACTGGGAGTATGTGAATAAAAGTAAGCGTGCTCCGAGTGATACAGGTACTTGGGTTAAGATCATCAACAAGTACATGGAGACGATGAAGCAGGCGGGTTATCAAAATGTGTATGTCTATAGCTATCGTAGTTTATTACAGACGCGTTTAAAACACCCAGATATTTTAAAACATGTAAACTGGGTAGCGGCCTATACCAATGCTTTAGAATGGGAAAACCCTCATTATTCAGGAGAAAAAGGTTGGCAATATACCTCTTCTGAATACATGAAAGGAATCCAAGGGCGCGTAGATGTCAGCGTTTGGTATTAAGCGATGATTTGAAAGAGGGATGTGATAGTAGCACCCTCTTTTTCTTTGTTTTATGGCAGTTCATCCTCGAGTAAATTCAAGAACTTGCTCGGAAATGAAGTTTATATAGTATATTGAAGTTAGAATAGTACACCTTGACTTCTAAAACATTGTTAGAAATTGATTTGACTATCCTAATCAATTCGTCCTATTCTTATTTCATTTTACTATAGATTGAATATAGACCAGAACATTGCGGTTGCTAAAACATTTTTAGAAATTCATTTGTCTTTCCTAATCGACTTGGCTCCATCTTATTTCAATCTATTATAGTCTCGGGGAATTTCTTCAAACCACGTCAGCTTGGTCAGTTCTACCTGCGACCTCAAAACTTGTGCTTTGGTTAAGCTGGGTTTAGCTTCCTAGTTTGCTGATGGCTTTTCATTGACTATAAGCATCCAGACCTCTTTTTCGTCTTCTAAAGAATTCTTAAATTATCAGTCTATTGCAACTTTTCTCATGTGGGTCATTTAGCTTGCTATTGTCTTTCCTTAGTAGTATACTAAGGTAGTAATCATTAAGAAGTGCTTACATAAAAATAATGAATGAGGTAAAATAAAATGGTAGAATTGAAAAAAGAAGCAGCAAAAGATGTCGCAACATTAACAAAAGCAGCGCCAGTAGCATTGGCAAAAACAAAGGAAGTCTTGAATCAAGCTGTTGCTGATTTGTATGTAGCCCACGTGGCTTTGCACCAAGTACACTGGTATATGCGTGGTCGTGGTTTCCTTGTATGGCATCCAAAAATGGATGAGTATATGGAAACTCTTGACGGTCAATTGGATGAAATCAGCGAACGCTTGATTACACTTGGAGGTAGCCCATTCTCTACATTGACAGAATTCCGTCAAAACAGTGAAATCGAAGAAGAAGCTGGTGAATACCGTAATGTTGAAGAAAGCTTGGAACGTGTCCTTGCTATCTACCGTTACTTGTCAGAACTCTTCCAAAAAGGTTTGGATGTCACTGATGAAGAGGGTGATGATGTGACAAACGGTATCTTCTCAGATGCTAAAACTGAAACTGATAAAACAATCTGGATGCTTGCGGCAGAACTTGGACAAGCACCTGGTTTGTAAGAAACAAGGCAACATAGATAAATCTGTAAGAAATTTCTTACAGATTTTTTCTATCTTGTAAGCTATTCCAAACCAGTCTTTTTTTGAGTTTTTTGATAAAATAGTACTATCAGTGAAAAGGATGGAAGCATGACTAAGAAAATTGTAGCTATATGGGCCCAGGATGAAGAGGGTGTGATTGGTAAGGACAATCGTCTGCCTTGGTATTTGCCAGCAGAATTGCAGCACTTTAAAGAAACAACTCTGAATCATGCCATCTTGATGGGGCGTGTGACCTTTGATGGAATGGGACGTCGACTTCTTCCAAAACGGGAAACCTTGATTTTGACACGTAACCTGGAAGAAAAGATAGATGGGGTTACTACTTTTTATGATGTCCAGTCTGTCTTGGACTGGTATCAGGCTCAAGAAAAGAATCTCTATATTCTTGGTGGAAAGCAGATTTTTCAGGCTTTTGAACCCTATTTGGATGAAGTAATTGTGACTCAAATTCATGCTCGGGTGGAGGGAGATACCTATTTCCCTGAAGAGTTTGACTTGTCCCTTTTTGAGACAGTTTCAAGCAAATTTTACGCCAAAGATGAGAAAAATCCTTATGATTTCACCATCCAATACCGCAAGAGAAAGGAAGTCTAATGGAACGTAGTATATTTGGTTTTTTCACAGCCATGCTGTGTTTGGTCTGCTTGCTTGCAGGAGCACAGGCTTTTCGTAAAAAGCGTTATGGACTTTCTGTCCTGCTCTGGTTAAATGCCTTTACCAATTTGGTTAATAGTATTCATGCTTTTTACATGACCTTATTTTAGATAGAATGACAGTATAGAATAGAACGGAAGGAAATCATGCCTACAAATAGGAATAATGATATGATGGTTTATTGCTCATTTTGTGGCAAAAGTCAAGAAGAAGTACAAAAAATAATCGCAGGCAACAACGCCTTTATCTGTAATGAATGTGTGGAGTTGGCTCAGGAAATCATTCGGGAGGAGTTGGCTGAGGAAGTCTTGGCAGACTTGTCTGAAGTACCAAAACCAATCGAACTCCTCCATATCTTGAACCACTATGTAATTGGTCAAGATCGTGCCAAGCGTGCCTTGGCAGTGGCGGTTTACAACCACTACAAACGCATCAATTTCCACGATACGCGTGAAGAGTCAGAAGATGTGGATTTGCAGAAGTCAAACATCTTGATGATTGGCCCAACTGGTTCAGGGAAAACTTTCCTTGCCCAGACCTTGGCTAAGAGCTTGAATGTGCCTTTTGCAATCGCAGATGCGACAGCTCTTACTGAGGCTGGTTATGTAGGTGAGGATGTGGAAAATATCCTCCTCAAACTCCTGCAAGCTGCTGACTTTAACATTGAACGTGCAGAGCGTGGCATTATCTATGTGGATGAAATTGACAAGATTGCCAAGAAGAGTGAGAACGTATCTATCACACGTGATGTTTCTGGTGAAGGTGTGCAACAAGCCCTTCTCAAGATTATCGAGGGAACTGTTGCTAGCGTGCCGCCTCAAGGCGGACGGAAACATCCGCAACAAGAGATGATTCAAGTAGATACAAAAAACATCCTCTTCATCGTGGGTGGTGCCTTTGATGGTATTGAAGAAATTGTCAAACAACGTCTTGGAGAAAAAGTCATCGGATTTGGTCAAAACAATAAAGCGATTGATGAAAATAGCTCTTACATGCAAGAAATCATCGCAGAAGATATTCAAAAATTCGGGATTATTCCTGAGTTGATTGGACGCTTGCCTGTTTTTGCAGCTCTTGAGCAATTGACAGTGGACGACTTGGTGCGCATCTTGAAAGAGCCAAGAAATGCCTTGGTCAAACAATACCAAACCTTGTTATCTTATGATGATGTTGAGTTGGAATTTGATGATGAAGCCCTTCAAGAGATTGCCAATAAAGCTATCGAACGCAAGACAGGGGCGCGTGGACTTCGCTCTATCATCGAAGAAACCATGCTGGATGTTATGTTTGAAGTACCGAGTCAGGAAAATGTGAAATTGGTTCGCATCACAAAAGAAGCTGTCGATGGAACGGATAAACCAATCCTAGAAACAGCCTAGAGGTGACTATGGAACTGAATACACACAATGCTGAAATCTTGCTCAGTGCAGCTAATAAATCCCATTATCCGCAGGATGAACTACCAGAGATTGCCTTAGCAGGGCGTTCCAATGTTGGCAAGTCTAGCTTTATCAACACCATGCTGAACCGCAAGAATCTAGCCCGAACATCAGGTAAACCTGGTAAAACCCAGCTTCTCAACTTCTTTAATATCGACGACAAGATGCGCTTTGTGGATGTGCCTGGTTATGGCTATGCCCGCGTTTCCAAAAAGGAACGTGAAAAGTGGGGGCGCATGATTGAGGAGTACCTAACGACTCGGGAAAATCTCCGTGCAGTGGTCAGTCTAGTTGACCTTCGTCATGACCCGTCAGCAGATGATGTACAGATGTATGAATTTCTCAAATACTATGAAATTCCGGTTATCATCGTTGCGACTAAGGCAGACAAGATTCCTCGTGGTAAGTGGAACAAGCATGAATCAGCAATCAAAAAGAAATTAAACTTTGACCCAAGTGATGATTTTATTCTCTTTTCATCTGTCAGCAAGGCAGGGATGGATGAGGCTTGGGATGCAATTTTAGAAAAATTATGAGGTAAAGAAATGGCAAAAACAATTCATACAGACAAAGCTCCAAAGGCTATCGGACCCTATGTTCAAGGAAAAATCGTTGGCAATCTTTTATTTGCTAGCGGTCAAGTTCCCCTATCTCCTGAAACAGGGGAAATCGTTGGAGAAACGATCCAAGAACAGACAGAACAAGTCTTGAAAAACATCGGTGCTATTTTGGCAGAAGCAGGAACTGACTTTGACCATGTTGTCAAAACAACTTGTTTCTTGAGCGATATGAACGACTTCGTTCCTTTTAACGAGGTTTACCAAACGGCCTTCAAAGAGGAATTTCCAGCTCGTTCAGCAGTAGAGGTAGCTCGTCTTCCTCGTGATGTAAAAGTCGAAATCGAAGTCATCGCAGAGATTGGATAAGCTAGTTGAAGTTTGGTGTTGCCAAACTTCTTTTGATATAAGGAGAAAAAGATGACAAAGAAACAACTTCACTTGGTGATTGTGACAGGAATGAGTGGTGCAGGTAAAACTGTAGCCATTCAGTCCTTCGAGGATTTAGGTTATTTTACTATTGATAATATGCCGCCAGCCCTCTTGCCTAAGTTTTTGCAGTTGGTGGAAACAAAGGAAGACGACCATAAGTTGGCCTTGGTAGTAGATATGCGTAGCCGTTCTTTCTTCTCAGAGATTCAAGCTGTTTTGGATGAGTTGGAAAACAAGGAAGAACTGGACTTCAAAATCCTCTTTTTGGATGCAGCCGATAAGGAATTGGTCGCTCGTTACAAGGAAACCAGACGGAGTCACCCATTAGCAGCAGATGGACGGATTTTGGATGGAATCAAGTTGGAACGTGAACTTTTGGCACCTTTAAAAAATATGAGCCAAAATGTGGTGGATACAACTGAACTCACTCCACGTGAGCTGCGTAAAACCATTGCAGAGCAGTTTTCAGATCAAGAGCAAGCCCAGTCTTTCCGTATCGAAGTCATGTCTTTCGGCTTTAAATATGGAATCCCAATTGATGCAGACTTGGTTTTTGATGTGCGCTTTTTGCCAAATCCATATTACCTTCCAGAGCTGAGAAACCAAACGGGAGTGGATGAACCTGTCTATGACTATGTCATGAATCATCCTGAGTCAGAAGATTTTTATCAGCATTTATTGGCCTTGATTGAGCCGATTTTGCCAAGTTACCAAAAGGAAGGGAAGTCTGTTTTGACCATTGCCATGGGATGTACGGGTGGGCAACACCGTAGTGTGGCCTTTGCTAAACGCTTGGCGCAGGACTTATCCAAGAATTGGCCTGTTAATGAAGGGCATCGCGACAAAGACCGAAGAAAGGAAACGGTAAACCGTTCATGAGAAAACCAAAGATAACGGTGATTGGTGGAGGTACTGGGATCCCTGTCATTCTTAAAAGTCTGCGGGAAAAAGATGTGGAAATCGCTGCTATCGTAACGGTGGCGGATGATGGTGGTTCATCAGGTGAACTCCGAAAAAATATGCAGCAATTGACACCGCCAGGTGATCTTCGCAATGTCCTTGTGGCCATGTCGGATATGCCTAAGTTTTATGAAAAGGTCTTTCAGTATCGCTTTTCTGAGGATGCGGGATCCTTTGCGGGCCATCCGCTGGGCAATCTCATTATCGCTGGCCTGTCAGAAATGCAGGGTTCGACCTATAATGCCATGCAGTTATTGAGCAAATTTTTCCATACCACTGGGAAAATTTATCCTTCCAGTGACCATCCCTTGACCCTTCATGCAGTCTTTCAGGATGGAACAGAAGTGGCTGGAGAGAGCCATATCGCAGACCATCCAGGCATGATTGACCATGTCTATGTAACCAATACTCTCAATGATGATACACCTCTGGCTAGTCGTAGAGTAGTGCAGACCATTCTTGAAAGTGACATGATTGTCCTCGGACCTGGTTCCCTCTTTACCTCTATTTTACCTAATATTGTCATTAAGGAAATCGGGCAGGCGCTTTTGGAAACCAAGGCAGAAATCGCCTATGTCTGCAATATCATGACCCAACGTGGGGAGACGGAATACTTTACAGATAGTGACCACGTGGAGGTCTTGCATCGTCACCTTGGTCGACCTTTTATCGATACTGTCTTGGTGAATATCGAAAAAGTGCCTCAGGAATACATGGATTCCAACCGTTTTGATGAATACTTGGTGCAAGTGGAACATGATTTTGCTGGTCTTAGTAAGCAAGTTCCGCGCGTGATTTCATCCAACTTCCTTCGTCTGGAAAATGGGGGTGCCTTCCACGATGGAGATTTGATTGTGGATGAGTTGATGCGGATTATACAGGTGAGAAAATGAGTTTCACAGTAGCAGTAAAAGAAGAAATCCTAGGTCAGCACCATCTAAGCCGGCATGAATTATCTGCCATTATCAAGATGTCTGGTAGTATCGGTCTTTCGACTTCGGGCCTAACCTTGTCTGTCGTGACAGAAAATGCCAAACTGGCTCGTCACCTCTATGAGTCCTTTCTCCATTTCTATGAAATCAAATCGGAAATCCGACACCACCAAAGAAGTAATCTTCGTAAGAATCGGGTCTATACCGTTTTTACAGATGAAAAGGTGCAGGACCTGCTGAGTGATTTGCACTTGGCAGACTCCTTTTTTGGTCTGGAAACAGGTATTGACGAGGAGATTTTATCGGACGAGGAAGCAGGTCGTGCCTATCTCTGTGGTGCTTTCTTGGCAAATGGAAGTATTCGTGACCCTGAGTCAGGTAAGTACCAGTTGGAAATCAGTTCGGTTTATTTGGACCACGCGCAAGGGATTGCCTCTCTACTCCAGCAGTTTTTGCTGGATGCCAAGGTGCTTGAGCGCAAGAAGGGAGCTGTGACTTATCTCCAGCGAGCCGAAGATATTATGGACTTCTTGATTGTCATCGGAGCCATGCAGGCGCGTGATGATTTTGAGCGGGTTAAGATTTTGCGAGAAACCCGTAATGACCTCAATCGGGCCAATAATGCCGAGACGGCGAATATCGCTCGGACAGTTTCTGCCAGCATGAAGACTATCAATAATATCAGTAAAATTAAAGATATCATGGGTTTAGAAAATTTGCCAGTGGATTTACAGGAGGTGGCGCAGTTGCGGATTCAGCACCCAGACTACTCTATCCAACAGTTGGCAGATAGCCTCAGTAATCCCCTTACAAAAAGTGGTGTCAACCATAAACTTAGAAAAATCAATAAGATAGCCGATGAATTATAACGATATAAAGCAACCCCTTGAATTATCAATGTCTTCAAGGGGTTTTGTTGTGTTGTGAAATGAAAAAGGGGCAACCAAGGGGCAGAATTAAAAAATAGTATCTAATTTATTAACCAGTTTATCCTCCATATCCTCAGTTGTATGAGAATAGATTTCCAAAGTCATCTTTGCATTTGAGTGTCCAACTCGATCCATTATTGATTTTATTGGAAGGCCAGACTCTGCTAAAAATGAAATATGAGAATGCCTAAAAATATGGCTAGATAAGTTTTTTTCTATTTTAGCCTGTTTTCCATATTTTTTTAATATCTGTATGAAGCAAGCTATTGTCGTAGGTTGATTCCATTTTTCAAAACAGAAAATATAATCATCGCTTGACAATGGCTGGAAACGTTCGCTAAGTCGTACTATTTGTCTTTGAATAGCTTCTATGACACTCTCTGATACTTTGATTGTCCGTATTGAATTTGTAGTCTTTGGTAGCGTCTTGATTTTGTTTACTGAATCAAAATTACCTGTGATCTCAATTTTGTTGTTTTCGAAGTCTATATTCTTCAGTTGTAAGGCAGTTAACTCACCATATCTCATACCAGTTAATGCCAGCACAAGAACCATATCAGCGTACTTTTGGTGATATTCTCGACGATTAAGGACATCGATAAGTGCTTTTATTTCTTGCATGGTGAGAAAGTTGTTACGCTTTTTTTCCAGTTCTTCTAAAGTCTTTGGTTTTTGAGGAATCGTAGTATAATCGACCTCGTTGTTTTCAATGTAAGAGTATTGAACAGCGTAATTAAAGATACCTCTGAGCCTATGCCGTACTTTTTTAGCTGTAATATATCCGTTGCTTTCAATAATTTTTTCAATAGCCTCTTGAAGAAAACGCCTGTCAAGATTAGCAAGTATGGTATCGGATGGTATGACTTCCTTCATCTTCTTATCAACTGATTTACAATTATGTTTTGTTGATTCCTTTACTGTTTGCGCCCATGATTTATAGAAAAGGTTATAGATTTCTTCAAATGTAATGCTTTCTACTTGTTTTGTGCTGAGTTTTTTATTTATCTTCNTGAAAACGGCTTGACAATTGAAACAGGCTGGCAGAAGAACGATACAGGCTACTGGTACGTACACTCAGACGGCTCTTATCCAAAAGATAAGTTTGAGAAAGTCAATGGTACCTGGTATTACTTTGACGGTTCAGGATATATGCTTGCAGACCGCTGGAAGAAGCACACAGACGGCAACTGGTACTGGTTTGACCAGTCAGGCGAAATGGCGACAGGCTGGAAGAAAATCGCTGAGAAGTGGTATTATTTTGACACAGAGGGCGCTATAAAGACAGGATGGGTCAAGTACAAGGAGACTTGGTGCTACCTTGACGGTAAAGAAGGGGCGATGGTATCAAACGCCTTCGTCCAGTCCGCAGACGGAACAGGCTGGTACTACATCAAACCAGACGGAACAATGGCAGACAAGCCAGAGTTCGCAGTAGAGCCAGATGGCTTGATTACAGTTAAATAAATAGAAAGGAAACTTTCTAAGATGTTCTTTCACCGCAGGCTCAGGCTTGCGGTTTTTTTGTTTTAAAAGGGGCAAAAAAGGGGCAAAAGTGTCGTAAACCTCTGTAAAATGATGTAAAAACATTTATTTAAAAGCTCAAAATATAGCTGTTTTAAAAGGTATTGTAAGATATAGTAAAACGATGTAAAGGTATTTGTAAAAGCCGATGAACTATAAAACCACGAATCCTATGTGACTCGTGGTTCTTTTTTATAAACTAGTAGAGTGTTTTGGTTGTACTTTTTGCTCAGGGTCGATGTAGTTGATAGCATTATTGACAGCAGTTGGAGCTTCTCCGAGACCTGTCGCAATCAAGTCAATTTTTCCGTCATAGTAGCAGCAGTCACCGATAGCATAGATACCTGCTTGGCTAGATTCTTGTTTGCTGTTGACGATAATCTTGTGGCGGTTGAGGTCGAGTCCCCAGTTTTTAAGGTTACCGACAGAAGATTTGAAACCATAGTTAACAAAGAGGTGGTCTAAGTCAATCGTTTCGGTTTCATCAGATTTGACTTTTGTGATTTCAAGTTTATCGAGCGTTTTTCCATCTCCAAGGAGTTGACTAGGGATGAATGGTGTTTTAATGCTTACAGATGATTCTTGCAGGGCTTGGACACTGTGTTCCAAAGCACGGAAATTATCTCTGCGGTGGACAAGGGTAGTTGGTGAAATTTTTTCAAAAGCCAAAGCCCAATCCACAGCTGAGTCTCCTCCACCAAGAATCGTCACTTTCTTACCAGCGTATTGCTGAATGTTGGAAACGTGGTAATGGATATTTTCATAGCCGTCAACGCCTTCTAGTTCCAGCGGACGTGGTTTAAAGGCACCGCCACCCATGGCAATGATAACAGTTTTAGATAGGTGACTTCCTTTAGAAGTGGTAATGGCAAAGCCTTCTTCTTGTTTTTTAATCTCAAGAACCGTTTCATTGAGATGGATAGGGGTATCAAAGCCATTTAGCTGTTCAATCAAGCGATTAGTCAACTCTTCTCCAGTCAGGTTTGGGAAGCCTGGGACGTCTAAAATTTCCTTTTCAGGGTAGAGAATAGCAGGTTGTCCACCTAGCTGGGGAAGAGAGTCGATGATTTGAACCTTGGCTTGGCGTAGGTGGGCATAGAAGGCTGCAAAAAGCCCGACGGGACCACCACCTACAATGGTAATATCATAGAGTTGAGACATGGTTTCTCCTTTGTTTTTTCTAGTCAGTTTATTGTATCATATTTTTGCTCAATGTAAAATGGACTAGGATAGGGAAAAAAATGCCAGAAAATGGTATAATAGGACGAAAGTGTTTTGATAGGGAGGATATCAGGGATGAATTTTCAACAATTATCCAATCTGCAATATTGGACCAGTTTGTTTGCAAGTCCATGGACGATAGCTATCAATCTGATTGATATTTTGATTGTTGCTTATATTTTATATCATTTTACAAAAGCTATTGCAGGAACCAAGATTATGATTTTGGTACGTGGAGTTTTGGTGTTTATTTTAGCTCAAATCCTTGCAAATATGATTGGCTTGACTACGATTTCTTGGTTAATCAATCAAATTATCACTTATGGGGTTATTGCGGCGGTTGTTATCTTCTCTCCAGAGATTCGGACTGGTTTGGAACGTTTGGGAAGAGCGACAGATTTCTTTTCCAATGCCCCTATTAGTGCTGAGGAACAGATGATTCGTGCCTTTGTTAAGTCCGTCGAATACATGAGTCCTCGTAAAATCGGGGCCTTGGTTGCTATTCAGCGTGTCCGTACCTTGCAGGAGTATATTTCGACAGGAATTCCCTTGGATGCTAAGATTTCTGCAGAACTTCTCATTAACATTTTTATTCCCAACACTCCCCTACATGATGGTGCAGTGATTATCAGAGAAGAACGTATCGCTGTGACGTCTGCCTATCTGCCCTTGACAGAAAGCACAGGGATTTCCAAGGAATTTGGAACCAGACATCGGGCGGCTATCGGTTTATCAGAAGTCTCAGATGCCTTGACTTTTGTCGTCTCAGAGGAAACGGGAGGAATTTCGATAACCTATAATGGAAGCTTTAAGCACAACCTAACACTTGATGAATTTGAAACAGAATTACGTGAAATCTTACTTCCAAAAGAGGAAGCAGGTCTTAGTTTTAAAGAACGATTGCTAGGAGGATGGAAACATGAGAAAAAATAGTTTATACATCATATCCTCACTCTTTTTTGCTTGTGTCTTATTTGTCTATGCTACGGCGACGAATTTTCAAAACAGTACCAGTGCTAGGCAGGTAAAAACGGAAACCTATACGAATACAGTAACAAATGTCCCTATTGACATACGCTATAATAGTGATGAGTATTTTATTAGCGGTTTTGCTTCAGAAGTATCAGTGGTCTTGACTGGTGCAAATCGCCTATCGCTAGCTAGTGAAATGCAAGAAAGTACACGTAAATTCAAGGTTACTGCTGACCTAACAGATGCCAGTGTTGGAACGATTGAAGTTCCTTTGAGCATTGAAGATTTACCCAATGGGCTGACCGCTGTGGCGACTCCGCAAAAAATTACAGTCAAGATTGGTAAGAAGGCTCAGAAGAATAAGGTAAAGGTTGTACCAGAGATTGACCCTAGTCAAATTGATAGTCGGGTACAGATTGAAAATGTCACGCTGTCAGATGAAGAAGTGTCGATTACGAGTGACCAAGAGACATTGGATAGAATTGATAAGATTATCGCTGTCTTGCCAACTAGCGAACGCATAACAGGTAATTACAGTGGTTCAGTACCTTTGCAGGCAATCGACCGCAATGGTGTTGTCTTACCGGCAGTTATCACTCCCTTTGATACAATAATGAAGGTGACTACAAAACCTGTGACACCAAGTTCAAGAACATCAAATTCAACTACAAGCAGTTCGTCGGAGACATCCTCGTCAACGAAAGCAACTAGTTCAAAAACAAATTAAAAATAGGAAAAGGATTTTATAAAAATGGGTAAATACTTTGGGACTGATGGAGTCCGTGGAGAAGCTAACGTAGAACTAACGCCAGAATTGGCCTTTAAGTTGGGACGTTTTGGAGGCTATGTTCTTAGTCAACATGAAACGGAAGCACCGAAAGTCTTTGTAGGACGTGACACACGTATTTCAGGGGAAATGCTAGAATCTGCCCTGGTAGCAGGTCTCCTTTCAGTTGGTATTCACGTATATAAATTAGGTGTTCTGGCAACACCAGCAGTAGCTTACTTGGTTAAAACTGAGGGAGCAAGTGCAGGTATCATGATTTCTGCTAGCCACAACCCAGCCCTTGATAATGGGATTAAGTTCTTTGGTGGTGATGGCTTCAAACTAGATGATGAAAAAGAAGCAGAAATTGAAGCCTTGCTAGATTCTGCGGAAGATACTCTTCCTCGTCCAAGTGCAGAAGGCTTGGGAACCTTGGTAGATTATCCAGAAGGCTTGCGTAAGTATGAAGGTTACCTTGTTTCAACTGGAACTCCTCTTGATGGAATGAAGGTTGCCTTGGATACAGCTAATGGAGCAGCTTCTACCAGTGCCCGTCAGATTTTTGCTGATCTTGGTGCTCAGTTGACGGTTATCGGAGAAACACCAGATGGTCTTAACATCAACCTTAATGTTGGTTCAACCCATCCAGAAGCCCTTCAAGAAGTGGTTAAAGAAAGTGACTCAGCTATTGGTTTGGCCTTTGACGGAGACAGTGACCGTTTGATTGCTGTTGATGAAAATGGCGACATCGTTGATGGTGATAAGATCATGTACATCATTGGGAAATACCTTTCTGAAAAAGGACAATTGGCTCAAAATACAATCGTGACAACTGTTATGTCTAACCTTGGTTTCCATAAGGCCTTAGACCGCGAAGGTATTAACAAGGTAGTTACTGCAGTTGGCGACCGCTACGTTGTTGAAGAAATGAGAAAATCAGGCTACAACCTTGGTGGTGAACAATCTGGTCACGTCATCTTGATGGATTACAATACAACAGGTGATGGTCAATTATCTGCTGTTCAATTGACTAAAATCATGAAGGAAACTGGTAAGAGCTTGTCAGAGTTGGCTGCAGAAGTAACCATCTATCCACAAAAATTAGTCAATATCCGAGTGGAAAATGCCATGAAGGAAAAGGCTATGGAAGTGCCAGCTATTAAGGCTATCATCGAGAAGATGGAAGAAGAAATGGCAGGGAATGGCCGTATCCTTGTTCGTCCAAGTGGAACAGAGCCTCTCTTGCGTGTTATGGCAGAAGCACCTACAACAGAAGAAGTGGACTACTATGTTGATACCATCGCAGACGTAGTTCGAGCTGAAATCGGGATTGACTAAATCCGAGAAAACTAGATGAAAATAAAAAATTATGGTACAATAGCTTATAATATTGTAGCCAAGGGAGAAAGACATGAATCTTAAACGTGAACAAGAATTTGTTAGTCAGTATCATTTTGATGCGCGTAATTTTGAATGGGAAAATGAAAATGGAGCTCCTGAAACCAAGGTGGATGTGAACTTCCAATTGCTCCAACATGATCAAGAAAATCAAGTGACTTCCTTGATTGTCATCTTGACATTTATGATTGTATTTGATAAGTTTGTCATCAGTGGAACCATTTCACAGGTAAATCATATCGATGGCCGTATTGTCAATGAACCAAGTGAATTGAGCCAAGAAGAAGTGGAAACTTTGGCTCGTCCAAGTTTGAATATGCTTAACCGTTTGACTTACGAAGTGACTGAAATTGCATTAGACTTACCAGGAATCAATTTGGAGTTCTAATATGAAACTAGCTGTTATCACAGATTCTTCTGCCTATCTTAGTGCAGAGACCTTGCAAAGAGAAGATTTGTATGTCTTGGATATTCCTGTCAATATTGATGGCGAGGAGTATGTCGAAGGTATCAATCTGACTGCTGAGGAATTTTACCAAAAAATGGCTCAGGCTTCTGAATTGCCTAAGACCAGTCAACCAAGTATTGCCAAGTTAGATGAAATTTTAACTTCGCTCAAAGAACAAGGTTATACCCATGCCTTGGGGCTTTTCCTATCTTCTGGAATTTCAGGTTTTTACCAAAATATCCAGTATATGATAGATGACTATGAGGGCTTAACCATTGCTTTTCCAGACACTTTGATTACAAGTGCTCCTCTGGGTATCATGGTTGAAAGCGTCTTTAATTGGCGTGACCAGGGAGATGATTTTGCCAGCATTCAGGATAAGCTAGCCATTCAAATCAGTCGTACGTCAGCCTTTATCATGGTAGATGACTTGGATCATTTAGTGAAAGGTGGACGTCTTTCAAATGGGGCTGCCATTTTGGGTAATTTGCTTAGCATTAAGCCAATCCTCTATTTCAATGACCAAGGTGTGATTGAAGTTTACGAAAAAGTTCGTACGGAGAAGAAAGCCACAAAGCGCTTAATTGAGATTATCAAGGAAGCCACAGCTTCAGGCCAATACCGTATCATTGTCATTCACGGAAATGCTCCTGAAAAGGCTGAAGAATTGCGTCACCACTTGCTAGATTCTGGAGTGGGTACGGATATTTCGCTTGCTACATTTGGTAGTGTCATTGGGACACACCTAGGAGCAGGAAGTATTGCCTTGGGTTATATTCCAGTGATTTAGTTGGCGCTTTTAGACTAGTTAAGAAGTTAGCAGTTGAACACGCCTGGAACCCTGTGTGAAAAAGATAGATTTTCCAAGGAGTAGACACTTCTTGATCAAAACTTCTATTTTCACTTTGTGTTCCTACAGGCTTTGTATCTTAGACAGGAGTAGAGATGAGCATTCGAGTAATTATTGCTGGTTTTAAGGGAAAGATGGGCCAAGCTGCTTGTCAGATGGTCTTGGCTGATCCAGACTTGGACTTGGTAGCGGTTTTGGATCCTTTTGACTCTGAGTCAGAATGGCAGGGTATTCCTGTTTTCAAGGATAAGGCTGATTTGGTCGGTTTTGAAGCGAATGTCTGGGTAGATTTTACTACTCCAACTGTTGCCTACGAAAATACACGTTTTGCTCTTGAAAATGGCTTTGCTCCAGTAGTTGGAACGACTGGTTTCACGAGTGAAGAAATTGCAGAGCTAAAAGAATTTTCTCGTGCCCAAGATTTGGGTGGCTTGATTGCTCCAAATTTTGCCTTGGGTGCTGTTTTACTCATGCAATTTGCGACGCAGGCTGCCAAATATTTCCCAAATGTGGAGATTATCGAGCTCCATCATGACAAGAAAAAGGATGCTCCGAGTGGCACAGCTATTAAAACAGCTGAGTTAATGGCAGAGGTTCGAGAGTCTACCCAGCAAGGTGCGCCTGATGAGGAAGAATTGATTGCAGGTGCCCGTGGTGCTGACTTTGATGGCATGCGGATTCACTCAGTGCGTTTGCCAGGTTTGGTAGCCCATCAGGAAGTCATCTTTGGAAATCAAGGAGAAGGATTGACCCTCCGTCATGACTCCTATGATCGCAGCTCCTTCATGACAGGGGTGAATTTGGGAATCAAAGAAGTTGTCAAGCGTCATGAGCTTGTCTATGGATTAGAACACTTATTATGAGATTAACGCAAATGCCTTCTGAATTTCAGAAGGCTTTACCAGTATTAGAAAAAATCAAAGAAGCAGGCTTTGAGGCCTATTTTGTTGGAGGTTCTGTTCGAGATGCCCTCCTCAATCGCCCTATCCATGATGTGGATATTGCGACGTCTTCTTATCCAGAAGAGACCAAGCAGATTTTTCCGCGAACAGCCGATATCGGAATTGAACATGGGACTGTCTTGGTTTTAGATGGGGATGAGGAGTATGAGGTAACCACCTTTCGGACAGAGGATGTCTATGTGGACTATCGCAGACCCAGTGCGGTCTCCTTTGTGCGCTCGCTAGAAGAAGACCTCAAACGTCGCGACTTCACAGTCAACGCCTTTGCCTTGGATGAGACAGGAGAAATTGTTGACTTGTTTCATGGATTAGACGATTTAGAAAACCAAGTCTTGCGGGCGGTTGGAGTGGCAAGTGAGCGTTTCAACGAAGATGCTTTGCGGATTATGCGTGGTTTCCGTTTTCAGGCCAGTCTTGGCTTCGAACTTGAGCCAGAAACATTTAAAGCTATGAAGATCTTGACGCCCCTTTTGGAGAAAATTTCTGTAGAGCGTACCTTCGTTGAGTTTGATAAACTCTTGCTGGCTCCATTTTGGAGAAGGGGCTTTGCTTCCATGATTGAGAGTCAAGCTTATGACTATCTCCCTGATATGGCAGCTAGCCAGGACAAGCTCAATAGACTGTTTGATTTGGAGACTGATTTCACCTTTGAATCTTCAGAGCAAGCCTGGACGGCTCTACTCTGGGCTTTGGAGATTGAAAATGCGCAGCCATTTTTGAAGGCTTGGAAGACCTCACGCCAGTTTGCCAAGCAGGTACAGGATTTACTGACTATTTTGGCCTTGCGTGAAAAGGGAGAATTGAGCAAGCGCGATTGTTATCGCTTTGATTTAGATTTACTTTTACAGGCTGAAAATCTTCGTCAGGCCCAAGGAAAAGAAGTTAATCCACAAGTGATTACAGAAACCTACCAGAATTTGACCATTCATGACAAGAAAGAAATCCAAATCAACGGTGGTATTTTGATCAAGGAATATGGTTATCAGCCGGGCCCAGACTTGGGAGAGATTTTAACAGAGATTGAATATGCCATTGTCGATGGAGAATTGGAAAATGACCGTCAAGCCATCCATGCTTATCTGAGGGAGAAAAAATGAGTGATTTTATCGTTGAAAAACTAAGTAAATCCGTTGGTGACAAGACCGTTTTTAAGGATATTTCCTTTATTATCCATGACCTAGACAGAATTGGTCTGATTGGTGTCAATGGGACTGGGAAGACCACCCTTTTAGATGTTCTTTCTGGTGTTTCTGGCTTTGATGGGGATGTCAGTCCCTTTTCAGCTAAAAATGATTACCAGATTGGTTACTTGACTCAGGACCCTGATTTTGATGATAGCAAGACGGTCTTGGATACGGTTCTATCCAGCGACCTCAAGGAAATCCAGCTCATTCGTGAGTATGAGTTGATCATGCTCAACTACAGTGAGGACAAGCAGGCGCGTTTGGAACGAGTCATGGCAGAAATGGACTCTCTCCAAGCTTGGGAAATTGAGAGTCAGGTCAAGACGGTTCTTAGTAAGTTGGGGATTCAGGACTTATCTACTCCAGTTGGGGAATTGTCAGGTGGTCTGAGAAGACGGGTCCAGTTGGCGCAAGTCTTACTTGGTAACCATGACCTCTTGCTTTTGGATGAGCCGACCAACCATCTGGATATTGAGACTATTGAGTGGCTGACCCTCTTTTTAAAAAATTCCAAGAAGACCGTCCTTTTTATCACCCACGATCGCTATTTCCTAGATGCACTGTCAACACGGATTTTCGAGTTGGACCGAGCAGGTTTGACAGAGTATCAGGGGAATTATCAGGACTATGTTCGCCTCAAGGCGGAACAGGATGAGCGCGATGCAGCTCTTCTCCACAAAAAGGAACAACTCTATAAGCAAGAATTGGCCTGGATGCGCAGACAACCGCAGGCGCGTGCGACCAAGCAGCAGGCTCGTATCAATCGTTTCCATGACTTGAAAAAGGAAGTTTCAGGCAATACTGCTGAGACAGACTTGACCATGAACTTTGAAACCAGTCGGATTGGAAAGAAAGTCATCGAGTTTCAGGATGTTACTTTTGCCTATGAAAACAAGCCCATTTTGCAAGATTTTAATCTCTTAGTTCAGGCCAAAGACCGTATCGGAATCGTTGGGGACAATGGTGTTGGGAAATCAACTCTCCTTAACCTGATTGCTGGCAGTCTTGAGCCGACAGCAGGTCAAGTTGTGATAGGGGAAACTGTTCGCATCGCCTATTTCTCTCAACAAATTGAGGGCTTGGATGAAAGCAAGCGAGTGATCAATTACCTGCAGGAAGTGGCAGAAGAGGTCAAGACCAGCGGTGGTTCTAGTACTTCGATTGCAGAGTTGCTGGAGCAGTTCCTTTTCCCACGTTCGACGCATGGAACCTTGATTGAGAAATTGTCTGGGGGAGAGAAAAAACGTCTTTATCTCCTCAAATTGCTTTTGGAGAAACCAAATGTTCTTCTCTTGGACGAACCGACAAATGACCTGGATATTGCAACTCTTACAGTTTTGGAGAATTTCTTGCAAGGCTTTGCAGGACCTGTTTTGACAGTTAGCCACGACCGCTATTTCTTGGATAAGGTAGCAACCAAGATTCTCGCTTTTGAGGATGGCAAGATTCGTCCATTCTTTGGTCATTACACCGACTACCTTGATGAAAAAGCCTTTGAAACAGAGTTGGCCAATCAAGTGCAAAAGGCAGAAAAGGAGAAAGTTGTCAAGGTCCGAGAAGACAAGAAACGCATGACCTACCAAGAAAAGCAGGAGTGGGCAAGTATTGAAGACGATATTGAAGCCTTGGAAAACCGTATCGCTGCGATTGAAGAGGAGATGCAGGCTAATGGCTCCGACTTTGGTAAGCTAGCTACTCTCCAAAAAGAACTGGATGAGAAAAACGAAGCACTCCTTGAAAAATACGAACGCTATGAATACCTAAGTGAATTTGATAGCTAGAAGAATAGAAAAATCCCGTCTCATGACAGGATTTCTCTATTCTTTTTTGGTTTCTTGATGAAAGATATTTTGCCAGGTTTCGTGGCGACGCCAGATACTGGTATGGATGATACCATCTAACTCATAGGAGATGAGTTTGGTCTTCTGACTGATGGAAGTGATCTGAATATCCTTGATAGCGGAATTAAAGTCTTTTTCGGCTTTATAGGCCTCTTTATCCATCTGCTCTCCATCTTGACGAATATAGACAAAATCGTCAGCCAAGAGTTCTTCCAGTTGATTTCCTTGGTCAATCAATTGCTCGCGCATAAGCAATTTTTTATAGACGTTATCTAAAATTTCATCCTCAGGGATAGGTGCCGGTTCAATATGAACATCGGTATCAAAAACCCCAAAACGTTCTTCCAGCATAGACTCGACCTGATCCGCGATTTCATGACTTTCAAAAACAGACAAGTCAGGATTCATTTCTAGCGTAATATCAAGGTAGATGTTGCTACCGTAGGTGCGACCTCTTTGCGACTTAACTTTGCTGATCTTGGGAATTTCCATAATGGCCTTTTGATACTCTTCAAGCAGACGGTCGTCAAAACCATCTGAAAGACTAAAGGAAGACTCGATAAAGATATCATAGGCAGTTTTCAAGATAAAGAAAGTGATGATGATGGCAACCAGTTTATCCACAATGGGATAATCGAAACTGCTGGCCAGGATGGCAATGGTAGTACCAAGTGAGGTGACAGCATCAGAAAGATTGTCCTTGGCGGCAGCCTTCAGGGCCTTGGAGTTGGATTTCTTACTGAGGCGAGTATTGTAGAGATAAACCACAAACATAATCGCTGCAGAAATGATTCCTAGAGTTGCACCAAGAGGATCAATGACCGTTTCTTCACGACTGAGAATCTTCTGAATGGTATCCCTTAGAACATCAAAGCCAACATAGAACATGATGATGGAAGTGATTAAGCTAGCCAAATCTTCAATCTTCCAGTGGCCAAAACGGTGGTCTCGGTCTGCAGGCTGGCGCGCCATCCGAATGCCAATCAAGAGGGCCACATTTCCAATGATGTCCGAGACGTTATTAAAACCATCGGCCACCAAACTGGATGAATGAAGGAGGTGGCCTGTTGCTAATTTGGCTGCAGATAAGATCAAATAGGTTGAAATACTGATAATGGCCCCACGCTCAGCTAACTTGAGATTTGAGATAGATTGCTTCATTCAACTTCCTTTCTAGTCACATAGCATTTTACCATTATACTGGTTTTCAAGGGAAAATTCAAATAAGGCAGTTTTTACTCTTTGAAAACTTTTCAAAATTTGGTATAATAGTACTACTCAAGGGAGTAGCTGGCAGAAACCTGTGATAGTGTCGTCATTCCGAATTTCATACTGAAAAGTATGCTTTCCGGCACTATCTTAAACAGCGAGACTTGTTATGATTAACAGGTCTCTTTTTGTTTGTCGTGAAAAGATATGACAGAAAGAGAGTCTGTTTTGCACACAATGTCAAGGAGGAGACACATGTCAAAAGAACAAAAACGCCAAGCGTTTTACACTCAGAGTCCTGAAGAGGTCTTGAATGCTGTAGATGCGACCGAGAAAGGTTTGTCATCAAGTGAGGCGGAAAAGCGCCTTGCAGAATTTGGCCACAATGAACTCGAAGAAGGCGAGAAACGATCAATCTTGGTCAAATTCATCGAGCAATTTAAGGATTTGATGATTATCATCCTAGTTGCGGCAGCTATCTTGTCAGTCGTGACTTCTGGTGGGGAAGATATCGCAGATGCCATTATCATCTTAGCCGTGGTTATCATTAACGCTGCCTTTGGTGTTTACCAAGAAGGAAAAGCAGAAGAAGCCATCGAAGCTCTCAAATCTATGTCAAGTCCAGCTGCCCGCGTTCTTCGTGATGGACACATGGCAGAGATTGACTCTAAAGAATTGGTTCCTGGTGATATTGTTGCCCTCGAAGCTGGTGATGTAGTACCTGCAGACCTACGTTTACTAGAAGCCAACTCTCTTAAAATCGAAGAAGCAGCTCTTACAGGTGAGTCTGTGCCAGTCGAAAAAGACTTGACAGTTGAACTTGCTGCAGATGCTGGTATTGGTGACCGTGTCAATATGGCCTTCCAAAACTCAAACGTGACCTATGGTCGTGGGATGGGTGTTGTTGTCAATACAGGGATGTACACTGAAGTTGGTCACATCGCTGGTATGCTTCAAGATGCGGATGAGACAGATACACCACTTAAACAAAACTTGAACAATCTTTCTAAGGTCTTGACTTATGCAATTTTGGTCATTGCCCTTGTTACTTTTGTAGTGGGTGTCTTCATTCAAGGGAAAAGTCCACTTGGTGAGTTGTTGACTTCTGTTGCCCTTGCTGTTGCAGCCATTCCAGAAGGACTTCCTGCTATCGTGACCATCGTTCTTTCCCTTGGTACTCAAGTTTTGGCAAAGCGAAACTCTATCGTTCGTAAGTTACCAGCAGTTGAAACACTTGGTTCAACGGAAATCATCGCTTCTGATAAGACTGGTACGCTGACTATGAACAAGATGACAGTCGAGAAAGTCTTCTACGATGCAGTCCTACATGACTCAGCTGACGACATTGAACTGGGTCTTGAAATGCCTCTTCTTCGTTCAGTTGTCTTGGCTAATGATACGAAAATCGATGTGGAAGGCAATCTAATTGGTGACCCAACCGAAACAGCCTTCATCCAGTATGCCTTGGACAAGGGCTACGATGTTAAAGGATTTTTAGACAAATATCCTCGTGTAGCTGAATTGCCATTTGATTCTGATCGTAAGCTCATGTCAACGGTTCATCCATTGCCAGATGGTAAATTCCTTGTGGCAGTCAAAGGTGCGCCAGACCAACTCTTAAAACGTTGTCTTCTTCGTGATAAGGCTGGGGATATTGCTCCGATTGATGAGAAGGTTACAAATCTCATTCATACAAACAATTCTGAAATGGCTCATCAAGCCTTGCGTGTCCTAGCAGGTGCTTATAAGATTATTGACAGCATTCCAGAAAACCTTACTTCTGAAGAGCTTGAAAATGATTTAATCTTTACTGGTTTGATTGGGATGATTGACCCTGAACGTCCTGAAGCTGCTGAGGCTGTTCGTGTGGCTAAGGAAGCGGGAATTCGTCCAATCATGATTACGGGTGACCATCAAGACACTGCAGAAGCTATTGCCAAACGTTTGGGAATCATTGATGCAAATGATACAGAAGGCCACGTTTTAACTGGTGCTGAACTCAACGAACTATCTGATGAAGACTTTGAAAAAGTAGTGGGTCAATACTCTGTTTATGCCCGTGTGTCTCCAGAACACAAGGTTCGTATCGTCAAGGCTTGGCAAAAACAAGGTAAAGTCGTTGCCATGACAGGTGACGGTGTCAATGATGCACCAGCTCTGAAAACAGCCGATATCGGTATCGGTATGGGAATTACTGGTACAGAGGTTTCTAAGGGGGCTTCTGACATGATTCTTGCAGATGATAACTTTGCGACTATCATTGTTGCAGTTGAAGAAGGACGTAAGGTCTTCTCAAACATTCAAAAGACTATTCAGTACCTACTTTCTGCCAATACTGCTGAAGTATTAACCATCTTCCTATCAACCTTGTTTGGTTGGGATGTCTTGCAGCCAGTTCATCTTTTGTGGATCAACTTGGTAACCGATACCTTCCCAGCTATCGCTCTTGGTGTTGAACCTGCTGAGCCTGGTGTCATGAATCATAAACCACGTGGACGCAAGGCAAGCTTCTTCTCAGGTGGTGTTTTGAGTTCTATCATCTATCAAGGTGTACTCCAAGCAGCTATTGTTATGAGTGTTTACGGCCTTGCCCTTCTTTACCCAGTGCATGTGGGGGACAATCATGCCATTCATGCAGATGCCCTTACTATGGCCTTTGCAACCCTTGGTTTGATTCAGCTCTTCCATGCCTACAATGTCAAGTCTGTTTACCAATCCATCTTGACAGTTGGTCCATTCAAGTCTAAGACCTTCAACTGGTCCATCTTGGTATCCTTCATCCTTCTCATGGCAACAATTGTTGTAGAACCGCTTGAAGGAATCTTCCACGTAACCAAACTAGATTTGTCACAATGGGGAATCGTCATGGCAGGAAGTTTCTCAATGATTATCATCGTCGAAATTGTTAAGTTTGTTCAACGTAAACTCGGTTTTGACAAGAATGCGATTTAAGGGAGGTTTTGGATGTCAGCATATCAATTACCGACCGTATGGCAGGATGAAGCTAGTAATCAAGGAGCCTTTACGGGATTAAATAGACCAACAGCAGGTGCCCGTTTCGAACAAGACTTGCCAAAAGGAGAACAGGCTTTTCAGCTTTATTCACTGGGAACACCAAATGGTGTGAAGGTCACTATCTTATTGGAAGAATTACAAGAAGCTGGTTTTGAGCAAGCGGCTTACGACTTGTATAAGATTGCTATCATGGATGGGGATCAATTTGGTTCAGACTTCGTAAAGCTCAATCCAAATTCAAAGATTCCAGCCTTATTGGACCAGTCAGGTACTGAAGATGTAAGAGTCTTTGAGTCTGCTCATATTCTCCTTTATCTTGCTGAGAAATTTGGAGCCTTTTTACCAAGTAATCCTGTGGAAAAGGTAGAAGTTTTGAATTGGCTATTCTGGCAAGCAGGTGCAGCACCTTTTCTAGGTGGGGGATTTGGACATTTCTTCAATTATGCCCCTGAAAAATTGGAATATCCAATTAATCGTTTTACGATGGAAGTGAAACGCCAGTTGGATTTATTGGATAAGGAATTGGCTAAGAAACCTTATATTGCAGGCAATGATTATACGATTGCAGATATTGCTATTTGGTCTTGGTATGGACAGTTAGTTCAAGGAAAGCTTTACCAAGGTTCTGCAAAATTCTTGGATGCCTCAAGTTATCAAAATCTAGTAAAATGGGCAGAAAAAATTGCCAATCGCCCAGCTGTTAAGCGTGGGATGGAAGTGACTTATAAAGAAATTAAGTAGCAAAAAAGTCATCTTCGGATGGCTTTTTGCTACAGTTGAGGGAAAGGGCTTGCAGTTACCGTCTTTTGTGCTATAATTGCTATAATATAGTAAAAAACAAGAGGAGTGTGAGGAAGTGGAAAAGAAAATTGTGAAGGATATTTTGTTTTTATCTCAGGTATCTCAGCCGGCAAGTCAGGAAGATCTGTATCTTGCCAGAGATTTGCAGGATACACTCTTAGCAAATCGTGAGACCTGTGTCGGTCTGGCTGCCAATATGATTGGGGTGCAGAAGCGCGTGATTATTTTTAATCTTGGCTTGGTTCCCGTGGTCATGTTTAACCCAGTGCTCCTGTCCTCTGAAGGAGCTTATGAGACGGAAGAAGGATGTTTGTCCTTGACAGGTGTGAGACCTACTAAGCGTTATGAAACCATAAGGGTTGCTTATCGTGACAGCAAGTGGCAGGAACAGACCATTACCTTGACAGGCTTCCCAGCCCAGATTTGCCAGCATGAACTGGATCACTTGGAAGGACGAATCATTTAGGAGGAAAGCAAATGAAACGAATAGTCTTTGAACTTATTTTTATCGCAACGACCTGGTATATCTTTTTACCGCCCCTTAACCTGACCAGCTGGGAATTTCTCTTTTTCCTCTGTGGGCATTTGCTGGTTGTGGCAATCTTATTTGGCTTTGGCAAGGGGATAAACCTTGTCAAAACGGTTCATGTGCGCCACGGCAAGGCGGAAGCTGCCTTAAATCTTGAAGGTTTCAAAATCAATCGGTTAGGGAAAGTTCTTTTAGCTTCTATTGGAGGAATTCTTCTCTTGGCAGCTTTGATTTCCTTGGTAACTTCCAGCATTTTTCAGGCTAAAAATTATGCCAATGTAGTCACGGTTACGGAAAAAGACTTTACTGAATTTCCTAAGAGTGATACCAGTAAGGTTCCTATTTTAGATAGAAGTACTGCTGAAAAAATTGGTGATCGCTACTTGGGTTCCCTAACGGATAAGGTGTCGCAGTACGTGGCAGCAGATACCTATACTCAACTAACGATTGATGGGAAGCCTTATCGAGTTACACCACTAGAATACGCAGATCCTATCAAATGGTTTAATAATCAAGCCAAGGGAATCGGCGAGTATATCAAGGTGGACATGGTAACCGGGAATGCGGACTTGGTGGACTTGAAGACACCAATCAAGTATTCGGACTCGGAGTATTTTAACCGCGATGTCAAACGTCACCTGCGCTTGAAGTACCCGACCAAAATCTTTAAAACTCCGTCATTTGAGGTGGACGATGAGGGCAATCCTTTCTATGTAGCAACGGTTTACCAAAAGAAATTTGGGCTTGCGGTTCCTCGTCCAGTTTCAGTCATTATCTTGGATGCCACAAATGGAGAAACCAAGGAGTACAGCCTATCAGAAGTTCCAGAATGGGTGGACAGGGTTTATCCAGCTGAAGAAACTATTGAGCAAATCAACTACAACGGCAAGTACAAGGACGGTTTCTGGAATGCCATGATTTCCAAGAAAAACGTGACTCAGACTACCAAGGGCTATAATTACTTGTCTATCGGCAATGACATCTACCTCTACACAGGTGTGACATCGGCCAATGCAGATGAAAGTAATCTTGGTTTCATCCTAGAAAATATGCGAACAGGAGAAATAACCAAATACAGCTTAGCTTCTGCGACCGAAGAATCAGCCCGTGAATCAGCCGAAGGTGCTGTTCAGGAGAAATCCTACAAGGCAACATTCCCAATCCTCATCAACCTCAATGACAAGCCTCTCTACATCATGGGCTTGAAGGACAATGCTGGCTTGGTCAAAGAGTATGCCCTGGTTGACGCAGTCGAATACCAAAATGTTATCGTAGCTACGACAGTGGAAGAGATGCTCAGCAAGTATGCCAATAAAAACGACCTTGAAATTGACAATGAAACAACAGAAAGTATCAAGGGTGTGGTAGCAGACCTCAAATCAGCTGTTATCAAGGGAGACACCGTTTATTTCTTTAAAGTTGATGGCAAGATTTACAAGGTCAAGGCCTCTGTATCTGATGACCTCCCTTACCTTGAAAATGGTAAAACCTTCGAAGGTCAAGTAGGAAAAGACAACTATCTCAAGACCTTTAAAGTGCAGTAAAAATAGGTTTTCTCAGAAAGTATATGTTATAATAAGGTGAATTAATACTAATGGAGGACAAACAAATGGGGTTTTATTTAATGGTTGCTTCAATGCTACTTGGGTTGTTCGCTTTGAAGATAGGTTTTTCTCAGTTCAAGGAGAAAAAAGATAAATTCTTATCTATCTTAACAAGCTTAGCTGGGCTAGCCCTTGTTCTCGTGGCTGTCTGGTTAGGATGGCCAAAATAAACAGAGAAGCCTCGGTTAAACCGAGGTTTTTCATACTCTTCGAAAATCTCTTCAAACCACGTCAGCTTCACCTTGCCGTACTCAAGTACAGCCTGCGGCTAGCTTCCTAGTTTGCTCTTTGATTTTCATTGAGTATCAGATGAATTTCTTGGTTGTGGCTAAAAAATATGCTACACTATCAATATGAAAATTTTAATCCCAACAGCAAAAGAAATGAACACAAACTTGCCAAGTATCGAAGCTACTCCTTTAAAACCAGAAAGTCAGGCTGTGCTTGATGCCTTGGCCCTCTATTCTGCTAGTCAATTGGAGAGTTTTTACAAGGTATCAGCCGAGAAGGCGGAGGAAGAATTTCAACATATCCAAGCTTTGAAAAGGCAAACTGCTCAACACTATCCAGCCTTGAAACTTTTTGATGGGCTTATGTACCGCCATATCAAGCGAGATAAATTGACCGAGGCGGAACAAGCCTATCTTGAAAATCATGTCTTCATTACCTCAGCTTTGTACGGAGTTGTTCCAGCCTTGTCACCTATGGCACCTCACCGTTTGGACTTTTTGATGAAGTTAAAAGTTGCAGGTAAGACTTTGAAGAGCTATTGGAAGGCAGCCTATGATGAGGCTATGAATGGTGAAGACCTAATTTTCTCCCTCTTGTCGTCCGAGTTTGAGACTGTATTTTCTAAGGAAATCAGAGAAAAAATGGTGACCTTCAAATTTATGGAGGATAGAGGTGGACAGCTGAAAATTCACTCAACCATTTCCAAGAAAGCGCGTGGTGCCTTCCTAACATCTCTGATAGAAAATCAAGTACAAACTGTGGAGGAAGCTCGTCGATTAAGCTTTGCAGGATTTAACTACCGAGAAGACCTGTCCCAGCCACAGGAATTGGTTTTTGTTAAGGAAGTATGAAAAGATATTTTGTATTGGACAATAGGTATCATCAGCTATTTTATACTCTTCGAAAATCTCTTCAAACCACGTCAGCTTCGCCTTGCCGTAGGTATGGTTACTGACTTCGTCAGTTCTATCTACAACCTCAAAGCAGTGCTTTGAGCAACCTACGGCTAGCTTCTTAGTTTGCTCTTTGATTTTCATTGAGTATTAGTTTATAAATGAGAAAAAAGCGAACAAGCTAATTTTCTGAGTGTCAGAAAAGCAGTCTTGTTCGCTTTTATTATGTTAGTTTAGTTACTTGATAGCATTAAGCAAGTCTTGAGTTTGTTTTTCAAGTGAATTTAGGACTGATTCTTCGAGAACCAATTTTCCGTCTGCCCAAGCAGAGTCATTAACACGTGCAGCAGTGAAATCACCAACGACTTGTGTACGGATAAATGGCAAGAGGTCCTTGTAGATAGCAAAGAGTTGATCGTGACCTGCATTGGCTACAGATGATACTGTGACAAACTTGTCTTGAAGGGCAGAAGCGCCACGTGTATCAGACAAGTCAAGGGCACGAGATAGCCAGTCAAGCAAGTTCTTCACTGGCCCAGGAATTGAGTGATTATAAACTGGTGAGAAAATCCAGATGGCATCAGCAGCGAGAACTGCTTCACGAGCAGCAGCTACAGCTGGATGAGTTGGAACTTCCAAATCTTGGCTAAAGAGGGGAAGGGCTGAGTAATCAAGGTAGCTAACTTCTGCTTTACCAGCAAGTACTTTCTCAGCTTCGAGAGCCATTTGGTGGTTGAAAGAACCTTGACGTAGTGAACCGACGATAAATAATACTTTTTTAGACATGATGTGTCTCCTTTTTTTAAATTTACGAGAATTTTCTCGTTGTTATAAAATATATTACAACAAAACAAGACAACTTGCAAGGAATTTGCTCAGAGTTTATTTGAAAATTAAAAAATTTCAGAAACTCTAGTCACTGGCAACTGGAAAAGTAAGAACTGTTTCTCTTAGATTCCGGGTTTCATTTGATTTTTGAAGAGTATTCCAATATTCTCTTGTAATATGATGACATAAGTGCTAAAATAAACGAGAAAACTCGTAATAGAAACCGTAGAACGGCTATTTTCCGGTATCATTTCATGAACAATTAAACAAACAATAATGGCATTTCAAGAATGCTTCTAAAAGGGGTGGAGATCATGTAAGGCACAAATTAACAAGTGACAGACAAAAGAAATACGAATACACTTGTTAAGGAGAAAAGATGTTAATAAGAAATTATCGGAAAAATATTGGCCTGATGGCCGGAGTTGAGTTTTTTGCATTTCTAGGGATTACCAGTTTTTGGATTCTCTTTCTCAGTCAAAATGGTATGTCTCTTTGGCAGATTGGACTTCTGGAAAGTATTTTTCATACGACCAGTCTTCTCTGTGAAATTCCATCTGGAATGTTAGCTGACCGCTATTCCTATAAGACCAACCTTTATTTAAGTCGTATAGCAGGGATTCTGTCTTCTATTCTCATGTTGGCTGGGCAGGGAAATTTTTGGATTTATGCACTAGCAATGGCTGTGAGTGCCTTGTCTTATAATTTTGATTCGGGAACAAGCGCAGCAATGGTCTATGACTCGGCTGTAGAGGCTGGACTAAAGGAGCGTTATCTATCCATTTCGAGCTTCCTATCAGGAGTAGCAGAAGGAACTCGGTCTTTGGGGACAGTTTTGGCAGGATTTTTTGTCCATGGTCAATTGCACCTGACCTACTATATCATGATTGCCACTTCTATCATAGTTCTTTTCCTGATTTGGATGCTGAAAGAACCCAGTGTCAAGCTAGAAAAAGCTGATAGTGTGACCATGAAACAGATTATTTGGACTGTTAAGGAAGAGTTGCAGCGAAATCCTATGCTTTTCAACTGGATGATTTTGTCTCAGATTGTCGGAACACTCATGTGCATGTTTTATTTTTACTATCAAAATCAGTTACCAGATTTAAGTGGTTGGCAAATTTCAGCAGTTATGCTACTTGGTAGTCTCTTAAATATCGTCGCAGTCTATCTAGCGAGTAAGATTGGAAAGAAATATGCTGCCTTGAAGCTTTTCCCTGTCCTCGTCCTGTTGACTGGAGTCACCTATATGCTGTCCTACTTTGGAACACCTCTAATCTATATTTTGATTTATTTGATTAGTAATGCTCTATATGCTCTTTTTCAGCCGATTTTTGATAACGATTTGCAAGAGCGCCTTCCAAGTGAAGTAAGGGCAACCATGCTGAGTGTCTACTCTATGATGTTTAGCCTGAGTATGATTGTGTTCTTCCCACTGACAGGGTGGTTGATTGACAATTTAGGCTTTGTAGTAACATTTCTTTATCTAGGATCCTTTTTAGTCATGATTAGCCTTCTACTGACTATATTTTTAGGAAAAATGGCTAAAAGAATGGATGATAAAATGATTCCATAGATCAAAAAAATTACGAAAACTTGAGTACCAAGCTCAGGTTTTTTAATAGGTTGATTTTGGAGCTGTCTTTACTTTTCTTGATCGGTTTTAATCAAGAAAAATCGGTTTGCTTTGAAGGGAGAAATAGAATTGGTTTCTTATACTCAATGAAAATCAAAGAGCAAACTAGGAAGCTAGCCGCAGACAGTACTTGGGTACGGCAAGGCGAAGCTGACGTGGTTTGAATTTGATTTTCGAAGAGTATTCTTGCATTCACTTGTAATAAAGCCTAATAGATGGTAAAATAGACGAGTGAAAAAAAGACAAAAAAAGCAAAAAATAATCTACTGTGGCAGTATGGTCTAGGGATGACGATTTTGCTTGTGGTTATCAGTGCTTCCTTTCTGTATCTGGTTGCTCTCGGTATGAAACCCTATCAAACAGCTAAAAGTGAAGGAGAAAAATTAGCTCAGCAGTATGCAGGATTAGAGCAGGCTGATCAGGTTGACTTATACAATGGCTTGGAATCTTATTACAGCGTTCTTGGTCGTAATAAACAGCAAGAAGCACTTGCTGTCCTGATCGGAAAAGATGACCATAAGATTTACGTTTATCAGCTAAATCAGGGTGTTTCACAAGAAAAAGCAGCAGCTGTTTCTAAGGAAAAAGGAGCTGGCGAGATTGACAAGATTACCTTTGGCCGTTATCAAGACAAGCCAATCTGGGAAGTCAAGTCAGGCTCTGATTTTTATCTAGTAGATTTTGAAACAGGAGCATTGGTCAATAAGGAGGGCCTATGAAACTATCCAACCGTGTTTTAGAAATGGAAGAAAGTGTTACCTTGGCTGCTGGAGCCCGTGCCAAAGCACTGAAGGCTGAGGGAAGAGATATTTTGTCTCTAACCTTGGGTGAGCCAGATTTCACTACTCCAAAAAATATCCAAGATGCCGCCATTGCATCGATTCAAGATGGGCGTGCTTCTTTTTATACAGTAACCTCAGGCCTGCCAGAGCTCAAGGCAGCAGTCAATACCTACTTTGAGCGCTTTTACGGCTATTCTGTAGCGCCAAATCAAGTGACAGTAGCTGCTGGAGCCAAATATTCTCTCTATACCTTCTTTATGGCTGTGGTAAATCCAGGTGATGAAGTTATCATCCCAACCCCATACTGGGTCAGCTATGGAGATCAGGTCAAGATGGCAGAAGGTGTCCCAGTCTTTGTTCCTGCTAAGGAAGACAATCACTTTAAGGTAACTGTAGAGCAGTTAGAAGCAGCTCGCACAGACAAGACTAAGGTTTTGGTGCTGAATTCGCCATCCAATCCGACAGGTATGATTTATACTCGTGAAGAACTTTTTGCAATCGGAAACTGGGCTGTAGAAAAGGACATTCTCATCCTAGCAGATGATATCTATGGGCGCTTGGTCTATAATGGTCATGAGTTCACACCGATTTCTAGCCTATCGGAAGCGATTCGCAAGCAAACAGTGGTTATCAATGGTGTGTCTAAAGCTTATGCCATGACTGGTTGGCGTATTGGCTATGCCGTCGGAGAAGCAGACATTATCGCTGCTATGTCCAAGATTGCAGGTCAAACAACCTCGAACCCGTCAGCAGTAGCCCAGTATGCAGCGGTTGAGGCCCTATCAGGCGAGCAAGATACTGTAGAAAGCATGCGTCAGGCCTTTGAAGAACGTCTTAATACCATCTATCCGCTTCTTGCGGAAGTGCCTGGTTTTGAAGTTGTCAAACCACAAGGAGCCTTCTATCTCTTTCCAAATGTTAAAAAAGCCATGGAGATGAAAGGCTATAGCGATGTAACAGCATTTACAACGGCTATTCTTGAAGAAGTTGGTCTAGCCTTGATTACAGGAGCAGGATTTGGAGCACCAGAAAATGTGCGCCTCAGCTATGCGACAGACCTAGACACGCTTAAAGAAGCAGTTAAACGCTTGAAAGCATTTATGGGTAGTGAGAATGATTGATCATTTTGAAATTAAGGTAAAGGATTTACAAATTTCGGAAGGATTTTATAGAAGATTTCTTGCCCCTTTGGGCTATAAATTGGCTTTTAAGACTAGTTCTCTAATCAGTTTTCTTGCCCCAAACAGCCCTCATCCTGGTGGTGATTTTTGGCTGGCTCAGGGGACACAAGATCCTATTCACTTTGCTTTCTTAGCAGAAAATAAGGAAGAAGTTCAGACTTGTTATGAGGCTGGTTTAGAGGCAGGTGGGCGAGACAATGGAGATCCTGGCTATCGCAGTGAGCATCCGATTTACTACGCTGCTTTTGTGATTGACCCAGATGGGAACAATATAGAAGTGGTTTGCCATAAAGAATAAAAAAGAAAAAGGAAAAACAATGACAAAACGTGTAACGATTATTGATGTAAAAGACTATGTTGGTCAAGAAGTGACGATTGGAGCTTGGGTTGCTAACAAATCAGGAAAAGGGAAAATCGCCTTCTTGCAATTGCGCGATGGAACAGCCTTCTTCCAAGGTGTAGCCTTTAAACCAAACTTTGTAGAAAAATTTGGTGAAGAAGTGGGACTTGAGAAGTTTGATGTCATCAAACGTTTGAGCCAAGAAACTTCTGTTTATGTGACAGGTATTGTCAAAGAGGACGAACGTTCTAAATTTGGCTATGAGTTGGACATCACAGACATCGAAGTGATCGGTGAATCTCAAGACTACCCAATTACACCAAAAGAACACGGAACAGACTTTTTGATGGACAACCGTCACTTGTGGCTTCGTTCTCGTAAGCAAGTAGCGGTGATGCAAATCCGTAACGCTATTATCTATGCGACTTATGAGTTTTTCGACAAGAACGGCTTCATGAAGTTTGACAGCCCAATTCTTTCAGGAAATGCAGCAGAGGATTCAACAGAACTCTTTGAAACTGACTACTTCGGAACGCCAGCCTACTTGAGCCAATCAGGTCAGCTTTACCTAGAAGCAGGTGCGATGGCTCTTGGTCGTGTCTTTGACTTTGGTCCAGTATTCCGTGCTGAAAAATCAAAAACGCGCCGTCACTTGACTGAGTTCTGGATGATGGACGCAGAGTACTCCTACTTGACACATGATGAGTCGCTTGACTTGCAAGAAGCTTATGTAAAAGCTCTTCTTCAAGGTGTTCTTGACCGTGCGCCTCAAGCCTTGGAAACCTTGGAACGTGATACAGAGCTCTTGAAACGCTACATTGCAGAGCCATTCAAACGCATCACTTACGATCAAGCCATTGACCTCTTGCAAGAGCATGAGAATGATGAAGATGCTGACTACGAACATCTTGAGCATGGTGATGACTTTGGTTCACCACATGAAACTTGGATTTCAAACCACTTTGGTGTGCCAACATTTGTCATGAACTATCCAGCAGCCATCAAGGCCTTCTACATGAAACCAGTTCCTGGAAATCCAGAGCGCGTGCTTTGTGCAGACTTGCTTGCTCCAGAAGGCTATGGAGAAATCATCGGTGGGTCTATGCGTGAGGAAGACTATGATGCCCTTGTCGCTAAGATGGATGAACTTGGCATGGATCGTACAGAGTACGAATTCTACCTTGACCTTCGTAAATACGGTACAGTTCCACACGGTGGATTTGGTATCGGTATCGAGCGTATGGTAACCTTCGCAGCAGGAACAAAACACATTCGCGAAGCTATTCCATTCCCACGTATGTTGCACCGTATTAAACCATAAGAACAGGAAAACGCCCATGTGGCGTTTTTTCAAATTTCAGAGTTTTTACTTGCGTAAAAAATTGTTTTCTAGTATAATAGTTTATTGTGAGCGAACCTCACTTACCCCTTGCAAAGTCTTGGGGTCATTAGACCAAAAGGAGGAACATATCAATGGCTAAATACGAAATTCTTTATATCATTCGTCCAAACATTGAAGAAGAAGCTAAAAACGCTTTGGTAGCACGTTTTGACTCTATTTTGACTGACAACGGTGCAACTGTTGTTGAATCAAAAACTTGGGAAAAACGTCGTCTTGCATACGAAATCCAAGATTTCCGTGAAGGACTTTACCACATCGTTAACGTTGAAGCAAACGACGATGCAGCTCTTAAAGAGTTTGACCGTCTTTCAAAAATCAACGCTGACATTCTTCGTCACATGATCGTCAAAATTGACGCGTAAGAAGGTAAACTATGATTAACAATGTTGTACTTGTAGGGCGTATGACACGTGATGCTGAGTTGCGTTATACCCCATCAAATGTAGCAGTTGCGACTTTTACTCTTGCAGTAAACCGTACATTTAAGAGTCAAAATGGCGAACGTGAGGCTGATTTTATCAATGTCGTTATGTGGCGTCAACAGGCTGAAAACCTAGCTAATTGGGCTAAAAAAGGCTCACTTATCGGGGTGACAGGTCGTATCCAGACTCGTAGTTACGATAACCAGCAAGGACAACGTGTCTACGTGACAGAGGTCGTGGCTGAGAATTTCCAAATGTTGGAAAGCCGTAGTGTGCGTGAAGGTCATACAGGTGGAGGTTACTCTGCCCCAACTGCAAACTATTCAGCACCTACAAATTCAGTACCAGACTTTTCACGTGATGAAAATCCATTTGGAGCAACAAATCCATTGGATATTTCAGATGATGATTTACCATTCTAATGGACAAGTAAAATTATAAAGGAGAAAAAACATGGCTCAACAACGTCGTGGCGGATTCAAACGCCGTAAAAAAGTTGATTACATCGCAGCAAACAAAATTGAATATGTTGATTACAAAGATACTGAGCTTCTTAGCCGTTTCGTTTCAGAACGTGGGAAAATTCTTCCTCGTCGTGTAACAGGAACTTCAGCTAAAAACCAACGTAAAGTAACAACAGCTATCAAACGCGCTCGCGTAATGGCTTTGATGCCTTTCGTAAACGAAGATTAAAGAAAAGACCCGGGTGGGTCTTTTTTTCAGGTCCGGGTGGACCTCTTTTTCACGAGTTTTGAAATGAAAGAGCGAGTTGGGGTCCAGTGGACCTCTTTTTCATGAGCTTGGAAACAAGAATGCGAATTAAGACCTCGACGGGTCTTTTTCACGAAATAGTTTTTTTCTGACCTTGGCGTGCTATAATGGTAATAAAAAGAGTAAAGGTGGGTAAGTCAAAGATGAATTGTACGATTAGAAATATGATTAAGTCTGATATTGAATCCTTATCTCATGGATTTATGAATCAAGGTTGGCCTGGTAGAGAGGAAATTTTGGCTAGATATTTTCTGGAACAGAAAAGTGGGGAGAGAGAAGTCTTAGTTGCAGAGATTGATGGTGCTGTAGCGGGCTACGTTACCATTTTGCCCTCTGCTAAACATGGTCCTTTTGCAGAAGTCTATCCAGAATTATCAGATTTCAATGTCTTTGAGCCTTTTAGAAATCAAGGGATTGGGAATCAACTGCTAGAAGAAGCAGAAAAACGAGTCAAGTTTGTTTCGAGTAAGGTCACTCTTGGTGTAGGTTTGCACTTAGGCTATGGTCCTGCCCAGAGATTGTATATCAGACGGGGCTACATTCCAGATGGGACAGGTGTATGGTATCGAAATCAACCCTTGGAAATGAATGCAACTAGCCAAAATAATGATGATTTAGTTTTATACTTATCTAAGGACTTACAATAAAAACTGGAAACTTTTTGAAAATAGGGGATTTAGCTACTTTATGGTATAATGGAAAGAGTTAGATTGAAAGAGGTAGTGAGATGGATGCGAAATTAAAATACAAGGCAAAGAAGATAAAGATTGTCTTTTTTGATATTGATGATACCTTGCGGAATTCAAAGACAGGTTTTATTCCGTCTTCAATCCCAACTGTTTTTAAGCAATTACGTGAGAAAGGAATTTTGACAGGTATTGCTTCTGGACGAGGGATTTTTGGTGTCGTTCCAGAGATTCGTGAGCTCAAGCCTGACTTTTTTGTAACCTTAAATGGTGCCTATATTGAAGATAAAAAAGGTCAGGTCATTTATCAACATCAGATTGAGAAGTCAGATGTTGAGGAGTATATTTCTTGGGCCAAGCAAGAGGAAATAGAGTATGGTTTGGTTGGGAGTCATGCTGCCAAGTTGTCTACTCGCACAGATATGATTAGTGAAGCTATCAATCCAATTTATCCCGATTTGGATGTGGATCCAGATTTCCATGAAAAAGAAGATATCTATCAGATGTGGACTTTTGAAGATAAGGGAGATGATTTGCACTTGCCTGACAGTCTCTCAGACAAACTTCGCATGGTTCGTTGGCATGAGCATTCGTCTGATATTGTGCCGATTTCAGGCTCCAAAGCGACGGGTGTGGAAAAGGTTGTGGAACACCTAGGCTTGAAACCAGACAACGTCATGGTTTTTGGAGATGGGCTCAACGACTTGGAACTCTTTGATTATGCTGGGATCAGCGTTGCCATGGGAATTTCTCATGATAAAATCAAAGAAAAAGCAGATTATATTACAAAAACATTAGAAGAAGATGGCATTTTTGATGCCTTAGAAAGATTTGGTATGGTAGAAAAAGAATTGCATTTCCCACAAGTAGACATTGAAACAGTAGAAGGTCCTATCGCGACTATTAAGACCAATCATGGAGACTTGCGTATTAAGCTCTTCCCTGAACATGCTCCTAAAACAGCGGCTAACTTTGTTGCACTTTCAAAAGATGGCTACTATGATGGTATCATTTTCCACCGTATTATCAAGGATTTTATGATCCAAGGTGGAGACCCAACTGGAACGGGTATGGGTGGCGAGTCAATCTACGGCGAATCATTTGAGGATGAGTTTTCAGAAGAACTTTACAATATCCGTGGTGCCCTTTCTATGGCCAATGCTGGTCCAAATACCAACGGCAGCCAGTTCTTTATCGTGCAAAATCAACATCTGCCTTATTCTAAGAAAGAAATTGCTCGTGGTGGTTGGCCAGAACCGATTGCGGAAATCTATGCCAACCAAGGTGGAACCCCTCACCTAGACCGCCGTCATACTGTTTTTGGTCAGCTTGCTGATGAAGCTTCTTACGCTGTCTTGGATGCCATTGCTTCTGTTGAGACGGGGGCGATGGACAAGCCAGTTGAAGATGTTGTGATTGAAACTATTGAAATCGAGGACTAAGATGAAAATCGGTGATAAGCTAAAGGGGCGTATTACAGGGATTCAGCCCTACGGTGCCTTTGTTGAGCTAGAGACAGGTGATACGGGGCTGATTCACATTTCAGAGATTCGGACTGGCTTTATTGAAAATATTCATGACGCCTTGAAAGTCGATGAAGAGGTTCAGGTTCAGGTAGTGGATTTAGATGAATTTACAGGGAAAGCTAGTCTTTCTATCCGCACTTTGGAGGAAGAAAAGCACCAGTTTCCGAGACGGAGACGCTTTTCAAGCGACCGCTTTAACTACGGCTTTACGCCCTTTCGACGAATGCTACCAATCTGGACTAGAGAAGCCCTGCACCATTTAAAAAAGAAGAAGTAGTTTAGAGTTTTATATTTTTTGTAATGTTAATATAAAACTGCTATAATAGAACCATGGAAGAAGAACAATTATTAAAATCAGGGGAGCGCATTAACCAGCTCTTCTCAACAGATATCAAAATTATTCAAAATAGAGAGGTTTTTAGCTATTCGGTGGATAGTGTTCTCTTGTCACGTTTTCCACGTTTTCCTAAAAAGGGCTTGATTGTGGATTTTTGCGCTGGAAATGGAGCAGTGGGGCTATTTGCTAGTACTCGGACTCAGGCACAGATTTTGGCTGTTGAGATTCAGGAGCGTTTGGCGGATATGGCTGAACGCTCTGTCCGTTTGAATGGTTTGGAAGAGCAGATGGAGGTCATCTGTGATGATTTGAAAAATATGCCTGCTTACATCCAGGGAAGTAAGGTGGATATGATTTTGTGTAATCCGCCCTATTTCAAGGTGGATCCTCATTCAAACCTGAACGAGAGTGAACATTATCTCTTGGCGCGCCACGAAATCACGACCAACTTGCAGGAAATCTGTCGCAGTGCCCAAAGTATTCTCAAGTCTAATGGGCGTTTGGCCATGGTTCATCGTCCTGACCGTCTTCTGGATATTTTGGATACCTTACAACGCTATAATCTAGCGCCTAAGCGCCTGCAGTTTGTCTATCCCAAAAAGGAAAAGGAAGCCAATATGCTCTTGATTGAGGCCATCAAGGATGGTTCAACAAGCGGCTTTAAGGTCTTACCACCTCTCATTGTCCACAATGATGATGGCTCCTATACGCCTGAACTCGAAGAGATTTATTATGGATCATAAGGCTTATATGTATGTGCTGGAGTGTCGTGATGGTTCCTACTATACGGGTTATACGACTGACGTGAGAAAACGCCTCGCTGTCCACAATAGTGGGAAGGGAGCCAAATATACACGAGCACGCTTGCCAGTCAAACTTATCTATGCTCAAGGTTTTGCCAGTAAGGAAGAAGCCATGTCGGCAGAAGCCTTTCTCAAGCGAAAGAAGAGACCACAGAAGGAAAGATTTTTATCTGAAAATCAAGATAGAAATTTACTCATACTCAATGAAAATCAAAGATCAAACTAGGAAGCTAGTCGTAGGTTGCTCAAAGCACTGCTTTGAAGTTGTAGATAAGACTGACGAAGTCAGCTCAAAACACTGTTTTGAGGTTGTGGATAGAACTGACGAAGTCAGTACCCATACCTACGGCAAGGCGAAGCTGACGTGGTTTGAAGAGATTTTCGAAGAGTATCAGTTATTTTGAAGAATCGTGAGGAGCCCTTTGACTCCTCTTACTTTTGTCAAAAAGTGAAAAAAATGCTACAATAAAGAGAATAAATAAAATGAGGTATTATCATGTCTAAGATTCTAGTATTTGGTCACCAAAATCCAGACTCAGATGCCATCGGGTCATCTGTAGCTTTTGCCTACCTTGCAAAAGAAGCTTACGGTTTGGATACGGAAGCTGTAGCCCTTGGAACTCCAAATGAAGAAACAGCCTTTGTCTTGAACTATTTTGGTGTAGAAGCACCGCGTGTTATCACTTCTGCTAAAGCAGAAGGAGCAGAGCAAGTTATCTTGACTGACCACAATGAATTCCAACAATCTGTATCAGATATCGCTGAAGTAGAAGTTTATGGTGTTGTAGACCACCACCGTGTGGCTAACTTTGAAACTGCAAGCCCGCTCTACATGCGTTTGGAGCCAGTTGGTTCTGCATCTTCTATCGTTTATCGTATGTTCAAAGAACATGGTGTAGCTGTTCCTAAAGAGATTGCTGGTTTGATGCTTTCAGGTTTGATTTCAGATACCCTTCTTTTGAAATCACCAACAACACACCCAACAGATACAGTCATTGCTCCTGAATTGGCTGAATTAGCTGGTGTCAACTTGGAAGAATATGGTCTTGCAATGCTTAAGGCTGGTACAAACTTGGCTAGCAAATCTGCTGAAGAATTGATTGACATCGATGCTAAGACTTTTGAATTGAATGGAAATAATGTCCGTGTTGCCCAAGTAAACACAGTTGACATCGCTGAAGTTTTGGAACGTCAAGCAGAAATTGAAGCTGCAATGCAAGCTGCTAACGAAGCAAACGGCTACTCTGACTTTGTCTTGATGATTACAGATATCGTCAACTCAAACTCAGAAATCTTGGCTCTTGGTGCCAATATGGACAAGGTTGAGGCAGCCTTCAACTTCAAACTTGAAAACAATCATGCTTTCCTTGCTGGTGCCGTTTCACGTAAGAAACAAGTGGTACCTCAATTGACTGAAAGTTTTAATGCTTAAGATTTTGGGTTTCAGTTCAAAATCGGAAAGTCTAGTTTGACTTATATCGAAAGGAGTTTCGGCTCCTTTTTTTCTAGGAGTGAAGCATGTTAGAAAATGGCGATTTGATATTTGTGAGAGATGAGTCAGATATGGGACAGGCCATCCAGATTTCCACAGGCAACTATAATCATGTTGCCATTTATTTGGATGGGATGATTTATCATGCTAGTGGAGAATTTGGTGTGATCTGTCAAGAACCGGCAGACTTCTTTGAGTCCAATCATTTGTATGACCTCTATGTTTACCCAGAAATGGATATCCAGTCTGTGAAGGAAAAAGCTTGCAAACATCTAGGAGCACCCTACAATGCTTCTTTCTATCCAGATGGGCATGGTTTTTACTGTTCCCAGTACATGGCAGAAATTCTACCGATTTTTGAAACCATACCTATGAAATTTGGGGATAGGGAGCAGGAGATTAGTGATTTTTGGAAGGAGTATTATAGAGAACTAGGCCTACCTGTCCCTTTGAACCAAGCTGGGACCAATCCTAGTCAGTTGGCAGCGTCGCCTCTGTTAGAATGTAAAGAAAGGAATCTTCATGATTCAGATTTTTAATCCATCTCGTTTGACGAGACAGCCATTTTTTGGAGAATTGATCCGCTATCTGGACCAGCATGAGGATGTGATTCTACGGGAAATTAAGGCTCAATTTCCAGATGTTGCAGTTGATAAACTCATGGAAGAGTATATAAAGGCAGGTTTGATTCTACGAGAACATAAGCGTTATTACCTCAATCTTCCTATGCTTGAAACACTCGATAGTCTCGAACTGGATCAAGAGATTTTTGTTAAAGAAAATAGTCCGACCTATCAAGCCTTGTTGGAGCAGCGTTTTGAGACGGAATTACGAAATCAAACCAATGAAGCTATTTTAGTTGAAAAAACAGATTTTGCGCGCACTAAAATGACCCTGTCTAATTATTTCTACAAGGTCAAACATCAGTATCCTTTGACAGAAAAACAGCAGGAGCTCTATGCCATTTTAGGAGATGTCAATCCTGAGTATGCTCTTAAATATATGACGACTTTTTTGTTGAAATTTCTCAAAAAAGATCAACTTATGCAGAAACGTCGTGACATCTTTGTGGACAGTTTAGTTGTCCTAGGTTATATTGTCCAAAATGAAGATGGAAAGTATGAGTTGGCTGTCGATTTTGACAAGGAGAGATTAACTTTCTATTTAGTGTGATTGCTTTTTCTGAGCACATTGTTTGACTTTCCTTAGTATTCGGTATAAACTATATGTAACCGGTAACACATATCGGAATAAACTAAAGGAGACAATCATATGTCACTTGAAAACAAATTGGAACAAGCAGCAGGCGCTGTCAAAGAAGGATTTGGTAAAGTTACTGGAGACAGCAAGACAGAACTTGAAGGAGCTGTTGAAAAAACAGTTGCTAAGGCAAAAGACGTTGTAGAAGACGCCAAAGGTGCTGTAGAAGGTGCCGTTGAAGATTTGAAAAACGCTTTTAAATAAAGATAGAAAAAATCAAGGGTTTCGTTTCCCTTGATTTTTTTACGATCCTTATAAATAATTTTCTGCGACAGCTGCATCTCCAGGATAGGCTTCTTTTTTTCCTTGGACGATTTGGTAGCAATCTGCTCCCTTACCAGCAATAATAACTGCATCGAGTTCTTGTTCAGTGATAGCCATAGCTGCCTTGATGGCTTCTTGGCGATCCGCAATTTTTTCAACAGGATGATTGATGTAGCTACTGATTTCATCTGCAATGGCCATTGGGTCCTCATAGTTGGGGTCATCAGCAGTCAAAAAGACTTGAATCTCAGGGTGCTGATTGAGGAGGAGGCCAAAGTCTTTACGACGACTTTCTCCCTTATTTCCTGTCGAACCCAGAACCAGAGCAATTTTTCCAGTTTGATGAGTTTCTACAACCTTGATGAGTTTTTTCAGACTATCCCCATTGTGGGCATAGTCGATGAAGACCTTGGCTCCATTTTTCTGAGTGAGGACTTCCATACGACCAGGAACGCGGGTTGCAGCGATGCCTTTTTTGATGTCCTCAAGACTTGCTCCGAGACGGAGACAGGCAAGTCCAGCAGCAACGGCATTTTCTTGGTTGAAGTGACCAATGAGTTGGATATCATAGTCTCCAGCAAGTTTACCTGTAGCTGAGAAGCTAAAGGCTTTGGAATTCTCGATTTGGTTATCAGACTGGCTACCATAGAAATCATGGTCTTGATCTGTCACTTGTTCTTTCAAGACAGAAAAGTGGTCCATGTCACTGTTAATGATGACTGCTCGGCTATTTTCCATCAAGAGACGTTTGTGGTAGAAGTAGTCTTCAAAGCTAGGGTGTTCAATCGGGCCGATATGGTCTGGGCTGATATTGAGGAAAACTCCCACATCAAAGGTTAGACCATAGACACGTTTGACCAGATAGGCCTGACTGGAGACCTCCATGATGAGGTGGGTGCGGTCATTTTGCACAGCCTGATTCATCATGTCAAAGAGGTCAATACTCTCAGGAGTTGTCAATGCAGACTTAAAGAAAGTCTTGCCATCTAAAGTTGTATTCATGGTCGACAACATAGCAGGTCGATGCCCTTGAGCTAAGATGTTGTAAGCGAAATAGGCTGCCGTTGTCTTACCCTTAGTACCAGTAAAGGCAAGGAGTTTGAGTTTTTCCTGTGGATTGCCATAAAATTCCATGGCAATCAAACTCATGGCTTTCTTGATATTGTTCACAACAATGACGGGGATACCAACCTCATAGTCTTCTTCAGCAACATACCAACCGAGTCCTTGAGAGATTGCTGAAAGAAGAAATTCCTTCTTAAAGGCAGCACCCTTGACGAAAAAGAGGCTCTTTTCTTTGGCCTTGCGACTGTCATAGCAGATGGTGTCAAACACGACATGGCTGTAGTTGTAGTGGTAGTGTCCTTGGTCGATAATCTCGCGGAAGAGACCATCTTTCTTTAATATATCTAATACGGTTTCAATCTTAATCATACTTTCTATTGTAAACCGAAAGTCGTAAATTTACAAGTAACAAGGAAAAGTTTATAATGGAAGATAAGGAGTTTTTCCTAGTTATCAAAATTGAATGAGGAATCTATGTCGCACGAAAACAATCACCAGCAGGCCCAGATGTTACGGGGGACTGCTTGGCTAACGGCTAGTAACTTTATCAGTCGCCTACTCGGGGCCATCTATATTATCCCATGGTACATCTGGATGGGGTCTTATGCGGCTACAGCCAATGGTCTCTTTACCATGGGCTACAATATCTACGCCTGGTTCTTGCTGCTTTCAACAGCAGGGATTCCAGTTGCAGTGGCTAAGCAAGTTGCCAAGTACAATACCATGCGAGAAGAGGAGCATAGCTTTGCCCTGATTCGGAGTTTCTTAGGCTTTATGACAGGACTAGGCCTGGTTTTTGCTTTAGTCTTGTATGTCTTTGCTCCTTGGCTAGCAGACTTGTCTGGCGTGGGCAAAGACCTGATCCCAATCATGCAAAGCTTGGCTTGGGGAGTCTTGATTTTCCCGTCTATGAGTGTTATCCGAGGATTTTTCCAAGGGATGAATAACCTCAAACCTTATGCCATGAGCCAAATCGCTGAGCAGGTCATTCGTGTTATCTGGATGCTCTTAGCAACCTTTATCATTATGAAACTTGGTTCAGGAGATTACCTAGCAGCAGTCACCCAATCAACCTTTGCTGCCTTTGTCGGCATGGTCGCCAGTTTTGCAGTTTTGATTTATTTCCTTGCCCAAGAAGGCTTACTAAAAAGAGTCTTTGAAACAGGGGATAAGATTAACAGCAAGCGTCTTTTGGTCGATACCATTAAGGAAGCCATTCCTTTTATCCTGACGGGGTCTGCCATCCAGCTTTTCCAGATTTTGGATCAGCTGACCTTTATCAATAGTATGAGCTGGTTTACCAACTACAGCAATGAGGACTTGGTTGTCATGTTTTCTTATTTCTCAGCCAATCCTAATAAAATCACGATGATTTTGATTTCTGTTGGGGTTTCGATTGGGAGTGTAGGCTTGCCATTGTTGACGGAAAACTATGTCAAGGGGGACTTGAAGGCAGCTTCTCGTCTCGTTCAGGACAGTCTCACTCTACTCTTTATGTTCTTGCTACCAGCAACGGTTGGAGTGGTTATGGTAGGAGAACCTCTCTATACAGTTTTCTATGGCAAGCCAGATAGTTTGGCTCTGGGCTTATTTGTCTTTGCAGTTTTGCAGTCTATTATTTTAGGCTTGTACATGGTCTTGTCTCCAATGCTTCAGGCCATGTTCCGCAACCGCAAGGCCGTTCTCTATTTTATCTATGGTTCGATTGCCAAGCTAGTCTTGCAACTGCCTACCATCGCTCTCTTCCACAGTTACGGACCTTTGATTTCAACAACCATTGCTCTCATCATTCCTAATGTCTTGATGTATCGGGATATTTGTAAGGTAACAGGTGTCAAGCGCAAGGTGATTGTGAAGCGAACCATTTTAATCAGTTTGCTGACCCTAGTCATGTTTCTGTTAATAGGAACCATCCAGTGGATGTTAGGATTTGTATTCCAACCAAGTGGACGTTTGTGGAGCTTCCTTTATGTAGCTCTTGTCGGTGCCATGGGTGGAGGTGTTTATGGAGTCATGAGTCTTCGAACCCGTTTGTTGGATAAGGTGATTGGAAAAGCCCAAGCAGATCGCCTGCGAGCAAAATTTAAGCTTTCGTAAGATAGCATTTATAAATAAAAGGAATAAGTTGAACAATCTTTTAGGAGAACTTGAAACTTATTCCTTTTTTAGCGTCAAAATAGCTAAAATTATCTTTTAAAAGTAGAAAATGAGGTCTTTTTCGATTTTTTTGGAAAAAATCATTGACTAAACAAACCAAACGTTGTATAATAAAACAAATATTTAAAGCAGGAGGTTCTGGAAATGAAAAAGTCTAAGAGCAAATATCTAACCTTGGCAGGTCTTGTCCTGGGTGCAGGAGTTTTATTGAGCGCCTGTGGAAATTCTAGCACAGGGTCAAAAACCTATAACTATGTTTATTCTAGCGATCCATCTAGTTTAAACTATCTAGCAGAAAACCGTGCAACAACCAATGATATTGTGACCAATCTGGTAGATGGGCTCATGGAAAATGACCAATATGGGAACTATGTTCCATCCTTGGCAGAGGATTGGAGTGTTTCTAAGGACGGTTTGACCTACACTTACAAACTTCGTAAGGACATTAAGTGGTATACTTCAGAGGGAGAAGAATATGCTCCTGTAACTGCCCAAGATTTTGTCACTGGTTTGCAATATGCGGCTGATAAAAAATCAGAAGCCTTGTATCTAGTGCAGGACTCTGTCGCAGGCTTGGATGACTATATCACTGGGAAAACAAGCGACTTTTCAACTGTCGGAGTCAAGGCTCTTGATGACCAAACGGTTCAATATACCTTGGCTAGACCAGAACCTTACTGGAACTCAAAAACAACCTCAACCATTCTCTTCCCAGTCAATGCGGATTTCTTAAAATCAAAAGGGGATGATTTTGGGAAGGTTGACCCATCTAGCATTTTGTACAATGGACCTTTCTTGATGAAAGCCCTTGTTTCAAAATCTGTCATCGAATACAAGAAAAATCCTAACTACTGGGATGCGAAAAATGTCCTTGTCGATGATGTCAAATTGGCCTATTATGATGGTCAAGACCAGGACGCTCTTGTTCGTAACTTTACAGACGGAGCCTACAGCTACGCTCGTCTCTATCCGAATAGTTCAAGTTATGAAGGGATTAAAGAAAAATACAAAGATAATATCATCTATAGTATGCAGAACGCTACGTCTTACTTCTTAAACTTTAATCTGGATAGACAATCTTATAAGTTTACTTCCAAGACAAGTGATGCTGAAAAGAAATCAACTCAGGAAGCGGTTCTTAATAAAAACTTCCGTCAAGCCATTAACTTTGCCTATGACCGTACAGCCTACGGGGCTCAAACTCAGGGAGAAGACGGAGCGACTAAGATTTTACGTAATTTGGTTGTTCCTCCAACCTTTGTAAGTATCAAAGGAAAAGACTTTGGTGAAGTAGTAGCTTCTAAGATGGTCAATTATGGTAAGGAATGGCAAGGTATCAACTTTGCAGATGCCCAAGATCCATACTATAATCCAGAAAAAGCTAAGGCTAAGTTTGCGGAAGCTAAGAAAGAGCTAGAAGCCAAGGGAGTAACCTTCCCTATCCACTTAGACATGACAGTTGACCAAGCTAATAAAAAAGGTGTTCAAGAAGTAAGCTCTATGAAGCAATCTATTGAAGCAGCCTTAGGTGCAGAAAATGTTGTAATTGACATTCAACAACTCTCTACTGAAGACGCTGATAATACAGGCTATTTGGCTCCGACTGCAGCCCAGAAAGATTACGATTTATACAATGGTGGTTGGAGCGCGGACTATCTCGATCCATCTAGCTATCTTGATATCTTTAGTGTCAAGAATGGTGGGGTTCTACAAAATCTTGGACTAGAGCCGGGTGAAGCCAATGACAAGGCTAAGGCGGTTGGACTGGATGTCTATACTCAAATGTTGGAAGAGGCTAATAAGGAGCAAGATCCAGCCAAACGTTATGAGAAATATGCTGATATCCAAGCATGGTTGGTAGATAGTTCTCTAGCGATTCCAAATGTTTCATTGGGTGGAACACCTGGCTTGAGAAAAACAGTTCCTTTCTCAGCACCATATTCATTAGCTGGTAATAAAGGGGTTGAATCCTATAAATATCTCAAGGTACAAGATAAGATAGTCACAACAGACGAGTATGCAAAAGCCAGAGAAAAATGGTTGAAAGAAAAAGAAGAATCTAATAAAAAAGCCCAAGAAGAATTGGCAAAACATGTCAAATAAGGATTTTTCAAGAAAAACGATGGTTTCGAAAGAAGCTGTCGTTTTTTAATAGAATGATGGTAAATTTGGAAGAAAAATCTCACATTTTTTTCTTTGTTTCTTGAATTTATGTTATAATGAATATAACAAAAACGTGAGACGATATTTTCGAAAATCTCTTCCAGTGTTAACTGAAGTGTGCACATGCTAGGGTAATGTTATAGGAGGAATGCCGTCTACTGAAAAAGTAAGATAAAATGCAACAAATGATAAGTTCTTCTTTAAGTGAAGAATTCTTAACTGGCTATTTAGTGATTTTTATGGAGGTAACATCATGAGCGCTATTATGGAGTTTGCAACAGAAAAACAGATTGAATCATTTCTCTCAACTTGCCACATTGAAGGGCAAAAGAATTTTCTGATGGCTTTCAAGAAAAAGACATGGTTGAAATCCTTTATTGATTTTTTCATTATAGGTGGTTCCTACTATGTTCAGTCGAGTGTGAAGCCTAAGATTCTGGCATTCACACCTAAGGGAATCTACTTGATGGACATCAGTGATGTAACAGAAAATCGTTCTAATCAAGTCGTAGAGATGCCTTGGAATCAAGTTAAAGATTTTACTTATAAGCCAGTCTTGAATACAGTTAGGCTGAACTGGCACTATCAAAATAAAGCCTATATTTTTTCCGTGGATGTCGGTCAGATTAGTCAGCATGTGGGCCAATATCAATTTAACAAAGAGCATTATGACTATTTAGACCAACAGAATTTCTTTCAGTCTAAGTAAGCCCTAGCAATCATCGTCACAAAAGAATCTGGAAGCTTTTCTGGATTCTTTTTAGCTTTACTAGCTAATACTAAATGAAAATCAAAGAGCAAACTAGGAAGCTAGCCGCAAGCTGCTCAAAACACTGTTTTGAGGTTGTAGATAAGACTGACGAAGTCAGTAACATATACCTACGAAAAGGCGACGCTGACGTGGTTTGAAGAGATTTTCGAAGAGTATAAGTCTATAGTTTAAAACTATAACTAGCTCTTGAAAAGAAGAAAATGAGTTGATGAAAATAAGTGGTACAATAGTTACTATAGATTTGGAGGAATTGTATGAACAAGGAATTACACATCAACACAATTTTGGCCCAGGCGGGTATCAAATCAGATGAAGCGACAGGTGCATTGGTGACACCGATTCATTTTTCGACGACCTATCAGCATCCAGAGTTTGGTCGATCTACTGGATTTGACTATACACGCACTAAAAACCCAACTCGCAGTAAGGCGGAAGAAGTCTTGGCAGCTATTGAGTCAGCAGACTATGCCCTAGCGACTAGCTCAGGGATGTCAGCTATTGTACTGGCCTTTAGTGTCTTTCCAGTAGGAAGTAAGGTCTTGGCAGTGCGTGATCTTTATGGTGGTTCTTTCCGCTGGTTCAATCAAGTGGAGCAGGAAGGTCGTTTCCATTTTACCTATGCCAATACAGAAGAAGAATTGATTGCCGAGTTAGAAAAGGACGTGGATGTTCTCTATATCGAAACTCCAACCAACCCTTTGATGTTGGAATTTGACATCGAAAAACTGGCAAAATTGGCTCATGCTAAGGGTGCCAAAGTAGTGGTGGACAATACCTTCTACAGCCCTATCTACCAACGTCCGATTGAAGATGGAGCAGATATCGTTCTTCATTCAGCAACCAAGTATCTAGCAGGCCACAATGATGTCTTGGCTGGAGTGGTTGTGACAAATAGTTTAGAACTATACGAGAAGCTCTTTTACAATCTCAATACGACAGGGGCAGTCCTGTCTCCGTTTGACAGCTATCAATTGATTCGTGGTCTCAAGACCTTGTCTCTTCGTATGGAGCGCTCAACAGCTAACGCCCAAGAAGTGGTTGCCTTTTTGAAGGATTCTCCAGCAGTTAAGGAAGTTCTCTACACTGGTCGTGGGGGCATGATTTCCTTTAAAGTAGCGGATGAAACACGCATTCCTCACATTTTGAACAGTCTTAAGGTCTTCTCTTTTGCGGAAAGTTTGGGTGGAGTGGAAAGTCTTATTACTTATCCAACGACTCAAACTCATGCTGATATTCCAGCAGAAGTACGCCATTCTTATTGTTTGACAGATGACCTCTTGCGTTTGTCTATTGGGATTGAGGATGCTAGAGATTTGATTGCAGATTTGCGCCAAGCCTTAGAAGGATAAGATAAAGATGGGAAAATATGATTTTACAAGCCTGCCCAATCGTTTAGGGCACCATACTTATAAATGGAAAGAAGCAGAAACGGATAGTGAAGTCCTGCCAGCTTGGATAGCGGATATGGACTTTGTAGTCTTGCCTGAAATCCGCCAAGCTGTGCAAACTTACGCTGATCAACTGGTTTATGGCTATACCTATGCCAGTGAAGAGTTAATTAAGGAAGTTCAAAAGTGGGAAGCCACACAACACGGTTACCACTTTGACAAAGAGGCTCTTGTCTTTATCGAGGGTGTGGTACCAGCTATCTCAACAGCTATTCAAGCCTTTACAAAAGAAGGCGAGGCGGTTTTGATTAACACACCTGTCTATCCACCTTTTGCTCGCAGTGTCAAGTTGAATAATCGTAGATTGATTACCAATTCTTTAGTGGAAAAGGATGGTCTGTTTGAGATTGACTTTGATCGACTTGAAAAGGATTTGGTGGAAGAGGAGGTTAAACTCTATATTCTTTGCAACCCTCACAATCCTGGTGGACGTGTTTGGGAAAAAGAAGTGTTGGAGAAGATTGGCCAACTCTGCCAAAAACACGGTGTTTTCTTGGTTTCGGATGAGATTCACCAAGATTTGGCCCTCTTTGGTCACAAGCATCATTCCTTCAATACCATCAACCCTGACTTTAAAGAATTTGCTATCGTCTTGACCAGTGCCACTAAAACCTTTAACATTGCTGGAACAAAAAATTCCTATGCAGTTATTGAAAACCCTAAGTTGAGACTGGCTTTCCAGAAACGTCAATTGATCAATAATCAGCATGAAATTTCAGGCTTGGGTTATTTGGCGACAGAAGCTGCCTATCGCTATGGGAAGGATTGGTTAGAGGAACTCAAGCAAGTCTTTGAAGACCACATCAATTATGTGGTGGATTTATTTGGAAAAGAGACTAAAATCAAGGTCATGAAACCGCAAGGAACCTACTTGATTTGGCTTGATTTTTCAGCCTATGACCTGACTGATGAAAGATTGCAGGAGCTTTTGAGAAATGAAGCCAAGGTTATCCTCAACCGTGGTTTGGATTTTGGGGAGGAAGGGAGTCTCCATGCTCGCCTCAATGTAGCCATGCCTAAATCCCTGCTGCAAGAAGTGTGTCAGCGGATTGTGACGACTTTTGCCAAACTTTAAAAATCCAGCCTTCTAGGAGAAAAGTCATCCTAGAAGGCTATTTTCATAGGCGAAAATATGGTATAATAAGAAGATAAGGTAAAGGTAGAAATATGGCTAAATTGATTCCGGGGAAAGTCCGTATCGAAGGCGTTGTCCTTTATGAAACTGGTAAAGTTGACATCATCAAGGAAAAGAACAATCGGCTCTACGCTCGCGTTGCAGAAGAAGAACTGCGCTATAGTTTAGAGGATGATTTGGTTTTTTGTGCTTGCGATTTTTTCCAAAAGAGGGGCTACTGTGTGCACTTGGCGGCTCTGGAGCATTTTCTGAAAAATGATGAGCGTGGTCAGGAAATCTTGCAAAGTCTGGAAGAAGGTCATGAAGAAAAAGAGGCCGTTGAAACCAAGGTGACCTTGGGTGGCAAATTTTTGGACCGAATCTTGTCTCCAAAATCAGAACGTGCCTATGAATTATCGGCTGTGGGGCAAGTGGAAGCAGGAACCAATCATATCTTGTGGACCCTGAGAATCGGGCAAATCAATAGCCAAAAATACTATGTCATTCGAGATATTCTACTCTTTTTAAGGATTGTCGAGCAGAGAAAGTCTTATATGATTGGCAAGATTTATGAGGAGTCTCTTTCTTGGGAAGCCTTTGATGAGGCTAGCCAAGAACTTCTGACTTTCTTGCGCGGACTAACGGAGGAAGGACAGGCTTCAAACCTCTTTTTCCAAAACCAAGGTCGGCACCTTTTTTTCCCTCTGACCTTTTTTGAGCAGGGTGTGAATTTACTGATGACCTTGCCTCATTTTCAATTTGACCATCAAGTGGATAGCTATCAGGTTCTACTTTTTCAGGATATGCATGCTGATGCCAATCTATTTGCCTTTACAGTAACAGAATACTTGGATTATTTTGAAATGGAAATCAGTGAGAGTCCAAGAGTTAATTCCTTTTATCAGGGAGCTGTGCTTTTCCATAAAGGTCAGGTTTATTTTCTAACAGACCAGCAGATGCGTCTTCTCAAAGAAATCAAAGCGTTGCCTTTGGATCAGCATAGCAAGAAATACCTGCAATTTGATAGTAGTGACCGCGATAAGTTGGCTTCCTGTCTAACGCTTTTTAGCCAGATGGGGACCGTTTCAGCTCCAGAACGGTTACAAATCAAAACGTTTGCGCCCTCTTTTTACTTTGACAGGGAAGAAGATAATCGGATTCGTTTAGAGATTCAGTTTGATTATGGGGATAGGCAGGTATCAAGCCGACAAGAGCTAGAAGAATTGCCATTTTCGAATGACGCTGACTTAGAAGAAAGAGTTTTCCAAGCCTGTTTGGTAGCTGGCTTTGAAGCAGATTTTCAATCTTGGCGTCAGGCCTTAAAAGCCGAGTCTGTCTATCATTTTTTCCACGAAATCATTCCAGTCTTTGAAAAACTCGGGAATGTTGATTTATCAGACAAGTTAGAAGAACTCTATAACCTAGCAAGCCCTCAAGTGCAGATTGCTTCCAAGGGAGGTCTCTTGGAAATCCAATTTGATTTTCAAGATATTGCCCAAGAGGAAATCGACCAAGCCATGCAGGCCTTGGTTGCCAATCAAGATTTTTACATTGCTTCGTCTAATCAAGTCTACTTTTTCGATGAAGAAACCAAGAAAATTCGTCAAAATCTACAGGAGCTGGGGCAGTTTGAACTAAAAGATGGCTCCTTGCAGGCTCGGAAATCCTTGGCTTATAGTTTAGCTCATCTTTTTGAAAGGCGAGACCGTGTTTCTTTTTCACAAGAATTCCAGAATCTGGCTCATGATTTGACGCATCCAGAGGACTTCCCTAGACAAGCAACTCAGGTTCAGGCTGATTTGCGAGATTATCAGGAAAAGGGAATCAGCTGGCTGCAAATGCTCCATCATTATGGTTTTGGTGGGATTTTGGCTGATGATATGGGACTTGGTAAAACCCTACAGACCATTGCTTTTTTGACCAGCCAAGTGACAAAAGAAAGTCGGGTTTTGATTCTCGCTCCGTCAGGTTTAATCTACAACTGGGCAGATGAATTTCAGAAATTTTCCCCACAGTTGGATGTGGCTGTTGTTCATGGTTTGAAAGCTAGTCGTGAAGAGATTCTTGCTGAGAGCCATCAAATCTATGTGACCAGCTATGCCACTTTCCGTCAGGATAGTGAGCTTTATCAGGGGATGGCCTTTGACTTCCTTTTCTTAGATGAGGCTCAGGTCATGAAAAATGCCCAGACCAAGATTGCCCAGACCTTGAGACAATTTGTGGTGCCGTCAGTCTTTGCCTTGTCAGGAACTCCTATTGAAAATCATCTGGGTGAGTTGTGGTCTATTTTCCAAATCGTCATGCCAGGACTCCTGCCAAGCAAGAAAGAATTTATGAAATTGCCAGCCGAGCGCGTGGCTCAGTTTATCAAGCCTTTCGTTATGCGGCGCAAGAAAGAAGAAGTTCTGACCGAATTACCAGACTTGATTGAAGTGGTTTATAAAAATGAACTGGAAGACCAGCAAAAGGCTATCTACCTAGCCCAGTTGCAACAGATGAGAGATAGATTGGCTCAAGTATCGGATCAGGAATTTCAGCGAAGTCGTGTGGAAATCTTGTCTGGTCTGATGCGCTTGCGGCAAATCTGTGACACTCCTGCCCTCTTTATGGAAGATTATCAGGGAGCCAGTGGCAAACTGGATAGTCTCCGAGACCTGCTGGTACAGGTGGCAGACGGTGGACATCGTGTCTTGATTTTCTCTCAGTTCAAGGGAATGTTGGAGAAAATTGAACAAGAACTGCCAGACTTGGGCTTGACTTCCTTTAAAATTACGGGTTCAACCCCAGCCAAGGAAAGACAAGACATGACCAAGGCCTTTAACCAAGGGGAAAGAGATGCCTTTCTGATTTCTCTTAAGGCGGGTGGGGTTGGTCTGAACCTAACAGGTGCTGATACGGTTATCTTGGTTGACCTTTGGTGGAATCCTGCGGTGGAGGCGCAAGCCATTGGCCGTGCCCATCGGATGGGACAGGAAGAAACGGTTGAGGTCTATCGCTTGGTAACCAAGGGAACCATTGAAGAAAAAATCCAGGAACTCCAAGAACAGAAGAAACATCTGGTGTCACAAGTATTGGACGGAACAGAGTCACGTGGCAGTCTGACCCTAGCAGAAATTAGAGAAATTTTGGGAATTTCTGAAGCCAGCACTTGAAAAATCAAGACAATACGCTATAATGAAGTGTTGAAAGGAAATAGAAAATGAAACAAGAACGATTTCCATTGGTGTCAGATGACGAGGTCATGCTGACTGAAATGCCAGTCATGAACTTGTACGATGAGTCTGATCTGATCAGTAATATCAAGGGTGAGTATCGAGATAAAAATTATTTAGAATGGGCTCCTATTACTGAAGAGGCGCCAGTAAAACCGATTGAAAAGCAAGTAGAGAAACCTAAAAAGGCTCCTTTAGGGGTTAAAAAAGAAGGAAAGAGCTATGCGGAGGTGGCGCGTGAAGAAGCGCGTGCGGACTTGAAAAAGAAACGCTCTGCTAACTATCTAACTCAGGATTTTAGCCGTGCGAGACGTCATTCTAAATCAGGCCTTGTTAGACAGGGCAACCAACCGACAGCGCCTTTCCAAAAGGAAAATCCTGGTGAATTTGTCAAATATAGCCAAAAATTGACCCAGTCTCATTACATCTTGGCGGAAGAAGTTCATTCTATCCCTACCAAGAATGAAGAAGTGTCAGCACCTGCTCCAAAGAAAAACAACTATGATTTTCTAAAGAAGAGCCAAATCTACAATAAAAAAAGTAAACAAACAGAACAAGAACGTCGGGTTGCCCAAGAGTTGAATCTGACCAGAATTACAGAATAGGGGAGAAAACATGCCAAAGACATATCATTTTATCGGAATTAAGGGATCAGGGATGAGTGCCTTGGCCTTGATGTTGCACCAAATGGGGCATAAGGTACAGGGATCAGATGTTGAGAAGTACTACTTTACTCAACGTGGTCTTGAGCAGGCAGGCATTACCATTCTTCCTTTTGATGAAAAGAACCTAGACGGTGATATGGAAATTATCGCTGGAAATGCCTTTCGTCCAGATAACAACGTCGAAATTTCCTATGCAGACCAAAATGGTATCAGCTACAAACGTTACCATGAATTTCTAGGTAGCTTTATGCGTGACTTTGTTAGCATGGGAGTAGCAGGAGCGCATGGAAAAACTTCAACGACAGGTATGTTGTCTCATGTCTTGTCTCACATCACAGATACTAGCTTCTTGATTGGGGATGGGACAGGTCGTGGTTCAGCCAATGCCAAATATTTTGTCTTTGAATCTGACGAATACGAGCGCCATTTCATGCCTTACCATCCAGAATACTCTATTATCACCAACATTGACTTTGACCATCCAGACTATTTCACAAGTCTAGAGGATGTTTTCAATGCCTTTAACGACTATGCCAAACAAATTACCAAGGGTCTTTTTGTCTATGGTGAAGATGCAGAATTGCGTAAGATTACCGCCAATGCTCCGATTTATTATTATGGCTTTGAAGCAGAAGGCAATGACTTTGTAGCTAGTGAGCTTCTTCGTTTAACAACTGGCTCAACCTTCACCGTTCATTTCCGTGGACAAGACTTGGGGCAATTCCACATTCCAACCTTTGGTCGCCACAATATCATGAATGCGACTGCCGTTATCGGATTGCTTTACACAGCAGGATTTGATTTGAACTTGGTGCGTGAGCACTTGAAAACATTTGCCGGTGTTAAACGTCGTTTCACTGAGAAAATTGTCAATGATACAGTGATTATCGATGACTTTGCCCACCATCCAACAGAAATTATTGCGACCTTGGATGCGGCTCGTCAGAAATACCCAAGCAAGGAAATTGTAGCAGTCTTCCAACCGCATACCTTTACAAGAACCATTGCCTTGTTGGACGAATTTGCTCACGCTTTGAACCAAGCGGATGCTGTTTACCTAGCGCAAATTTATGGATCAGCTCGTGAAGTAGATCATGGTGACGTTAAGGTAGAAGACCTAGCCCAAAAAATCAACAAAAAACACCAAGTGATTACTGTTGAAAATGTTTCCCCACTCCTTGACCATGACAATGCTGTCTATGTCTTTATGGGAGCAGGAGACATCCAAACCTATGAATACTCATTTGAGCGTCTCTTGTCTAACTTGACAAGCAATGTTCAGTAGGATATTCTTATGGAAATTCCAATTAAGATCATTCAGGCAAGCAAGTCTGATTTGGCTGAGATAGAGGCGATTCAAACTTCGTCTTTTCCAGCTGAAAAGCAGCAACCTTCCCATATTTTAGAAGAAAGTATCCGTAAGTGTGCGGATACCTTTCTTCTAGCTAGGGATGAAAATCAACTTTTAGGCTATATTCTATCAAGTCCCCAGTCAGACAATCCGCAATGTCTAAAAATACATTCTTTAGTCATCGAGGCCGACCATCAGAGACAGGGCTTGGGAACGCTTCTTCTTGCAGCCTTGAAAGAGGTGGCAGTTGCGCTGGATTACAAAGGGATTCGTTTGGAGAGTCCTGATGAGCTGCTTTCCTATTTTGAAATGAACGGTTTTATTGATGAAGAAACTTCCCTTTATGCAACTAGCCAGGGTTTTAGTATGATTTGGTTTAATCCCTATTATCTGGAGGTACAATGAAAATCAGACAAGCAAGATTAGAAGATTTGGATCGGATTGTCGAGATTGAACTAGAGAATTTCTCGATTGAAGAAGCCATTCCTCGCTCTGTTTTTGAGGCACATTTGCGAGAAATTCAGACCTCTTTTCTGGTTGCGGAAAAAGAAGGTAGAATCATGGGTTATATCGAAGGGCCAGTTGGCCCCCATCGTCATCTGCAAGACCAGTCTTTTACAGAAGACATAAAAGACCATAGTCATGAATCGGGTGGCTATATCTCTGTGACCTGTCTGTCTATTGCCAAGGAGGCACAGGGACTAGGCCTGGGTCAAAAATTACTAACAGCCATGAAAAAATTGGCTCTTGAACACGAAAGAGATGGCATTAACCTAACCTGTCATGACTATCTCATCGCCTACTATGAAAAACACGGATTTATCAAAGAAGGCTTGTCCCAGTCAACATTTGCAGGGGAAACTTGGTATGATATGGTCTGGGAAGCTAATACTCTTCGAAAATCAAATTCAAACCACGTCAGCGTCGCCTTACCGTACTCAAGTACAGCTTGCGGCTAGCTTCCTAGTTTGCTCTTTGATTTTCATTGAGTATAAAAAATAAGCTAGGAAAAGTATCATAGGTTGCTTTTCTTGGACTTTTAAGATATAATATTATGGATTGTCAACAAGGAGGAAAAACTTTTGAGTGAAAAGTCAAGAGAAGAAGAGAAATTAAGCTTTAAAGAGCAGATTCTGAGAGATTTAGAGAAAGTAAAAGGCTATGATGAAGTTCTGAAAGAAGATAAGGCAGTAGTCCGCACTCCTGCAAATGAACCTTCAGCTGAAGAACTCATGGCTGATTCCTTGTCAACGGTAGAGGAGATTATGAGAAAAGCTCCTGCTGCGCCTACTCACCCAAGCCAAGATGTACCAGCTTCTCCAGCAGATGGGATTCGAAGAGAAACTTCTGGTGTTCCAAGTCATCCAAGTCAAGATGTACCTTCTTCTCCAGCGGAAGAAAGTGGATCAAGACCAGGTCCAGGTCCTGTTAGACCTAAGAAACTTGAAAGAGAATACAATGAAACCCCAACAAGGGTAGCTGTTTCCTATAAGACGGTAGAGAAAAAAGCAGAACAAGCAGGTCCAGAAACACCTACGCCTACTACAGAAACAGTGGATATCATCAGCGATACACCACGTCGTAGCCGTAGAGAAGGAGCAAAAACCGTTAAGCCTAAGAAAGAGAAGAAGTCACATGTGAAAGCCTTTGTGATTTCATTCCTTGTATTCCTTGCCTTGCTCTCAGCAGGTGGTTACTTTGGTTACCAATACGTGCTAGATTCTTTATTGCCTATCGATGCTAATTCTAAGAAATATGTGACGGTTGGAATTCCAGAAGGTTCAAACGTTCAAGAAATCGGTACGACGCTTGAAAAAGCTGGTTTGGTAAAGCATGGTCTGATTTTTAGCTTTTATGCCAAGTATAAAAATTATACCGATTTGAAAGCAGGTTACTACAATTTGCAAAAGAGTATGAGTACAGAAGACTTACTCAAAGAGTTGCAAAAAGGTGGAACAGCTGAACCGCAAGAACCTGTACTTGCGACTTTGACAATTCCAGAAGGTTATACCTTGGATCAGATTGCACAAGCGGTAGGTCAATTGCAAGGTGACTTCAAAGAGCCTTTGACAGCGGAGGCTTTCTTGGCTAAAGTTCAAGATGAGAACTTTATCAGTCAAGAAGTTGCCAAATATCCGAGTCTACTTGAAAGCTTGCCTACAAAGGAAAGTGGGGCTCGTTATCGTTTGGAAGGATACCTTTTCCCAGCTACTTACTCTATCAAAGAAAGCACAACTGTTGAAAGCTTGATTGATGAGATGTTGGCGGCTATGGATAAGAACCTATCTCCTTACTATAGTACTATCAAATCTAAAAACTTGACTGTCAATGAGTTGTTGACCATTGCTTCCTTGGTCGAAAAAGAAGGTGCCAAGACAGAAGATCGTAAGCTCATTGCAGGTGTATTCTACAATCGTTTGAATCGTGATATGCCACTTCAAAGTAATATTGCAATCTTGTATGCCCAAGGAAAACTGGGGCAAAATATCAGCCTAGCTGAGGATGTTGCGATTGATACCAACATTGATTCACCTTATAATGTTTATAAAAATGTAGGTCTCATGCCTGGTCCAGTCGATAGTCCAAGTCTGGATGCGATTGAGTCAAGCATCAATCAAACTAAGAGCGATAACCTCTACTTTGTAGCAGATGTCACAGATGGCAAGGTCTACTATGCTAACAATCAAGAAGACCACGATCGCAATGTTGCTGAACATGTCAACAGCAAATTAAACCAAACAAACTAAAATTATGTGATACTTCACATAATTTTCTTTCGAAAATATCATCAGAAGAAAGTTGAGAAAAATGGCAGAAAAAACATATCCTATGACCCTTGAGGAAAAGGAAAAACTTGAAAAAGAATTAGAAGAATTGAAATTGGTCCGCCGTCCAGAAGTGGTAGAACGCATTAAGATTGCCCGTTCATACGGTGACCTTTCAGAAAACAGTGAGTACGAAGCAGCTAAGGATGAACAAGCCTTTGTTGAAGGACAAATCTCTAGCTTGGAAACAAAAATCCGCTATGCTGAAATCGTCAATAGCGACGCAGTTGCCCAAGACGAAGTAGCGATTGGTAAAACAGTCACCATCCAAGAAATTGGTGAGGACGAAGAAGAAGTTTATATTATTGTAGGTTCAGCGGGTGCGGATGCCTTTGCAGGTAAAGTTTCAAATGAAAGCCCAATTGGACAAGCCTTGATTGGCAAGAAAACAGGTGACACAGCAACCATTGAAACACCTGTTGGTAGCTATGATGTAAAAATCTTGAAGGTTGAAAAAACAGCCTAAAAACAGAAAAAAGGAGTGGGGAGGCTGTGCGCTTCACTCACTCCTTTTTCCATTTTGCTACTCTTCGAAAATCAAATTCAAACCACGTCAGCGTCGCCTTGCCGTATGTATGGTTACTGACTTCGTCAGTTTCATCTACAGCCTCAAAACAGTGTTTTGAGCAACCTACGGCTAGCTTCCTAGTTTGCTCTTTGATTTTCATTGAGTATAAATTAAATTGAATTGGAGACTATATGAATTCAAAGAAGAAAAATAAGATGGAGCGTGGTTTGACCAATCGTCATGTGCAGGTTATGGCCATCGCTGGAACAATCGGAACAGGACTCTTTCTGGGAGCAGGTCGCTCTATCAGCCTAACAGGTCCTTCCATTGTACTGATTTATATGATTACAGGGGCTTTCATGTTCCTCATGATGCGTGCGGTTGGGGAAATGCTTTACCAAGATCCTGAGCAACATACCTTTATCAACTTTATCACGCGCCATTTGGGCAAGGGCTGGGGTTATTTCTCAGTTTGGTCTTACTGGCTATCCGTTGTCTTTATCGGTATGGCGGAAATCACTGCTATCTCTCACTATGTTCAGTTCTGGTTCCCTAGCTGGCCAAGTTGGATGATTGAGATTGGTTTTTTGACCATTCTAGCCTTGGTCAATCTGATTGCGGTTAAGCTCTTTGGGGAAGTTGAGTTTTGGTTTGCTATGGTCAAGATTGTGGCTATTTTAGCTATGATTGCCACAGGAGTCTTTATGGTCTTGACAGGCTTTAAGACACCTCATGGAGTGGCTAGTTTAGCCAATATTGCCGACAATTTCTCTCTCTTTCCAAATGGTGGAGTTAACTTTGTCATGGCCTTCCAGATGGTTTTCTTTGCCTACCTCATGATTGAGTTTATCGGGGTAACGACTTCAGAAACAAAAAATCCACGTCAGGTCTTGCCAAAAGCCGTTAAGGAAATTCCTTTGCGTATCGCCTTTTTCTACGGTGGTGCCCTCTTAGCCATCATGGCTATCATTCCGTGGCGTGAACTTGCATCAGCTGATTCTCCCTTTGTAACAGTATTTGAATTGGCAGGTATCAAGTGGGCAGCGGCCTTGATTAACTTCGTTGTTTTGACGTCAGCAGCATCTGCTCTTAACTCAACCCTTTATTCAACAGGGCGCCATTTGTACCAGATTGCCCATGATTCGCCAAATCGCTTCCTAAAGGCTATTAAAGCAGATACTCTTTCTCGCCACAATGTACCACAAAATGCCATCATTGCCTCAGCGATTTTGATTGCCCTAGCAGCCTTTATCAACGTCTTGCCAGGAGTTTCCGATGCCTTTGCCTTGATTACTGCATCATCCTCCGGTGTCTATATCGCCATTTATATCTTGATTATGGTGGCTCACCTTAAATACCGCAAGTCACCAGACTTTATGGCGGATGGCTATCTCATGCCCCATTATCGTTTCCTAAATCCTTTAACCATGCTCTTCTTTGCCTTTGTCTTTGTAACCCTCTTTTTACAAGAGTCTACATTTGTAGGAGCGATTGGATCAGCTATCTGGATTATCGGTTTTGGGATTTACAGCCAGTGGAAATTTAGAAAATAGATTAAGGACTCATCAACTCAGCTTGGTGGGTTTTTGCTAGTTTGACAGTCTATTGAAATAAGACTATAATCAAACTGTAACAGTGTTTAAGGAGGTTTAGATGTACTTTAGATTGGAAAATAAGGAATCACATAAATCGCAAGAAATAGGGAATCTGATTCGTGTTTATAACCGTTCAAAAAGAGAGGAAGCTGAAAGTGAGCCACTTAATCTTTATGTCGAAGATGAAAAGGGCAATCTCCTGGCAGGTTTGATAGTAGAGACTTTTAGAAATTGGCTAGAAATCGAGTATTTATTTGTAAAAGAGGAACTGAGAGGGCAAGGAATCGGTTCAAAACTATTGCAGCAAGCAGAAACTGAAGCTAAGAATCGAAACTGTCGTTTTGCCTTTGTCAATACCTACCAGTTTCAAGCTCTTGATTTTTATAAAAGGTATGGCTACAAGGAAGTCTTTAGGTTACAAGACTATCCCTACATTGGGCAAAGATATTATTAGCAAAAGAATCTGTAAGGTGAGTATGGAGGTATAATACAAAGAGAGGCTCGCACATAAGTATGGAGGTGGACTGATGTATATGAGTAACTATCGATAAATACCAGTTATAACCTAGAAATTGTGTCTTTCTGGGCAATATTGGGTACAATGCAATGGCAGCTGAGAAATTGGGAATCAAGGCTTATCGGGTTAAGAAAAGAAGTGATGTGGTTGATATCTTAAAACAATTTATTTAAACTAAAAACTCTCTATCTTTTTAAATTGACATTAATCCGAGATTCCCCTCTCGAGTTTTTCAGAATAGAGTGAAATCCGAAAGAAAATGGAAATAATTTTTATTAAACGCTTCCAATAGCGGTTAAAAGTTGACAAATTTAAATTTTAGGACTACACTAAGTAAGTAAATTTTATTTTAAAGGAGAATTCGTTATGAATTTAACATTTTTAGGCTTATGTATTGCCTGTATGGGCGTATCTGTCGGTGAAGGTTTATTGATGAATGGACTGTTTAAATCAGTAGCACGCCAACCAGATATGCTTTCTGAGTTTCGTAGTTTGATGTTTTTAGGTGTTGCCTTTATTGAAGGAACTTTCTTTGTAACTCTTGTCTTCTCATTTATTATCAAATAAATACATGGAACGAGAAGAAAAGGGAGGATTTTAGATGGAAGAAAGTATTAATCCAATCATCTCTATTGGTCCTGTTATCTTCAATCTGACTATGTTAGCCATGACCTTGTTGATTGTGGGAGTTATTTTTGTCTTTATTTATTGGGCAAGCCGCAATATGACCTTGAAACCCAAAGGAAAGCAAAATGTACTTGAGTATGTCTATGACTTTGTTATTGGATTTACAGAACCTAACATTGGTTCGCGCTACATGAAAGATTACTCACTCTTTTTCCTTTGTTTATTTCTTTTCATGGTGATTGCCAATAACCTTGGCTTAATGACAAAGCTTCAAACGATCGATGGGACTAACTGGTGGAGTTCGCCAACCGCTAATTTACAGTATGACTTAACCTTATCTTTTCTTGTCATTTTGTTGACACATATAGAAAGCGTTCGTCGTCGTGGATTTAAAAAAAGTATAAAATCTTTTATGAGTCCTGTTTTTGTCATACCGATGAATATCTTGGAAGAATTTACAAACTTCTTATCTTTGGCTTTGCGGATTTTTGGGAATATCTTTGCAGGAGAGGTCATGACGAGTTTGTTACTTCTTCTTTCCCACCAAGCTATTTATTGGTATCCAGTAGCCTTTGGAGCTAATTTGGCTTGGACTGCATTTTCTGTCTTTATTTCCTGCATCCAAGCTTATGTCTTTACTCTTTTGACATCTGTGTATTTAGGGAATAAGATTAATATTGAAGAGGAATAGAAAGGAGTAACTGATGCACGTAACAGTAGGTGAATTGATTGGTAATTTTATTTTAATCACTGGCTCTTTTATTCTTTTGCTAGTCTTGATTAAAAAATTTGCATGGTCTAATATTACAGGCATTTTCGAAGAAAGAGCTGAAAAAATTGCTTCAGATATTGACAGAGCTGAAGAAGCCCGTCAAAAAGCAGAAGTATTGGCTCAAAAACGCGAAGATGAATTGGCTGGTAGCCGTAAAGAAGCTAAGACAATCATTGAAAATGCAAAGGAAACAGCTGAGCAAAGTAAGGCTAATATCTTAGCAGATGCTAAACTAGAAGCAGGACGCTTAAAAGAAAAAGCAAACCAAGAAATTGCTCAAAACAAAGCTGAAGCTTTACAAAGCGTTAAGGGTGAGGTAGCAGATTTGACCATCAGCCTAGCTGGTAAAATCATCTCACAAAACCTTGACGGTCATGCCCATAAAGAACTCATTGATCAGTATATCGATCAGCTAGGAGAAGCTTAATGGACAAGAAAACAGTAAAGGTAATTGAAAAATACAGCATGCCTTTTGTCCAATTGGTACTTGAAAAAGGAGAAGAAGCCCGTATCTTTTCAGACTTGACTCAAATCAAGCAAGTTGCTGAAGAAACAGGTTTACCTTCTTTTTTAAAAAAAGTGACAGTAGATGAGTCTGACAAGAAAAAAACGATTGCTTTTTTCCAAGACTCTGTGTCACCTTTATTACAAAACTTTATCCAGGTTCTGGTCTACAATCACAGAGCAAATCTTTTTTATGATGTGCTTGTAGATTGCTTGGACCGACTTGAAAAAGAAACAAATCGATTTGAAGTGACGATTACTGCTGCTCATCCTCTAACTGATGAACAAAAGAGTCGTTTGCTCCCTTTGATTGAGAAGAAAATGTCTCTGAAAGTAAGGAGTGTAAAAGAACAAATCGATGAAAGTCTCATTGGTGGTTTTGTTATTTTTGCCAATCACAAGACAATTGATGTGAGTATTAAACAACAACTTAAAGTTGTTAAAGAAAATTTGAAATAGAAAGTGGTGTTCTTTTGGCAATTAACGCACAAGAAATCAGCGCTTTAATTAAGCAACAAATTGAAAATTTCAAACCCAATTTTGATGTGACTGAAACAGGTGTTGTAACCTATATCGGGGACGGTATCGCGCGTGCTCATGGCCTTGACAATGCCATGAGTGGAGAGTTGTTGATCTTTGAAAACGGCTCTTATGGTATGGCTCAAAACTTGGAGTCAACAGACGTTGGTATTATCATCCTAGGTGACTTTACAGATATTCGTGAAGGCGATACAATCCGCCGTACAGGTAAAATCATGGAAGTCCCAGTAGGTGAAAGTCTGATTGGTCGTGTTGTGGATCCGCTTGGTCGTCCGGTTGACGGTCTGGGAGAAATCCACACTGATAAAACTCGTCCAGTAGAAGCGCCAGCTCCTGGTGTCATGCAACGTAAGTCAGTCTCAGAACCATTGCAAACTGGTTTGAAAGCTATTGACGCCCTTGTACCGATTGGTCGTGGTCAACGTGAGTTGATTATCGGTGACCGTCAGACAGGGAAAACAACCATTGCGATTGATACAATCTTGAACCAAAAAGATCAAGATATGATCTGTATCTATGTCGCAATTGGACAAAAAGAATCAACAGTTCGTACGCAAGTAGAAACACTTCGTCAGTACGGTGCCTTGGACTACACAATCGTTGTGACAGCCTCTGCTTCACAACCATCTCCATTGCTCTTCCTAGCTCCTTATACTGGGGTTGCCATGGCGGAAGAATTTATGTACCAAGGGAAGCATGTTTTGATTGTATACGATGATCTATCAAAACAAGCGGTAGCTTATCGTGAACTGTCACTCTTGCTTCGTCGTCCTCCAGGTCGTGAAGCTTTCCCAGGAGATGTCTTCTACCTTCACAGCCGTTTGCTTGAGCGCTCAGCTAAAGTTTCTGATGAACTTGGTGGTGGATCAATTACAGCTCTACCATTTATCGAGACACAAGCAGGAGATATCTCTGCCTATATCGCAACCAACGTGATTTCTATCACTGATGGACAAATCTTCCTTGGTGATGGTCTCTTCAATGCGGGTATTCGTCCAGCCATCGATGCGGGTTCATCTGTATCGCGTGTAGGTGGTTCTGCACAAATCAAAGCCATGAAGAAGGTTGCTGGTACACTTCGTATCGACCTTGCTTCATACCGTGAGTTGGAAGCTTTCACTAAGTTTGGTTCTGACTTGGACGCAGCAACACAGGCTAAGTTGAACCGTGGACGTCGTACCGTTGAGGTCTTGAAACAACCTGTTCACAAACCCTTACCTGTTGAGAAACAAGTAACCATTCTCTATGCTTTGACACATGGTTTCTTGGATACTGTTCCAGTAGATGATATTGTTCGTTTCGAGGAAGAGTTCCATGCCTTCTTTGACGCTCAACATCCAGATATTTTGGAAACCATTCGTGATACAAAAGACTTGCCAGAAGAAGCAGTCTTGGATGCTGCGATTACAGAGTTTCTCAATCAATCTAGCTTCCAATAAGAATAGAGGTGTCAGATGGCAGTATCTCTAAATGATATTAAAACAAAAATCGCCTCAACAAAAAATACGAGTCAAATCACTAATGCCATGCAAATGGTATCAGCTGCTAAGCTAGGTCGCTCTGAAGAAGCTGCTCGCAACTTCCAAGTTTACGCTCAGAAAGTTCGCAAACTTTTGACAGATATTCTTCATGGTAATGGAGCTGGTGGCTCAACCAATCCCATGCTGATTAGCCGTCCTGTGAAGAAGACAGGCTATATCGTCATTACTTCAGATCGCGGTTTGGTTGGAGGGTATAATTCTTCTATTCTGAAAGCCGTTATGGAGTTGAAAGAAGAATACCACCCAGACGGTACAGGTTTTGAAATGATCTGTATCGGTGGAATGGGAGCTGATTTCTTTAAGGCTCGTGGTATTCAACCACTTTATGAATTACGTGGCTTGGCGGATCAGCCTAGCTTTGATCAAGTTCGTAAGATTATTTCAAAAACTGTTGAAATGTACCAAAATGAACTCTTTGATGAACTCTATGTTTGCTACAACCACCATGTCAATACGCTAACCAGTCAAATGCGTGTGGAACAAATGCTTCCGATTGTTGACTTGGATCCAAATGAAGCGGATGAAGACTACAGCTTGACTTTTGAATTGGAAACCAGCCGAGAAGAAATTTTGGAGCAGTTGTTGCCTCAGTTTGCAGAAAGTATGATTTACGGTGCCATTATCGATGCCAAGACAGCTGAGAATGCTGCTGGTATGACAGCCATGCAAACAGCGACTGATAATGCTAAGAAAGTCATCAATGATTTGACAATTCAGTATAACCGTGCCAGACAGGCGGCGATTACACAAGAAATTACAGAAATCGTAGCAGGTGCTAGTGCCTTAGAATAGGCTCTAGTCCAGCTCGTATGAAAATGAACTTAGGACCTAGTTGAACTAGGAACCGACAGTATCTTATATAGAATAGGAGAAGGAGATGAGTTCAGGTAAAATTGCTCAGGTTATCGGTCCCGTTGTAGACGTCTTGTTTGCAGCAGGGGAAAAACTTCCTGAGATTAACAATGCACTTGTCGTCTACAAAAATGACGAAAGAAAAACAAAAATCGTCCTTGAAGTAGCCTTAGAGTTGGGAGATGGTATGGTTCGTACTATCGCCATGGAATCAACAGATGGGTTGACTCGTGGAATGGAAGTATTGGACACAGGTCGTCCAATCTCTGTACCAGTAGGTAAAGAAACTTTGGGACGTGTCTTCAACGTTTTGGGAGATACCATTGACTTGGAAGCTCCTTTTACAGAAGACGCAGAGCGTCAGCCAATTCATAAAAAAGCTCCAACTTTTGATGAATTGTCTACCTCTTCTGAAATCCTTGAAACAGGGATCAAGGTTATCGACCTTCTTGCCCCTTACCTTAAAGGTGGTAAAGTTGGACTCTTCGGTGGTGCCGGAGTTGGTAAAACCGTCTTAATCCAAGAATTGATTCACAACATTGCCCAAGAACACGGTGGTATTTCAGTATTTACCGGTGTTGGGGAACGTACTCGTGAGGGGAATGACCTTTACTGGGAAATGAAAGAATCAGGCGTTATTGAGAAAACAGCCATGGTCTTTGGTCAGATGAATGAGCCACCAGGAGCACGTATGCGTGTTGCCCTTACTGGTTTGACAATCGCTGAATACTTCCGTGATGTAGAAGGCCAAGACGTGCTTCTCTTTATTGATAATATCTTCCGTTTCACTCAGGCTGGTTCAGAAGTATCTGCCCTTTTGGGTCGTATGCCATCAGCCGTTGGTTACCAACCAACCCTTGCTACGGAAATGGGTCAATTGCAAGAGCGTATTACATCAACTAAGAAGGGGTCTGTAACCTCTATCCAGGCTATCTATGTGCCAGCGGATGACTATACTGACCCAGCGCCAGCAACAGCCTTCGCTCACTTGGATTCAACAACAAACTTGGAACGTAAGTTGGTACAATTGGGTATCTACCCAGCCGTTGACCCACTTGCTTCAAGTTCACGTGCCTTGGCACCTGAAATCGTTGGAGAAGAGCACTATGCAGTTGCTGCAGAAGTAAAACGTGTCCTTCAACGTTACCATGAATTGCAAGATATCATTGCTATCCTTGGTATGGATGAGCTTTCTGATGAAGAAAAGACCTTGGTGGCTCGTGCCCGTCGTATCCAGTTCTTCTTGTCACAAAACTTCAACGTTGCGGAACAATTTACTGGCCAGCCAGGTTCTTATGTTCCAGTTACTGAAACGGTACGTGGCTTTAAGGAAATCCTTGATGGTAAATACGACCACTTGCCAGAAGATGCCTTCCGTGGTGTAGGTTCTATCGAAGATGTGATTGCAAAAGCTGAAAAAATGGGATTTTAAGAGGTGATCTATGACTCAGTTAACTGTCCAGATCGTGACACCAGATGGTCTCGTCTATGATCACCATGCCAGCTATGTATCGGTTCGAACTCTGGATGGTGAGATGGGGATCTTGCCACGACATGAAAATATGATTGCGGTTTTAGCAGTTGATGAAGTAAAGGTGAAACGTATTGATGACGAAGATCACGTGAACTGGATTGCAGTAAATGGCGGTGTTATTGAAATTGCCAATGATATGATCACAATCGTCGCTGACTCTGCAGAACGTGCTCGTGATATCGATATCAGTCGTGCAGAACGTGCCAAACTTCGTGCAGAACGTGCAATTGAAGAAGCACAAGACAAACACTTGATTGACCAAGAACGTCGTGCGAAGATTGCGCTGCAACGTGCCATTAACCGTATTAATGTCGGAAATAGACTATAAGAAAAAATGAACTTGAAAATTCCAAGTTCATTTTTTTATGGTGTTTTATACTCAATAAAAATCAAAAAGCAAACATAGGAAGTTAGCCATAGGTTGCTCAAAACACAGTTTTGAGGTTGTGGATAGAACTGACGAAGTCAGTAACCATACCTACGGTAAGGCGACGCTGACGTGGTTTGAAGAGATTTTTGAAGAGTATTAAGGAGCAAAACGGATGCAGACTGCTTCGGGAACATGGAAGTCGTTGGAGAGTTCTGCTAGACGACCATTGTCACAATTACGTTTAAAGACAGTTGCATTGTCAGAGTCTTGGTGGACAGCAATGAGAAATTTTTGGTCAGGTGTCAAATCAAAATCACGTGGAGTCTGACCATGTGTTGGAACGATTTCTAATAACTCTAAGCTACCGTCCGCAAGGATGGTATATACTGCGATAGAATCATGACCACGGTTAGAAGCGTAGAGGTATTTACCGTCTTTAGAGAGACGAATAGCAGCGGTTCCATTAAAGCCTTCATAACCGTCTGGTAAAGTTGAAATAACCTGCATACGTTCAAATTCGCCAACACCATCGTAGATTAAAACCTCGATAGTACTATTGAGTTCACAAATCAGATAAGCGATTTTATAGTGGTTATGGAAAACGATATGGCGTGAGCCTGCTCCTGGCTGGCTGTGATAGGTGTAGAGCTTAGATAATTTTCCTTCTTGGTCAAGGTCATAAGTGATGACTTGGTCAGTACCCAAATCGCAGGTCACTAGATAGTGGTCAGGTGTTAAATCTGTATAGTGAACATGAGGAGATGCTTGATTTTCATGTGGACCTTGGCCACTGTGTTGATCTACATCACTAAGTAAAAGGCTCCCATCCTTCTGACGTTTATAAACCAGTACCTGTCCTTTATGGTAGTTGGCTGCATAGACCAAATTACGCTTTTCATCGACAGCAACATAACAGTGGGGAGCTCCTTCCTCAACGACATGATTTAACACAGTCCCGTCAGTTTGATAGGCTGCAATTCCCCCCTTATCGTCTTGACTACCAACGGTGTATAAATGTTGGTGCTGGTCAAAGGCAAGGTAGGTTGGACTTGGTTCAGCTGCAAAAAGTTCTAGGTTTGAAAGCTGACCAGTTTCTGTATCAAAGTCAGCCTTGTAAATCCCTTGGGAAGTACGACGTGTGTAAGTTCCAAAATAAACAGTTTCTTTCATAACTTTACCTCTATATAAAGATAAGACTATTATATCACAAAAACAAGCCAATTAAAGACATCCAATTAGATGTAAGCACTTTAAAAAAGAGTTATTTTGATTTAAAAATGGTATAATGAGAGAACGATAGAAAGGAAGTATTTATGGAACAAAAAGAGAAACATTTTAGCCTGTCTTGGTTTTTCAAGTGGTTTTTGGATAACAAGGCCATTACGGTATTTTTGGTAACCTTATTATTGGGACTGAATCTTTTTATTTTAAGTAAGATTAGTTTTCTATTTTCACCTGTTTTAGACTTTTTGGCAGTTGTGATGCTGCCAGTTATTCTATCTGGTTTACTATATTATTTATTAAATCCTATTGTTGATTGGATGGAGAAGCATAAGGTGAATCGTGTCATAGCTATCACTATTGTCTTTGTCATCATCGCTATCTTTATCATTTGGGGCTTGGCAGTAGCTATTCCAAATCTGCAACGTCAGGTTTTGACCTTTGCAAGAAACGTTCCTGTTTACTTAGAAGATATAGATAGGATTGTTAATGGATTGGTAGCCCAGCACCTGCCAGATGATTTCAGACCTCAGTTAGAGCAGGTTTTGACAAACTTCTCTAGTCAGGCTACAGTTTGGGCAAGTAAAGTTTCATCTCAGGCAGTCAACTGGGTGAGTGCCTTTATTAGCGGAGCTTCTCAAGTGATTGTTGCCTTGATTATCGTTCCTTTCATGCTCTTTTATCTCTTGCGTGATGGGAAAGGCTTGCGTAACTATTTGACCCAATTTATGCCAAGAAAATTGAAGGAACCTGTTGGACAAGTTTTGTCAGATGTGAATCAACAGTTGTCCAACTATGTTCGAGGGCAAGTGACAGTGGCTATTATTGTAGCAGTAATGTTTATGATCTTCTTCAAGATTATTGGTCTACGTTATGCGGTTACGCTGGGGGTTACTGCTGGTATTTTAAATCTGGTTCCTTATCTTGGTAGCTTTCTAGCCATGCTTCCTGCCCTAGTATTGGGCTTGATTGCTGGGCCAGTCATGCTTTTAAAAGTAGTGATTGTCTTTATCGTAGAACAAACTATTGAAGGTCGTTTTGTCTCTCCATTGATTTTGGGAAGTCAATTAAATATCCATCCCATTAATGTTCTCTTTGTCTTGTTAACTTCAGGCTCTATGTTTGGTATTTGGGGAGTTTTACTTGGTATTCCAGTTTATGCCTCTGCTAAGGTTGTCATTTCAGCCATTTTCGAATGGTATAAGGTAGTCAGTGGCCTATATGAACTAGAGGGAGAGGAAGTCAAGAGTGAACAATAGTCAACAGATGTTACAGGCTTTGGAGGAGCAAGATTTAACCAAGGCAGAGCACTATTTCGCCGAAGCTTTAGAAAATGATCCAAGTGACCTTCTGTATGAGTTGGCAACTTATCTTGAAGGGATTGGTTTTTATCCTCAGGCCAAGGAGATTTACCTGAAAATCGTAGAGGATTTTCCAGAGGTTCGTCTTAATCTAGCTGCAATTGCTAGCGAAGATGGTCAAATAGAAGAAGCTTTTGCCTACCTAGAGGAAATCCAAGCTGACAGTGACTGGTATGTGTCGGCTTTGCTTCTTAAAGCAGACCTTTACCAGCTGGAAGGTTTGACAGATGTGGCGCGTGAGAAATTGCTGGAGATTTTGAGTTATTCAGATGATCCTCTCTTGATATTGGGTTTGGCAGAGTTGGATAGTGAGTTGGAAAATTATCAAGAGGCCATTCAAGGCTATGCCCAGTTAGATAATCGTACTATTTATGAGCAAACAGGCATTTCTACCTATCAACGGATTGGCTTTGCCTATGCACAGTTGGGGAAATTTGAAACGGCTACAGAGTTTTTAGAAAAAGCCCTGGAGTTAGAATACGATGACCTAACGGCTTTTGAGTTGGCCAGTCTTTACTTTGATCAAGAAGAATACCAAAAAGCTGTCCTCTACTTTAAGCAACTTGATACCATTTCACCTGATTTTGAAGGATATGAGTATGGTTACAGTCAGGCCTTACATAAGGAACATCAAGTTCAAGAAGCCCTGCGTATCGCTAAGCAAGGCTTGGAGAAAAATCCATTTGAAACTCGTCTCTTACTGGCTGCTTCACAATTTTCTTATGAATTGCATGATGCTAGTGGAGCAGAGAACTACCTCCTTACTGCTAAAGAAGATGCTGAGGATACGGAAGAAATCTTACTCCGTCTAGCAACTATTTATCTGGAGCAGGAGCGTTATGAGGATATTCTAGACTTGCAAAGTGAGGAGCCAGAAAATCTCTTGACCAAGTGGATGATTGCTCGTTCCTATCAAGAAATGGACGATTTGGATTCTGCCTACGAGCATTACCAAGAGTTGGCAGGAGATTTAAAGGACAATCCAGAGTTTCTGGAACACTATATCTATCTCTTGCGTGAATTGGGCTACTTTGAGGAAGCAAAAGTCAATGCTCACGCTTACTTAAAACTGGTTCCAGATGATGTGCAAATGCAAGAACTGTTTGAGAGATTGTAAGAATGTTTAAACATATAGAACTGTAGTTTATCTCTTTTGATAGCTACGGTTTTTATTTGTATATAATGGAATTTTTTTACAAAAATGGTTGGTTATTTTGTTTATTCATGCTATAATAGGAACAATTACTTTTAGGAGGTGCAGTATGTCTTATTTATTTGAGATATTACCGAGTTTACTGAATGGTGCGAGCACGACTGTACAGGTCTTTGCACTGGTCTTGCTATTTTCGATTCCTTTGGGCGTTTTGATTGCCTTTGCCTTGCAAGTCCATTGGAAGCCCCTCCATTATCTGATTAACATTTACATCTGGGTTATGCGAGGAACCCCCTTACTCTTGCAACTGATTTTTATCTATTATGTGCTCCCGAGTATTGGGATTCGTTTGGATCGCCTTCCTGCCGCTATTATTGCCTTTGTTCTCAACTATGCAGCTTACTTTGCAGAAATTTTCCGTGGGGGAATTGACACTATTCCAAGAGGACAGTATGAGGCAGCCAAGGTCTTGAAGTTTAGTCCCTTTGCCACAGTGCGCTATATTATCTTGCCCCAAGTGACCAAGATTGTGCTTCCTAGTGTCTTTAACGAAGTTATGAGTTTGGTCAAGGATACTTCTCTGGTATATGCTCTCGGAATTTCTGATCTTATCTTGGCTAGTCGAACAGCTGCCAACCGTGACGCCAGTCTGGTTCCTATGTTCTTGGCAGGTGCCATTTACTTGATTTTGATTGGGATTGTGACAATTATTTCCAAAAAAGTTGAGAAAAAGTACAGTTATTATAGATAGGAGGCAGCTATGTTAGAATTACGAAATATCAATAAAGTCTTTGGAGATAAACAAATTCTGTCTGATTTCAGTCTAAGTATTCCTGAAAAGCAAATCCTGGCTATTGTTGGGCCTTCTGGTGGAGGTAAGACAACTCTCTTACGTATGCTTGCAGGTCTTGAAACCATTGATTCAGGGCAAATATTTTATAATGTACAACCTTTAGAGCTGGATGAATTGCAGAAGCGCAATCTACTGGGATTTGTCTTCCAAGATTTTCAACTGTTCCCTCATTTATCAGTTCTGGACAATTTGACTTTATCGCCTGTGAAGACCATGGGGATGAAGCAGAAGGAGGCTGAGAAGAAGGCGCGTGGTCTCTTGGAACAGTTAGGACTAGCAGGACACGCAGATGCCTATCCCTTCTCACTATCTGGTGGGCAAAAGCAGCGGGTGGCTTTGGCGCGTGCTATGATGATTGACCCAGAAATCATTGGCTACGATGAACCAACTTCTGCCCTAGATCCAGAATTGCGCTTGGAAGTGGAAAAATTGATCTTGCAAAATAGGGAACTTGGGATGACCCAGATTGTGGTAACCCACGATTTGCAGTTCGCGGAAAATATCGCAGATCAGATTCTCAAGGTTGAGCCTAAGTAGGAGGTGCCGATGACTAATAAGAAAGTTGCTTTGGTATTGGTTTCGCTCCTGACTCTCTTTTTAACGGCCTGTACTCAGAAGGCTAGTGATCCAAAGCAGGATAACTGGGATAAATATCAAGAGCAGGGGACCATTACTATTGGTTTTGACAATACCTTTGTACCTATGGGATTTGAAGAAAAGAATGGACAATATACAGGCTTTGATATTGATTTAGCGCAAGCAGTTTCTGAAAAATTAGGTTTTAAGGTGCAATTTCAGCCAATTGACTGGGATATGAAGGAAACGGAACTGCAAAATGGAACCATAGATGCCATCTGGAATGGCTATTCTGCCACTGATGAACGCCGAGAAAAGGTTGCCTTTAGCATTCCATATATGGAAAATCAGCAAGTTCTGGTTGCGAAGAAAAGCCAGCAAATTCATTCAGTAGAGGATATGAAGGATAAGACTTTGGGAGCCCAAGCCGGTTCCTCTGGTTATTTGGATTTTGAAGCTCAGCCAGATTTATTGAAAAATCGAGTCAAAGACCAGAAGGCCAATCAATACCAGAGTTTTAATGAAGCCTTGATTGACTTAAAAAATGACCGGATTGATGCCTTGTTGATTGACCGAGTGTATGCTAATTACTATCTTCAGTCTGAGGGGATATTAAATGACTATAATGTCTTTTCAGCTGGATTTGAGAGTGAATCTTTTGCAGTCGGAGTTAGGCCAGCTGATAAAAGATTATTAACAGCATTAAACCAGGCCTTAATCGAACTATACCAAGAAGGCAAGTTCCAGAAAATCAGCCAAAAATGGTTTGGAGAAGATGTGGCAACCAAAGAAGTAAAAGAAGGACAGTAAGATAAAATAGTGGCTGAGACTGCGTTTTGATTAGCAAAACGTAGTTTTTTGTAATCTAGGAAAACGATAATAGCGATTGAATCTGCATAATTGAATATGGAATAGCCCACTGTGATTTCTAAACCATTGTTAAAAATTGATTTGACTTTCAAAACTAAAATGTTCTGTAATAAAATGCTGATGTAACTGTTTTAGGAACAATAAAACGCATAATATCAAGGTTTTTGCACCTTACATTATGCGTTTTTGTGATTTTAAAACTTGTTAGCTGATTTTTTACAATCCTGCGAAATCTTTGATTTCTTGTGCTGACATTGAAGAGTCGCAACGGACGTTGATTTGTCCCTCTGCAATGTGAACGAAGCCTGGTACAGTTGGAATTCCATAGCGTGAGCGGAATGCTTGCAGCTCATTGAGTTGGCTTGGTTCTTCACTGTTGATGAAGTAGATGTGAGCTTTAGTTTCAGCTACGACACCTGCTAAAGTACCTGCAAATTTACGGCAGTAAGGGCAAGTTTTACGACCGATAAAGAAAGTTGCAGTTTCTTTATTATCAAGAGCTTCTTGCGCACGCGCAACTGTAGTGACTTCAAGGTCTTTGATGTTATCTAAAAATTGTTCCATGAGATTACCTCGCTTTCGTTGATAAGTCTAGTATGCCATAAAGTTTCTAAAATTGCTTAGATTTGATACGAAAAAAGATGAGATTGGTTGATCTCATCTTTAATAGGATTTTATTTTACAAAAGCATTGATTTCTGCTTCGATGTTCGCAATCTTAGCTTGTGATTCTTCGTTGGTTCCCCCTACAACTGCAATGTAGAACTTGATTTTTGGTTCTGTACCTGAAGGGCGAACAGCAATCCATGAACCGTCAGCAAGTGTGTATTTCAACACATCACTTGGAGGAGTTGTCAAGTTTGTAACAGTACCGTCAGCAGCAGTAGCAGTTTGTGCCTTGAAGTCTTCTACGACAGTGATAGCTGTTGCGTTCCATTCTTTTGGAGCATTATTACGGAATTTAGCCATAATTGCTTTGATTTGTTCAGCACCGTCAACACCAGAAAGAGTAACAGAGATAGTCTTTTCAGCGTAGTAGCCGTACTCTTTGTAGATTTCTTCGATACCGTCAGCAAGGGTCAAACCACGTGAACGGTAGTAGGCAGCAAGTTCAGCAACGACAAGAACGGCTTGGATAGCATCTTTATCACGTACGAATGGTTTAATCAAGTAACCGAAGCTTTCTTCGAATCCCATCATGTAAGTGTGATTGTGTTTTTCTTCGAATTCTTGGATTTTTTCAGCGATAAATTTGAAACCAGTCAAAACGTTGAACATGGTTGCGCCGTAGCTTTCAGCAATCTTCGTTACCAAGTCAGTTGATACGATAGATTTACAGAGGGCTGCATTTTCAGGAAGAGTTCCAGCATTTTTGTGGGCTTCCAAGATGTATTTGGCCATAATAGCACCGATCTGGTTACCTGAAAGGTTGAGGTAGCTACCATCTTTTTGAAGAACTTCAACACCAACACGGTCAGCATCAGGGTCAGTTGCCACAAGAACGTCTGCACCAACTTGACGACCAAGTTCTTCAGCAAGGGCAAAGGCTGCTTGGCTTTCTGGGTTTGGAGATTTTACAGTTGAGAAGTCAGGATCAGCAGTTGCTTGCGCTTCAACTACTGGAACAGAGTCAAATCCTGCTTGGGCAAGAGCGCGACGAGCCAACATTTCACCAGTACCATGAAGTGGTGTGTAGACAATTTTCATGTCTTTACCAAATTCTTCAATCAAGGCTGGGTTGATGTTTACGTCCTTAACTTCTTTGAGGTATTCTACGTCAACAGCTTCGCCGATAACTTCAATCAAGCCAGAAGCTTTTTCAGCCTCCACATCAGCAACTTCAACTGCAAATGGGTTTTCGATTGCACGGATATAAGTAGTCAAAGCGTCCGCATCGTGTGGAGGCATTTGTCCACCGTCTTCACCGTAAACCTTGTAACCGTTAAATGGTGCAGGGTTATGGCTGGCTGTAACCATGATACCCGCGAAACAGTTGAGGTGACGAACTGCAAATGATAGTTCTGGAGTTGGACGAAGGCTTTCAAATACATAAGATTTGATGCCGTGTTTAGCAAGAACTGCCGCAGATTCAAAGGCAAACTCAGGTGAGAAGTGACGGCTATCGTAGGCGATTGCTACACCGCGTTCTTTCTCGTTTCCACCTTTTGACTCAATCAAACGAGCTAATCCCTCAGTAGCTTGGCGAACAACATAGATGTTGATGCGGTTTGTACCAGCACCAATCAAGCCACGCATCCCTGCAGTACCAAATTCAAGATTTGTATAGAAGGCATCTTCCTTAGTTTTTTCATCCATATTTTCCAAATCTTGACGAAGGTAGTCAGGAAGCTCCGCAAAATCAACCCATTTCTGGTAATTTTCTTGGTAAGACATTCAAATTCTCCTTTATTTTTAAAACATTTAATCAGTTTGATTATATCATTTTTTTTAGTTTTAGTAAAACCTTATCTGCTTCGAAAATATCTTCAAACCAGGTCAGATTGAATTTGGGGTTTATATGATGTTGAGGCTAGGAAAAATTCAATTTCAGTAAAAAAAGTAAGTCTTTTCATAATAAAACTCATGATATCAATATTGTTGAATACCTGATACTATGTTTTTTACTATGAGAAGACTTTTACCCAGCATCTTTATACACAACCTCAAAACAGTGTTTGGAGTAATCTGTGACTAGACGTTTAGTTCTAAGAATGCCATCTTAACTAGCTGGTTTTCTTGACCGTTATTGGTGATAATCTTCCAGCAAGGCTTCAAACTCAGCGATAGTCATTCCCAACTGCTGGCTGGCAACCTCGGAAGTCAGAATACCTTGACGTACTAGATTTACTAAACCTACTTTTAATCCCTCTTCAATACCTTCTGCTCGCCCACGCTCTAAACCTTGTTCAATCCCCTCTGCACGACCTCTCTCTAAGCCTTTTTCCTCCGCTTGTTCCAAGGCATAGTCCTGTGCTAACAAGGCTTGTTCTTCACGCCTGCGTTGTTCACTAAACATTCTCCTGTCCTCCTCGGACCAGCTCTTGTAGTCTAGCAGTTGGTCTGCCTGGCTGATAGCTCGCTCGGGTTGCTGGGTAAAGGGTTTATTCCCGAAAAACTCCAACCACGGCTTGCGAACCTTGTCTTTGCTGGTTTCTCTGTATTTTTTCAGTTCCAAGAATGCCATCTTGACCAGATGGTTTTCTTGTCCATTATTTGTGATAGTTAAGACCTCACCTGTCGTGTCCTCGCGCATGCTAAAACTATGAAAAGCCAAATCATCTGAGAAATAATTACTATCCACGATAGCAATAGCATAAACTGGTGCGATATGCTTGTAACTCTGATGAGTATTGCCCTCTTGTTGGCGAATTTTTTCGAGATTTTGATTGACCTGACTGCACAGATAAGCCCACAGGCGATTGATGAAAAAATTCTGATGATGAACTTGAATTTCAATGATTACTTGGGTTCCATTATCTAGTTCAGCCAAAACATCTATACTTGTATAGAAGCCCTGCGCTGAATAAGGCAGGGAAGGTAGTACATGAATATTGCTCCCCTCCAAAATCGTCACATTTTTGGCTGGTAAATCCAGCATATCGCGAATAAATTGACAAGTGATTTCTGGATTGCTGAATATTTTCTTAGCAACCAAGTCATTGGTTGGGCTAATGCCCGGATGACGTACAGTCATATTTCTTCTCCTTTCATTATAGCACATTTTTTAATCTAGGTTTACTAGATTTGATGCTTCTATCTATTTATTCGGAAAAGAGAGTGAAAAGTTCAAACTTTCCTGAAAATAACAATATCTTAGATAAAAAAAGATAGCCAAACTCTTTACATCAAGAAATTTAGCTATCTTTTTTAGGTTGTTTTAAGATTGCATAACGCTTACAGATTTCTCACTTATGTTCTTTCAACAGCACTTCAAACTCAGCCACAGTCATTCCCAATTGCTGACTTGCAACCTCAGCGGTTAAAAGATGCTGGCGAACGAGATTTACTAATCCTTTTTTCAGTCCTTTCTCCTCAGCTTGTTCCAAGGCATAGTCCTGTGCTAACAAGGCTTGTTCTTCTCGCATACGTAGTTGACTAAACATCTTCCTGTCCTCCTCGGACCAGCTCTTGTAGCTTAGCAGTTGGGATGCTTGGCTGATAGCTCGCTCGGGGCGCTGGGTAAAGGGCTTGTTGCCGAAAAACTCCAACCACGGCTTGCGAGCCTTGTCTTTGCTGGTTTCGCTGTATTTTTAGGTCTTATTTATGATGGTCTTTCAATAGCTCTTCAAACTCAGCCACGGTCATTCCTAACTGCTGGCTGGCAACCTCGGAAGTCAGAATACCTTGACGAACTAGATTTGCTAACATTGCGAAACCACCCTCTGCACGACCACGTTCTAAGCCCTTTTCCTCCGCTTGTTCCAAGGCATAGTCCTGTGCTAACAAGGCTTGTTCTTCGCGCATACGTAGTTGGCTAAACATTTTCCTATCCTCCTCGGACCAGCTCTTATAGTCCAGCAGTTGGTCTGCTTGGCTGATGGCTCGCTCAGGTTCTTGGGTAAAGGGTTTATTCCCGAAAAACTCCAACCAGGGCTTGCGAACCTCGTCTTTGCTGGTTTCTCTGTATTTTTTTAATTCCAAGAATGCCATCTTGACCAGATGGTTTTCTTGACCGTTACTTGTAATGGTTAAAACCTCACCTGTCGTGTCCTCTCGCATACTGAAACTGTGGAAGGCCAAATCATCTGAAAAGTAATTGCTGCCCACGATTGCGATAGCGTATACTGGTGCAATGTGTTTATAGCTCTGATGAGTATCACCTTCACGTTGACGGATTTTGATTGACCTGACTGCACAAGTAAGCCCACAGGCGATTGATGAAAAAATTCTGATGATGGACTTGAATCTCAATAATTACTTGCGTCCCATTGTCCAACTCCGCCAAGACGTCTATACTGGTATAGAAATCTTGTGCCGAGTACGGCATGGAAGGCAAGACATGAATATTGCTTCCCTCCAAAATGGTCACATTTTTGGCTGGTAAATCCAGCATATCGCGAATAAATTGACAAGTGATTTCTGGATTGCTAAAGATTTTCTTAGCAACCAAGTCATTGGTTGGGCTAATGCCCGGATGTCTTAGAATCATCCTTTTCCTCCTTTTATTATAACACATTTTTTAATCTAGGTTTACTAGATTCACTGCTTCTATCTATTTATTCGGAAAAAGTAGAAAAAGAGTAGAAAAAATGTCAAATTGTCTCATTTTTAAAGAAATAAGTGTAAAAGTTAATGGAAATCCAAAAGCAAGCTGGGAAGGTCTCAAAGCACAGCACTGAGCTTGCTGATAAAAGGAAGTGAGTCCATAAGATGCACACGACAAGGCAAGGATGAGGAGGCTTCATCTTTGGTGTCGGCTTACTGATGAGGGACTCCTAACCTAGCTTTGGTCTCAGTAAAAAGAGTCGTCTATCTCCTAGTCTTCCATTCAAAAAATTTGAAGTTTCAAGCCGACTGGTGTATAATATATTCATGAATTGTATTCTATTATATAGGAAGTAATAGGGCACAATATATATATATATATGGAGTGTAAAAATGAATCATCCAGAAAAACAATTAAAATACAGTATACGGAAAGTGAGTGTCGGTGCGGCTAGTGTTGTCATTGGGGCGCTCTATCTTTTGATGGGAGCTGGGATTGCTCATGCTGATGGTATGGAGTCGGCTAGAGAAGCTGAGAGGACATCAAGCCCGGCAGATCCAGAACAGTCTGGAACTGGAGAGACAGGAAACAAGCCTGACCTCAACAATCCTGACGCAGTAGCAAGCACCTATAATGCTCCAGTAGCCGAAAATCCGCTAGTAGCTCCAGGAAATGCCAAACCTCGTACTCGTGGTAAAAGAGCTCTACCTGATGGGGAGACAGGTGGTACATCGAATGGAACTACAGGAACTGAATCAGGAGATAACCAGCCAACAAGTGAAGACTCACCTGCCTTAGATGCCAATCGTAAGGGTGACACAGTAAAAGAACACCAGCCCGGGGTCGTTGTGCCTAAAGACGGAGAAGAGGGTGCGGATGATAAGAATGCCAACTTAAGATTTGATACTCCGAAGGAAAATCTAACTCTTGAAGAATTGTGGGATATTGTAAAAAATATGCCAGACGACTTCCAAAATAATGAACGTTCTTACTTGCGTAATATGAACACCCTTGGTGATGCTCTGAACTTAAAACCAGGTGAAATTAGAGAACTTCATGACTTTGGTGGCTGGCATGCCATTGATAAGGATGGAACCAAAGGGAAATTCGTTATCGGTAGAAAGAACGAACAGGGATACTTCACAGGTTGGCGTATGAAAGAAGATGGCACGATTGAACAAGGTGGTATGCTTGGTGGAGATGCCTTAGATAATATCTATGTGCACGAACAAGCCTTAGACCGTCGTTTCAGGTATATGCTCATGCTGGTTAAAGGACGTACACGTGCCAATCGTGACGAGACGGTTTCGGATAAATCGGAATATGATCCACGTGCTCAAAATGAACGTGCGGATTCAGCCGGTACTCCTTATAAAAATCTTCCATTTTTAGAAAAGGATACATATGATAAATATTCTCCAGGTGTCGTTGGCTATAATGGGATAGAAAAGCAGTTTACTGCCTTTTCTCCTAAGTTCGGAAGCCGTGTTCGCGTGGAATTTGTAACAGGTTATATCTCAGATGTTAACGGTTCTAAAGGAACCTATCGAGTAGTCATTAAAACTAAGAATACTGCTGGTCAAGAGAATACGGTATATGATCAAACCATTCACCGTGTAGCGGAGATTGTTCAAAATGAAGACTTGTATAAAAAAGGTTTGAATGTAGAACAGGCAAATTCCCAAATTATGAAATTTTTCAAAGATGAGTTTCATTACCGTGTTATTCAAATTCGTAATGAGAAAGTAAAAAATAGTTCATTAAATCGTGTAAACAAAAATAAATATACAGAAGCACAAAAAGAACTGTACAATAAATTGGATGCAGAAGCTACGGAAGAAGCTAAAAAACAAGGCGATATTGTGATGAATGTCGACAAGGATTTTATGAGCATATCTAAGTCGAATAAAGCAGGTTCAGACTGGAAGAAAACTTTCACAAAGGGATCATCTGCAAGTCTAGCGAACACCCTAAATAATTTATTGAAAGAGGTTGAGAAAGATACTCCTGATACCCCAACTTGGCTTAACTCAAGCACTTCTCCAGCTCAAGCTGATGATAGAACCTATAAACTAATGAATGTTCTTATACCAGGTGCTAAAAAAATAACTTATCATGTTAACGATGATCAACTAGAAGTAGAAACAGAAAAATATTCCTATCTTGCTGCTAGAAACGGTAGTAAGGAAGTTGGTATTCAAGGGTCAGATGTAGCAGCAACTGGAACTGCAAATGATTATAATGCTAACCCTGATAAATTTGAACTTATAAACACTAATACAAAAGTAAATGAACGTAATGGTGGATGGGCTAAATCTAGCTCTGGAGATTTCCAGGAATTCTCACGTTTTATAGGAGTAGATAAAGGGATTGTACGTACAAATGTGATTTCTGATAAAGATCTGTCTGATAAGATTAGGGCAGCAGTGGGTCCTGGAGATAGCAATCTAGGAAAAGGTGGCTACTTCTCTACTGGGGATGTTCTATTAGGAACAGATGTTGTTTCTTATACCGTACAAGTATTTTCAGAGAATAATGAAAGAGTAGGGGTAAACCCTCAAAGTCACCGTGTTCAGTATAATCTCCCAATTCTAGCTGACTTTTCAGTCATCCAAGATACTGTGGAACCATCACGAAACGTTGTTGAAAAAATCATTCCAAAACTAAATATTCCCGAAGAAGATAAAAAGAAAATAACCGAAAAAATCAAGGAAAAGAAGAAAACATCAGAATTGGCAGACCTAATCTCAGGAAATGTGAAAGTTCGCTATGTTGATGAACAAGGGAAACTGTTATCATTAAAAAATGATACTGGGATTGGAGAAAAGGAAAGTGACGGAACCTACATTACCAATAAAAAACAACTGATTGGTACAAGTTATGATGTCACAGATAAACAATTAAGTAGCATGACTACTACTGACGGAAAATATTATACTTTTAAAGAAGCAGATACAAATTCTGCAAGTTTAACTGGAAATATTGTAAGCGAAGGTAGAACAGTAACCTTAGTTTATCGAGAAAGCGAAGCGCCAGCAGCAACAGGAAGCGTGACTGTAACGTATAAAGACACAGAGAATAAAACAATCGAAGGATATGAAACACCTAAGAATGTAGTAACAGACGCACCAACTGGAACACAATTCAATACGGCAACAGATGAATACAAACTAGGTAAGATTACAACAGCTAGTGGTAAAATCTATAAACTAGTGTCAGAAAAAACAGAAGGCACAGAAACTGGGACAGTAACAGAAGGAACGCATAATGTCACCTACGTTTATGAGTTGGTCAAAGGCGACGTGACTGTTAAGTACGAAAACGAAGCTGGAGACACAATTGAAACCGCGAAAGAAGTTGCCAAAGATGTCGCAACAGGAACAGCTTACGATACGACCACTGCAGAGATTAAGAAAGACCGTATCCAAACAGCCGATGGCAAAGTGTACAAGCTGAAAGAGGTCAAAGCAGGCTCCGCAGCTGAAACAGGAAAAGTAAGTGATACTCCAGCGGTCATCACCTATGTGTATACCTTAGCAAACGGAAACGTAACGGTTCATTACGAAAACGAAGCTGGAGACACAATTGAAACCGCGAAAGAAGTTGCCAAAGATGTCGCAACAGGAACAGCTTACGATACGACCACTGCAGAGATTAAGAAAGACCGTATCCAAACAGCCGATGGCAAAGTGTACAAGCTGAAAGAGGTCAAAGCAGGCTCCGCAGCTGAAACAGGAAAAGTAAGTGATACTCCAGCGGTCATCACCTATGTGTATGAGTTAGTGAAAACTCCGGACAATTCAACACCAGATAAACCAACTCCAGAAAAACCGGAGACTCCAAGTCCTCAGGAACCAGGTACTCCAGGTGTACCAACTCCAGAAGAACCAAACCCACAACCAAATCCAGAGCATCCAAGTGTTCCGACACCAAGTCCAGAACTACCGAACCAAGAGACTCCAATCCCAGAGCCAATTCCAGAACCAGGTACTTCAAGTCCTGAAACTCCAGTGAGACCAGACCCAGAAGTTCCGACTGATGAAACAGGTAAGAGAGAGGAATTGCCAAATACAGGTACAGAAGCCAATACTGGCTTAGCTGGTGCAGGATTGTTGACCTTGTTAGCTGGTTTGGGACTAGGATTCTTCAAGAAAAAAGAAGATGAGTCCGAATAATATAAAAACGTTGCTTCCTGCCAAAAGTTGGATTCTTCATCTGGCTTTTGGCTCGGAGTCAACAACCTAGAAACTAAAATAAATGTAAAATTGAGGAAAATATGTCGAGACAATCAACTAAGAATAAAAAATATGCTTTACGTAAAATCGGAAAATATTTCGGTTCCTGCGTAGTGGCTACTGTCATTACCCTAGGTGGTGCTGCAATGATGGCACCAAATGTAGTTCATGCTAGTATTGGTAGCGCGGGGGGGGGGTGCAACTGAGAAGATTACAGATATTTCTTCTTCCGATGATGGGTATGAAGTCCGAGTTCCTAAAGGGAAGAGGTATGAAAGTGATAATACAGTCGAAAGTCATAAACCTATCTTGAAACATGAAGGTCATGACGGTAGAAGTTTTATTTTAAAGGCTGAACCAAGTGAAAATCTGGAAGAAGATAAGATAAACGACCATTTCACTGATTATCCTATGGATTCGTTGTTTAAAAACTTGTATGATGAAGATGAAGATGGAGAGATTGACGATAAATATAAAAGAGCTGATGCTATAAATGAAAATGCTGGTAACCCAATTGCTGGTACAACCTTTGTTGAGCCTAAAGTAAGTGATGTAGATACAAAATACCCTCATCGTGTTGATTCAGGGGTAACGAATATTACTGAGACATATGACAGTAATAACGATGGGAAACCTGATCGAGCTGACGGTATGATTGATGAACAAGATACTATTGTAGAGGCTAATAAACCGATAGAAGTTAATCCAGAGGAAGACAAAAATGTTGTGAAAGAAGATGGGACAGTTGTCTTATCTAAGTATTATCGTATCCATGTTAACGAAGGAGATACAGCCGATAAAGACGATGATGTCTATGTAGTCGGAACCAAACCAAAAGTAGAAGAAAAAGAACTACCATTTACAACACGCTATATAGAAGATAAAACCAAAGACAAAGATTATCGAGTAACAACTCAACAAGGTGTTAAGGGTAAGGAAACAAAAACAACTACTTATACGTTGGATACAACGAATGGTACAGTCACAGAAAATGCTCCAACAACGGATACAGAACAACCAACAGAAGAAATTATAACAGTTGGAACAAAACCAAAAGTAGGAGAAACACCGGAGACTCCACAACCGAAACCAGGAGAAACACCAGAAACTCCACAACCGAAACCAGGAGAAACACCAGAAACTCCACAACCTGAACAACCAACCGCTCCTGAGGAAGCACCAACTCAACCAGGACAGCCATCTGAGCCTGAAGACCAACCAAATCTTAAGGTAGCTCCGCCGACTATCGCTATTGTGGAAGAACCAAATAAAGCAAGCATTGAAGTCACAGCACCTAAGAAAGATGCGGATACGGTCAAAATTACGTATCCTAAGAGTGATGGCTCTGGTAATGAAGTTCTAACTCTTACGAAGCAATCTTCTGGCGAATGGACTTTAGACAAACAACCTGAACATGTTACATTAGACAAGAAAACAGGTACTGTAACCATTCCACGAGAATCAGTTGTCAATAAAGAAAAAGTCCAAGCTCGAGCCAAGCATAAAACGAGTGCTTATACTCCGTTTGTATACGCTGCTTTATCAATCGAAGCAGCAAACCCAGAGCATCCAGTAACGCTGTGGGTAGATACAGCAGGAACTGAGCTTAAGAAACCAGTAGTTGGTAAGAAAGAACTTGCTGGCGAAATTGCAGGCTACAAGTGGTTATCTAGTCGCTTAGAAGAAGGTATTTTGACGCATACATTTGAGAAAGTAGCGAATGGAACTCCAATTTTACCAGAAAGCTCAACTAGTCATCCAATGACTCCATCAAGTTCGCCATCAACTTCAACGCCAGAAAAACCAAACAAAGCTGAAACTCCAACGGTTCGTACAGTATGGCGCGATGAAAACGGAAAAGACTTGAAGGTTCCATCAGTTGATAAGCAAGAAGCAGGTGAAGTTCCAGGCTATGAATTTGTTGAGAGTCACCGTGAGGGAGATAACTTGACAGTTCATGTGTTTAGAACCAAGCAAGCTCAAACTCCTGCTCCAAAAGACCAAACTCCAAGTCCAGAACAGGCTGCAAGCCCAGTACCATCTAAAGTTTCAGAACAAAAAGGTGAAGCAGTGGCTACAGCTACATCAGAAAAGACAGTAGATCGTGCAACATCTACGAAAACATCTGATAAAGCAGAATTGCCAAACACAGGTACAGAAGCGAATGCTAACCTTGCAGCACTTGGACTTCTTGGAGCCCTTAGTGGATTTGGACTTCTTGCTCGCAAGAAAAAAGAAGACTAAAAACTCATAGTTTTTAAGAAGATGATTTGTCATCTTCTTTTTTTGGCTCATTGTCAACTGTAGTGGGTTGAAGAAAAGCTAAGCTCGAGAAAATCTCTTCAAACCGCGTCAACGTCGCCTTGCCGTAGATATATGTAACTGACTTCGTCAGTCTTATCTGCAACCTCAAAGCAGTACTTTGAGCAACCTGCGGCTAGTTTCCTAGTTTGCTCTTTGATTTTCATTGAGTATAAGATTAAGAAGAGGCTGAGAAAAAGCCTCTCAAATCAGAAAAACGCATAGTATCAGGTGTTCAAAACTTGAGACTATGCGTTTTATTGTGGGAAGATTTACTTTATTTTCTCCGGAAGTTGAGTTTTGGTCCAGTCTCTTTAAATTATATGTTATCTTAAATTCAGAACAGAACATTATAACTTATAAAACATTGCTAGAAATTGATTCGACTTTACTATCCTATTTGTTCAGAGTTTATTTCCTTTTGCTATAAAGTTTGAATTTCTTTTGTTTTTTCTACTCTTTTTCCGAATAAATAGATAGAAGCATCAAATCTAGTAAATTAGATTAAAAAATGTGCTATAATGAAAGGAGAGCAAACATGACTGTACGTCATCCGGGCATCAGCCCAACCAATGACTTGGTAGCTAAGAAAATCTTTAGCAATCCAGAAATCACTTGTCAATTTATTCGCGATATGCTGGATTTACCAGCTAAAAATGTGACCATTTTGGAGGGAAGTAACATTCATGTCTTGCCTTCCTTACCGTACTCGGCACAGGATTTCTATACCAGTATAGATGTTTTGGCGGAGTTGGATAATGGAACACAAGTAATCATTGAGATTCAGGTTCATCATCAGAATTTTTTCATCAATCGCCTGTGGGCTTACTTGTGTAGTCAGGTCAATCAAAATCTTGAAAAAATTCGCCAACGAGAAGGTGACACACACCAGAGCTACAAACACATAGCACCAGTATATGCTATCGCAATTGTGGATAGCAACTACTTCTCAGATGACTTGGCTTTTCACAGCTTTAGTATGCGAGAGGACACGACAGGTGAAGCCTTAACCATCACAAATAATGGCCAAGAAAACCATCTGGTCAAGATGGCATTCTTGGAATTAAAGAAATACAGAGAAACCAGCAAAGATGAGGTTCGCAAGCCATGGTTGGAGTTTTTTGGGAACAAGCCCTTTACTCAACAACCCGAGCGAGCCATCAGCCAAGCAGACCAATTGCTAGACTATAAGAGCTGGTCCGAGGAGGATAGGGAAATGTTTAGTCAACTACGTATGCGAGAAGAACAAGCCTTGTTAGCACAGGACTATGCTTTGGAAACCGCTAGGGCTGAGGGGGTTGAACAAGGTTTAGAACAAGGTTTAGAACGTGGTCGCGCAGAGGGCATTGAACAGGGACTTGAACGAGGACGATCTGAGGGTATTGAAGAGGGTTTGAAAGTAGGTTTACTAAATCTAGTCCGCCAAGGTCTTCTAACATCTGAGGTTGCAAGCCAACAATTGGGAATGACCGTAGCTGAGTTTGAGGCACTGTTGAAAAAACATAAGTGAGAAATCTGTAAATATTACACGATACAAAAACAACTAAAAAGGATAGCTAAATTTCTTGATGTAAAGAGTTTGGCTATCTTTTTTTACTTAATGTATTGTTATTTTCAAGAAAGTTTGAACTTTTCACTCTCTTTTCCGAATAAATAGATAGTAGCAGTGAATCTAGTAAACCTAGATTTAATACTCTTCGAAAATCTCTTCAAACCACGTCAACGTCGCCTTGCCGTATATATGTGACTGACTTCGTCAGTCTTATCTACAACCTCAAAACTGTGTTTTGAGCAGCCTGCAGCTAGTTTCCTAGTTTGCTCTTTGATTTTCATTGAGTATAAAACTGTGGTATAATAAAAGGAGGAAAAGGATGATTCTCAGACATCCGGGCATCAGCCCAACCAACGACTTGGTTGCTAAGAAAATTTTTAGCAACCCAGAAATCACTTGTCAATTTATTCGCGATATGTTGGACTTGCCAGCAAAAAATGTGACCATTTTGGAGGGAAGTAACATTCACGTCTTGCCTTCCATGCCCTACTCAGCGCAGGATTTCTATACCAGTATAGATGTTTTGGCGGAGTTAGATAATGGAACGCAAGTTATCATTGAGATTCAAGTGCATCATCAGAATTTTTTCATCAATCGCCTGTGGGCTTATCTGTGCAGTCAGGTCAATCAAAACCTAGAAAAAATTCGCCAACGAGAAGGTGATACCCACCAGAGCTATAAACACATCGCACCAGTATATGCTATCGCAATTGTAGATAGTAATTATTTCTCAGATGACCTAGCTTTTCATAGTTTTAGTATGCGAGAGGATACGACGGGTGAGGTTTTAACCATAACCAATAATGGACAAGAAAACCATCTAGTCAAGATGGCATTCTTGGAATTAAAAAAATATAGAGAAACCAGCAAAGACAAGGTTCGCAAGCCGTGGTTGGAGTTTTTCGGGAATAAACCCTTTACCCAGCGCCCCGAGCGAGCCATCAGCCAAGCAGACCAACTGCTGGACTATAAGAGCTGGTCCGAGGAGGACAGAAAAATGTTTAGCCAACTACGTATGCGAGAAGAACAAGCCTTGTTAGCACAGGACTATGCTTTGGAAACCGCTAGGGCTGAGGGGGTTGAACAAGGTTTAGAACAAGGTTTAGAACAAGGTTTAGAACAAGGTTTAGAACAAGGTTTAGAACGTGGTCTTGAACAAGGACGAGCAGAAGGTATTGAACAGGATTTAGAACGTGGAAAACTTTTTGCCTTCTTAGACATGGTTCGTCAACATGTTTTAACTTCTGAATTTGCCAGCCAGCAGTTAGGAATGACTGTCGCTGAGTTTGAGTCACTCTTGTAAACGAGCGAAAATGTTTAGCTAGCTATCTTGCAAAAAAATAAGTAGAGTTTATAATCCAAATACTTTTTAATACCAAGAATAAGCAGAGCCGGTTTTTCTAGGATATTTGGGTTAAGACGATTGTCTTGAATGCCTTAGGGAAACATGCTATACTACTTGTATGATTATTTTACAAGCTAATAAAATTGAACGTTCTTTTGCAGGAGAGGTTCTTTTTGATAATATCAACCTGCAGGTTGATGAACGAGATCGGATTGCCCTTGTTGGGAAAAATGGTGCAGGTAAGTCTACTCTTTTGAAGATTTTAGTTGGAGAAGAGGAGCCAACTAGCGGAGAAATCAATAAGAAAAAAGATATTTCTCTGTCTTACCTAGCCCAAGATAGCCATTTTGAGGTTGCAGATAAGACTGACGAAGTCAGCTCAAAGTACTGCTTTGAGGTTGCAGATAAGACTGACGAAGTCAGCTCAAAGTACTGCTTTGAGGTTGCAGATAAGACTGACGAAGTCAGTATCATATACATACGGCAAGGCGAAGCTGACGTGGTTTGAAGAGATTTTCGAAGAGTATTATTTTTAAAAAATCTTTCCAGAAATTAGTTGCTAAATAGGGTAAAAATTGATAAAATAAGGAATATCTAAAAAATTTTAAGGAGAATCTAACAAATGGATTTCACATGGGCACTGAAGTATGCCACTGAATTTTTGGGAACTGCCATTTTGATCATTCTTGGGAATGGTGCAGTTGCCAACGTTGAACTTAAAGGTACGAAAGGTCACCAAAGTGGCTGGATCGTCATCGCTGTTGGTTATGGTATGGGGGTTATGATCCCAGCTTTGATGTTTGGTAACGTATCTGGTAACCACATCAACCCTGCTTTCACTCTAGGACTTGCAGTTAGCGGTCTTTTCCCTTGGGCACAAGTGGTACCTTACATTATCGCGCAAGTCTTGGGGGCTATCTTTGGTCAAGCCTTGGTCGTGGCAACACACCGTCCATTCTACTTGAAAACTGAAAACCCAAATAACATCTTGGGTACTTTCTCAACTATTTCAAGTATTGACCATGGCACAAAAGAAAGTCGCTATGCAGCAACTGTTAATGGTTTTGTAAACGAGTTTATTGGTTCATTTGTTTTGTTCTTTGCAGCTCTTGGTTTGACTAAAAACTTCTTTGGTGCTGAAGTGCTTCAATACATGAAACAAATGGCAACTCAAGCAGGACAAACTGTTGATTTTTCTGACTTGGCGATTAAAGCACAAGTAGCGCCACACACTGCTTCAGGACTTTCTGTAGCTCACTTGGCACTTGGATTCCTCGTTATGGCTTTGGTAACATCACTTGGTGGACCTACAGGACCTGCCTTGAACCCTGCCCGTGACTTAGGACCACGTCTCCTTCATGCTTTCCTTCCAAAATCAATTCTTGGTGAGCATAAAGGCGATTCAAAATGGTGGTATTCTTGGGTACCGGTAGTAGCGCCTATCGCAGCAGCCATTGCGGCAGTAGCTGTATTCAAATTCCTTTATCTCTAAGAAATAGCTCCTTCAACATTTGAGTGAGCCTTATCTGGATAAGTAAGATAAGAGAGGATCAGACTGATTCTCTCTTTTTGATTTTTTAGGGAAATGAAAGAAAATCGAAAGAAAGTCCTCTCCAGCAGTGGTTTAGAAGTCTCAGTGGGCTATTCCAGCTTCAATGGGCTATAGTAGGTTGCAGTTGAAATAATAGATCCTTGTTTCTAAAACATTGTGAGAAATTGGTTTGAATTCCCTAATCAAATTGTGCAGTTTTCATTCTACTATATATTACCGAAGCTGGGTTCCCTATCTTGTTAAGTCTGCTTTATAGTGGGGTAAAGTTGGAATATCCTGCCCTTCTTTCTCAAACATTGTGAGGAATTGATTTGCCTTCCTCAACAAAATGTTCAGTTTCTATTTCATTTCGCTATAAAATAAGCGATTAGGGGGGCTATTCTTCGACCGACATTGGCTCTGCTGTGTCCTATGATTGTTATCGTTTTATCTGCAATCTTATACTCAATGAAAATCAAAGAGTAAACTAGGAAGCTAGCCGCAGGTTGCTCAAAGCACTGCTTTGAGGTTGTAGATGAAGAGGTTGGGCAAAAACTCGACTTTAGGAGAAAATGAAGTAAATCTTCCCACAATAAAACGCATAGTACCAAGGTTTCTCAAGACCGGATACTATATGTTTTTCTGATTGCAAAGACTTTTTGATCAGTCTCAACTATACCTACGGTAAGGCGACGCTGACGTGGTTTGAAGAGATTTTCGAAGAGTATTAAACCGATGTTGTGAGTAACTTATACCTAGCTTCCTAGTTTGCTTTTGTAGTATAAACCAGAGACTGTTTGCATTCTCAGCAAGTGAGTGGATGAATAATGCTGAAAACTCCTTGAAGGCTAAGTCTATTTAGTACTTTCTATTAGTTAGTTAAATTTTTACCAAGAATAATTCACAAAAACGTTGTAAAACACTTGCAATTTAGCTGAAATTTGATAAAATAGTAAGGAAAGTTAGACTGTATTGCCTACTGTCTATCTATAAAATATATTTTATTGGAGGCTTTTACTCAAATGGCAAAAGAAAAATACGATCGTAGTAAACCACACGTTAACATTGGTACTATCGGACACGTTGACCACGGTAAAACTACCCTAACTGCAGCTATCACAACTGTTTTGGCACGTCGCTTGCCTTCATCAGTTAACCAACCTAAAGACTATGCGTCTATCGATGCTGCTCCAGAAGAACGCGAACGCGGTATCACTATCAACACTGCGCACGTTGAGTACGAAACTGAAAAACGTCACTACGCTCACATCGACGCTCCAGGACACGCGGACTACGTTAAAAACATGATCACTGGTGCCGCTCAAATGGATGGAGCTATCCTTGTAGTAGCTTCAACTGACGGACCAATGCCACAAACTCGTGAACACATCCTTCTTTCACGTCAGGTTGGTGTTAAACACCTTATCGTCTTCATGAACAAAGTTGACTTGGTTGACGACGAAGAATTGCTTGAATTGGTTGAAATGGAAATCCGTGACCTATTGTCAGAATACGACTTCCCAGGTGACGATCTTCCAGTTATCCAAGGTTCAGCTCTTAAAGCCCTTGAAGGTGACTCTAAATACGAAGACATCGTTATGGAATTGATGAACACAGTTGATGAGTACATCCCAGAACCAGAACGTGACACTGACAAACCATTGCTTCTTCCAGTCGAAGACGTATTCTCAATCACTGGACGTGGTACAGTTGCTTCAGGACGTATCGACCGTGGTATCGTTAAAGTCAACGACGAAATCGAAATCGTTGGTATCAAAGAAGAAACTCAAAAAGCAGTTGTTACTGGTGTTGAAATGTTCCGTAAACAACTTGACGAAGGTCTTGCCGGAGATAACGTAGGTGTCCTTCTTCGTGGTGTTCAACGTGATGAAATCGAACGTGGACAAGTTATCGCTAAACCAGGTTCAATCAACCCACACACTAAATTCAAAGGTGAAGTTTATATCCTTACTAAAGAAGAAGGTGGACGTCACACTCCATTCTTCAACAACTACCGTCCACAATTCTACTTCCGTACTACTGACGTTACAGGTTCAATCGAACTTCCAGCGGGTACTGAAATGGTAATGCCTGGTGATAACGTGACAATCGACGTTGAGTTGATCCACCCAATCGCCGTAGAACAAGGTACTACATTCTCTATCCGTGAGGGTGGACGTACTGTTGGTTCAGGTATGGTTACAGAAATCGAAGCTTAATTCGATTTAGTTCCCAGAAGAACAATTATTTAAGTCAGACACTAAAAGAATCTTGCATTGCAAGGTTCTTTTTTTAAAAAATAAAAAGATAGACCTGGTAAAGTCCAGATCTATCTAATGAGTTATTTCCAAGTGACTAGTTCACTCCAAACACTAACATTCGATATAGTAGAGGGTTCACCAGCTGGAACCCATTTGTTGGTGCCTAAGTATCTAACTTCTAATTTACGAACGTTTACTTTGTAAGATGCTTTTAGTCTAATGTAACCATAAGTGTAGGGTGGTACGTTATGGGAGACTGAGTCATTTAAACGAATATTCTTCGAAAATCTCATCAAACCATGTTGGCTTCGCCACATTTGGAGTCTTCAAACTGTTCTTTGAGTAACCTATTGCTAGCTTCCTAGTTTGCTCTTTGATTTTCATTGAGTATAATTATAAAAAATTTCCATTCTTCATGAGTAAAAGATTATTTTTTCAATCCTTTGAAAGTCATAATGCAACCCAAAAGGATACTGAGAGTTCCTATAGGTCTCCAATATAGCTCCCAAAAGAATAAATTTATCCTTTCTTTCAGTGTCTCATCGGGTCCGGCATAATAGGGGTTGATGTGAAATAATAAAAAACCAAAACATAAAACTATGATTCCAGTTAAGAATAAAATGTCCTTATTTACTTTCCTCATAAAACCTCCTTTTATTTAAAGCGCTTTCTATTGTTAGTATACGTCAAAAAAAGAAAAAAACAAGTCTATTTATTTATTTTTTTATATGGTATAATAGAATAGTTGGAGAGTTTTTATATAGCTTTAAAAGGCTGATGTGAAACACCTTGTATTTTGCAAAAGAAAAATCTCTCGTTCAAATAAGAGTAATAGAAAAGTGAACTACATCTTCAAAGTTAGATTTTTTCTGTCTGACTTTGGGGATGCAGTTCATTTTTTACCAAGACTCATTGAGGACTTTATTTAATATAGAGTTCTTGATTTTTCAAGACAATTTCACGTACGCTCGCAAATTTCTTGAGTTTTTTAAGTTCTTCTGGATGAGTGACGAGAGTGATAACATAACCTTCCTTGCCCATACGGCCAGTACGGCCAGCACGGTGGGTGTAGGTTTCGATGTCTCTAGGGACATCAAAGTTTACAACACATTCGAGGCTATCGATATCAATTCCACGAGCCAAAAGGTCAGTTGCAAGGAGTAGGGTTAGTTGCTTATCTTTAAACTTTTCTAAGATGACTTTTCTAAATTTGACATTAACATCACTAGCGAGGGAAACAGCCAAGATATCACGATACTGTAATTTTTCTTCTGCAATTCCAAGGTCTGACAGGCTATTGAAGAAGACCAGACCGCGGAAATCCTCAACATGAGCTAGTTTTCGTAGCATGTCTACTCTGTGACGTTGGTCTACCTGCATATAGAAATGTTGAATGTTGTCCAATTTTTGGTCAGAGAGGTCAATGGTACGTGTATTAGGCGAAATCTTTTCTTGGTCAAACTTGGTTGTCGCACTCATATAGACGAGTTGGTGGTCACGCGGTGCGTAGTGAGTGATTTTCTCGACAAAGTGAATCTGAGAATCATCTAGCAATTGGTCGAATTCATCCAGGATGATGGTTTCCACATTCATCATCTTGATTTTTTTCAATTTAATCAACTCAAAGATACGACCAGGGGTTCCAATCAGAATTTCTGGTCCTTTTTTGAGGCGTTCAATCTGGCGTTTTTGGCTCGAACCTGAAAGGAAGAGTTGGGCTGTCAAGCCGATAGCTTCAGCCCACGTTTTACATACATCAAAAATCTGTCCAGCAAGTTCTGTATTTGGTGCTAGAATCAAGAGTTGTTGGGCTTTTTTCTTTTGTAGTCTGAGAAGACTTGGTAGGAGATAAGCTAGGGTCTTGCCAGTTCCTGTTGGGCTTACTCCTAGAAGATTTTCTCCAGCAAGAAGGGGCTCAAATAGTTGAGTTTGAATGGGGGTGAATTCTTGGAAACCGAGTTGGTCGCTCAGTTCTTGCCACTCGGTCGGTAGTTTAGTTTTCATTTTCTGCCTCAAATCTAATGCCAGCAGTCTGGCGCATGGTATATAGTAGCTCATGAACAGAGCCTGCATCATCCAGCCAATTCTGGTAGAGTGTCTGGTCTGGTTGCTGAATCATCTGTGCAAATGCAGCGACTTCCTCAGTCATCGTATGAGGAGCCTGTTGGATAGGGAGCTGGACTTGATTTCCTTGGTGGTCGGTAAAAATAGCTGAGCGAATATGCTCAATCGTGTTGAGGGTCAAGGTACCATCTGTCGTATAAATCTCGCAAGGAAGATTGGAAGTGATGTTTTTCCCAGCCTTGATATGAACTTGATAATCTGGGTAGAAGAGGATGCCATCTCCATTTAGGTCCATGCTATTGTCAAGCTGTTGAGCCATGTAGGTCGCGTCATTAGCTTTTCCAAAGAGACGAACGGCAGCGTAGAGAGGATAAATTCCCAAATCCATAAGAGCTCCACCAGCAAAACGCTCTGAAAAGACATTTGGTGTCTCCCCAGTTAACAAGTCAGGCATCTTGGAAGAATACTTGGCATAGTTGAAATCTGCTCCCAAAATTTGCTTGTCTGCTAAAAAGTTTTTGATGATAGTGAAAGCTTTTTCATGGTAATTACGAGCTGCTTCGAATATAAAACAGTGATTTTTCTTTGCTATTTGAACCAAATCTAGCCATTCTTGTGGCTGAGTGACAGCTGGCTTTTCAAGAATGACGTGTTTACCAGCAGACAAGGCAGTTTTTGCCTGAGCAAAATGTAAGGAGTTTGGACTGGCAATATAGACTACATCAAAGGAGCTCTTGAAGAAGTCTTCTAATTGATCGAAGAGTTGGATATTCTGATAGCGAGAAGCAAAGGTTGCTGCGGTTTCAAGTTTCCTAGAATAGACTGCGACCAGCTGGTATTTTCCACTAGCATGGGCTGCTTTTATGAAGTGATGGCTGATAGCGCCAGTGCCGATGACACCTAATTTTATCATAGATACTCCTTTTCCGATTTTAAATCCTTCTTTCATTATAACATAGATAGACGGTACTATCCAACAGAGGGGAAAAAATTTCAAATAAGCGATTAGCTTTCTTTTTCCGAATAAATAGATAGAAGCATAGAATCTAGTAAATTAGATTAAAAAATGTGCTATAATGAAAGGAGAAGAAATATGACTGTACGTCATCCGGGCATCAGCCCAACTAATGATTTGGTTGCTAAAAAAATTTTCAGCAATCCAGAAATCACTTGTCAATTTATCCGCGATATGCTGGATTTACCAGCAAAAAATGTGACCATTTTGGAGGGGAGCAATATTCACGTCTTGCCTTCCCTGCCCTACTCGGCGCAAGATTTTTATACCAGTATAGATGTTTTGGCTGAACTAGATAATGGAACTCAAGTAATCATTGAGATTCAAGTTCATCACCAGAATTTTTTCATCAATCGCCTGTGGGCTTACCTGTGCAGTCAGGTCAATCAAAATCTTGAAAAAATCCGCCAGCAAGAAGGTGATACTCACCAGAGTTACAAACATATCGCTCCTGTCTACGCTATTGCTATTGTGGATAGTAATTATTTCTCAGATGATTTGGCTTTCCACAGTTTTAGCATGCGAGAGGATACGACAGGTGAAGTTTTAACCATCACAAATAACGGACAAGAAAACCATCTGGTTAAGATGGCTTTCTTGGAATTAAAAAAATACAGAGAAACCAGCAAAGACGAGGTTCGTAAACCATGGTTGGAGTTTTTTGGGAACAAGCCCTTTACCCAACAACCCGAGCGAGCCATCAGCCAAGCAGACCAACTGCTGGACTACAAGAGCTGGTCTGAGGAGGACAGGAAGATGTTTAGTCAACTACGTATGCGAGAAGAACAAGCCTTGTTAGCGCAGGACTATGCCTTGGAACAAGCTGAAGAAAAAGGGTTGGAGAGAGGTCGTGCAGAGGGTATTGAAAAAGGGCGAGAAGAAGGTCTTGAACAGGGACTGGAGCGAGGGAAAGTTGAAGGAAGTTTGTCCATGCTACTAAATTTAGTCCGTCAAGGTCTTCTGGCACCTGAGGTTGCTAGTCAGCAATTAGGTATGTCAGTATCTGAGTTTGAAGAATTATTGAAGAACCATCATAAATAAGACCTAAAAAAATACAGGGAAACCAGCAAAGACGAGGTTCGTAAACCATGGTTGGAGTTTTTCGGGAACAAACCCTTTACCCAGCACCCCGAGCGAGCCATCAGTCAGGCAGACCAACTGCTGGATTAAAAATTAGGAAATATCGTGTAGAAAATAGTAACAGATTTTATCTCTTTGTGGGATGAAGTCTGTTTTTTGTATGATGGGCAGGTCCTACATCTGAGTGGCAAGTTCTCCGTAGGTATCCGCTATCAGTTAATGCATAGCATATCTGAATGAAATAAGAACTGGAAAAATCAATCAGGAAAGTCAAAGTAATTTCTATCAATGTTTTAGAAGTACTAGTAAACTATTCCAAATTCAATATCCTATAAACAAAAATCAAAAAGCAAGTCAGGAGACTTATGTAGGATAGCTCAAAATACTAATCTTAGATTGAGGATAAGAGTAAAATGATAATCAATGGATTTAGAACAAATATAATGAGCTAAAGCTGGGATAGTACAAGGGGCTTTTAAAATATTGTTATAAATTGATTGAAATTCCAAGACCAATTTGTTTGATTCTTGTTTCATTTTGTTTTAGTTGCTTTTTATAGTGAGTTGAATTTAGAATAGCACATCATAGTTTCTAAAGCATTGTTAGAAATTACTTTAAAATCCCCTTATCAATTTGTTCATATTTTATTTCAATATATTATATTTACAAGCTTGATTATCATGAGGTAAGGGCTGAAAGTGGTCTAGGGAGTCTAGGGATAGGAGTGATTTTGGAGCTGAGAATCGTCAAAGGAAGGAATAGGGAGATTGTGGCTCTAGGAATAGGGGATAGTGAGATGAAATAAAAGCTGAACAATTCAATTTCTAACCAGCTAACCATTTAATCTTGCTGCAAAAAGGTATCGAACAAGTCTAGTATAAGTCTTAGACATTTTTCGGAAACTAATGATAAGCTCTTCCAATCCCAAAATAGGGAGGTTTTTCAAACTAAAATCCGAATCCATACTTGCTTTCTAAATTCTATTTAATATATTCATGCTACTAAAAATCAGCCAATTATAACTATTATTATACTAAAATTTTCATAAATAAAGATATAGAAAAGTTATTAGTTTCTAGGAAATAAATCAAAAAAGCGCATACCTATAATAAATATAATAAACATATGCTAAAAAATTCTCTAAAAATCAAGATTTTTGGATGATTAGATGGTAAATTCGGGGGGGGGGGGTATGGTATAATTATTAGTAGACTGTACACTGGGTACAGTGGGTTAAATAGTTCTATCAATACTATTTAATATCATGTGAGTTTGAAGATGATAAGGCTATTTTTGTTTTCAAAACAACTTACAAAAAAGGAGAAAGATTTCATGGACTTTGGAAAATATAACAAAGAAAAAGTTTTCCGATATTCAATTCGAAAATATCACTTTGGTGCTGCCAGTGTCGCGGTGGCGGCTCTGATGTTCTTTGCCAATGGAGTAGCTGCTCAAGCTCCTGCAGTATCTTCGGCAACAGCCAGTGATGTAGTTGCTGGATCTTCTGGAAATTCAGATGGGAATCCAGGAACCTCGGATGAGGAAGACTCGAGCAAGGCTTCAACTAGCCAGCCAGCTGAACTTAAAGCACCTGATGAGGTGAAAACGCAAGAAGCTCCAGCTGAGGGAACCAATCAAGGGCAAGCAGTAGCTGAGTCTAACTCTGCTCAGTCAGAGACAAATCCAGCTAGCCAAGAACCTTCTCAAGCAGGAGAAGTAAAAGAGCAAGAACAGCCGACCGTCGCTGATACGACAGCAGCCAAATCGA
>NZ_CRPU01000007.1 GCF_001096185.1 Streptococcus pneumoniae
AGTTAATTTCATAATAAAAACACCCCAAAAGTTAGATTTTTTCTGTCTAACTTTTGGGGTGCAGTTCATTCACACCTGATATTATGCGTTTTTTCAGATTTTAAAGGCTTTTTCCCAGCCTTCATTTTACATATGTTTTAAACGTTCAATCCGTTCTGAGATAGGTGGGTGGGTGTAAAAGAGTTTTTGGAACCCTCCCCCTTTCTTGGGATCATTGATATAAAGTGCACTGCTGGCATCATCGACAGGACGACTCATTGGTTTACTGTTATCCAACTTATGTAGAGCATTGATCATCCCTTGAGGATTGCGGGTCAACTCGACACTGGAAGCATCAGCTAGGAATTCTCTCTGACGAGAAATAGCGAGTTGCACCAAGGTTGCAGCAAGAGGCGCTAGCACAATAGCTAGTAGAGAAACTATGAGCATAATGATTTCTAAGCCATTTCCATCTCGGTCATCGTCACTTCGTCTGCGACCTGCGCCACCCCACCACATCATACGACCTGCCATACTAGAAAGCATGGTGATAGCACTAGCAAGGGCAACTGCAATAGTCGAAATACGGATATCATAATTACGAATATGACTGACTTCATGGCCCATAACAGCTTCTAGCTCCTCACGATTCATGATAGCTAGAAGGCCTGAAGTCGCAGCAACCGCTGCGTTTTGAGGGTTAGAACCTGTCGCAAAGGCATTTAAGGCTGGATCATCAATGATGAAAACACGGGGCATAGGAATCTGAGCGACCATAGCCATATCTTCCACTACATGGTAGAGGTCTGGTGCCATTTGCTCATCAACCTCACGCGCTCCATTCATGGACATGACAATCTCTGTCGATTGAAAAATCATGGACAAAGCATAGATAAAGCCGATAATCAGTGCGATAACCAAGCCACCAAGCCCAGATCGCATAAAGAGGTAACCAACCGCATAGCCAACAAGAGCTAAGAGTAGGAAAAATACCAGCAACAAAATCCAGGTTTTTCGTTTATTGCTTGCAATTTGATCAAACAACATCTTAGTCACCTAAACCGCTAAAATCAACTTTAGGAACTGCCTTTTCCTCTTCTGGAGTTTGAAGGAAATCTGCTGCTTTAAATCCAAACATTCCAGCGATAATATTGCTTGGGAAAGTTTCTAATTTTACATTGTAGTTGCTGACAACACTGTTGTAGAGTTGACGAGAGTAAGAAATTTTATTTTCTGTGTTTGTCAACTCCTCTTGCAATTTAACAAAGTTTGCACTAGCTTTCAAATCTGGATAGCTTTCTGCAACTGCGAAGATACCTGAAACCTGACGAGTGAGTGCATCACTAGCTTTCATAGCTTCTGCTGGTGAAGTCGCTGCCGCCACTTGGTTACGAAGTTCTGCCACCTTTTCAAGGGTAGAACCTTCATATTTAGCATAACCTTTTACAGTCTCAATCAAGTTTGGCAAGAGGTCATTTCGACGTTTCAACTGAACATCAATCTGACTCCAAGCCTCCTTGGTTTGCATACGATTCTTAACCAAACCGTTATAGCTAACAATCACAAAAATAACAACAAGAGCGATAACTCCAAGAATAATCCAAGTCATTATATAAGTCCTTTCTGCTTTTAGATTAGTACCAGTATATCAAATTTTTTATGATTGTGGTAAAATAAGATGATACTAAAGAAGGAAAACACTATGAAACCAGAAACATTTTACAACCTGCTTGCCGAGCAAAATCTTTCACTTTCGGACCAGCAAAAAAAACAATTTGAACGTTATTTTGAACTCTTGGTCGAGTGGAATGAAAAAATCAATCTAACAGCTATTACAGACAAGGAAGAAGTTTATCTCAAACATTTTTACGATTCAATTGCACCCATTCTTCAAGGTTTGATTCCCAATGAAACTATCAAACTTCTTGACATCGGTGCTGGGGCAGGATTTCCTAGTCTGCCGATGAAAATCCTCTATCCTCAGCTTGATGTGACCATCATTGATTCACTCAATAAGCGCATCAACTTCCTCCAACTGTTGGCTCAGGAACTGGATTTGGACGGTGTTCATTTTTACCACGGTCGTGCAGAAGATTTTGCCCAAAACAAGAACTTCCGTGCTCAATATGATTTTGTAACAGCTCGTGCGGTTGCCCGTATGCAGGTCTTGTCTGAATTGACTATCCCTTACCTGCAAGTTGGCGGAAAACTATTGGCACTCAAGGCCAGCAATGCACCTGAGGAATTATTAGAAGCTAAGAATGCCCTCAACCTCCTTTTTAGTAAGGTCGAAGACAATCTCAGCTACGCTCTACCAAATGGAGATCCGCGTTACATCACAGTGGTAGAAAAGAAAAAAGAAACACCAAATAAATATCCACGTAAGGCTGGTATGCCAAATAAACGCCCACTTTAAATTTTTAAGTAAAAAAATATTTACAAAGTTTACAATTTTTGCTATACTATCACAAGCAAAGGTTTTTAATGTCATCCCGTGAGGTGACGAAGACGCAGAAATATTTGAAATTCTTTAAAGTCTAGATTTTAAAGAAGTCTTACTCTGAGGGCCTATTGCTGTAAAATAATGGGCTCTTTTTTGATGCCCAAAAGTGAGGTTTATATGAAACAAGAATCAACTGTTGATTTGTTACTAGACGTTGACCAACGTCCTTCGGCTGGAAAAGGAATTCTCCTTAGTTTCCAACACGTTTTCGCCATGTTCGGTGCGACCATCTTAGTACCATTGATTTTGGGAATGCCTGTATCCGTTGCCCTTTTTGCTTCAGGTGTCGGAACACTCATCTACATGATTTCAACTGGTTTTAAAGTTCCAGTTTATCTAGGTTCTTCATTCGCCTTTATCACAGCTATGTCACTGGCTATGAAAGAAATGGGTGGTGATGTATCTGCTGCTCAAACAGGGGTTATCTTGACTGGTTTGGTCTATGTCCTTGTTGCTACCAGCATCCGATTTGTAGGAACAAAATGGATTGATAAACTCTTGCCACCAATCATTATCGGACCTATGATCATCGTTATCGGTCTTGGACTTGCAGGTTCAGCTGTTACCAATGCAGGTCTTGTAGCAGACGGAAATTGGAAAAATGCTCTGGTAGCCGTTGTTACGTTCTTGATTGCTGCCTTTATCAATACAAAAGGAAAAGGCTTCCTACGAATCATTCCATTCCTCTTTGCCATTATCGGTGGTTACCTCTTCGCACTAACCCTTGGTTTGGTTGACTTTACACCAGTTCTTAAAGCTAACTGGTTTGAAATTCCTGGTTTCTACTTGCCATTTAACACCGGTGGTGCCTTTAAAGAGTACAATCTTTACTTTGGTCCAGAAACCATCGCTATCTTGCCAATCGCTATCGTAACAATTTCTGAACACATCGGAGACCATACTGTTTTGGGTCAAATCTGTGGCCGTCAATTCTTGAAAGAACCAGGTCTTCACCGTACTCTTCTTGGTGACGGTATCGCAACTTCTGTTTCTGCCTTCCTTGGTGGACCAGCCAATACAACTTACGGAGAAAATACAGGGGTTATCGGTATGACTCGTATCGCTTCTGTCTCAGTTATCCGTAGCGCTGCCTTCATCGCGATTGCACTCAGCTTCCTTGGTAAATTCACTGCCTTGATTTCAACCATTCCAAATGCTGTACTTGGTGGTATGTCAATCCTTCTCTACGGAGTTATCGCCAGCAACGGTTTGAAAGTCTTGATTAAAGAACGTGTTGACTTCGCTCAAATGCGTAATCTAATCATCGCAAGTGCTATGTTGGTCCTTGGACTTGGGGGAGCTATCCTTAAACTTGGTCCAGTTACACTTTCAGGTACTGCCCTATCAGCCATGACAGGAATCATCTTGAACTTGATCTTGCCATACGAAAATAAAGACTAATACTCTTCGAAAATCTCTTCAAACCACGTCAACGTCGCCTTGCCGTATATATGTGACTGACTTCGTCAGTCTTATCTACAACCTCAAAACAGTGTTTTGAGCAGCCTGTGGCTAGTTTCCTAGTTTGCTCTTTGATTTTCATTGAGTATAAGAGTCTAAACATATCAAAAAACGAGCATTTCCAATTACGGAAGTGCTCATTTTTTTGATACTTAGAAGTGAGTGTATCCCCTCTAACACTGTTTAATATAGTTCCCCTATATCCATAAGTTGCCACTCAGAATAGTTAACCTCAATGATTTCTGGGGCTTTTGTAGTACCCTTGTACACTACAATAAAATACCCTTTACTATTCCAGAACTTGCCTAAAATAGTAGCATCTTCTAATTTTGCTTTCAACCTGCTTTCTTGAAATCCAAGGCTTTCCCTTTGTACTGTTTTAGTCTCTTCCTTGCTACCTACACCAACAGTCACAAAGTTTACACCTACTTCCATAAGCTCCCACTCAGAAGCATCAACCTCAACGATTTCAGGGGCTTTTGTAGTACCCTTGTACACTACAATAAAATGCCCTTTATCATTCCAAAACTTTCCAAGTATTTTAGCATCTTCCAACTGTATCTCTTGCTTTAAGTATTCTGATGGTTCTTTTTGTACTGGTTTAGGTTCTTCTAGACCAACAGTGACAAACCTTGACCCTATAATCATAAATAGACAAAACAATATTGCTCCAATCCCCACAAATTTAAACAAATTATAATCGCCATTATCTCTTTTCATGTTATCTTTTATCTTTCTTTCTAACATCCCCCTAGAAGGCTGTTTATAGTCCTCTAACTCTGTTTAATATGTTTCCCCTACTCTCATAGTCTCCCACTCTTTAACGTCAACAGGGAAGATTATAGGGGCTTTTGTGTCTTCATCATATACTACAATAAAATGCCCTTTACTATTCCAGAACTTACCTAAAATAGTACCATCATGTAAATCAGTACGCAACTTGCTTTCTTGACTTGTTGGGCTTTCTGTTTGTGCTGTTTTAGGTTCATTATTTCTTTGAGTTCCCAAAATATAACCCCCAAAACTTACCCAAAAGAAGATAAAAAGCATAAATACGATTGTTGCATATTTCAATAATTTCAGTTCTTTCATTTTCCTATTATTCCTTTTTGTGTTAGATAATTCTGCTTATACAGTTTTCATAGTTCCTTAAATCCCAAGGGGGAATTTTACCCCCTTAATACCCTACCATCTGCTCAAGCCATTCCATGAAATTGGCTTCTTTTGTCTCATCATCATACCACTCAAAATCTTCAATATAAGTTGATTTTGTGAGTAGCTTGATACGTTTATTTTGGTATTGAGGCTCTAAATAGAGTAGGGGGCCTCTTTACTATACAAGTTAGCGAGGACCCGAACTCTGTTGCTATACTTTACTCGTTTTATTGGACCACTTTTTGAGACAATTCTAGTGTATATGTTTTATACAATTGATGGCAAGCTTGATTCTCTCCTGTTTTAATCAAGGCAACACAAGGTAAGACAAGTTCTGACCAGATAGAATCTAGTATTTCCTCTCGATTTGGATGTTCTTCTAACTTGGCAACAATCTTAGGAGCCATCTTATAGTAGGATTCAATTTCCTCCTGACCACCATCCTGCAAAGCTAGATAAGAATCCCTGAATGTTCGCAAAGTCATCAATTCATCGCAGTCATCTGCCAACCCCTTGTAAGTTACAGCTGCTTCTGTCAGGTAACAACCTCTTTGTTCAATCTGATAGTAAGCATCTGGTTCACCGAAAAATCCAGTTTTAGAGCGCACATATCTCTCTGCATCACTCCTACGTTGAAAAACAGCTACTTCTCTTCCCTTACGATATACAACAAATTCCATTTCTTTTTCCTCCCTATCTTACAATATTTAATAATTCCTCATAACTTGAAACCACATCATAGATGTGCTGATCATTAATCAATCCAGCTTGAGCTAAAGCTTTAAAGTGAGCACGCGCACAGGCAATTTTTGCTTGCTCAGCTTGCTTTAATTGAAGACTAGACATAGAGCCTTTCGTTTCTGCAACAAAATAGATATGCTTGACACTTCCTTCACGGAAGGCAATTGCCCAGTCAGGGTTATAGTTCCCAAGCGGAGTAGCAATACTGAACTTCCCTGGTAACTTCACATAAACACGAACATCCTCGTATTGTTCCAAAGATTCTTTAAAGGTCTTCTCCGTATTTGAATCAACTTTTACAAAATTGTAAATTCCTTTTTGGGATTCAAGTAAGTGATCATCTGATCTGTTAGCAGTTTCAGGATTGTCATAAAACAAGTCCATATCATACTCTTCATTTAACACATTATACTGAATATGCTTGATAATTTGACTTGCTTTTTGTTCATTAATTAGTTTTGAAACCTTAAGAATAAACTCTTCTGGATTTTGTTTAAACTTGTCAAATTGGTAGACATAGATTTTACTTAATATTTCCGCAACCAACTTACGAGTTAAACCAGTCTGATCAGCAATCTCCCCTAGTAAATCATATTTGGTCATAATCTGCGAATCCGTTAGATATTCTTTTTGGCGATCATTCTCAGCCACTGTCAGATGGAGACCTTCTTCCTTACTCATCTCAGTAGCGCTTGCTTGAGTTATATGAAAGCTTGGTTTGCTAACAACTAATTTCTCATTGATATAGTCAACCGAATGTTTTACCAACTCCGCATCATCAAATTCTACTTGGTAACTGGTCTTTCGATTGATTTGCTTCCAGAGATTTAAGAATTCTTTTCGAGCAATATTTTCTTGATTGACCTCATTTGAGAACTGAATGACTGAATGATTGGCATTTTCAATTTCATACTGTCCAACATGATAAACGCTCTCCAATATCTCTACCAGCTTATCCTCATAACCTGCTAGTGTTTCAGACAGTTGTAACTGATGATTTTCTTTTGCAGTAAAATATTCTGTAGTCAATTGTCCTTCACGGTCTATATAGCCTTGTCGGATCAAATCAAAGTGAATCGAATCTGCTTGTTCCTTGGTAATACGTATTGTTTGTCCTTCTGGATTCGTTAGAACTTTATTCGTAAAGAGAGTAACATCCACTTTTGCAGGATGATCCGCTAAGAGTTCTTTGATTTCTTCTTGTAGACTCCGAGCAAATTGATCATAACTTTCATTTGCAATTACTGTCAGTTTATTGATTTCATGAACATCATTTCCTAAGAGTTCAAAATCCTGACGAATTCCGTTTTGGTCAACTGCCAAACGCATACCACGGCCAATTTCTTGACGTTTTCGAGTCTCTGCTGAAGATTGCTTCAGCGTACAGATTTGAAAAACATTTGGATTATCCCAACCTTCTTTTAGAGCTGAGTGAGAAAAGAGGAAACGAACCGGCTCTTCAAAGCTCAACAAACGCTCCTTGTCCTTCATAATCAAGTCATAGGCATCAATGTCATTTGAAAGATTGTTCTTCTTTTCACTGGCAGATTTATAATCCACAAAAATGGTCTTATCTGACTTCTTCACTTTATCTACCGAAAAGTAACCAGCATGAACTGAATTTCCCTCAAGATTAGCCTCCAAATATCGACGATAAGGAGTTGGTTCCTGTGTTTGGATAAACTGGTTTACTTGATTTCGGTATTCCTCTTCAAAAATCTGAGCGTATTCTCCATTATAGGCATCATTATGTTCATCATATTGCTTATACTTGGCCACTTCATCGATGAAAAATAGGGATAATACTTTAATTTTTCGATTGTACAGTTTACTTTCCTTTTCGATATGACTTTTTATAGTCTCTCGGATTTGAATTCTTCTGATGCTAGACTCATCCACTTCCCCTATCACTTCACCGACATGAAGTTCTTGCGTCACACCAACTTGAAGTTTGTTCTCTCTTGCATCAAAGTGACTAAGGGTCATTCCTTTATAAGCAGATAAATTCCCTGATTCAGCGTACAAATCAAAGGGTTCTTCCACTACCTTCAATTTCCTTTTGACACCTGACTGCGTTTTTACTTCAAACTCAATTTTTGCTTTGGGTGCTCCTGTTTTTTGTGGAATGATTTCTTGTAAATAAAGATAGCCTTGTGTCCCTGTCGTCCCAGTTTGCTCAATAGCCTTAACCGCAATCTTTTTCACTAATTTTTGATTGTAAGCATCCATGGCATCCAATCTATAAACCATATCATGTTTTTCTTTATGGGTAGCCGAATAACGTAGCGTAAATAAAGGCTTGAAATCTTTTAGTCTTTCCTTGGTTTGTTTCCCTTCAACAGACTGAGGTTCATCAATAATCATAATTGGATTCATAGCTGCCAAGACATCAATTGGACGGCGCCAACGGAAACTTTCCTGTTCAGAATGAATCCGTCGCGCATCTTTCCCTTTCGCATTAAAGGCTTGAGAGTTGATGACCATGATTTGAAGGTCTGACGAATTGGCAAAACTATCCAAATCACCTAAACGTGAAGAATCGTAGACAAAATAGCGTGGTTGTTTGCCATACTCCATCTGAAAGTGACTTGACATAATTTGTAATGACTTGAGAACCCCTTCACGAATAGCAACACTTGGAACGACAATAACAAACTTAAGCCAGCCATACCGTTTATTCAACTCCATAATTGTACGGATGTAAGTATAGGTCTTCCCTGTTCCCGTCTCCATCTCTATTGAAAAATTGTAAGCTTCTCGTCCAGCAATCATATCAATCGATAGTTTATCAGAAGGACGCAAACCATAGCGAGTTTGCATAGTATGAACATTTTCTCGTATACTTGTTTGACTCAATTGAATCGGTGCATTTCGATAAGCATCTAAAACCAAATCTACCTCATCTGACTTGAGACGACCTGGATCCGCCATATACTGAACTCCAGTATGTTTGGCTTGCCCTTGAAATAAATCTGCAATGGCACTAACCGCATCCAACTGAAATTGTTGTTTTTTAAATTGTAGTTTCATAATTCTATATTCTTTTTATTAAATTCACATAAACTATTTCACATCTATAACTATGTTTAATAGTTACGCCATATTATATTTCTTTTTAATTTCTTTCATTTTTGATGATGTAATATCGTTAAAATACTCTTTTTCCCACTTCATTGCATCACTAAGTACAAGACAAATAGAAATAAGTTTTTGATTATCTTCTTGTATCTTTCCGTCTTCAACTTTCTTGATAGTATCTTCAAGTTCTTGAATGAATTCTATGGCTAAACTATACATTTCCTTATTAGATAAAAAATATAATTTAGTTATATTTTCATCAATTGCCTCATGTTGCTTTTTCAGATTAGAAACTGTATGATTTGCAAGTAAGTATTCCAAAGGTAGAACAAAATCACTATACAATATCATCCTTTTTTCAAATAAATTTTGTTTTAAGTTATCTTTAAAAGCACGTCTAGTAACCCAGATTGCAATGCTGATAGAAACAATAATCGCAATCGAATCTACTATAATCCCTCCGATACTTATCCAATTATCAGTTGTCAGCTGATAGAACATCGCCTACACCACCTTCACTTTCGTATGTGGTGACAATTCTTTGAAGATTTCACTTACGTTAATCTTATCTGCTGAATTGGCAAATGAGCTATCACGGAAAACGGCACGGAGTGGTTGTGCTTGAGCGATGTGACGGATGACTTCTTCTGATATTTCATCTTCAAAACAAGCCATGAGCGAACCTTGATCTACGTCATAGATTTCTGATCCTGCTACTTTCTCCATATCAATGGCTAGTGACAGTTCCATTCCCCATGTCAGCATAACTTGGAAAAGTAAGTCAAGGCCAGTACGTCCTTCCTTGATATTGGATACACTATCAAAGAGTTCTCCTTGGATAAATTGATCAGGTCGAGCTGAAACGTCTTTAAAATTAGAAGAGTCTAGCTTGTAAGCTTTAAATCCAAAATCTTGCTTGCCAATCAATTCTGGATGCTCCTCCTGAATCTTGGCAGCAGCTCGACGAATCCGCTCCCGAGAAATCTGGTCAATAGTTTCATAACCTGCTTCTTTAGCAGCAGACTTATCTGCTACTTCCTCATCCAACGTACACAGGATAAATTTACGGTTACCTCCATCCTCGGCATTGAGCTGCATCACCGCATCCGCAGTCGTACCAGAACCACCGAAGAAGTCTAAGATAAGTGAATCATATGATGTACCTAAATTTAATAAATTTTTTATTAAAATAGCTGGTTTTGGAAAATCAAATATCCTTTTTTTGAATAAAGTCTCTACTTCTATACTTGCGCGTTGATTCGTTCCAAATTCAATCCCCCAAAAATCATTTGGAATTGCACCTTTACTATCCTTTAAATATATCTTAGAATACGGTTGCTCATCACCACCACTTGTCCAATAAATTTGATTTTCTTTGTCCATTTGTTTCATAACTTCTTCAGTTACCATCCATGGACCATTTAACACATTTCCAGACCTAGTTTTCACTTCATAAAAATGACGTCCCCTTGTCTTATCCAATAGAATACCGCGCCGAAATTTACCAGCGAATTCATCCTCATATCTATACTCCGAAATTGCTTTTTGAGATAGAGGCAATCTACCATACTTTAGTTCATCATAATTCTTTGAATAAACATATATATATTCCTTAACTCTAGCAGCTTTACCTATATTAGGTTGATTATCACTTCTTCTCCAAGCAATCGTTTGAACAAAATTCTCCTCCCCAAATATCTCATCACAGATAGCTTTAAGATTCGCTTGTTCATTATCATCAATAGAGATAAAGATAACACCTGAATCTTTGAGGAGGTTACGAGCTAGACGGAGGCGTGGATACATCATATTGAGCCAGTCTGAGTGGTAGCGAGCCGAAGTCTTTTCATTTGGTCGTAAACCAATAACTTGGCGTCCTTCTTCATCCAAAAGTTCCATCTCTTCCTTCAACTCTTCGTCTGTTTTTTGGAACTTATCAGAATATACAAAGTCTTTTCCTGTATTATAGGGTGGATCGATATAAATCATATCGATTTTTCCTAGATAGGATTCTTGTAAAATTTTTAAGACTTCTAAATTATCTCCAGTAATAAAGACATTTTCACTGTTTTCAAAGTCAACACTTTCATCAAGATCTGGTCTTAAGGTTTTGGTAGTTGGTCGCCCAGCTTCTGCGATAGCTTCACGCTTTCCAACCCAAGTAAACTCATAGGATTCTCGACCATCCACAATTTCCTCTGATAAAAACTGTTTAAGCTTCTCAAAGTCAATCGCAGGACGTAATTTGCCGTATTCATCCCTCTTTTCCGTCAGAACTTCAGGAAAAAGTTGACCAATTTTTGAAATATTATCTGTAAAAACATCTTTTGAAGTGAGAGTTAATTTCTCAAGTCCAGAGTTTTCACCTGTGTGCTGTGCTGTGCTGTGCTGTGCTGTGCTGTGCTGTGCTCATGGTAGTATCCTTTCTTAGCTTTGTCAAGCTTTTGTAATTTTAATTTTATAAAAAATTAAGTTGGCTTATCCTATTTTTGTAATGCTTCATTTTTAATACATTACAGCTTCATTTTATCAAAAATAGGGGTTGAAATCAAAAGTGTTCCCTAATCTCAATTTCTGATTGTCCTTAATCAAAACTTACAATCAATTTTGCTTCTTTAAAGCTTCTATTTCTTTCAATGTAGCCTGATAGTCTCTTTTTATTTCCATTTGTTTTCTCATTGATTTTTCAGAATACATCTTTTTCTTTAGCTGCTGTGCCTTTTTTTCTAATTTATCTAATTGGTCACTGAGTTCAATAGAGTTTCTAAGATTACTTGTTTCTAAAACTTGTAATTCTTTCTTACCAGTTTCTTTTACAAGACTCTCATAAACATCATCTAAATCATTTCCCTCAAAGTCAATGCTTACATCATCATTCGTCTGAAAGCGACGGACAATCTTAAAGTGCTTGCCATCCTTTTCTTGACTTAAAGGCTCTTTATAATGAATAAGAAGTTCTTCTTGACCTTGTGGATATTTTAATACAAAGGCTGTGTAAATCCCTAATCTTATATCTAGCTGTTCTAATAAAGTTAAGGAAACATCCATTTGTTCAAGTTCTATTTCTAAAACCATGATTTGCTTCACTTTTTTTCCAGCAGGAATATTAGTGGTACTTGTATCAATCTGATGAGTAATTTGAATTGCTCTAATCTGATCTCTTAAATCTTTCTTTTCTTTCACAGATACATTAAGATTATCAAAAAAATCACTATTTCCCTTCTTATGAGGTCTAAATAGAAGGTGAGGTTTTGATAAGGCTGTATAGGACGGAAATCTAATCATCAGAATCCCCTTTCATCAATATAAAGAAACAAATTAACTCAAAATCATCCATTCCCTCAATACTAGTATTCATCAAGTCAACAGATCCAAAGTTAAATAGGGCATCCATCGTTGAAATCTGATCATGTTCCATTAGTTGATCGATTGCCTCTTGAAGCAATTCCGAATAAACAACCATTTCTTTCCCATCTTTTGTTTGACGATTGAACTTGTCTACCACATGACTCAACGGTTTACTTTGACCCCGACAAATGCTACTGAGGTGTTCCAATATTTTCTTACTTTCAGACGGAGATAAAAGCAATTCTCCATTTCTATTGATGTAGAGGATATAATATGGATGAAGCTGATTTTGATTATTTTTTCCTTTTATCTGATCTTTATTTTTCAGGACAAAAATGACACCTTCTGATTCTTTATTAGAAGTAGGTAAAATAGCTTGCAAGCCTCTCGGAACTTTTTCTAACTCAGGATGTTCTTCTAAATACTTAAGAAGGTCTATACGATAATCTTCTAATCCTAAATCCATAATGGAAATACCATCATTCATCTCCTCTAGATCGACTACTTCATCTCTAAGACGTTCTAATTGTTTTCTTCGGTAATTATTATCCTCTATTTCTTCACTAGATAAAACATTATCATCTGCTGTTGAGGTCAAGACAGAAATTTTCATCCTCGATTCAACCCTAGACTTAAGATCGATATACTCATCTAACTCAAGATTTGGCCAAAAATTAACCAATTGAATGTATTTATTTTGACTACCAATTCGATCCACACGACCAAATCGTTGAACAATACGGACAGGATTCCAGTGGATATCGTAATTGACCATCATATCTGCATCTTGCAAGTTTTGACCTTCGGAAATCACATCTGTTGCAATTAAAAGATCAATCTCACTCTCATCACTAGGAAACAGGACATCACGAGATTTTGATTTAGGAGAAAAATAAGTTAATAAAGAATTGAGGTCTTTATTTTTAGTTTCCAAAGTTGTTGCAAAACCCTTTGTACCTGAAATCTGGGCAGTGTAGAGACCATACTTATCCAAAACATACTGACTAATATGTTTATAAAGGTAGTTGGTTGTTGTCGCAAATGCGGAGAAAATAATCAACTTTTTATTACCAGCATTGATTGGATTTGTTAGTTTCTCATCTATCAATGAAAAAAGAGTCTGAAGTTTTTGGTCTTCTTGTGGCGTTATTTTACTGATTAGATTTTCTAGCTCTGTCAATATTGCAAAATCTTGTTCTAACTCGACCTTCCAACTACGATAATCCATATCTTGTAAAGCAATACGATTTTTCTTACCAATAGAGAACTCGAAATTACTATCTTCCAAATCAAAATCATCTTCATCGAAGTTCGGATCAACAGATAAATGATCCGAGCCTGTCAATTCATATTCCTCGATAGCCTTTAATGTCTTTTCTACATAATCTTTGACAACGTCTATTAAAGTATATCGAAAAGCTGCAACAGAACTTTCTAAGCGTTTGAGCAGGTTAATCATCATCAGCTTTTTGATACCAGACTCACGACCAAACTGAGTTAAATTCCCCATTATCCCTTCTTTACTTTTATCGTATTTAGCTCTCTTTGATGGGTAAATATGTATTGATGGTTGATAGATAGTCAACTGGAGTTTATCAAGTAAGTGATATAATTTTTTATAGGTAATTCCGAGATTTGAAACCGTTAAATCAGGTTCAAAATTAAGTGGTTTTAAGCGCTGTGGAAATTCTCCAATCGCTTCTCTATCATAAAATTCCCGAATATGTTTTCTACTTCTAGCTATCGTTACACTATCTAGTACTTTAAAGAAATCAAAATCTAATGTAGATAACAGTTTATCTGTTGTTCTCTCTTCCGCAGGTAGGTCAGCCCACTTGTTATAAGCAGATTGAGCGTTTCTGAAAATATCGTTTATAGATGATTTTGTTTCTAATTTACTATCAATTTGATCCGTATCTCCTTCATAGGCTAAAGCAATTTGATTTTTCAAATCATTAAAGCGATTATTGACAGGTGTAGCTGATAGCATGAGTACCTTTGTAGGAACACCAGACTTTATGATTCGATTCATTAAACGGCTGTATCGATTTTCTTTTCCTTCAGATAAGTCATTTTCGCTAGAACCACCATTTCTAAAATTATGGGACTCATCAATGACAACCAAATCATAAGTATGCCAATTATTCAAGGACAAATCAATTCCATTAGAGTGTCCTTTATCTCTACTGAGATCTGTATGATAAAGCACGTCATAAAGCAAATGTCTATCATAAATTGGATTATTTACATAATCATGACGATACATATTCCAGTTATTTTCTAACTTTTTAGGACAAAGTACTAAAATACGTTTTCCTCGATAAGCATAATAAGTCATGACCGCTAAAGCTGTATAAGTCTTCCCTAGACCAACCGAATCCGCTAGAATACATCCATTAAATTTTTCTAATTTAGAAATGATCGATTTTACTGCATCCTTTTGGAAATCATATAACAGCCCCCAAATCTTACTTTCTTTATATCCAACCCCTTCATTTGGTAAAAAGTCTTCATTGATATCTTCTAAAAATTCATTGAATAAATTATATAGCATCACATAGTAAATGAACTCGGGTGAATGTTCTTTGTGAGCTAGGTTTAAATTCTCCAAAAACTCTTCTGTAACATCACGAAAATAATCATCTTCTTCCCAAAGATTATCAAATTCATCTAAATAATTTAAACTAAGTGGTGCATGATAGAGGTTTCTACTCGTTTTAAATAGAGAAGCTTCATATCCTAATTCTTTGCGATCAAAGTTTTTCAAACGATCTACTGCCACTACATCATCCGAATTTTCAATTCGAATACCATTTGGCATTTCATCTGTTTCAATATTAATAGACTTAAATTGCGCTTTTCTTCGAATCCAATCAGCACATTCACGAGCAATCGCTTTTTGAGTCAACTCATTCATCAATTTCAGTTCATACTTTCCACCAAAAATCGATTGTTCTCGTTCTTTTTTGGGTATCGTATATTCACGGAAATCTGTTTTGGTTTCATCTGTTATAAAAGTCGGATTTGTAAAAATAAATTTTAACTCTTCTATATTCTCCAATTCCTCTTTCAACTGCTGATAAGCAAACATAGAAAAGGTTGCTGCTGCAATCTTGACTCGGCTTTCTGATTTTAACTCTTTCTTTAACTCATCTCCAAGACGAATTGATCGATTATCAATTTCCATAATTCCTCCCTGTTAGACTATTTCTACTATTATATCATTCTTTGCAAATTCAAAATAGACTTTTTTTCTTCTTTCTAATACTCAATGAAAATCAAAGAGCAAACTGGGAAGCTAGCCGCAGGCTGCTCAAAACACTGTTTTGAGGTTGTAGATAAGACTGACGAAGTCAGTCACATATATACGGTAAGGCGACGCTGACGTAGTTTGAAGAGATTTTCGAAGAGTATAAAAAAGGAAAGCCCTGCGGCCTTCCTTTGTCTTACTTGCGTTTCTTCTTCGCTTTTTTCATTTTATTCGCCATCCGTTTCATGGACTGTTTCATGGCAAATTCACCAATTTTACCTTTGAGTCCACCACCAAACATCTGGCTCATATCTGGCATTCCTGCTCCTCCAAGAGCTGACAGGTCAGGCATACCACCTTGTCCCATCATTCCTTCAAGGGCAGACATATCCATTCCTCCCATATTTGGCATATTTTTTGGAAGGTTGTTTGGATTGATTCCCATCTGCTTCATCATTTTGTTCATATCTCCAGACATAACACCTTGCATGAGTTGTTTAGCCTGGTTAAAGTCTTTGATGAATTTATTGACTTCGACAAATGTATTTCCAGAACCAGCTGCGATACGACGGCGACGGCTTGGATTTAGCAAATCTGGGTTTTCACGTTCTTCAGGTGTCATGGAAGACACAATGGCACGCTTACGCGCAATCTGACGCTCATCTACCTTCATGTTTTGAAGAGCTGGATTGTTGGCCATACCTGGAATCATCTTGAGCAAGTCTTCCATCGGCCCCATGTTTTGTACCTGATCCAACTGATCAATGAAATCATTGAAATCAAAGGTGTTTTCACGCATCTTCTCAGCCATTTCAAGGGCTTTTTGCTCATCGTATTCCTGAGAAGCTTTCTCAATCAGAGTGAGCATATCCCCCATACCAAGGATACGGCTAGACATGCGATCTGGGTGGAAGGTTTCAATGTCCGTAATCTTTTCACCTGTACCAGTGAACTTAATTGGTTTTCCGGTAATGTGACGAACAGATAGAGCAGCACCACCACGAGTATCACCATCAATCTTGGTAAGGATCACCCCAGTTACTTCTAACTGAGCATTAAATTCACGCGCAACATTGGCTGCTTCTTGACCAATCATGGCATCAACGACGAGCAGAATTTCATTTGGTTGAGCCAGTGCTTTCACGTCACGAAGCTCGTTCATCAAAAGCTCATCAATCTGCAAACGACCTGCCGTATCAATCAAGACATAGTCGTTGTGATTGGCTTGGGCTTGTTTCAAACCTTGACGTACAATCTCAACAGCTGGAACCTCTGTCCCAAGTGCAAAAACAGGCACATCAATCTGTTGACCCAGAGTTTTCAACTGGTCAATAGCCGCAGGACGGTAAATATCCGCCGCAATCATCAAAGGACGAGCATTTTCTTCTTTCTTGAGTTTGTTGGCCAATTTACCGGCAAAGGTTGTTTTACCAGCCCCCTGCAAACCGACCATCATGATGATTGTAGGAATCTTAGGTGACTTGATAATTTCTGCCGTATCAGAACCTAAAACAGCTGTCAGTTCCTCATCAACGATTTTGATAATCTGTTGCGCAGGATTAAGGGTATCAATGACTTCATGCCCGACTGCACGCTCACGAACTTTCTTGATAAAATCCTTTACAACAGGCAAGGCAACGTCGGCCTCAAGCAAGGCCAAGCGAATTTCTTTGGTTGCCTCTTGGACATCAGCCTCAGAGATTTTTCCTTTTTTACGTAGATTTTTAAAGACGTTCTGCAAACGTTCTGTTAAACTTTCAAATGCCATTTTTCTTCCTCTTATTCTCTATTATCAATGCTTGTTAAAATTTCTATCTGCTCCTGCAGAAAGTCATCCTTGGGATAGCGCTCCAAAATCTGATCAAAAATTTGACTGCGGACAATGTAGTCCGAATACATGTGCAATTTCATCTCATAATCTTCCAGAATCTTTTCTGTCCGCTTGATATTATCATAGACAGCCTGACGACTGACACCAAACTCCTCGGCAATCTCAGCAAGGCTGTAATCATCAGCGTAGTAGAGCTCTATATAATTCATTTGCTTATCTGTCAAAAGCGCCGCATAAAATTCAAAGAGCGCATTCATACGATTGGTTTTTTCAATTTCCATAACTTTTATTATACCAAAAATTAGCCTAATCTACCACACTAGGAAGCCAATCCAAGAAGATAGATAGCTAAATTTGAGAAATATAAGAGACTAGCCCCAAGTAATTTCCAATTGATAGCGGGCAAAGGGATGTCCCTCTTGATTTTGTAGTTGATAGTCTAAATCAATCTTTTGTCCATCAACTTGATAATGGCTCGTTTGGATGATAAACTCCTGCATGCCCATAGGTGTAGGAATATAGGCTAAACTATCGCTATCCTTTAGAAAGCGCATAATGGTCTTGGGATTGGAAAAACGACTCATCACCAGTTCTTGCCCATGAAATTTAATAACCACTTTTTCCTTTTCCTCATTGTAGAAAAGCAAATAGCTATAATCTCCCTTCTCGTGCACTTCTACATCATAAAGCTGGTCAATCACTTCCAACTGCTCATCAAACTGAATCGTATTTCGCATCCGAATCTTCACATCAAGTCCTCTTTCTTGTCTCTTGTCCTACTATTTTACCAAAAACTCTAGCTTTTTGCTATAATGGTCATATGAACGAAAAAGTATTCCGTGACCCAGTTCACAACTACATCCATGTCAATAATCAAATTATCTATGACTTGATCAATACAAAAGAATTTCAACGTTTGCGCCGTATCAAGCAACTGGGAACTTCCAGTTATACCTTCCACGGTGGGGAGCACAGCCGCTTCTCTCACTGTCTAGGGGTCTATGAAATTGCACGACGCATCACAGAGATTTTTGAAGAAAAATATCCTGAAGAATGGGATCATGCTGAATCCCTCTTGACCATGACCGCTGCTCTCCTACATGACCTTGGGCATGGTGCCTACTCCCATACTTTTGAACATCTCTTTGATACAGACCATGAAGCCATTACTCAGGAGATTATCCAAAGCCCTGAAACGGAGATTCACCAAGTCCTGCTACAAGTGGCACCTGATTTCCCAGAAAAGGTTGCCAGTGTCATCGACCATACCTATCCTAACAAGCAGGTCGTGCAACTCATTTCTAGTCAGATTGATGCGGACCGTATGGACTATCTCTTGCGCGACTCCTATTTTACAGGAGCATCTTATGGGGAATTTGACCTGACTCGCATCCTCCGAGTCATTCGTCCTGTCGAAAATGGTATCGCCTTTCAGCGCAATGGCATGCACGCCATCGAAGACTACGTCCTCAGTCGCTACCAGATGTATATGCAGGTTTATTTTCACCCAGCAACACGCGCCATGGAAGTTCTCCTACAGAATCTCCTCAAACGCGCCAAGGAACTCTATCCTGAGGACAAGGACTTCTTTGCCCGAACTTCCCCTCACCTCCTGCCTTTCTTTGAAAAAAATGTAACCTTGTCTGACTATCTGGCTCTGGATGATGGTGTGATGAATACCTACTTCCAGCTTTGGATGACCAGTCCTGACAAGATTCTAGCAGACTTATCACAGCGCTTTGTCAACCGCAAGGTCTTTAAATCCATTACCTTTTCACAAGAAGACCAAGACCAACTCGCTAGCATGAGAAAATTGGTTGAGGACATCGGCTTTGATCCCGACTACTATACTGCCATTCATAAGAACTTCGACCTCCCTTATGATATCTATCGTCCCGAATCTGAAAATCCACGGACACAGATTGAGATTTTACAAAAAAATGGAGAACTAGCCGAACTCTCTAGCCTGTCTCCTATCGTCCAATCCCTTGCTGGCAGTCGCCACGGAGATAATCGCTTTTATTTTCCAAAAGAAATGTTGGACCAAAACAGCATCTTCGCTAGCATTACCCAGCAATTTTTACACTTGATTGAGAATGATCATTTTACCCCAAATAAAAACTAGAAGAGGAAATTTATGAGTATTAAACTAATCGCCGTCGATATCGACGGAACCCTAGTCAATAGCCAAAAGGAAATTACTCCTGAAGTCTTTTCTGCCATCCAAGATGCCAAAGAAGCTGGTGTCAAAGTCGTGATTGCAACTGGTCGCCCTATCGCAGGTGTTGCCAAACTTCTAGACGACTTGCAGTTGAGAGACCAAGGTGACTATGTGGTGACCTTCAACGGTGCCCTTGTCCAAGAAACTGCTACAGGACATGAGATTATCAGCGAATCCTTGACTTATGAGGATTATCTGGATATGGAATTTCTCAGTCGTAAGCTCGGTGTCCACATGCACGCTATTACAAAAGACGGGATTTACACTGCCAATCGCAATATCGGAAAATACACGGTGCACGAATCAACCCTCGTCAGCATGCCCATCTTCTACCGTACTCCTGAAGAAATGGCTGACAAGGAAATTGTCAAATGTATGTTCATCGATGAACCAGAAATTCTCGATGCTGCGATTGAAAAGATACCAGCCGAATTTTACAAACGCTACTCTATCAACAAATCTGCTCCTTTCTACCTCGAACTCCTTAAAAAGAATGTGAACAAAGGTTCAGCCATCACTCACTTAGCTGAAAAACTAGGATTGACCAAAGATCAAACCATGGCTATCGGTGACGAAGAAAATGACCGTGCCATGCTGGAAGTCGTTGGCAACCCTGTAGTCATGGAAAACGGAAATCCAGAAATCAAAAAAATCGCCAAATACATCACTAAATCTAACGATGAATCCGGCGTTGCCCATGCCATCCGTACATGGGTACTGTAAAAGAAAGACTATACAAAAACCGCTTGACTGAGCGGTTTTTGTATGTCTAATTACTGCCCCCTGCAGGAATCGAACCTGCAACTACTCCTTAGGAGGGAGTTGTTATATCCATTGAACTAAGGGAGCTAGATAAAAACTCTGCTAAATGAGCAGAGTTTTTTAGTCGAATTAACGACGGATTTCTTTGATACGAGCTGCCTTACCTTGAAGAGCACGCAAGTAGTACAATTTCGCACGACGTACTTTACCGTAACGAACAACTTCGATTTTTTCAACACGTGGAGTGTGGATTGGGAAGATACGCTCAACACCTACACCGTTAGAGATTTTACGAACTGTGTAGTTTTCTGAGATACCAGCACCTTTACGTGCGATAACAACACCTTCAAAAATCTGGATACGTTCACGGTTACCTTCGACAACTTTCGCGTGTACACGAACAGTGTCACCAGGACGGAATGATGGGATATCTGTGCGAAGTTGACCTTCAGTCAAGCTTTGGATTAATGGATTCATTTTATTCTCCTATCTTTGTCAATCTTGAGGAAACTTCCTCAGCGGATAAACTGTATTTTTGTGCGTCCATTACACACAAGATACAGTTTACCAAATTTCCACAAAAAAGTAAAGAAATTTATAACAGAATTCCTAAAAAAATCGCAACCAAACCACCTAGGTAGGTCAAAGTTAAATAAGAATAAAATACCTTCTTATCACTTAACAGTCTTTGGAGTTCGTCATTCAAGGTCGAAAAAGTTGTCAAACCGCCACAAAATCCAGTTGCTAGAATAGTATAGACTTCCTTAGACTCCACATGATTGTATAGCAAGCCAATCAAAAAACAACCTAGAAGATTGGCTAGGAGCGTTCCGAGTGGTAATTTAGAAGCTTGATTATAGCGGGAAAAGAAATAACGTACTAGAGCTCCGAAGCCACAAGCAATTGCAAGATAGACCATTACCATTTTTTCCTCCCTAGACAGTAAGCCAAGAGCAGGCCTCCACCCACGCTTAAAATGAGATACAATACTAAGCTAACATAACGCCCTGTATCAAGCAGTTTCACAGCATCAAGCATGAGACTAGAAAAGGTTGTTAGACCTCCGCAAAAACCTGTACCCAGTGCTAAAACCAAGCCCTTACTAGTCCCCTTATAGACCAGATAGCCCTTGACAAGATAAACCAAGCAGAAAATGCCTAGATAGTTGACAAGAAGGGTGCCCCAAGGAAATTCAGGACTGGCTGGTAACCAAGTAGAAACTAGATAGCGAACCAATCCGCCCACCATAGCAGCTAGTAAAATCCCTAGCGGATAAAATTGTTCTTTTTTCATTTGATGTTTTGATCCTGATAATCACGCGAACGTTTGAGTATGTCCGAAAAAGTCGCGACAATAGTCTCCTGATAGCGCTTGTTCTCTATACGATTTCTAACCTTTTCAAAAATAACAGCTTCTCTCTTGGTATCTAAAATCGGTTTACCCGAAGCCTTCTTAAAAGTGACAACCCCCTCAACTAAGTGCATTCGTTCTTCTAATAGTTTGACAATTTGGTCGTCGATTTGATCAATTTCTTGACGAATACTATCTAAATCCATACAATCTCCTCCTTTATTTGAATTATTGTATCAAAAAGCCACCAAATAGGCTAGTAAAATCCCAACTCTCGATAAGAAAAATGCACTGATTGATTGTATCAGCGCACGTTTATGCTTATCCTACTTTAGCAGCCAATTCTTCTGCGAATTGTTCCAAGCGTTCAATATCTTCTTCCTCGGCAGAAAGATCAACTTTAACACACTCTGAACCTTTTTCTGCTCCTGTTGACACAAAGACACGGTCAAAGTCATCAACAGCCTTACAGAATTCATCGTAGAAGGTATCACCTGAACCAACCACTCCGTAGATTTTGCCATTCAAGTTGAGATCTGCTAGGTCTTCGTAGAAGTCCATCATCTCATCTGGCAATTCTCCATCACCATAAGTATAGGTCGCAACGATAGCGATGTCTGCTTCCAAGAAGTCTGAAGCGTCAACAGTTGTACATTCATCAACATCGACATCCAAGCCCAAGTCACGTAATTTGTCTGCTACAATATCTGCAATTTCTTCGGTATTACCGGTCATACTGGCAAATACAATTTTTGCTAATGCCATATCGTCCTCCTCAATTTATCTTTCTCCATTATATCACATCTTTTTCATTTTAAAAATAAAAATTCTTGTGCTACAATGAAATGAGAAAGAATTGAGGTTATTTATGGAAATTTGCCATCAAATTTTAGAAAAAATTAAAGAATACGACACGATTATCATTCATCGTCATATGAAACCAGACCCTGATGCCTTGGGAAGTCAGGTGGGCTTGAAAGCCTTGCTAGAATATCATTTCCCTGAAAAAACCATCAAAGCCGTTGGTTTTGATGAACCGACTCTTACTTGGATGGCTGAAATGGATCTTGTTGAAGATAGTGCCTACCAGGGCGCACTTGTCATCGTCTGTGATACGGCGAATACTGCTCGTATCGATGATAAGCGCTATCGTCAAGGTGATTTTCTCATTAAGATTGACCACCATCCAAATGATGATGTATATGGTGACCTATCTTGGGTGGACACTAGTTCAAGTAGCGCTAGTGAGATGATTACCCTATTTGCCCAAACAACTCAACTGGCCTTGTCAGACCGCGCTACTGAGTTGCTCTTTGCAGGAATTGTTGGTGATACAGGTCGCTTCCTCTACCCTTCTACCACTGCACGGACTCTTCGCCTTGCTGCTTATTTGAGAGAATATAACTTTGACTTTGCGGCTCTCACTCGCAAAATGGACACTATGAGCTACAAAATTGCTAAACTTCAAGGCTACATCTACGACCATCTGGAAGTGGATGAAAATGGTGCTGCTCGCGTTATCCTGAGTCAGGAAATCTTAAAACGATTCAATGTTACCGATGCTGAAACTGCGGCTATTGTAGGAGCTCCTGGACGTATTGACAGTGTCAGTCTCTGGGGAATTTTTGTAGAACAGGCTGATGGCCACTACCGTGTTCGCTTACGCAGTAAAATCCATCCTATCAATGAAATTGCCAAGGAACATGATGGTGGAGGCCACCCTCTAGCAAGTGGTGCTAATTCCTATAGCCTAGAGGAAAACGAAATCATCTACCAAAAGTTAAAAAACTTGCTTAAAAACTGATAAAATACTTGCCAAACTTTTCAGAATCTGATAGACTAGTATGGTAACAATCTATGGCTCGCAAAGAGACCATGGCAGAAAGGAACTATTGCAAAATGAAAAAAGATATCCATCCAGAATATCGCCCAGTTGTCTTCATGGACACAACTACTGGTTACCAATTCCTTAGCGGTTCAACAAAACGCTCTAACGAAACAGTTGAGTTCGAAGGCGAAACTTACCCATTGATCCGTGTGGAAATTTCATCAGACTCACACCCATTCTACACTGGACGTCAAAAGTTCACTCAAGCAGATGGACGCGTGGATCGTTTCAACAAAAAATACGGTCTCAAATAATGATAAAAAGACAGCTTCGGCTGTTCTTTTTTCTTTCTTGAAATTAACTGCTGTTTTCATATTCCAGACTCAAAAAAACTTTGCACTCTAGCTAGCCACGCGATGGTTTCTAGAGTACAAAGTTTTCTCTTGCCTAAAAAATATAAAAGATATATACTAGCTATATATCGTATAGATTGGAGATATGCTATGACGACATCACTTACTAAACAGTACAATTTTAAAATCAATGAATCATCAATGGAACAAGCTAGAGCTATTATCAAGGAAAAGGGAATGACAATGACAGATGCTATTAGTCTTTTTATCGAGCAGATTGTTCTCGAACAGGATTTGCCAATAAAAACTGCAGAAGATATACATCGTGAGCGATTGATTCAGGAACTACAAGCCCAATCTGAACGCGCCTTAAGAGAATATGAATCCGAACAAGGAACTTCCCTAGATGACATGAGGCTACGATATGATTTATAAAGTGATTCTATCTACTGAAGTGAGTCAGGCAATTGACAGTATTCATGATTACATTACTACTGTTCTTTTATCACCCCAGTCAGCTAAAAATACTGTGGCCAAAATTTTAGACGGCTTAAAAAGTTTAGAAACCTTTCCTGAAGCTGGCTTTGATGCAGATGAAAAAATCGGACTTAAAATCAATAGTAAGTACCCCACACGAGGAAAAATTATCGGGCAATATATCTTGCTTTACTTTATCGATCAAACTCAAAGAACTGTTTTTCTTTCCCACTTATTCCACACCAAAAGTGACTATGTTACCTTGCTACAAAGCAAAAATAATAAAAACTCAAAATCATCATTTTGATATCCACTGCTCTCTTAATAGCCTTGTGATTGTAAAGAATACAGTCTGCATTTTAACTAGAAAATCAAAAAACTTTGCACTCTAGCTAGCCTCACAATGGTTTCTAGAGTACAAAGTTTTTTAATTAAACCAGTTTTAGTCTTCCTTATTTTGATTTTCAGTTCCTTTAACTGCTTTTTTAAATTCAGATAGCATTTTACCGATTGACTCGCCTAATTCAGGCAATCGTTTTGGTCCAAAAATCAAGAGAGCTCCTAAAACGATGATAATCAATCCTGGTGCTCCTATATCACGTAAGATTCCCATTTCTCTCTCCTTTCTGCTTGCGTTTCATAATGTATTTGCTGATGGCAATACTTAATTCATAGAGTAAAATCAAGGGGGCAGTCATTGCCAAATCGCTGACAAAGTCAGCTGGTGTCAAGATGACTGCGAGTACCAATAAGATAAAATAAGCATATCGGCGATAAGCAATCAATAATTCTGGTCCAATAAGTCCAATCGACGTCAAAAAGGCAATGATAACTGGCAATTCAAAAATCAGAGCCAAAGGCAAGGTCGTTTGAAAAACAAAAGACAGATAATTTGGGGCGGTTAACTGTGTTTCAAATAGTCCTTCTCCTAGCCCTAATAAAACCTGAAGTAAGGCTGGTGTTACAAAGTAAAAACCAAAAGCCAGTCCAACTAGAAAACAAAGGAAACTAGCTGGAATATAGGCAAAGACTGCTCTAGCTTCTTCCTTCTTTAAACCGGGTTTGATGAAAGACCAAACATGATACACCGTATAAGGCAAGGTGATGGTAAAGGCCATAATACTAGCCAAACGTATGTAAATCCATAAAATATCATTAGGGCCTAAAACAATCAACTTTTGCTGAAAAGATTGGGTCACATACTGGTAAATCTGGTCTGCAAAAAGCAGTGAAACACAGAATACCAAAAAGAAACAAATGACCACAGCCAATAATCTCTTTCTAAATTCTACCAGATGTTCCACGATTGTCAATTCTTTTCTATCCATCTATTCTTCACCCTGTCTGAAAATGACAATCAAGACAATAATCACAAAGATTAGCTGGCTAACCAAACCTTCCCAACTTGGATAAATTCCAAGAAGGTCGATTGTCGGAAATCCTGTCAGCAAGTGATTTGGTGCCATATTGGTCAACTGAAGAGCATGGACACTAACACCCAGCATCTTGAAGGCTAGGGCATAAATCATCCAAGTCAGGATAAAGAAGACCTTATGTGGCAGGAAGAATTGACTGGCCTTGTTCATCACAAGGGCAATAACTATCAGAACCAGCAAGGCAAGTGAAATTCCCAAGACAAATTCAAAACTGGAAATTCTTGGTAAAATCCCAACATAAAAGAGAATGGTTTCTGCTCCCTCACGGAAAACAGCTAGAAAACTGAGGGCAAACATGGAAATAAAGGAGCCTGTTTTAGTCACTGTCTCCATTTGTGACTCCATAAAAGTATTCCATTTTTTGACCGAGGATTTGCTATGAAGCCAGATTCCAATCACAATCATCATAGCTACTGCAAAAATCCCCACTGCTCCTTCGATGATTTCACGATTGGAGCCTGATGTTACTGCTGGAAAGGCAATTTGCAGGATGAAAGCAATAAGAAGACTGACCATGATTCCTGTGATAGCACCACCATAAACCCACTTGAGTCCTTTACGCATCTTGGCTGCTTTCAAGGTCGTTACCAAGGCCATAACGATTAAGAGGGCCTCTACACCTTCTCTTAGAAGAATCAGCATAGCATCAAAGGCATTGTAACGTGCGCTAGTATCAATTTGTGATAAATCTGCTATCAGTTTTTCTAATTTTTCTTGATATTCCTTCTCACTTCCCTTGACCATAATCACAGGGCTTTCACTCTCCACTCGAGTATAGAGGGAAGGATTGGTTGTGCTAACAGATCCCTCAATCGTTGGCCAAATAGTAATAAATTCCTTCATACTGGCTGCTCCTGATACTTGGTCACCAGCTTGGAATTGTTCCAAAGCCTTCTTCAAAAGGGCAATACCATCTTTAAGGCTTAAATCAGAAGATGCTTCTGCGACTTCTTTTCCGCTTACAAAATCATCAATAGCCTTTTTTAAGTCCTCAAAGGAAGTCTGGATGGAGTTAAAATCCGTAGGCTCAGTTTCCATACTACTACGCAGGAAGGAGATGGCTGTCTCAACACGGCCATAATGAGCCGTACTATTGTCACGAACCACACTTTCATTGATGGTCCAAGTGGAATTCATTTTCTTAAAAGCCTCTCGAACCTTTTCCAAATCTTTGGAGGCAATGGCCTGCTCTAAGGCTTCAAAACGTGGACTCAGACGGCTGACCAATTTTTCTTTTTCCGCATCTAGGTCAACAGGATTTTGTTCTTTTTCAAAGGCTAATAGGGCTGCAGAAAGTTTGGTGAGTTTGTCTTCAGTAATCTCGCCTGATTGAGCTAACTTTTCCTTAACGACTTTACCAGCCTCAGAATCCTTATTTTCTACTCTTTCGAAGTCTGATGCTATCTCCGTAACGAGTTTCTGGGCCTCAGACTGATTCCTATTTTTGACCGCTTTGGACGCATCTGTGATTTTCACAAAATAAGAACTCAGACTCTCTTGGGCACCTACTGGAGAAAAGATCAAAAAGGACAAAGCTAAAACTAGTAACCAGCTTTTAGCCTTCCAATAATTTCTGACCAATGTAGCCTCCTTTCTCCACACCACCAAAGCAAGCAAAGAGACCACTACCAATATGAGTAATATATTCATTCATCTTATCAGTAGCACCTAGGTTAGTTTGAACCTTGACAAAGTTATCAGGATCCTTCTGGAAAGAAATGAAGAGCAATCCCGTATCAAACTGACCAGTCTTTTCATCAATCCCATCTGAATAAGAATAAGAACGTCGTAAAAGGGGCTTGTCTACTTCCTTAGCCAAACGAACATGCGAATCATCAGGCAAAAGACTCAAATCCACTTCATCAAACTCATTCTTCTTACCGAAAGGGGCACCACTTTCCTTGTAACGACCGAAAGTATTTTCTTGTTCTTCAAGACTAGTGCGATCCCAGGTCTCTAAAAACATCTGAATCCGACGAACTGCCATATAAGAACCATTTTCCATCCAGTCCTTACTATCAGCCCAGATAACACGTTCAAAGTCTTGCTCCTTGGTTGGATTTGCTGTTCCATCTTTAAAACCAAAGAGGTTACGCGGAGTCTCCATTCGATCACCGATAGCTGCAAAACCAGACTGACTCCAACGAAGGGTCACTGCATTTCTCCCCTTACGGATGAGGTTACGAATCGCATGAAAGGCAACTTGCTCATCATCTGCACAGGCCTGAATCACAATATCCCCACCAGTATATTTTTCACGCAATTGCTCTTTAGGAAACGGCGGTAAATCTCTGAACACTTGAGGACGCTTGTTTTCCAAGTTCATCTTTTTCAAGAAACTTGCAGACACACCAAAAGTCAGCGTCAAACGATGAGGATTGAGCCCGACTGTTTCACCAGTGTCGCTCGGAGGCAAGAGAGTATTCTGGCCATCTTTTTCGACCAGTTCCCCCTCAACCAACTTGGCACTATAATCCGTCCAATCCTTGAACAACTGAATAATCTTATCCTTATCCGTCTTATGCAAATCCAAGACAACAAAATAGATATTTTTTTGCATGGGCGTACTAATCCCAGCTTGATGCTTGCCATAAAAAACAATTTTTTCATTTCCGTACGAGATTTTTTCCTGACTTCCTAGCTTAGGTGCGAAAAAAGCAGAAGCACCAGAGAGTCCTAGCGCTAAACCAGCCCCTCCAATCCCTGCTTTTTTTAGAAATTCTCGACGGTCCATTTTCTTTTCAAAAAATTTTTCGTCTTTTTCAGTCATGACTCTTATTCTCCACTAAGAAATTTACCCATTTGTGATAGAGGTTCACCAAGTTTTGTCACAGCTTCTGACAATTCTTTGGTATCTTCTTTTGTCAAATCTGTATAGAGTTTGTAGTGTTCCTTGTCGGTCATGTGTTTGTCTAACAAATCATTGACAGACTTGAAGCCTACTTCCAATTCTTTAACTAGGTTAGCGTCTGATTTTTCAAGCAAAGGTTTAAAGAGTTGGAAAATCTTCTCTGCTCCTTCGATATTGGCACGGAAGTCATACAAGTCTGTATGAGAATAAATTTCCTCTTCACCCGTAATCTTGCTTGTCGCTACTTCATTAAGCAAGTCAACTGCTCCAGTCAACATAACCTTGTAGTCCACATCTACAGTTGCAATCTTGGCTTTCAATTCCTTGATATCATTTACCAACTGATCACCATAGCTTTCAGTTCCTTTAGTTGTATTGTCTTCCCAAAGGATACGCTCGATACGGTGGAAACCTGACCAACCTTCCTCTGTCTTGTTTTCGTCCATGTAGTCTGCTAAACGGAAGTCAATTTTTACATCTGACTCACCAAAACTCTCGGCAATCGGTTCTGAACGCTCATAGGACATACGAATCAGTGGATAAACCTTCTTAGCTTCTTCTAACTTTCCCTCTTTCAACAGTTTGACAAAGCCTTCCGTATCTGTCAAGAGTTTATCAATTTGCTCTTGAACAAAAGTCTTATAGTCAGCAGTGGCCTTATCAAGCATTTTCTGCTTGTCTTCAGACAAGGCTGTCACCTTAGACGAATCATTTGTCTCGGTTGATTTTTCAAAACGGACTGCACATGCTGTCAATAGCAAGGCTGAAGATAAAAGGACAAAACCTAGTTTTTTCATTGTTTACTCCTATCGGTTCAGGATACCTGAATTAATTTTACGTTTCATTATATCATGTTTTCACTCATTTTTCAATAAATTTTCAGAAAATTTAATGTTATGAATAGCGTTACAAATGCAAAAAACTAAGCCTAGGAAAATCTCCAAAGCTTAGTTTGATCTAGTTTCTTAATTTCCAGCGTAATATTTTTGAATTCCTTTAATAATGCCTTCAACCAACTTATCTTGGTATTGGTCACTACGGATTCGTTGGTTTTCTTCTGAATTATCCATATAACCCAACTCTAATAACACAGCAGGTTTCGCAGTCTCACGAAGAACAGCGAAGGTGGCTTGCAAAAGCCCAGCATCTCTAGCTCCTGTCTCGGTCAAGAGAGATGAATGAAGGTCAGCTGCCAAACGATTACTTTCACTTATACGGTCTGGATTATTATGCCAGTACTGGTTAATCTTGCTCGGGTAACCTGCATCTTCCTTATAAGAATAAGTCTGTATTCCCAGATTCAGTGTTGTGTCATTCCCAGTAGCATTAAAATGAATACTAATAAAGAAGTCTGCATTCGTTTTATTTACCATACGAGAACGCTCCGTCACAAAGTCAACATCCACATCACTATCACGAGATGTTAAAACTGTATAGCCAAGTTCTTCTAAACGTTTCCGTAATTTACGAGAGACCTGTAAGTTCAAATCTTTTTCAGCTATTCCATAATAGTAAGCGCCCGAATCGCGTCCACCATGCCCAGGATCTAGGAAGATAGTTTTACTATAGTGCCCCTTTTCAAATCCTTTTGGAAGTTCTTGAACCCATTTACCATTATCTTTGAAAAAATGGCTGCTTCCATTAATAGTATAAGTTCCAGTGACATAAACGCCATCTTCTTTAAGATAATACCAAGCTTTATAATCTTGATCATAAATCCACTCTTTGTGAGCCATGTAACCACCAGATTTTAGATAGTAAGAGCCAACCCATTGCTGTTCAGCATAGTGCCCACCTGACTTGAGATAAAACCAGCTAGAGTAGTTAGGATCGTACACCCATTCTTTATCTGCCATAGCCCCACTGGATTTCAGGTAATAATTTCCCTTCCAGGTATTAGCTATCATGACACCATTTTGATCAAATGCATACCATTTACCATTGATTTGACTCCATTGGTTAGACAGATATTTTCCTGAGCCATTGGCGTAGTACCACTTGTTAGCCATCTGATACCAGCTATTTTCAAGTAAGTAACCATTCTTATCAAATAGGTAGCCCTCATAGAGAGTATCTGTAAATTTGACACCCGTTTGACTATAATAAGTCCACTTCCCATCTTCTTTTACCCAACCAGTTTGTAGCTTAGACTCAGTAGGAAGAGTTGGTTTTGTCTCCTGCTCACTCGAACTAGGGCTCATTGGCTGGATTTCTGTAGTTGCTTGAGAAGCATTTGCAGAGCTAGTAGTTGAACTACCGATAGAGTTATTCGTAGGATGACTAGCATCATTAGCTAGAACTGCTTGGCTAGTGAATCCAAGAAGAGCCAGAGCAAGAATCGTAAATTTCTTATATGATTTCATTTATTTAACCTTTCTAGGGGAATGGAATCCCTGTGTTATTGAGTTCTTTGACTTCCTTGATGAAAGAAGATTTGTTCTACATCCTCTAAACTATAATTTATATGATACTATGGAGTGTTTGGCTTGTTTAAATATGCAAAACCTAAAAAGTATAGCTAAGTGGGAACCTTAAAAATTCAATTTCTGAGCACCTAATCTCGCTTCAGATAGTTATCGAACAAGTCGAGTAGATTTCATTAAAATCATCTATTTATATTATACACCAAATTTAAGAAAAATTTTTGCAAACATCTAAATTTAAAATAAATCTAGTCCCTAGCTATACCGAATTTTAGTTTACTCTGCCCAGTAGAGATGTTATAATAAAAATAGGAGGACACAAAATGAACAATAAAACTAAAAAGTTCACACTTGCTACAGTTTTAGCACTTTCCTTGTTAGGAGCTGGAACTCTTACATCACAATCAGTAGCCGCTAATGATAGGCTGGTTTCCACTCAAGTAATCAATGGTCAATCCTACAATATATTAGACTCTGAGGTCACTAGTGCTTCTTCTGGTACTACTCTAGTTGGGATTGAAGGGACTTTCTTAACGCCAGATAAACAGGCTATCTTAGACCGTATCAATGCCATTCGAAAAGAGGCAGCAGACGAAGGTCTAGTTACTAGCTATGTTCCTATCAAATGGTCAACTGCACTAGAAAAAACTGCCTTTGTTCGTGCAGCAGAAGCTTCGATCACCATTAATCACACACGCTTGTCTAGTAAGAACATTTGGAGCGCTTGGCCTACAGGAAATTTCTCCCTAGCAGAAAACTTGGCTTGGAACTATGACGGATTTATGACAGCTATTAATCAATGGTATGAGGAAAAAGCAGGTTACGTCAAATCTCGTAGTGGGGCAAGTGTCTCTGGTCAAACCGGACACTACGAATCCTTAATTAACCCAAAATTGACCTATATGGGGTTGGCAGCTTTTGAAAATCCTGTCACCAAAAATGGGTGGGTTACCGTTGCACAAAGCTTTGGTACATCATCTGGTAGCTCTGAAGAACTAGCTGGTAGTTATGGAAAAGCCATTCAATACACAGAAGCAAATTCTTCTCAGATTCAAACATTTGCGACTAAGGCAAATCTTTTTGACAAAGACTTGAAGGCTATCGGAACTCATAAAACCAAAACTGCAAATACAAATTCAAGTCAGAAACTAGACGATGAGACCAATGACCCTGCCGAATTTCTTAATCGACTAAGAAGTTGGTTCAATCATTCCCAATACTTCGGAAATTGGATTCAATCAAACGGACGTTGGTGGTTTAAACACAATGACGGCTCATACACGAGTAATGGATGGGAAAAAATAAATAGAACTTGGTATCGCTTTGACAACTCTGGCTGGATGCAAACTGGCTGGGTAAAAGACGGCAGTTGGTACTATCTCGACGGCTCAGGAGCTATGAAGACTGGCTGGCTCAAAGATAATGGTAGCTGGTACTATCTTCAAGACTCAGGTGCAATGAAAACTGGCTGGATGAAAGTATCTGGTAAATGGTACTATGCCTATAGCTCTGGTGCACTCGCAATCAATACGACTACACCTGACGGCTATCGTGTCAATTACGACGGTGAGTGGGTAGGATAATTTAACTACAACAAAAAGACTCTATACTATCTCACAGTGAGTAATCTTCACTTTCAGATAGTATAGAGATTTTTATTTACCTAGTACAGATCTTATCTTAGGCATTTATAACAAATTGAAACAAGAGTGGGACAAAAGAGCCTCGAAAAAAGTATTGCAACTTGGTAATACTTTTTTGAGGTGCTTTTTGATATGAGGCCATGTTTTCTCAATAGGATTGTACTCAGGTGAGTAGGGAGGAAGGGGTAAAAGTTTATGCCCAAACTCTTCACACAAGACTTCTAGCTTACCCATTCTATGGAATCTTGCATTATCCATAATAATAACTGAGGGTGTGTTTAATGTTGGTAAGAGAAACTTCTGAAACCAAGCTTCAAAAAAGTCGCTCGTCATCATCTCTTGGTAAGTCATTGGAGCAATTAGCTCACCATTTGTTAACCCTGCAACCAAAGAAATCCTCTGATATCTTCTTCCAGATACTCTACCTCTTATTAACTGACCTTTTAAAGAGCGACCATACTCTCGATAAAAATAAATATCGAATCCTGTTTCATCAATATAAACAGGTGCTAGGTGCTTTAAACTATTAAAATTCTTAAGAAATAAGGCTACTTTTTATAGGTTTTGTTCATGGATAGTATAGTACTTTATGGTTACCGAACAAGTCTAATGAAAAAATTCTGATGATAGTTCTAAATCTCAATAACCACTTGGGTTCCATGATCCAACTCCAGCAAGACATCTATACTTGTATAGAAAATCCTGCACTGAATAAGGAGATGTAAATATTGCTTTCCTCCAAAATGGTCATAGTTTTGCTGGCAAATCTAACATATCACGGATAAATTAACAAGTGATTTCTGAATTGCTAAACATTTTCTTTTCTTATAGCATATTTTCAAATTTTCTCTTTGAGAAAGATATTTCCAAGAAAAAGGTTTGTTTTTTATCAGTTCAAGAAAAGCTGAAACCAAATAAAACCAAATTGAAAGAATTTTTAGAAAATTTTTGTTTTTCTCTTTACAGTTTAAAAAAATTCTGCTATAATGACACACATAATTAAATTAGAATTTAAGGAGAACGATATGACATCTGCTAAAGAATATATCCAAAGCGTGTTTGAAACTGTAAAAGCTCGTAACGGGCACGAGGCTGAATTCCTCCAAGCTGTTGAAGAATTTTTCAACACTTTGGAACCTGTATTTGAAAAACACCCTGAGTATATCGAAGAAAATATCTTGGCACGTATTACTGAGCCAGAGCGCGTGATTTCTTTCCGTGTTCCTTGGGTTGACCGTGATGGAAAAGTTCAAGTAAACCGTGGTTACCGTGTTCAATTCAACTCAGCTGTTGGACCATACAAAGGCGGACTTCGTTTCCACCCAACTGTAAACCAAGGGATCTTGAAATTCCTCGGATTTGAACAAATCTTTAAAAATGTCTTAACTGGACTTCCTATCGGTGGAGGTAAAGGTGGATCAGACTTCGATCCTAAAGGTAAAACAGATGCTGAAGTGATGCGCTTCTGCCAAAGTTTCATGACTGAATTGCAAAAACATATCGGACCATCACTTGACGTACCTGCTGGTGATATCGGTGTTGGTGGACGTGAAATTGGTTACCTTTACGGTCAATACAAACGCCTTAACCAATTTGATGCTGGTGTCTTGACTGGTAAGCCTCTTGGATTTGGTGGTAGCTTGATTCGTCCAGAAGCAACTGGTTACGGATTGGTTTATTACACTGAAGAAATGCTCAAAGCTAACGGTAATAGCTTTGCTGGTAAGAAAGTGGTCATTTCAGGTTCTGGTAACGTGGCCCAATACGCTCTTCAAAAAGCAACTGAACTTGGTGCAACTGTTATCTCTGTATCTGACTCAAATGGTTATGTCATCGATGAAAATGGTATCGACTTCGATCTTTTGGTTGATGTTAAAGAAAAACGTCGCGCTCGTTTGACTGAGTATGCCGCTGAGAAAGCAACTGCTACTTATCATGAAGGTTCTGTATGGACTTATGCTGGAAACTATGACATCGCTCTTCCATGTGCTACTCAAAACGAAATCAACGGTGAAGCAGCTAAACGTTTGGTTGATCAAGGCGTTATCTGTGTATCTGAAGGTGCCAACATGCCAAGCGACCTTGATGCCATCAAAGTTTACAAAGAAAATGGTATCTTCTACGGACCTGCCAAAGCTGCCAACGCTGGTGGTGTAGCCGTTTCAGCCCTTGAAATGAGCCAAAACAGTCTTCGCCTTTCATGGACTCGTGAAGAAGTTGATGGCCGTCTCAAAGATATCATGACAAACATCTTCAACACAGCTAAAACAACTTCAGAAACATATGATCTTGATAAAGACTATCTTGCAGGAGCAAACATTGCTGCCTTTGAAAATGTAGCAAATGCTATGATTGCCCAAGGTATTGTTTAAGATTCATTTGCTTAATCCTCAATCGCTCCGATTGGGGCTTTTTAGTTGAGTTAGACAGTTAGGAAATTCTAATTAAAATGAAATAAAAACCAAACAAATTGATTTCGGAATTCAAACCAATTTCTAACAATGTTTTAGAAAACTCGGTGGACTATTCTACATTCAATCTATTTTATACTTTTCGAAACTCTCTTCAAACCACGTCAGCGTCGCCTTAGCGTAGATATGGTCACTGACTTCGTCAGTCTTATCTACAACCTCAAAACTGTGTTTTGAGCAACCTGCGGCTAGCTTCCTAGTTTGCACTTTGATTTTCATTGAGTATCAATCTACTATACTTACTTGCCCCTTTTTGCCCCCTGACACGAAAAAAGAAAAACCGCTACTCCTAAGAATAGCGGTTTAATCATGTTTTTAAGCTACTAATGTAGTTGCTCTATTATTTAAGAGTAACTGAAGCTCCAGCTTCTTCCAATTTAGCTTTGATTTCTTCAGCTTCTGCAGTTGCAACGCCTTCTTTAACAAGTGCTGGTGCACCATCAACAAGTTCTTTAGCTTCTTTAAGACCAAGACCTGTGATTTCACGTACAACTTTGATAACGCCAACTTTTTTGTCGCCTGCAGATGTCAATTCAACGTCGAATGAATCTTTAGCAGCACCAGCGTCAGCAGCACCAGCTGCAGCAACAGCTACAGGAGCAGCTGCAGTTACACCAAATTCTTCTTCGATAGCTTTTACAAGGTCGTTCAATTCAAGGATTGAAGCTTCTTTAATTTCAGCAATAATGTTTTCAATGTTCAATGCCATTGTTATTTCCTCCAAATATGTTTTAAATTTATAATAGATTTTCGTAGCTAGGCTACGCTGCGTAGCTCAAGATTAAGCTGCGTCTTCTTTGCTTTCTGCAACCGCTTTGACTGCAAGAGCAACGTTGCGCACTGGCGCTTGAAGTACAGAAAGGAGCATAGAAAGAAGTCCTTCGCGGTTTGGAAGAGTTGCAAGTGCAAGAATCTCTTCTTTAGATGCGACAGCGCCTTCGATTGCACCACCTTTGATTTCAAGTGCTTCAGCGTTTTTAGAAAAGTCGTTCAAGATTTTCGCTGGTGCGATAACATCTTCGTTAGAAAATGCTACTGCAGATGGTCCAACAAATACTGATGCAAGATCTTCAAGACCAGCTTTTTCAGCTGCACGGCGCAAGATTGAGTTTTTAATAACTTTGTACTCAACTTCGCTTCCACGAAGCTCACGACGAAGAACTGTATCTTGCTCAACTGTCAAACCACGAGCGTCAACAACGACGATAGATGCAGCAGCTTTCATTTTCTCAGCTACTACGTCAACTAGTTCCGCTTTTTTAGCAATAATTGCTTCACTCATTAGTGTGTTCACCTCCGTTATTATTTTGCTTGGGTATATTTTTCCAAAAGAAAAACGCGCCCAAACCTAGACACGAAAGTACAATACGCTTCTTTTTACATGATACGTTTTGTCCTCGGTAGGATATTTATGAGTCGAACTCCCCTACTGTCTTAGGCAGTTTTTTCAAACCGTATATAAGTATAGCATAGTCAAAAAAAGAATGCAAGATTTTTGCAAACTTTTTTTAAAATTTTTTCGTGATTTTTCTTTTAAAGTTCTACTGTCAGAACTTGACCTTGCTTAACAACCTGTTCTCCAGCGATATAAACATCATCAACATCACTGGATTTAACAGCATAAACCAGGTGAGAGAGCATATTTTCTTGAGGTTGGAGATGAATTTTCCCTTTTGGTTTAATAACGAGAAAATCTGCCTGTTTACCTACTTCCAGACTTCCTATCTGATTTTCCATTCCTAGGACCTTAGCCCCTTCAATTGTCAGAGCCTTGAGGGATGTTTCGATTGGAAATTGGCTGGCATCCCCACTTTTCATCTTCTGAAGAAGGGCTGCAGTCCGTCCTTCCTCAAACATATCTAGATTGTTATTGGAGGCAACCGAATCTGTCGCAATTCCGACTGCTACTCCTGCTTTTTGCAGTTGGATGATGGGAGCAATCCCTGATGCCAGTTTGAGGTTACTGATAGGATTGTGGGCGATAGCCACGTTAGAAGTTGCTAAGCGTTCAATTTCTCGCTCATTTAATTCGACCCCATGAGCAAAGACAGACGGATGATCTAAGTAACCCAGTTCTTCTAGAAAAGCGAGGGGGCGTTTGCCGTAGCGTTTCAGGATAATGCCTGACTCCTCCTTGGTCTCCGCCACGTGGATATGGATTGGAATAGCAAGCTCTTTTGCCATGTCTAAGCTTTCTTCCAGCAAGTCTCTACTACAACTGTAAGGAGAATGTGGGGCTACCATTACCTTGAAATTCGGATTTTTATATCCAATAATTTCCTCAATGATGGCTCGTGTTCTAGCAATGGTCTCAGCAGTTGTTTCTGACTCTGAAGAAAAGAGGGTAGGTGAGAAAAAACAACGCATCTTGGAATCTTTCACTGCCTGATAAATCCGCTCAATATCCACACCATTGGGATTATACATATCATTAAAGGTTGTTGTTCCTGACTGAAGCATCTCTGTCAGAGCTTCTTTGACCGCCTTGCTAGTCATGTCGGGTGTAAACTCAGCTTCTGCTGGCCAGATATAGTCATTGAGCCATTTATGGAGATTGCTATCATCTCGAATCCCTCTCAAACCTGTCATAGCAGAATGGGTATGACAATTGACCAAACCAGGCATAATCCAGGCTCCCTGATAGTCTATAATCTGCTCAGCTTGCTCTAAAATCTCTGACTTCTCTTGACCAACATAGACGATTTGAGAATCCTTAACTGCTAAGATTCCATTCAGATAAACATTGAAATCTTGATCACAAGTCACCATATTTACATGCTGATAGACTTTCATTATAGGCTCCTTTTCTAAAAGACAATTTATACTCTCTTCAAACCACGTCAGCTTCACCTTGGAGTATGTATGGTTACTGACTTCGTCAGTTCTATCCACAACCTCAAAACAGTGTTTTGAGCTGACTTCGTCAGTCTTATCTACAACCTCAAAACAGTGCTTTGAGCTGACTTCGTCAGTCTTATCTACAATCTCAAAGCAGTGCTTTTAGTAACCTGCGGCTAGCTTCCTAGTTTGCTCTTTGATTTTCATTGAGTATTACAGTGAATAATTTTTCTAGCTATTGTAACAAAAAAGTCACCCGAAGGCAACTTTTTTCGTCCATAAGATTTCAAAGTAGAAAGGATTATTCAGAGCTAAAAGATGTAGCTTGCTGCATTTGGCAATACTTTCCCTTCCTAGCCACAAGGTCCTGATGGCTCCCATACTCAACAATGTCGCCATCCACTAAGACAAGAATTAAATCCGCATCCTGAATGGTAGACAAGCGGTGAGCAATGATAAAACTTGTGCGCCCCTTCATGAGTTTAGCAAAGGCATCCTGTACCAGCACTTCTGTCCGTGTATCAATGGAGGAAGTCGCTTCGTCTAAGATAAGAATCTTTGGAATAGCTAGAAAGACTCGGGCGATGGTCAAGAGCTGGGCTTGACCGACAGAAAGAGATTCTCCAGCATTTTCCAACTTGGTATCATAGCCTTGAGGTAACTGTTGGATGAAAAAGTCTGCATTGGCTGCTTTGGCAGCAGCAATCACTTGCTCCCGACTGGAATCAGGATTGCCAAAGGCAATATTGTCATGAATAGTTCCTTGCTTGAGCCAGGTTTCTTGGAGCACCATGCCAAACTGTTGTCTCAATGATGCCCGGGTATAATCATAAATGGATTTCCCATCTAGCAAGATATCTCCCGAGTTAACGGGGTAAAATCGCATAAGGAGATTGATAAGAGTTGATTTCCCAGCACCTGTCGGACCAACGATGGCCACCTTGCTACCAGCTGGAATATCAATAGATAAATCCTTAATCAAAATCTTTTCAGGATGGTAACCAAAAGAGACATGTTTAAAGGAAATAGCTCCCTTAACTTGGTCACTGGTCAAGACTTCCTTGCCTGTTTCAGCCACCTCAGGACTCTCTAAGACTCCATAAACACGCTCTGCGCAAGCGAGAGCACTTTGCAACTCGGCTAAAACAGAAGAAATATCATTAAAGGGCTTGGTATACTGCTGAACATAGTTCAAAAAAGTCACTAAACGCCCAATGGTCAAGGTGGATCCCATCATGATACGATAAGCACCCACTCCAGCTAAAAGCGCATAAATGAGTGCATTGACAAATCGAGTCGAAGGATTAACCGTTGAAGAATAAAAGATAGCTGACTGCGAATAACCTGCATAGTTGTCATTAGCCTCACGCAACCTTTGGATAAATTCTGCCTGAGCATTAAATGACTGGATAATGGTTTGCTGACTAAGCGATTCTTCAATCAACTGAGTCTGAATTCCCCTCGTCTCTGTTTGCTTCTGGAAGAGATGATAGGAGCGTTTGGCAATGAATCGTGAAATCACCATAGACAGTGGCGTCAACAGCAAGACCAAGAGGGTCATGAGGAGATGAATTTGAAGCATGGCTAGAATACTAACCAAAATCATCAAAACACCAATGAAAAATTGGTTAAAAATCATGGTCAAGCCAGCTGCTAACTGTTCTATGTCTGTGGTCACCCGACTGACCATCTCTCCACTGCCTTGCCGATCCACGAAAGCAATCGGTAACCGATGGAGCTTATGGATGATTAGCTCTCGCAAGTCTCTGGTATAAGAGAAAATTAGGCGATTATAAAGGAGAGGATTGACCCACTGCACAAGGGTATTCCCTACGACTACCAAGAGCATCTGGAGAAAAATCTGCCAAAAAACTGGTGAAGAGCCAGTCACTAGGACTTGGTCGATGACCTTCCCAATCAAGATAGGTAGGTAGATTGATAAGGCAACCTGAGCAATAGTTCCTAGAAAGGCGAGGAAAAGAAGGAAAGGATGACTTGCAAGGTCTTTAGCCAAACGTGTGAACGTCTGGTTTGCAGTTTGTCGTCTCATACTATCCCTCCTTTCCATGTTGGGATGCATTGATTTCACGATAGACTTGACTGGACTTCATCAAGTCCTCGTGCTTGCCGATAGCTAGAAGTTCCCCTTTTTCCAAGAGGAGAATCTGGTCAGCCATCTGTAAAGTCGAGGTTCGTTGAGAAATCAAAATTAAGCTCGTATTTGGCAGATTTTCTCGAATGGCTTTCAAGAGCTTGGACTCAGTAATGGTGTCGAGGGCCGAAGTCGCATCATCTAGGATGAGAAATGGAGCTTGGCGCAAGACTGCTCGTGCGATAGACAGCCTTTGTTTTTGTCCACCTGAGAAATTTCGCCCTCCTGCCTCAACTAGGGCATCCAAGAGCTCTTCCTTTTCACTGACAAAATCCTTAGCTTGCGCAATCTCCAAGGCTTGCCAGAGTTCTTGATCAGTCACTTCTTGATTGAAACCTAGAGTCAAGTTAGAACGAATGCTTCCCTTAAAGAGTTCGACTTTTTGGGGCACATAGGCAATCCATGACCGCCACTGCTCCAAATTAAGAGGACTACGTCCATCTCGATAAAGGTCAATGCTTCCCTTGTCTGCTGGATAAAGTCCAAGGATGAGTTGCACCAAACTTGATTTACCAGAACCTGTTCCCCCAATGATACCAAGGATTTGCCCTTGCTTCATATTAAAGGAAATGTCTCTCAGAGAAGGCTGGGCCGCATCAGGATAGGTAAAGGTCAATTCTTGGACTTGTAAAACCTGATCACTGCTAGCTTGCTTTTGTTCTAACTCTGAATGGATATCTTCTGGAGCCTCAGCAAAAACTTCCTCGATTCGCTTGGCTGAGATGTAGGACTGGTTGAGAGAATTTATCAGCATGGCTAGCTTGACCAATTCCACCAAAATCTGTAGGAGATAGTTAATAAGGGCAATGAGAGCACCTTGACTGAGCAATCCTCCTTGAATAGAAACATATCCCTGCAAGATAATAACGAGGAGGGTTCCATTAACAATCAGATAGGTCAGAGGTGTTAATAAACTAGACCAGAAACCTGTTTTCTCTTGTAATCTAGCATAGACTAGGTTAAGAGTTTGAAAAATCTGTAACTCTCGTTTTTCTTGCCCAAAAGCACGCATAACGCGAATACCTTGTATTTGCTGGCGTGTTTCCTGAACCAGTTGGTCCGTTTTCTTTCTCAGACTGCTGTAGAGAGGATTGACCAATCGAAATAACCCTACAATGACGATGGTCAAAATGGCAACCATGACCAAGAACCAGAAAGTCAGCTCAGCTGAAATTCGATAAGCCATAAAAATGGCACCAAAAACGATAATGGGCGCTCGCAAAAAGAGACGCAGGAATTGATTGATACCAGTCTGAATCTGGTAGGTATCCGAAGTCAAGCGAGTGACCAAACTAGAAGTTGTCAGACGGTCTCTGCTGTCCTTGGGCAAGGAAAGAATATGACGATAAAGGTCATCTGTCAGTTCTTTGGCAAATCCAACCGCAGCTTTAGCTGAGTAAAACTGGGCTATCAAGGCCACTACAACGCCAATCACTGCAAAGATAAGGAGTAGGCCAATCTGCATCCAGAGATGTCCTTGATTTCTCTGGGGCAAGGATTGATCAACAATCCCTGCAATCACCATGGGAACCAAGAGTTCAAAAACAGCTTCAAGTAGCTTGAACAAAGGTGCTAAAATCGATTCTCTGATGTAGGGTTTAAAGTAAGATAGTAAGTGTTTCATAAATCCCTTTTATTCGTATTCTGGAAATAAAGAAAGTGGGAAGTGCCCACCCTCTCTGTTTTATTTGTTTAAGTAAGGCAGTAGATAGCCATATCCTGCTTCTTCCATCTCATCCTTGGCCACAAAGCGCAAGGATGCCGAATTGATACAGTAACGAAGTCCACCTAATTCTCGAGGTCCATCTGTGAAAACATGACCTAGGTGAGCATTGCCTGACCGAGAACGAACTTCGATTCGCTCCATTCCATGACTCAGGTCCTTGTAATAATGAATCAACTCCTTAGAAATCGGACGGCTAAAACTTGGCCAACCACAACCTGAGGCAAACTTATCCTTAGCAAAAAAGAGTGGCTCACCCGTCGTGATGTCTACATAAATTCCCTCTTCAAAGGTTTGGTCATAGGCATTGATAAATGGAGCCTCTGTAGCAGCTTCTTGGGTAACACGATAGGCTTCTTCAGATAAACTGCCCTTTAACACCTCTTGACTAGGCTTTTCATAGTTTGCTGCATCAATCAATGGCTTATCAGCATCGGTCACATCGATATGACAGTAACCTGAAGGATTCTTCTTAAGATAGTCTTGGTGGTAATCTTCAGCCAGAATGTAGTGGCGTAGTTTCTCCACTTCTACTGCAATCTTTCGCCCAATCATGCGCTCCTGCTCCTGCACCACTGTGTAGATAGCTGGCAAATCTGCTTCATCCTGATAATAAATCCCAGTTCGATATTGGCGACCACGGTCATTCCCTTGTTGATTGATGGATAGAGGATCGATAACTCGGAAATAATAAAGTAAAATCTCTCTGAGTGACACTGCTTTCTCATCGTAAATCACTTGAACCGTTTCTGCATGATCTGTTTCCTTGAGCAGCTGGTAATTAGTCGTTTCGACTTGTCCATTAGCGTAGCCAACACTGGTTGCTAATACACCAGAAATGCGTGAAAAATACTCCTCTAGGCCCCAAAAACAACCACCTGCTAGATAAATTTCTGCCATCTTTATTTCTCCTTTATCAAGTTTTTAACTAATACTCTTCGAAAATCTCTTCAAACCACGTCAGCTTACATCTGCAACCTCAAAACAGTATTTTGAGCTAACTTCGTCAGTTCTATCCATAACCTCAAAACACTGTTTTGAGCAGCCTGTGGCTAGCTTCCTAGTTTGCTCTTTGATTTTCATTAAGTATAAACTTCTTTTCAAAAAAAGGATAGGAAGCCCTCTGGTCGAGAGTTTCCCCATCCTATCATCTATTCTTTATTTTGCTTCGACACGGACACCTTGGGTATCAACTTTCAAGCCATGAAGTTTTCCTTTGAAAGGTTGCTTTTCCAATTCTGCCTTAATCGTTGGCATCTTGTCATGAGAAGCCAAGACCATAACTGTCGGCCCAGCACCAGAAAGGTAGGTTGCATAGGCACCATTTTCTTTGGCCACTTGCTTAATCGTCGCAAATTCTCTCACCAAGTCCTGACGATAGCGCTCGTGGAAGAGGTCTCCCTCAATTGCTTGCCCAGCTGTCACCATATCTCCTGCCAACAAGGCAGCAACCGCCACATTGGCGATAGAACTAGCTGCGACAGCTTCCTTGTAAGACAATTTCTTAGGTAAGACGCCACGGCTGTCTCGAGTACGCAATTCATAGTTTGGAATATAGGCTAGAAAATTACACTCTGGGAAGTCTGCTACGATAGCAGAAACTTGTCCATCAACAGAGCTTGCAATAACGAGATTACCATAAATGGCTGGAGCCACATTATCAGGGTGTCCTTCAATCTTAGTCGCCAACTGCAATTTTTCATGGTCAGATAAATTGAGCTTGCCTAGTTGGTTGGCTAGTTCAATCCCAGCAACGATTACCGAGCTAGAAGAACCCAAACCACGCGCCAAGGGAACATCACTGGTCATTTTCAAGCGTCTTGGTTGCAGGTCTGGTACAATTTGCAAAGCAATTTTGAGCAAGAGATTGCGCTCGTCATGAGGAATCCATTTGCCAATCTGGTGTTCAATCAGCCACTCTTCTCGTTCTTCGCAGACCTCGATTTGAAGATACTTGGTTACAGCTACACCGACCGAGTCAAAACCTGGCCCGATATTGGCACTGGTTGCAGGTACAATAATCTTCATCTTATTCTCCTAGCACCTTGAAGGTATTCAAGAGGTCGAATTCTGAAACCTTCTTCAATTCAGCTGAGACATTTTCAAGCTGGGCTTTATTAATCTTGTGTGTAATGATGACGACACGCGCCTTGTCACCTTCTTTTCCATCTTGGAGGATTTGCTTAAAGGAAATATCTTGAGAGTTAAAGATTTCAGCCAATTTCAAGACCTGACCTTTTGAGTCTGGTGCCAAGATTGAGAAGTAGTAATTAGCTTTGACATCCTCTGGATTAGCCAAGACCAATTCACGGCTGTATTCGTTGAAGTCTTTGCCAATGGTACCATCATTCAGGCGACGAACGATACGGACAATGTCCGCCACAACACTTGTTGCAGTTGGTTTTTGACCAGCACCTGGTCCGTAGTACATAGACTCACCGATACCGATAGATTCTACAAAGACAGCGTTCATGACCCCATTCACACTAGCAAGTGGGTGCGCTGTAGGAAGGAAGGTTGGAGTCACTTCCGCAGCAATTCCTGAAGAAGTTTCTTCGATAGAGCCAACCAATTTCACTACATAACCCAAGTCTTGGGCTACAGCTACGTCTTCTGGTGTGATGTTGCGAATTCCCTTGTGGGCTACATCGTCAAATGCAACCTTCATACCAAAGGCAAATTGGCTCAAAATCACCATCTTGTAGGCTGCATCGATCCCATCCACGTCATTTGTCGGGTCGCTTTCTGCAAATCCTAGACGTTGCGCTTCCGCAAGAGCATCGTCGTAAGACCATCCTTCTTCCACCATCTTGGTCATCATGAAGTTGGAAGTTCCATTGACTACTCCAAGCACGCGCGTGATTTTATCAGAAGCCAAGGAATTTGCCAAGGTACGAAGAATTGGAATCCCACCAGCTACTGCTGCTTCGTAGTAAAGTGCTACATTATGCTCTTTAGCGATTTCTAACAATTCTGCACCATGGACAGCCAAAAGGTCCTTGTTAGCAGTCACAACGTGTTTGCCAGCCTCCAAGGAACGAGTGATAAAGGTTTTAGCTGGTTCGATACGCCCCATCAATTCCACTACGATCGTAATGTCTTGGTCTGATAAAATGTCATCCACATTGGTTACAAAGTTAAAGTCATTCCCTGCTGCAAGCAAGCGGTTCTTTTCATCTTCGTCCTTGACCAATACCTTAGCAACTTCAATATCTGAATGTGCTGATTGATTGATTTTTTCTCCATTTTCCTTTAGGAGGAAAGGCACACCACTTGCAACGGTACCAAATCCTAGTAAAGCAATTTTAACTGTCATGTTTGTCTCCTCGAAATTTTCTAATATAGCCATTATAACAGAATTTTATGAAAATTCCTATTATAGTAAATCACTATTTCAATCTAGAAAAGAAAAAACGAATCAGACGATTCGCTATCCTTAAAATCTAGAAAAAGATTTCCAGAAAGGATTATCCAATCTTTTGCAGATTTAGCACAGCATCGTGATTTATCAAGACTTGGCCATACTCTTGCAAGACTGAGCGACTGATGTCACTATCGTCCGCAAACTCACGCATACGAGCCAACAGCCAAGCTGGATATGGACTTGGATGATTTTCAATATCCACTAAAATGGTCAAATAATAGCGCTCATTCATCTTGTAGAGTTCAGAAGTTTCCATCTCAAAAGTCACTGTCTTGGCAAAAGCCACCAAGTCAGCCAATTTTGCAAAAGAAAGGATGTAGTAGATGTAAGGCTCTTTCTTACTTTCAATTTCTTGTTCAGCCTGTTCCTGCTCTTCTTCCTTGGCTTCGACTTGCTCTAGAGATTGAATCGCTTCGATGTCATCCTTAGTTTTGTCCGCTATGCTTTTTTCTAAGGTTTTAATAAACTCATCTGGCGACATTTGAGCCAATTCTTCCATATCTGGTAAATCCGATAAATCTTCAAAATCTAGATTTTGGTCAATCTTTGATTTGGTTACAAAAACATCGACCTTATCAGGTTTTGGAGTCACACGGAAGCTCAACATGCCTGTATCTAGAAAGCTATCAGGCATCTCTAACTCATCCAAGATAGCATAAAAGAACTCTTCTGTTTTTTCTTGAGGAACGAGAAAGTCAGCAATCTCCATGCCACGATCCATCAAATCCTCTAAAGACATCGTGATTTTCAAAGTTGTATCACTAATTTGTTTCATTTTCATTGCTAGTAACCTCATACTTTCAGTTCTATCTATTATACTAGATTTTTACGATTTTATCAAAAGAAGGCTCCTCTGTCATGCTAGATTTTCCCTAGGGTCTTTCTATAAAAGATTCTAAAGGGAAATTTCTGCAGACAAATAGAAAAAGCCTTCAAAATCGGCTCTTAGCCAACTTTGAAGACCTGATACATCAGAATGCTTATAATTTAAAGGTTGCTACACCGAGGATAGAACGATTTAAGTTTCTGAGAATTTGAAGACTTTGCTCAAATTTCTTATAACGAGTCACTCCGTACTCTTCAACAAGAAGGACTGTATCTCTTTCCAAAAGCGATGGCACATCTTGTAAATCTACAAAATGCATTCCTTTCAAAGTCTCTTGATTTTGTTTCAATTTATCTAGGATAGCTTTGTTTGAGCTAACGATTGTTAATTCTTGTCCAGCATTTTTGTATGACAAGACATCTGCTAGGTTAGCAATTGTTGTAATCTCTGTTACAAAATCAATTTGATACTGAGAAAAATCACCTGCTCTATTGATTGTTGGATTAAAGAGATAAACTAACACATTTCCCATCACAACCAAAATCACACAGACTACTCCAATAACAGCTAAACGGAGAATCAAATTCTTCACATTCAATCCAAGTGCTGTCTCACCATTTGCATTCAATTCTTTAGAGTTGATGGTTTCCAATTTTTCAATTTTCACATTTGCATAAGTGTGTTTAAATTTCTCAATCAATCCATCAATTTTTCGCTCTAACAAGTCATTGACATCCTTACTTGGTGTCAAAATTTTCACACCGACCCCTGCATCGTCAATCATATAGTAGACGGTCAGTTTTTTCCACCAATAATCATTCGTAGAATTTTTCAAGGTTGTTTCTGTCGTGTCTAATTCACTGGCAATTTTTTTCAACTCACTGGGTTCTACATCATTGAAAAGATAAGCTCCATTCAAATTCCCATCAATCAATTTCCCGTAGAAATCACTATAACCACCAATTTGATGATTCAAAATCGTTTTAGCTGAATCTTCTGGAGGGGTGATTTTATAGCTGATATAAGTTGAATAACTTGTTGTGTCTTTGACAGTATTTTTATTCTTAACAGCTTTAATTGTAAATGGTACAGCAATGAGAGCAAATAAAGCGATGAGAGCTAAAATATTTACTTTTCGTTTTTTATAAAGATTTGCAAACAAATCAGCTACTGAATAATGTTCAAACATGATTTTTTTCTCCTTTGTTGAGTAGATACTGGTTCTCTTTTGTAAGCATTTTCGCTACGAATATCATCACAAGAACAATTCCCCAGAATTGCATTGTAAATAGATTGAAGAAACTTTCTGAAAAGCTACTTCTAGGCATAAAGAATAGATTATTCAAGATGAGTAAAGACAAGGCAAATAGGATTGTTCTTGAGCGATAGGCTACTTGCAGCATGGCTATAAATAACATACCGAGTAAGAGACTAAGTAGAAAGACTCCTATCATACCATAGTCTGTATACAACTCCATGATATAACTACTTCCGATACCGTGCCCTTTCAAGTATTCCTTGTTCAAGACAAGATAGGATAGATTGTGGGCATAACTATTACTATCAATAGCTAGCTCCACACTATTGGTTGTATGCTCAAAGGCTTTTCCTCCGAAAATGGCCCCCAAACTTCCCCTTGCAAAATAATCAAGGACAGGACCAAAAGTAAAATTACGGAAATCTCTGTAAGGTAGGCTACTGTTAAATAGAAAACCTCTAGCCAGAACACCAAAACTGGTTCCTTGTTTATAGATAAAGTCAAGTAAGATATCCCAGAAACCTGTATGGGAAAGCTGGACATTATCCCGTACATAATTGAGCACTCCCATTGCTAACATGAGAATAGGAGAACCTACAAAAATCGCTAATTTTTCTTTAAACCCAATCCATTTTCCTTTTTCAGTTTGCTCCCGCATAAAGTAATAAACAAAAGCAAATAAAATACTTAAAATAAAGGGATTTCTTGTCCCGATTGCCAAATGAATGGTATTAGCTGCAATAAAGGAGACAAGCACTGCTGTTGCCTGCAATTTCTTTGGCTTAGTTGCCAGATACATACACATTGCATAGACTGTAAAGGTAGACAAAATGTAGGTAAAATAAGGCAGTTTACTTTCAAAATTTGCATAGTAGGCATAGTAGGAAGTCTGCAAGCGATACAGGAGCCGTTCGAATAACCGAATGAAATAGAAAGGATAGGTGAGAAGAAAAACTCCTAGCGAAACAAAGCGTAATCGCTTGATATAAACCTCTTTTAGAGAATTTCCTATATTTGCTACTTTTATTTTCTTCCTAGCTATGAAGTAACGAGCCAGGACGCCTCCTGTGGTCAAGCCCAGAATCGAAACCATGACAACTATAAAGGCAAAACGATAGGCTATGGGATGATAGGTATCCAAAGCTCCATCCCTAAAATAATCAATGGTCGGTCTTGATACCAGAAAGACAAAAATGGTTAAATAGAAAATAAAATGGATTAAGTAATACTTGATGTCATTCCAGCAGGCAATTAAGCTACTAACCAGTAAGAACAATAAAGTAGAAAGCAAGCTAACATTGTTATTATTAAACAGATATACAATTCCACTTACTAGCGTCAAAGCATAGCTGACTATGGTCAAACTAAATAATAATCGTTTCCCATCAATCACTCGCTCACCCCCGTTCTAATGTAATTTTTTAGATTTTTCAATATTTTTTAGTAATAAGAATCGGTATAAGGAAATATTTATGAATAGAGCCAAAGCACTAATTCTTCTCCCCTTACGGAAAATTGGATTCCTAGAAATAGCAAGAGCATGGCCTTTTAAAAAACGATGAATCTGAGAATAAGCTTCAAACTGTTTATACTGATCATCTAGCAACATCTTATCCAGAATAAAGAAGTGGGCATAGGCCAATCTGAAAAAAGCGACCTCTTTCAAATCAGGATAGTTCTTCACAACTTCATTGTAAAACTTTTGGTAGATATCAATATAGGCTAAATCCTTCTCTGCATAGGGTTTGGTCGTAATACTATCCCCTCTATGGAAATAGTAATAATAGGGTTTGGTATTAACCACGTACTTCTTGGCCAACTTGATTAAATCAAAATGGTAATATGCATCTTCGTAAATCAATCCCTTAGGAAAGGATAGGGCAGTTGCAAGCTCTCTCTTGATTAGCTTATTACAAATCGTTCCAGGTATTTTTTCACCTATGAGGTATTCCCTTAGAAATGTTTGGGAATCACAGACAAAATAGTCATCCTGATTGGCTGACTGTGGGCTTTCATCATTAGCATAGACATTCATGACACCACAGCTTGAAACATCCGCATCTTCTTGAACTAATTGCTCATATAAGCTCTGAATCATTTCTGGATGGATATAATCATCTGAGTCAATAAAAATCAGATAATCCCCCTGAGCCTGCTTCATCCCATCATTTCGTGCTTGTGACAATCCTTCATTCTTTTTATGAAGTACTGACACCCTGTCATCTTGTTCAGCGATTGAATCACACAAGCGACCACTTTCATCTGTTGCACCATCATCAACAAGAATAATTTCCAGATTCTGATAGGTCTGCTTCTGAATGGAAGCTATCGATTTTTCTAGGTACTGCGCCACGTTATAGACTGGCACAATGACACTAATTAATGCAGTTTCCATGCTACTCCTCTAATAGTTTTTCTACTTGTTCGATTTGTTTGGCAATTGTGAATTGTTGAATGAATTGGCTAGCCTCATCGACATCAAAGTTTGAGGCAGAAGTCATATAGTTCGTAATTGCCTGAGCTGCCTCTTGATTGCTCTCAATAATTTGTCCAAATCGTCCTTCTTGGGATAATTCCTCAGCCCCTCCAACGTCCGTAGAGACAAAAGGAAGTCCCAGACTCAAGGCTTCCACATACACCCCAGGAAAACCTTCTTGTTTAGACATAGACAAGAGGACCTTCATCTGAGACAAATACTGGTATGGATTTTTTTGATAACCAAGGAAATGCACATAGTCTTCAAGCTCATACTCTTTAACTCGTTTTTTCAATTCCTCTTCCATATCACCAGCCCCGATAAAATAGAGATGATAGTTTTTTCCCTCTTGGTGTAATAATCGTATCACTTCCACCACACGGTCAGAACCCTTATTTTCCTCAATCCGTCCGATAGTACAGATACTTTGAGGAGCAATCTCGATGTCGATCTTCTCTTGAGATTTTTCTAGGATAGTCTTAAAATCATATCCATTGTAGACCGTCTGTAGTTTCGAAGCATAATCTGGATAGACTTCCTTGATAGAATTGCTAGTCTTTTTTGAAATTCCTACAATGGTATCCGCAGCATCCAACTGGCGTCTATGTGATTCTCTTTTGGAGCTATCCTTAAGAAATTCTTCGATACTTCCATGAATCCAAGAGATTTTCTTGACTTCTCTTCTTTTAGAGAACAACAGTGGTGGATTCATAATGGTAAAGGAAACTTCAACATCATAATCATCTTTCACCAGTAAGCGACGTGTCAATCTTGGAAAATAAATTCTCATTCTCCACAAAAAAGCTCGTAACCATCTGGCTTGGCGATAATCTTGAAGGGATTTTAAAATGCCTACATGCTTGGGAACAGATTCGTATCCCTTATCAAAGTGCTCCATTTCCAGAATATCAATATCATACTTTTCTGGATCCAGATTTGAAACAATGGTAGACAGAATCTTCTCTGCGCCACCTCCGAGAGAAAAAGACCACATAAAAAATAAAATTTTTTTCTTAGCCACCATATTCTCCCTTGTATTCTGTATAAGACTTATCCATATCAGCGATGACAGCATCATGATGCGGTAGCTGCTTGTCTGCTGGTGGTGGTGTCATATAATCTCCAAAAGCAGTGCTGAGATAGGCATCGTAGCCAACTGGAATAGGCATCTCTGTTCCTTCAAAGGGCAAGAAAATATTATCCTCAAAAGATGCGATTAGGTACTTGTTTCTCATGTAGCCAGGACCTGAGCATAGTTCCGTGATTCCATCGCTCTCAGCCAAACCATATTTGGTCATTTCTTTCTCAGCTTTTTTCCAAATGTGATAACGGAGAGATTTTGGTGTCACGCCCAGTAAAATGCGGCTTCCCCATTTCATAAGAGCACCATGCTTTTCTGGAATAGTTTGGGCACAAAAGAGTGAATAGATCAGTGCCCAACGAACCTGTTTCTTCCGCTCAGCTGGATTTTTCGGATAATAATCCAAAGGCAAGACATCCAAGGCCAGACCATGTGGCAAATCCAAATCCTGCTGATAAGGTTTAATGCAGGTCGTTTCCTTGTCACGAATAGTAATAAACAGATTGCGGTCTACAAAATCCTTGTTACTCTTTGATAAGAAATAACGTTCATCTGCATAAAGAGGCCATAATTCTGCTAATTTCTCATAATCTTTACGAGGCATAAAAAAGTCTAGGTCGTCATCCCAAGGAATAAAGCCCTTGTTTCGAAGGGCACCAATAGCACCTCCCCCACAGAGGTAACAAAGTAAATCATGTTCCTTGCAAAAGGCAACAAAATATTCAGCCATCTCCAGACTACGATCCTGAATTGCTTTTAAATCAGTCATATTGTTCATTATTCTTTCTATCGTATCGTTTCATTATACCACAAATAGGGGGTGAAAATCTATTGCAGACTGTAAAAAATCAAAGCCTGACTGCTAGATAAATAGCCTTCAAGCTTTGATTCTCCCATCTTATTTTATCTCAAACCCATCTGAGATAATTTATTCTGATATTTGTTTTGATCAACCAGCAAGCCCAAGCCTCCATAAACATCATAGGCATCTACCCAGTCACCCAGTTCTGGAATCGTCAATTTTTCAATACCATTTTTTGCTCCATCCAAAACAGATAAACCGTTTGTTAGGAGGAAAGTATAGGGTGCGTTGGTTGAGGTCATAGCAAAAACCTTTCCAAGAGCTTCAGAACCAGTGAAAAGTTTAGTGGGATCTTTAATTTGCTCTAAAATTGCTGTTAAAACTTGCTGCTGTCTTTTGGTACGGCCGTAATCCGCCTCATCGTCATCACGGAAACGAGCATAATTGAGCAGGGTCGAGCCATTCATCTGCTGCTTCCCGACTTTGATGGTTTGGGTTGGAGACTCAGTCTCAGTCGCATGTAAATCATCTCCGACTGTAGCTTCTGTTAGTGGACGCCCATTCAATGTTGAAAATTGAGCATCAATTGTCACCCCATCAGGGAAAAGCGTGTCAATCGCTGTGGCAAAGGCCTGAAAATCGACCAAGGCATAGTACTTAATGTCTAAGTCAAAATTATCTTTCAGGACTTGACGAACCATTTCTGCCCCTTTTTGCCCCTCTTGTTCTCCTAACTCATAGGCTACGTTTAACTTGTTATCCGTCTGTTTTCTACCGTTAATGACTTGGCTATAACCGTCTATATAAACCAAATTATCACGCATGAAACTGACTAGCTTGATTTTCTTATCTGAGCCGCCAACATTTAATACCATAATAGAGTCCGTCCGCGTCTCAGCACTATTTTGACCAATTCGACCGTCCGTCCCCATGATCAAAATATTAACCCCGTCTCTAGTGTCCTGACCATTAAAGACTTGAACCTGTGCTGCCTTAGCATCAGCAGTTTTCTTTGCGCTAGCATCTTGGTAACCACGCAAAAACATGAATACCATGGCCAAAGCCACACAGACCAGAAGAGAGAAAATCACCATAAAAATGCGTTTAAGACGGAGCTTCCGTCTTTTCTTTTTGGGAGGAGCAGAGTGTGCTTGTGATTTGGATTGTGAGCGACTCCGGTTCGCATAGCTTGGTAAGTCAACCTGCTCTTCTCTTTCTTGTTCCAAGCTAGAACTACTATTTCCCCTAGCAAGAGTTAGCTTTTCTTGCAAATAGGCAAACTCATTTTTTTCTCTCTCATTGAGATAGTGAATATTTTTTAGCAAATAATCATAACGTAATTTTTCATGATGACTGAGAGGATTTTCTTTACTCATCTTCTCTCCTTTCCATGGTCTGATATTGGATAAATCGGATAGGCACCCAGAACTTTATACTGGATTCCAATCGCTTCTAGTTCTTTTTGGGCAAAGTGAACCAAGTCCTTATCAGTATAGTCCACATCGATAATAAAAAAGTATTCTCCCAGTGCTGTCTTGAGTGGACGACTTTCAATTTTTGTCAGGTCAATTCCTCGCCAAGCAAAGGTTGAAAGAGCCTTGTAGAGTGCACCTGGAAGGTTGTCAGGTAAGGTCAAGGCCAAACTCATTTTCTCAGTTTGTGCTTGCAAGGGAATAGCTGCACCTTCAGCTCCCAGAACCCAGAAACGTGTGAAATTAGCTTCCATTTCCTGAATATCCTCGGCAATCAGTTCTAAGCCATATTCTTCAGCAGAACTTCTAGGTGCAATTGCTGCAAAGGGCTGGTCTGGATGTTCGGAAATATAGCGAGCCGCATAGGCTGTACTAGCAGTCACCTCGATTTGAGCCTCTGGATACTGTTCATCGATGAATTTCTTTCCTTGAGCCAAGGCCTGTGGATGAGAAAAAATCTTTTCAATCTTAGTATGACCCGGAACCACCATTAACTGCTGATGAATAGGCTGAACAATTTCTGCCACTGCTTGAATGCGAGCCTGATGAAAAAGGTAGTCCAAGGTTTCATGAACACTACCCTCGATAGAATTTTCAACTGGCACCACAGAATAGTCCACCAAGCCTTGCTCATAGGCCTTGATGACATCTGTAATATTGGCAAAGGCCTGCAATTCCTCATGAGGAAAAGCTGTCTGCACAACATGGTGTGAAAATGATCCCTTGGGACCTAGATAAGCAATTTTCATCTCAGTTCCTCTATAATTTCCTCTGGGCTTAGCTTGGTCACATCCAAAACCCGACTGGCTACTTCCTCATACCAGGCCTGTCTTTCTTGGAAAATAGCTGCAAGTTCTTCCTTGCTATTATTTAGAAAAAGCGGACGCTGATTATCCTTATCAGCTGCGATACGGTGGTAGAGGGTTTCAAAATCAGCTTTCAGGTATATGTTATCAGAATTTGTCTTGAGTAAATCACGATTTCGCTGAGAAACGACCACTCCTCCACCAGTTGACACAACTTGGTCTCTTTGTAGTAAATCAGCTAGGACTTCTGATTCTATCTGACGAAAGGCTTCTTCTCCCTTTTCCGCGAAAAATTCCGCAATGGACATGCCTAAACGCTTCTCTATCAGAGCATCCATATCGAGATAATCTGGGTCCAAGCCTCTTGCAATAGTCGATTTGCCAGCCCCCATAAAGCCTAATAACACCTTAGCCATGAATCAAGCTCTCCAAATCATCAAAGAAGCTAGGATAACTGGTATTGATAGCTTCTGCACGGTCAAGCTCCACTTCTCCATCTGCCACCAAAAGGGCCGCAATGGCTGTCATCATACCGATACGGTGGTCTCCAAACGTATTGACTCTAGCACCGTGAAGGGCTGATTTCCCTTTGATAATCATCCCATCTGCCGTAGGAGTAATATCTGCTCCCATACTATTTAAGGCATCTGCCACAACCTGAATACGGTCTGTTTCCTTGACCTTAAGTTCCTCAGCATCCTTGATAACTGTTACACCTTGGGCTTGGGTCGCAAGTAGGGCGATAATTGGCAATTCATCAATCAAGCGTGGAATCAAGGCACCACCAATCTCTGTTCCTTTCAAGTCAGAAGACTCAACAGTTAAGGTAGCAGATTTAGCGACTGGATCAATTTCAGTTATTTCTAGTTTTCCACCCATGGCACGAATGACATCAATAATACCAGTACGCGTTTCGTTGATGCCCACATTCTTAAGCACCACACGAGAGTTTGAAACAATCAAACCTGCGACCAACCAAAAGGCTGCACTGGAAATATCTCCTGGAACAACCACCTTTTGTCCTGACAATTTTTGTGGTCCTTGAACTGTGATTTTCTTGCCATCCACACTTAAATGACCACCGAATTGTTGCAACATATCTTCAGTATGATTACGGGTGCACTCTTTTTCGATAATTACAGACTCTCCCTGGGCCTGCAAAGCTGCAAACATCAAGGCTGACTTGACTTGGGCAGAGGCAATTGGCAACTCATACTGAATAGGTCTTAGGGTCTTCGTCCCTTTTAAGTGAAGAGGAGGCAGGTCTCGCTCAGTTTGTCCCGAAATGCTAACGCCCATTTTTTTCAATGGAATAGTCACACGGTCCATAGGACGTTTGGAAAGACTATCGTCTCCGAACATTTCTACTTCGAAGTCGGCCCCAGCAAGGACACCTGAAATCAGGCGAATCGAGGTTCCAGAATTTCCCATATCAAGGGCATTTTGTGGCGCTTTTAATCCATCCATGCCCACACCTTGAATAGTAATAACCCCATCTTTATCCTCAATCTCAACACCAAGGTCACGAAAGACTTGCATGGTCGAAAGGACGTCTTCGCCACGTAATATATCATAAACCTTGGTCTCACCCTCAGCCAAGCTTCCAAAAATAATGGAACGATGGCTTATAGACTTGTCACCTGGAACTCGGATACTGCCGTGTAAGTGGCGAATGTTTGTTTTTAGTTTCATACTGGACCTCATACTTGCAATACTTTTACCTATTTTATCATAAAAAGCCAGAAATTCCTTAAAAATTCCTGACTTTAGGATAGTTATTTTCTTATTTTAGCAATTCTGAAACTGGTTCGAAAACAATTTTTTCAATGTCAGAAAGGTAAATTGCCAATTGTTGTTGCTTAGTAAAGAATTCTGACAAGAGGCTGTTCCCCTGAATCTGCTTGCCAAAGCCTTCCATCTTAGCTTGGAAGGATGCGTCTGGCATTTGACCTGTCTGTGCTAGTTTTTGAATTTCCTCTTGAAAGGCAACATATTCTGTAAAGATTTTGCTTGCCTCAACATCTGCTGTAATCGCATCTTTAGCTGCTTTAACAGCCTTGTATTCTGGTAATTCGCGTAGACCGCGACTGAGTTCGTTTGCACTATCGTAAATATTTGACATGATTTTCTCCTTATTTATTTCTTTTAAAATTACTAGTCACTCTGTGGTCATTATTATTGTGCAATCACTTTTATATGACCTCTTGAATATCCATTGCTTAATTCCTTATCTGGTATATACTCGATCTTCAAAGTTCCTAAATTAGAACCTGTTTTTATTTCATTTGACATAAGATTATCAAAATAGTTATTTATCTCATCATCAGATAAGGATGATTCAATCGATTTAACAATATCATGAAATACTTCTTTCATTCCTGTAATACCAGATTCACTATTTTCATTTGTCTGATTTATTGTTACATTGATTTTATCAGTATCATTTGCATGTAAAAGTTCCAAGTAGTATCCGTAGCTTGATGCGAAGTATTTTATTTTTATATTTCCTTTTTTGATATTTTCTAATGGACTATTAGAATTTTGATTATAGCTATTAATAAAATCATTAATAATTCTATCGTCTACATACTTTGAATTGGTTTTCTCTGAACTTGTTTCTTTCTTAGATGGTTCATTTTTTGTCTCGACACTTGCTTCTGAATTAGTTTTCACATCTTTTTTAACAGCACAAGCACTAAGCAGGATAAAAGAAATAAAGATAATACCAAATATTAATTTAAATTTTATTTTTGACATAATTTTCTCCTTATTTGATGACGACTGTGTAGTCTGTTTTTTCTGTTATGAGATGCTCAGCTCTTTCCAAGTCTTGAGCGTTTTTAAATGAAATTTGTAGGATTCCGTGAATATCTTCACGGTTTTCCTCATTAATATGAATATTGACCAAGGAAGTTCCTCGTAGCAATTCCAAAATCCTCAAGATGACATCTTCTTCATCGGGAACGTCAACATAGAGGTCGTAAGAACTGTCCACTCCACCACGCTTATGGATTTCCATGGCCTGGCGTTGTTCACGCGCTTGGTTGAAAAAGTTCCATATATGCTCCTCATCCCCCTTGCTGATGGCTTGACCAACCTCATCCAACCGTTCCTTGAAATCCTCAATGCGGTCTAGAATAGTCTCACGATTGGACAAGAGAATGGAGGTCCACATACCTGGTTCGCTTTCCGCAATTCGGGTCATATCTCGAAAACCACCTGCCGCAAAGCGCCTTGCCATCTCATGTTCTTGAGCATAGACCGCGGTCTGTTCCATGAGACTAGAAGCCAAAATATGAGGAAAATGGCTAATCTGAGAAGTGACACGGTCATGCTCCTTGGCATTAATTTCGATAAAACGAGCATGAAGACCTGAAAGCAGATCCTTCATTTCCTCAAGCGTATCCTGACCTGTCAGACTCGAAGGTGTAAAGATATAATAGGCATTTTCAAAAAGATTGACATCCGCAGAAGCAGCTCCTGTCTTGTGACTACCAGCCATGGGATGAGCCCCGACAAAGCGAACAGGTTTGCCAGCCAAATATTGCTCCGCCGCATCCACAATAGCTGACTTGGTCGAACCGGCATCTGAAATAATCACGCCTTCTTTCAAATCCAAGTTAGCCAACTCCTTAATGAAAGCAATAGTTTGTTTGATTGGCAAGCTGAGAATGATGATATCCGCAAGAGGAGCAAAACTGGCAAAATCATCTGTTGCACGGTCAATCATGCCTTCTTTCAAAGCAATATCTCTCGAAGCTTGACTGCGATTATAACCTAAAATTTCATAATCTGGATGATCACGTTTGATACCAAGTGCCATAGAGGCACCAATCAAACCAAGACCTGCGATATAGATTGTTTTTGCCATAGGAACTCCTTAATAGTTCTTTGTATAGTCTCGGTGTTTGGCTATCGCTTCTTTTAATTCCTCTAGATTGTCTGATGAGAATTTTTCGAGGATTTCTTGTGCCAGAACCGTAGCCACAACAGCTTCCATAACCACTCCTGCAGCTGGAAGAGCGGTCGGATCACTTCTCTCCACGGTTGCCTTATAAGGTTCGTGGGTTTCGATATCCACACTCATAAGAGGCTTATAAAGAGTAGGAATAGGTTTCATGACGCCACGAACAACGATAGGTTGCCCATTAGTCATGCCACCTTCGAAACCGCCTAAATTATTGGTACGGCGGGTATAACCGTCTTCTTTAGACCAGAGAATTTCATCCATGACCTGGCTACCTTTACGGTAACCAGCTTCAAAGCCGAGACCAAATTCCACCCCTTTAAAGGCATTGATAGAAACAACGGCTTGGGCCAATCGCGCATCCAATTTTCTGTCCCATTGGACATAGGAACCAAGACCAACTGGAACACCTCCAACAACTGTCTCCACAACCCCACCGATGGTATCACCGTCACGCTTGATTTGGTCAATATAGTCCTTGATTTCCTGTTCTCTTTCTTGGTTGACAATAGATACTTCAGACTGGGCAGCTCTTTCCTTAATCTCAGCAACTGTGAGATTCTCAGGAACATCGATTTCCTTGCCACCAAAGACTACGACATGGTTGGCAATCTCCATATCCAGCTCAGCCAAGAGGCGTTTGGCTACTGCCCCAACTGCCACCCGCATAGTGGTTTCACGAGCTGATGAACGTTCCAAGGAATTTCGCAAATCATCAAAACGGTACTTGATACCCCCAACCAAATCGGCATGTCCTGGGCGAGGATGGGTGATTTTTCGTTTTCTTTTAAGACGGTCTTCAATGTCCTCCGCAGACATAATATCCAGCCATTTCTGATGGTCCTTATTGACGACATCCATGGTAATAGGAGCCCCTGTCGTCTTCCCATGGCGAACACCTGAAGTAAAGACAACTTGGTCGCTCTCAATCTTCATACGACCACCACGACCATAACCACCCTGACGACGTTTCAAATCCTCATTGATGTCCTCTGCTGTCAAAGGAAGTCCAGCTGGAATTCCTTCAATGATAGCCGTCAGACGGGGACCGTGTGATTCTCCTGCAGTTAAATATCTCATACACTCTCCTTATTTTACCAAGTAGTCTTTCATCTCTTCCAGAGAAACTGGGTGAATAGTCGCTGAACCAAGCTCTGGCACCAAGACCAATTTCAAGGTATTGCCACGCGCCTTCTTATCATGAGTCAAAGCCTGATAAAGCTTGTCAACATCCCAGTTTTCATAGTCAACAGGCAAACCAAATTTCTGACACATTTCTGTGATGGACTGGGTAATGCCAGCTGGCATGAGGCCTTTTTCCTCAGCAACCTTGGAAATCTGTACCATACCCATGGCCACAGCTTCTCCATGCATGACCTTGCCATAACCAGCCGTTGCTTCAATGGCATGACCAATAGTGTGACCAAAGTTGAGGTAAAGGCGAACACCATTGTCCAACTCATCCTCAACTACCATCTTACGCTTAACCTGACAAGAATGCTCAATCAAGGTCTCTGCATGCTCCAAAATGCCCGAAACAGAACCATCCAGCTCCGTCAAAATTTTCCACAGTTCTGGATCCTCAATCAAGCCATACTTGATGACCTCCCCCATCCCTTCAATCAACTCTCTTTTTCCAAGCGTTTCAAGGACAAGCGGGTCAATCAGAACCCCATCTGGTTGGGCAAAGGTACCCACCATATTCTTAGCAAATGGAGTGTTGACACCTGTCTTTCCACCGATAGAAGAATCCACCTGGGCTGTCAAACTAGTCGGAATCTGAACAAAATGAATACCTCGCATATAGGTAGAGGCTACAAAGCCAGCTAGGTCTCCAACGACACCGCCACCAAGAGCCACGATTCCATCGCTACGAGTCAACCCCTGCTTAACTAGAAATTCATAGACTTTCTGAACAGTAGTTAAATTCTTTCTTTCTTCGCCTTCTAAAAAGTCAAAAACTGCTACCTGAAAACCAGCATCTTCTAGGCTGAGCTTGACCTTCTCTGCATAAAGAGAAGCTACATGGTTGTCTGTTACAATGACCACTTTTTGTGGTTGCCAGAGTTCTCGCAACCATTGACCAGCCTGAGCCAGACAACCTTTTTCAATCTGAATATCATAAGGATGATGAGGAATATCGATTCTGATTTTCATAGGAGAATCTCCTTTTCTTTATTGGTATTTTTCTGTTAAGGACTGCCAAATTTCTTCCATCGGCATCTCCTTGCCTGTCCACAGTTGAAAAGCTTCTGCAGCTTGATAGAGCAACATTCCCAGACCATTGACCGCTGGATTGCCCCGACTTTTAGCCCATTTCAAAAATGGTGTTTCAAAGGGCTTGTAAATGATATCTGCTACTAAGAGAGTTTCTGGTAAGACTATGCTTTCTGGAACTGGAGAGGATTGACCATCCATCCCCACACTAGTCGCATTGACAAGTAAATCCGACTCAGCAATCCTTGCTTGCAGTTCCGAAACATCTTCTAAAGCATACAAGTCCACTTTAAAGCCTGTCTGCTCCTGTAACTTGTCTAGGTAAGGTCTTGTTTTTTCCATGGAAACTGAACGAACAAAGACCGAAATCTGACTAACTCCGTCCAAAATAGCTTGCGCCAGAATGGACTTAGCCGCACCACCTGCACCCAGCAGGGTCATCTTCTTACCTGTAATTGTAAAAGAAGGCAAGCTCTTAAAGAATCCCTTGCCATCTGTATTATATCCAATTAAATTGCCATTCTCATTAACAACCGTATTGACCGCACCGATCAAGCGCGCTTCGTCACTCAGCTCATCCAAATAAGGAATCACTTGCTCCTTATAGGGCATGGACAGGTTGATGCCAAACATCTGGTAGCGACGAATATTGGCCACTGTTTCTGCCAAGTCACTCGCTTCAATCTCCCAAGCTACATAAGCACCGTTGGTAGCTGTCGCCTCAAAGGCCCTATTGTGTATAAAGGGCGAAATAGAATGCTTAATAGGATTGGCAACAACTGCAGCTAAACGTGTATAGCCATCAAGCTTCATCCAAAATCTCCCTGATTTTTTTCATGTTAGCTAGTGAAATCTGACCAGGGGCACTAGCCTCATCCAGACTGGCAAAAGACCAACTCGAACCCGTCACATCCGCAGTAATGCGAGAGACCTTGCCCACCTTGCCCATAGAAATGGTTACATATTCCTGTTCAGGATTGAGGGTTTTAAAGCCTCGTGTATAGTTCATCAAGTCTAGCACATCCTGCTCCGTGTGAGCCATAACCGCAACCTTAACAAGTTTTGGATTTAGGCTCGTCAACTCTGACAAGATTTCCATCATATTTTCAGGTGTTTCTTGGAAATTGTGGTAACTCAAAACGAGATTTGGGAAGTCCAGCATTTCATCAAAAACATCCTTATAGCTATAGTACTCAAAATCAATATAGTCTGGTTGGTAGAGTTGCGCCACTTCCTTGATTAGATGGATATATTCTTCTGGAGAAAGGTCAATCTCTCCCCCTTCAGAGCGAGTTCGCAGGGTGAAAACCAATTCACGGCCTGCGAATTTTTCAAAAATAGCTGGAGCTACCTGCAAAATCGCTTCTTTAGGCAGATAGTCGGCACGCCATTCAATGATGTCGGCATCCAGATACCTCGTGGCATCCAGAGCCTGGGCCTCCTCTAAACTTCTTGGCATTACTGAAACGATCAATTTCATTTACTAACCTTCATACTAATCACCTTGAGGTAATTACTACTTTCATCTTTTTTATTATAGGCAAAATCTACTGGAAGACCATATTTATTTAAAATCTGGTAACTTCTTCCTGCAAAGCCTTTATCAATTTGTTCTGTAAATTTCTGGCGGGAAACATTGGCAGCATTGGTACTAGCAATGATAATCCCTCCAGGATTTAAAATCTCAAGACTCTGGGATATCAACTTGTGATAATCCTTAGCCACAGAAAATGTTTGTTTTTTGTTCCGAGCAAAGCTAGGCGGATCTAGGACAATCACATCGTAGGTCAAGCCTTTTCGCTTGGCATATTTGAAATACTCAAAGACATCCATAACTATAAAACGATGGTCGTCGGTGCTGATTCCATTTGCCTGAAAATGCGCTTGAGACAATTCTCGTGAACGTTTGGCTAGGTCAACCGAAGTTGTCTGGCTAGCTCCTCCCATGGCTGCAGCTACTGAGAAGGCTGCTGTATAAGAAAACATATTGAGCAAGGATTTGCCCATAGCCAATCCATCAACCAGACTACCACGAACCTCATGCTGGTCTAGGAAAATTCCTGTCATCAAGCCATCATTCATAAAGACTTGATACAGAACACCATTTTCCAAAACAGTGAAAAAGTCAGGTGCTTCTTGACCATAGACATGGGCAGATTCATAGTCCAATCCTTTAAAGCGAATCTTCTCATAGGCTCCTAAAAGCTCAGGAAAAACCTGTCTAAAGGCTTCTGAGATAACCTTGCGAATCTGATAAACATAAGAGTTATACCAAGAAAAGACAGCATAGTCGCCATAAAGATCCACTGTCAGACCGCCAAAGCCATCTCCCTCTTGGTTGAAGAGACGAAAGGCAGTTGTCAAATCATCTTGATAGTAGGCGCTTCTCTTTTCTTTAGCTTGTCTAAACAGCGTTTCAAAGAAAGCTTGATTGAAGGCCACCTTGTCCTTACTAACAAACCAGCCCAAGCCCTTGTTTTGCTGAGAAAGGTAGGCAGTCCCAAGAAAGGTTCCTTCCTGACTCTGCACTTCTACTTCCTGATCCTTGAGATGAACATCTGTAAGATCACTCTCTTCTAGTAAAACTAGTCCCTTTGAAAGCTTTTTTTCAACCCGTTTGTTGACTCTTATTCTATTCATAGTCACTATTATAGCAAATTTTGTGACAATTCTCAAAAAAGAAACTACCCTTGCTTTTTTACTCTTCTTTTAAAAAATGGTATACTAATACTAATAAAAAATTAGGAAGTAAATGTGTGAAAAGCAATTTTAACAAAATCCAAAAAGCCATCGGTACCAGACTGGGTTTTGTCCTAACCCTTTTAATCCTATATTGGCTCAAAACCTTATTAGCCTATATCGTTGACTTTAATTTAGATATTCAAGTGGGCAAGTTGCAGGGAAATTACCTTGCCTTTATCGCCTTTTTCAATCCCCTTCCTTTGGGGCTCCTCCTGCTGGCTCTAGCCCTCTATGCTCGCTCAACCAAGATCTTTTATGGCCTGAGTATAGCTATTTATAGCCTTTTATTCATTTGGCTTTATTCTAACGTCTTTTACTATCGAGAATTTAGCGACTTTATCACGGCTAATACCATGAAGGTGGTCAGCAAGGTGTCTGTTGGTACTGCGGAACTAGAGTTACTGCGCTTTTGGGATTTCATCTATTTTATGGATTTCCCATTGCTGTCTTTCCTTTCCTATAAAAAATTCATCCAGCTGGACAGGAGACCTTTCAAATTCCGCTCAAGTGTTGCTATCACTGCACTATCAGCCCTGCTCTTTTCTGCTAATCTTTTCTTGGCTGAAATTGAGCGTCCCGATCTCCTGTCGCGAGGATTTTCTAATTATTATATTGTTCGTGCCCTTAGTTTGCCAGCCTTTTTAGGCTATAGCGCCAACCAATCCTATAGCGCCAACAAAGAACGTGCTAAGGCCTCTGAGACCGACCTTCAACCTATTACAGATTATATTCAAGAACATTCGGCTAAGCCCAATCCAGACTATTTTGGCTTGGCCAAAGGAAAAAATGTGATTTATCTCCACTTGGAGAGTTTCCAACAGTTCCTGCTTGACTATAAACTCAACATAGATGGAACTGAGCATGAAGTCACTCCCTTCCTAAATTCCCTCTACCATTCGCAATCTACACTAGCCTTTTCGAATATCTTTAACCAAGTCAAGGCTGGTAAGACCTCAGATGCGGAAACCATGCTGGAAACTGGTTTGTTTGGACTTGACCAAGGTTCCTTTATGGTCAACTACGGAGGTACCAATACCCAGCAGGCAGCTCCTTTTATCCTATCAAAAAACGGCTATCAATCGAGTGCCGTCTTTCACGGTAATATCGGGACCTTCTGGAATCGAAATACGACCTACAAACAATGGGGCTACCAATACTTCTTTGATGCTTCCTATTTTACCAAGCAAGACAGTAGCAATTCTTTCCAATATGGTTTAAATGATAAAATCATGATGAAAGATTCTATTCAGTATCTGGAGCACCTGCAGCAGCCTTTTTATACCAAGTATATCACGGTGTCCAATCACTATCCCTATGCTAGCAATCTGACTGGCGATGAGCTTGGTTTCCCACTGGCTAAGACCAAAGATGAAACGATCAATGGCTACTTCCAAACAGCCAACTATCTGGACAGTGCCATCAAAGCCTTCTTTGACTATCTCAAAGAAAGTGGCCTCTATGAAAAATCCATCATCGTCATTTACGGAGACCATTATGGTATTTCCAACTCCCGCAATCCTGAGCTGGCACCCTTGATTGGAAAGACTTCTGATAACTGGTCGAATTACGACAATGCCATGTTGCAACGAGTGCCTTTTATGGTGGTCATGCCTGGTTATGAAAAGGGGCAAATCATCAATACCTACGGTGGACAAATCGATATCTTACCGACTCTCGAACATCTCCTTGGTATTGAGTCCAATTCCTTCCTTCAAGTTGGACAAGACCTCCTATCACCAGACCATCAAGAAATCGTTGCCTTTCGAACTGCCAATTCCTTCGTCACACCAAAATACACCAGTTATGACGGACGAACCTACTATACTGAGAGTGGTCTTGAAATCAGCAATCTTGATGAACAAGCTCAAACTGAACTAGAAAGCGTTCGTCAGGCAGCCAGCCAACAGCTGAAAATCAGCGACCAGATTCAAACTGGTGATTTGATACGTTTCTACCAAGCAGATCATCTTGGAAAAGTTGATACAGAAAGTATTTCTTACCTCAATTCCTTGCCAATTCTGCAAAAGATTGAGCAGGAAAAAGGTAGTCAATCAACCAGCCTCTTTAGCCAACGACAAGGCAAAACCAGTACTGACCTTTTCAAGGCACCAAGTTACCAAGAACTCCATCCCGAGTCTGCAGAAACTGAATCAAAATCACAATAAAAATGCTCTTCCATCGTGGAGGAGCATTTCTTTTTATCAACAAAAATCAAAGAGCAAACTAGGAAGCTAGTCGCAGGCTGTACTTGAGTACGGCAAGGCAAAGCTGACGTGGTTTGAAGAGATTTTCGAAGAGTATTAACTTTGAGATTGTAGCTGGAGAGGCTGTACCTGCAATATATGTCTGTCAAGTTTAGTGACGTAGATAGTAGAATAAAGATGAGAAGGCATAGAGAGAAGATAAATCAGCCTCAGCAGGTATCTGGAAAATTTGATTCTATAGAGAAGACTTTTGTTACAAACTCAATATACTATCAATAAATAATATTATAGAAGCAACAATAATTATAATTTCACCTATCTGCATCATTCTATTTCTAACTTTAAATATATGTTCTATCAAAAATACTTCGATCACACACATTATAGGAATGAAAGTTTTTGAAATTGAAAAATATCCAAATAAATAAACTATAAACAACAAAAATAGAACTATGTTATATTTCTTATTCAAAACATTCCTCCCTATATTTTTGATTACCAATCTTAATCATTTACAACTACATTCTAACAAACTATAAAAGCGTTTGTCGAATTGAATTTCTCAAGCAAGCGACCAACTAGCTCATCTTTTTTCTATTTCTGTCAATATGCGTGACAGGTAGTAATGATAGCCAAAAATAGCAAGACCAAGCAAGAGGATAAGAGATCCTACTCCCAAGCTGATGGCAAGGATAGGGGAGAGAGACTGAACCAAGAATAAGCTCCCTATTACAAGGGCCATTAAGATTGCACTATAAATAAAAATCAAAACAATTGCTACTATACGATTTGAACGGTTCACCAAGTCCGTAATGCTACTCCAATTGGTTGACAGATTTTTCACGTCCTTAAAGTAATTGTGGCAAGAAAGGATGACACTGGCAAGGATCCATGCCACAAGAAGGTAAATCATCGAAAGGATGGGCAAGCCTAGATATAGAGAAAGTCCAAGTAAAGTCAGAACTGGTAAAAAGGACTGGACAGCAAATATAATCCAAAATTTCACTTTCACATAGCGAGCAAAGTCAAAGGGTAAACTCTTCAGAAAATCAACATTTTCTCTCTCCAAGGATAAGGCGATTGAATGCAGGCTGGTGATATTGTTATTGACAACAGATATAAAAAGAGCTATAAAAAACAAGGGTAACCAGTATGGAGGATGAATGTCTGGAACTATCTGAGAATCTCGAATGTTGGAAATCAGACCGATCATCATGAGATAAGGAAGGAAAGCACTTGTAAAAAGCACTGTAATCACGCCAGTTCCCTGTCCCAAGAGGGTGAGGTGGTAGCGTAAAACCATACGGAAAAAGCCCTTTTTATTAGTAGTTGAAATTCTCTCCTTACTGCGACGTTCTTTTTTGACCTTCTCCTCACTATTAAGCAGGATAACGTCATAAAAACGAGGAAGGACCTTCTTTTTGGTCAGGTAAAGCAAGAAGACAGTTAGAGTTATCCAAGCGAGCAAACCCAAGATGGCTTCTGTCGAAAAAGGAGCCACTGCTATTTTGTAAAAGAGATGAAGAGGATAAAGGAGAAATGGAATGTCTCTAACTTTGTCAACTATAACTCCAGAAGTTGACTGTAGAAAGAAGACAAATATTAAAGGTATGAGAACCCCTATCCCAATCATCACATTGGCAAAAATAGACTGATACTTTCTGAAGACCCTAGTCTGAGCTAAGAAATGCACTGCCACTACCATCGCTAAAGTAACAGAGACAAATAATAAGGCCAAGGACAGCAGCATCAAAGGCAATCCCAACCAAAGAGAAGGTGCTAGCCTAATGTGGAGGACTAGAAAATAAGCTAGGATTGGTACAATTCCAGGCAGAGCTGGCAAGAGGACAGACAGTCCTTTAGCGATTATAATCTCTGATTCTTTAAAGGCATAGGGCCTATACGATACCAAATCCTTACTCTCATAAAAGACATTGTAAAAGGCAGTGAAAGAAGTTGAAAAGGCAAGCACCAGTAAAATAGCAACCATGCTACTAAAAAAACTGGGTATTTCCTCAAAAGGAAAACGAAAGGCTATATTTATAAACATCAAAAGCATCAAGAGACTGGAAAAAATGTAAGAACTTAGGACTCTAGCGGAAACATTTACTTTTTTTCCAGGATTCTTAGCCTGCTTCTTTCGTAGGTTAGCCAGATTAGCTTCCTTAGATGAATAGAGGATATTGATATCAACTAATTTTTTAATGACCTTGAGACGCATCTGAAACCTCCTCTTTTCTACCAGCAAGGCTAAGGTAGATACTTTCTAAAGACTGGTCTGGATGGTCTTTTCTCAAGTCCTCTACGCTACCACAATAAATCAAATGCCCTTTTTTCAAAATGGCAATCCGATCACAGACTTGCTCGGCTACCTCTAGGACATGGGTTGAAAACAAGACTGTCTTGCCTTTTTGTGCATGTTCCTTCATCATTTGCTTCAAATCAAAAGCAGCCTGGGGATCCAAACCAGTCAAGGGTTCGTCCAAGACCCAAATATCAGGATCAGACAAGAGTGCTCCGATGACAAAGACTTTCTGACGCATTCCGTGAGAAAGGGTTTCAATGCCCTGATAGCGATTTTCAGCAAAATCAAAAACGTTCAATAGCCTAGCTAGACTAGTCTCCAAGTCAGAGCTAGTCAAATCATAGGATGAGGCAATCAATTCCCAAAATTCATTGGCTGTTAAGCGCAAAAATAAGTCAGGCGAGTCTGCTACGTAGCCAATCTTTCGTTTAATAGCCAAGCGATTTTCCGATAAATCCTGACCATCTACCAAAATACGACCACTGCTGGGCGAAATGATACTGACTAGGGATTTTATGGTAGTCGATTTTCCAGCACCGTTATGGCCAATCAAGCCCATAATCTCCCCATTTTTAATCTGCAAATTGAGATTGCTCAAGGCCTCTTTATCACCATACAACTTACTTACATTTTGAAATTCAATCATGGGATGACTCCTATCTTTATCTATATTACATACTATTATACTAGCACTTTGATACAAAAAAATCAACACTTTATTTTAAGTAGATACAATAGTTTCCTTCTATTCTTACGCAAACGTTTGCGCCGAGAGATACTTTATGATAGAATAAAGAACAAGATTGACAAGTAAGAGGAAACATCATGCAAAATCAAACACTCATGCAATACTTTGAATGGTATCTGCCCCACGACGGCCAGCACTGGACGCGTCTGGCTGAAGATGCTCCACACCTAGCTAATCTCGGCATCAGTCATGTCTGGATGCCACCAGCTTTTAAGGCGACCAATGAAAAAGATGTCGGCTATGGGGTCTATGACTTATTCGACCTAGGAGAGTTTAACCAAAAAGGAACTATCCGCACCAAGTATGGTTTCAAAGAAGACTATCTTCAAGCTATTCAAACCCTAAAAGCACAGGGAATCCAGCCTATGGCCGATGTGGTACTCAATCACAAGGCTGCAGCCGATCACATGGAAGCCTTTCAGGTTATTGAAGTGGATCCTGTAGACCGTACGGTTGAACTTGGGGAACCCTTCACCATCAATGGCTGGACTAGCTTTACCTTCGATGGTCGCCAAGATACCTACAATGACTTCCACTGGCACTGGTACCACTTCACCGGTACAGACTACGATGCAAAACGCCGTAAGTCTGGGATTTATCTGATCCAAGGAGACAACAAGGGCTGGGCCAACGAGGAATTGGTCGATAACGAAAACGGTAACTACGATTACCTCATGTATGCCGACCTAGACTTTAAACATCCTGAAGTCATCCAAAATATCTATGACTGGGCTGACTGGTTCATGGAGACGACTGGTGTAGCTGGTTTCCGCTTGGATGCCGTCAAACACATTGACTCTTTCTTTATGCGTAATTTCATCCGTGATATGAAGGAAAAATATGGTCAAGATTTCTATGTGTTCGGTGAATTTTGGAATTCAGACAAGGAAGCCAATCTAGACTATCTTGAAAAAACGGAAGAACGCTTTGACCTTGTCGATGTTCGTCTCCACCTGAATCTCTTTGATGCTAGCCGAGCAGGTTCCAACTACGACCTTCGTGGTATTTTTACAGATAGCTTGGTTGAACTCAAGCCTGACAAGGCTGTGACTTTTGTCGACAACCACGATACACAACGAGGTCAGGCTCTTGAGTCTACCGTTGAAGAATGGTTCAAACCAGCAGCATATGCCCTCATTCTGTTACGCCAAAATGGCCTTCCATGTGTCTTTTACGGCGACTACTATGGGATTTCAGGGCAGTATGCTCAACAAGATTTCAAAGAAGTCCTTGGCCGCCTCCTAACCATCCGAAAAGATTTGGCCTATGGAGAACAAAATGATTACTTTGATGATGCTAACTGTATCGGTTGGGTACGTTCAGGTGCTGAAAATCAATCCCCAATCGCAGTCCTTATCTCAAATGACCAAGAAAACAGCAAATCAATGTTTGTCGGCCAAGAATGGGCTAACCAAACTTTCATAGATTTACTTGAAAACCACCAAGGTCAAGTTACAATTGATGAGGAAGGTTATGGACAATTCCCAGTCTCAGCTGCTTCGGTAAGTGTCTGGGCAACCAATACAATCTAATACTCTTCGAAAATCAAATTCAAACCACGTCAACGTCGCCTTGCCGTACTCAAGTACAGCCTGCGGCTAGTTTCCTAGTTTGCTCTTTGATTTTCATTGAGTATAATAGCCAATAATAACCAGCCAGGTCCAAGCGGATTTGGCTTTTTTGTAGTCACAAAAAGACCTATCCCAGCGGATAGATCTTTACTTGATTACAATTTACCTGCTACTGCATCCAACAATTCTTGGATCTTAGCTTGGTTGCTTCCTCCTGCCATGGCCATGTCTGGTTTACCACCACCACGTCCATCGACGATTGGTGCTAATTCTTTGACAAGGTTTCCTGCATGAAGGTCTTTTGTCTTGCTTGCTACAAGGACATTGACTTTGTCACCGATAGCAGCAACGAGGACAAGAAGATCAGAGTAGTCTTTTTGTTTCCAGTTGTCTGCAAAAGTACGAAGGGCACCGGCATCTGATACAGACACTTGGCTAGCAATGTAACGGTGACCGTTGACTTCCTTAACATCCTTGAAGATATCGCCTGCGGCTGCAGCTGCAGCTTTTTCTTTCAACTCAGCATTTTCTTTTTGCAATTGACGAAGTTGTTCGTGAAGTCCTTCTACCTTGTGAGGAACTTCCTTGACTTGAGGTGCTTTCAAGGTTGCTGCGACTGCTTTAAGAGCATCTTCTTGTTCACGATAGGCTTCAAAGGCTTCCTTACCAGTCACTGCCAAGATACGGCGAGTTCCTGATCCGATACCTTCTTCTTTGACAATCTTGAAGAGGCCAATTTCAGAAGTGTTGCCAACGTGGGTACCACCACAAAGCTCGATAGAGTAGTCACCGATAGTAACAACACGGACTTCCTTACCGTATTTCTCACCAAAGAGAGCCATAGCTCCCATTTCCTTGGCAGTGTCAATATCTGTTTCAACTGTCTTAACTTCAAGAGCTTCCCAGATTTTTTCGTTGACTTGCTGTTCAATCGCACGCAATTCTTCAGCAGTTACTGCTTGGAAGTGGGTAAAGTCAAAGCGAAGGAATTCAACTTCATTAAGAGATCCTGCTTGTGTCGCGTGGTTTCCAAGGATATTGTGAAGGGCAGCGTGAAGCAAGTGAGTCGCAGTGTGGTTTTTCATAACACGGTGACGACGATTGGTATCAATTGCCAAGGTATATTCTTGGTTCAAGGCAAGCGGTACAAGGACTTCAACTGTATGAAGAGCTTGTCCGTTTGGAGCTTTTTGAACATTGGTCACAGTAGCCACAACTGAACCAGTCTCATCCAAGATTTGTCCATAGTCAGCAACCTGTCCACCCATTTCAGCGTAGAATGGAGTCTCTGCAAAGATCAGAGAGGCAGTTCCTTCTGAAACAGCTTCTACTTCTGCATTGTCAGCCACGATAGCCACCAATTTAGAAGACAATTGGCTAGCATTGTAGTTGAAGACACTTTCTACAGTGATGTTTTGAAGGGTTTCATTTTGCATACCCATTGAGCCACCCTTAACAGCTGACGCACGCGCACGTTCTTGCTGTTCTTTCATGGCTGCTTCAAAACCTTCACGGTCTACAGTCATACCAGCTTCTTCAGCGATTTCTTCAGTCAATTCAACTGGGAATCCATAAGTGTCGTAAAGTTTGAATACATCTTGACCAGCAATGACAGATTGACCTTTTTCTTTCAAGTCTGCTACGATGCCTTGGGCAAAGTGTTGACCTGAGTGAAGAGTACGGGCAAATGACTCTTCTTCGCTCTTAACGATTTTTTCGATAAAGTCACGTTTTTCAAGCACTTCTGGGTAGTAGCTTTCCATGATTTTTCCAACGGTTGGAACGAGTTTGTAAAGGAAAGGCTCGTTGATACCCAATTTTTGACCATGCATAGAAGCACGACGGAGCAAACGACGAAGGACATAACCACGACCTTCATTTCCTGGAAGGGCACCATCACCGATAGCAAATGAAAGAGAACGGATGTGGTCAGCGATGACCTTAAAGCTCATGTTATCACCATCTTGGTCATAGACCTTACCAGACAATTTCTCCACTTCACGGATGATCGGCATGAAGAGGTCTGTTTCAAAGTTAGTCTTAGCCCCTTGGATAACCGCCACCAAACGCTCCAAACCAGCACCCGTATCAATGTTCTTGTGTGGCAATTCCTTGTATTCACTACGAGGAACAGCAGGATCTGCGTTAAATTGTGATAACACGATGTTCCAGATTTCAATATAACGGTCGTTTTCAATATCTTCTGCAAGGAGACGAAGGCCGATATTTTCTGGGTCAAATGCTTCTCCACGGTCAAAGAAAATCTCTGTATCAGGTCCAGAAGGTCCCGCACCGATTTCCCAGAAGTTATCTTCAATTGGAATCAAGTGACTTGGGTCCACTCCTACTTCAATCCAGCGGTTGTAAGAATCTTTATCATCTGGATAGTAAGTCATGTAAAGTTTTTCAGCGGGGAAGTCAAACCATTCTGGGCTGGTCAAAAGCTCATAAGCCCAAGTGATTGCTTCGTCACGGAAGTAATCTCCGATTGAGAAGTTCCCCAACATTTCAAACATGGTATGGTGACGTGCAGTCTTCCCTACGTTTTCAATGTCGTTGGTACGGATTGCCTTTTGGGCATTGGTAATACGTGGATTTTCAGGGATAATGGTCCCGTCAAAGTATTTCTTAAGGGTTGCTACCCCAGAGTTGATCCACAAAAGTGTTGGATCATTTACAGGAACCAAGCTCACTGATGGTTCTACAGAGTGACCTTTGGTCGCCCAGAAATCAAGCCACATTTGGCGTACTTGTGCACTAGATAGTTGTTTCATATTGTCTCCTTATTTACTTGTTTAATGTGATTGGCTTTCCAGCATTTCCACATAGTCAATCGCGACACAGAGGGAAATAACTAGGTCTGCATAAGCGTCCTCAAGAACCGTTACGGTATAGGTAGAGGTCAGATGGAAGAGTTCCTTCTTAATTTCTGCAATCAGCTGATCGCGATCATCCAGCAATTTGAAATTCAAATCCCAGATATTGCCCTCGATACGAAGACCTAGATTATCAAACTCATACTTATCTCGCCAGAAGGTCAACTTCTTGCGAATGACAAAACTCGAGCCATCCCTAAGCTGAATCTCAAAACGAGGAAGCAAGGTCAAGATTTCTTTACTGATCTGACTGATCTGTTCACCATTAGCATCATAGATGGTAAAAGTTTTGGGAATCTTAAAAAATGATCCCTCCACCTGATAGGCGATTTCTCCCCTGTCATCCTTGATAGCGAAGCGTTCGCCTCCAAGACGAAACTTTTGTTTGACAAGAAATGTTTTCATCAACACCTCCAAAAAATCAAAAGACAAGCTCATATCACGAAGGGCGAAAAACCGCGGTACCACCTTCATTCAATGAACTTGTCATTCTCTTATTCTTATGCAATTGTATGATTGAGTAGCATGACTTCCTAGCTTAGATGGCTCGCAGCACCGCCACTTCTCTGGACTAAGACAACTGAAAATCAATTCTCAACTTTCTTATTATAACGTTTTTTTAAGCTTGCGTCAACTGAAAATGATACCCATTTAATAACCCATTTCCTACATATCAGATTACTTTTTCAGAACATATTTTTTCTTACTACTATCACTCTTTTTATCCCAACTTTTATTCCAAAGTTTTGAATTGTTAAAGATAGCTTCGAAAATATTTACAAATATAAAGAACCCTATCACCAAATGTATGGAATCAGTTGTTAGGTATTGTCGATCCAAACCATCCTTTAGAGAGAATAGTATAACAGTTTGCTGAACAGTCAAAAAGGCTGGCCAAGAAAATTTTTTGAAAAAAGTAGATATTTTCATTATTTATTACCGCTTTCTGTAAGGTTAAACTTAGTATACTACTGAGAAAGAAAATAAGCAACTATCATAGAAAAAGATACCGTTACGAAAATTGCCTTTTATTTTTTAAAAAACGAACCAGCTTGACTGATTCGTTTCGTGTCTGCTAACTCCTACTTCCGATACATTTTAAACTGTAGGAAGAGATCGCTGTATTTGCCCGTCCATTTATGGTCAAATTTCTCATAAACTTCTAGGTGTTTCATGGTTTCAGCATCTGGATAGAAGGCTTTATCTTCTTTTTTATCCTCTGGGAGTAATTCCTTAGCTGGTAGGTTTGGTGTTGAATAGCCGACATACTCTGCATTTTTAAGAGCATTTTCAGGTTTCAACATAAAGTTGATAAAGGCATAGGCGGCATCTTGGTTTTTGACTGTTTTGGGAATAACCATATTGTCAAACCAAAGGTTGCTGGCCTCGGTCGGTACCACATAGCGTAGGTTTTCATTTTTTTCTAGCATTTGGCTGGCTTCACCAGAGAAGGTCACACCGATAGCAGCGTTGTTCTGAATCATATAACCCTTCATCTCGTCCGCCACAATAGCCTTGATATTTGGAGTCAATTTGTAGAGTTTGTCTACTGTCTCTTCCAACTGCTGGGGATCCTTGGAGTTGAGGCTGTAGCCCAGCGAGTTAAGCCCGAGTCCCAGCACCTCACGCGCCCCATCAAAGAGCATGATAGAGTTCTTATACTCTGGTTTCCAGAGGTCATCCCAATGTTCAGGCGCTTCCTCTACCATGGTTTCATTGTAGACAATTCCCAGTGTTCCCCAGAAGTAAGGGATGGAGAATTTATTGCCTGGGTCAAAGGACTGGTTGAGGAACTCTGGTCCAATATTTTCGATTCCTTCAAGTTTTGAATAATCAAGCGGAACTAAGAGGTCTTCGTCCTTCATCTTGTTAATCATGTATTCACTAGGAATGGCAATATCGTAGGTCGTTCCACCCTGCTTGATCTTGGTATACATGGCTTCGTTGGAGTCAAAGGTCTCATACTGGACTTGGATTCCTGTTTCTTCAGTGAATTGCTCCAAGAGTTCTGGATCGATATAGTCTCCCCAGTTGTAGATAACCAGTTTTTGACTATCTCGGCTATTGATTTTACTATCTAGATGCGTCGCAATTCCCCACAAGACAAGAATAATCGCTACGATTCCTGCTAAAAATGAATAGAGTTTTTTCATGCTTGCTCCTCCTTCTCACGTGAGATAAAGTAATAGCCAACAACTAGGATAATACTAAAGAGAAAGACAAGGGCAGACAGGGCATTGATTTCTAGCGAAATCCCCTTGCGGGCACGAGAGTAAATCTCGACTGAGAGGGTTGAAAATCCATTTCCAGTCACAAAGAAGGTCACGGCAAAGTCATCTAGCGAATAGGTGAAGGCCATAAAATAACCCGCAATGATAGATGGAGTCAGGTAGGGAAGCATGATTTCCTTGAACATTTGAAATTGACTGGCTCCCAAGTCATAGGCCGCATGAATCATGTCATCGTTCATTTCCTTGAGACGTGGCAAGACCATCAAGACCACGATAGGAATGGAAAAGGCCACGTGACTAGATAGAACGGTCAAAAAGCCAAGTGAAAACTTGAGTTGGGTAAAGAGAATCAAGAAGCTGGCACCAATCATAACGTCAGGCGCAACCATGAGGATATTATTGAGTGATAGAAAAGCTTCTTGGTATTTCTTACGAGACTGGTAGATGTAAATGGCACCGAAAGTCCCGATAATGGTCGCAATCAAGGCTGATAGAAAGGCCAAGAAAAAGGTCTGAGTCACAATCAACATGAGACGACCATCGCCAAACATGGTTTTAAAATGGCTCAAGCTAAAGCCTGTAAAGCTATTCATGTCGTTGCCTGCATTAAAGGCATAGCCAATCAGGTAAAAGATTGGCAGGTAGAGGACAAGAAAGACCAGTCCCAGATAAATGTTGGCAAATTTTTTCATCGTTCTCTCCTTTCCTTGGTCACCCACATGGTGATGAACATGGTCAGAATGAGAATCACACCGATGGTTGAACCCATACCGTAGTTGTCATTGGTTAGGAAGTTCTGCTCAATGGCTGTCCCCAAGGTGATAACGCGGTTACCACCAATCAAACGCGTCAACATGAAGAGACTCAAACTTGGGATAAAGACAGACTGAACCCCACTTCGCACTCCATTCATCGATAGAGGAAAGATGACATAGCGGAAAGTCTCCCACTTGGTCGCACCGAGGTCATAGCTGGCATTTATGAGATTGTTATCCATATCGTCCAAGACATTGAAAATCGGCAAAATCATAAAGGGAAGCTCGATGTAGCTTGCGACAAAGATAAAGGAGAAATCAGTAAAGAGCAATTGCTGTGAACCGATTCCGATAAATTCCAAGAATTGGTTAATAGAGCCATTCTGACCAAAAATTCCGATAAAGGCATAAGCCTTAAGAAGAAGGTTGATCCAGGTTGGCAGGATAATCAGCATGAGCCAAAGTTGACGGTGCTTGAGACGGGTCAAAAAGAGGGCTGTTGGATAGCTGATAAGCAGGGTTACAAAGGTCACAATTCCTGCATAGAGTACAGAGTTGAAACTCATTTTAAGATAGGTCAAGTTTTGTGACGCAAAGTAGGACTTATAATTTTCTAAACTGAACTGGCCTTCAATGTTGAAAAAGGATTGACCGAAAATCAAGACCAAGGGTGCGAGCACAAAGAGGGCAATCCAGAGCATGTAGGGCACTACAAAGAGTTTAGAGCTTGTTTTCTTCATCTCTTTCCTCCTCGATTGCATTGATCAGACCTGCTTCTTGCTCTTCGATTTCCACGTATTCTTCGATACGAGCATCGAACTCTTCTTCGGTTTCATTGAGACGCATGATGTGGATGTCTTCTGGCTCAAAGTCCAGTCCGATTTCCTCACCCACGATGGCCTTACGAGTCGAGTGGATCATCCATTCATTCCCAAGTTCGTCATAGGCGATAATTTCATAGTGCACCCCACGGAAGAGCTGGGTATCCACCTTAACTTGGAGCTTGCCTTCTTCAGGAAGGGTAATCCGCAAGTCCTCTGGACGAATAACAACCTCAACAGGTTCATTTGGCTTCATCCCCCCATCAACCGCTTCAAAGCGTTTGCCGTTAAACTCAACCAAGTAGTCCTCAATCATGGTTCCTGGCAAGATATTTGACTCACCGATAAAGGTCGCAACAAAATGGTTAATCGGCTCGTCGTAGATGTCCACAGGAGTTCCTGACTGGACAATCTCTCCATCATTCATAACGAAAATCCAGTCACTCATGGCAAGGGCTTCTTCCTGATCGTGAGTGACAAAGACAAAGGTAATGCCCAATCGTTGTTGTAGTTCACGCAGTTCGTACTGCATGTCTGTTCTTAATTTCAAGTCCAACGCTGACAAAGGCTCGTCCAACAAAACCACACGGGGTTGGTTGATGATGGCACGGGCAATAGCCACACGCTGACGTTGTCCTCCAGAAAGTTTACGAATGGAACGTTTTTCATACCCTTCCAACTGAACCATCTTGAGAACTTCTGCTACACGCTGCTCAATTTCTTTCTTGTCAATTTTACGCAAGCGAAGTGGAAAAGCAACATTTTCAAACACATTCATATGTGGAAACAAGGCATAGGATTGGAAGACCGTATGAACGTCTCGCTTGTTGGTTGGGATATCATTGATGCGGACACCGTCCAGTAAAATATCTCCTGTCGTCGCATCCAGTAAACCTGCAATGATGTTTAGGATGGTTGATTTTCCTGAACCAGATGCGCCTAGAAGGGTGTAGAATTTCCCTTCTTCCAACTCAAAGTTGATGTCTTTGAGAACCTTGGTGTTGCTGTCTTCAAAAACTTTAGATACGTTTTTGAATTCAATAATTGGTTTTTTCAATTGTCATTTATTCCTTCTTTTTCATAGATTAACAGATCAGGGCTCTGTCAGGCCGCCACTACCTCGTGTAGGAGATTGAACTGCCTACATTCTTCTGCACTAACGATAGGCTTTCACCCCCTTCCCATGACATAGCAGCAGCTTTTCAAATACAGCTTCTTACTTGCTTTCACCTAAAATACGGACTTCTCTTTCAAGCGTGATACCTGAGTGTTCCTTGACTTTTTCGATAACAGACTCAATCAAGTCCTCGTAGTCTTTGGCCGTTCCATCTGCGACATTGATCATAAATCCTGCGTGCTTTTCAGACACTTCTACGCCACCGATACGATAGCCTTTCAAGCCAGCTTCTGAAATTAATTGACCTGCAAAATGCCCTACTGGACGCTTAAAGACCGAACCACAAGATGGATATTCCAAAGGTTGCTTGAGTTCACGTAGGTGCGTCAAGCGGTCCATTTCTTGCTTGATAACCTGATGGGTTCCTGGAGCAAGGGCAAATTTAGCTGACAAGACAATTGCACCAGACTCTTGAATGGCTGAGTGGCGGTAACCAAAAGCCAAATCTTTAGCAGACAGGGTCTCTATTTCTCCATCCTTGGTCAAGACCTTACAAGACTGCAAGATGTGAGCAATCTCGCCACCATAGGCACCCGCATTCATAAAGACAGCACCACCAACGCTTCCAGGAATGCCACAAGCAAACTCAAAACCCGTCAAGCTATGACGAAGGGCAATGCGAGTTGTCTCAATCAAGTTAGCACCAGCTTCTGCTTCAATGGTATAGCCATCAACGGAAACGTTATTGAGCTTGTCACACAAGATGACAAATCCACGAATCCCACCATCACGAACAATGATGTTGCTAGCATTTCCAAGAACCATCCAAGGAATATTTTCTTGATTGGCAAATTTAACAAGGCGAGCCAACTCAAAACGATTTCGTGGAAAGACCAAATAATCGGCCTCTCCACCTACTTTTGTATAACTATAGCTATGCAAGGGTTCCTTAAAACGGATATCAATTCCTTCTAAGATTTCAAGCATTTTTTCTTTTACTGACATGACACTCTTCCTTTTACAAAATTCATTCCATTATACCATTTTTAAGACCATTTGACGACCCTAAAAAAATCTTGAGCTTATTTTAAACAAAAACAAAGTATAAATTTCTAATTATCTTTTTATATTTTCTTAAATGCTCGTAAAGCCTTATTCTATGTGCTTTCGAGTATTTTTACTGTAGGAAGATACTTCACGTTTCTTTGCATATTTCCTCATGTCTTAGCTGTCAGAAGTGGTAAATAAGTAGTAAATTCATTTGTACTACTAAGCAACAAGACGCTCCTGTTGCTTCTCTTTATTCAAGCGTTTCATTTCTGCCATTGCAGAATCGAATGTTGCATGTGCGTAATAGTTCAGCGTCATGGCTATATTAGCATGTCCCATAATGTACTGTAATGCTTTTGGGTTCATTCCTGCATTTGCATAGTTGGTACAGAATGTATGTCGCAAACTATGTGGAGTGATGTGTGGTAACTTATCATCATTATACTTGTTGTATTTCTTAACAAGACCTTTCATCATACCATTATAGTCACTCGCCACTTTTGGATAGTTCTTTCTATTAAGAAAGAGGAAATCACTATATCCATCAATCTCAACACGCTTATCATTCTTTCGATTCGCTAACACTCGCTTAAATGCTTGATAGGCTTCTTCAACCATAGGAACTTGACGTTCACCACTTTTGGTCTTTGGTGTTTCAATGTAGTACCCAATTTCAGTATCTCTCAATAGCTGATGGTCTATATTGACAAGACGATTCTCAAAATCTAAATCTGGAAGTGTCAAACCACCAAACTCTGAAATACGAAGACCTGTTTTTAAGAGTATCAGAATTTCATCATAATTTTTGCTGTAGGTTTTATCAGCTTTCGCAAAGGCTAACAGTTTTTCTTCCTGTTCTCCTGTTAGTACGGTCTTAGGGACAGTATCATCATCAAGAACTGCATTCAGTTGAAAGTCAAATGGATTCTTCCGAACACAATCATCTTGTATCGCAATGTAGAATGAAGCCTTTAAAGAACGTTTATAGTTATTGATGGTTTGATAGGCATAACCATTTTCACTCATTCTAATCGCCCATTCTTTAGCGTCTGATGGTTTAATACTATCAATACTTCTTGCACCTAACTTGTCTTTCTTCAAAATATCCATAAGATATTTGCGTCCAGTTTCAGTATTTTTTCTAACCTTTGGTCTTTGAGCGTTCTGTTTTGCGTAAAGCTGGCAGAGTGTCATTTTCTTTCCTACAACATCAATACCATCATGAATGTCTTTCTGTAACTCTGCGATTTTCTCCCTAAGTGAGATACAATCACGCTTTCCTGCTGGTACTCTGTCTGTAGCCACAAGTTTCCACGAGTAAACAAATTGCGGTTCTCCAAATGAATCTGTATATTTGTATAAGTATCTTCCGTCTTTTCGTTGGCTCTCTCCAGTCTTTAAAATTCGACCTTTATTGTCACGTCTTTTTTCTGACATGGCATTTGCTCCTTTCCATTATGGAAAGAGCCCTGATACGACTTAATACTATTTTATCATATACAAGACCCTTTGGCTACGCTAGATTGCGTTCAATGTATCTATAATTTTTTCAAATTGTTTTCGTTTAACCTGAATACGATTGCCATTCATAATCAGCCAGTTTGCATTTTTATTTTCTTCTGCCAAACGACGCAGCTTGTTTTCGCCAATACGAAAATATTTTGACGCTTCTTCAATAGTTAGGGTATAACGCTCCCAAATCGGAATGTCAGTCTGCTTCATAAAATCCTCCTTTCCAAATCACTTATTGGATTTCATAAAAGTTGTTTTACCAGCAATCGAACAGCTTTAGCAAAGCTCACGGGAGTTCCACCCCTGCATGGTTCTCATGTAGCCATACTCATTGCCTGCGACGGTTTTATCACGCTCGGACTATTGACTGTATGGGAGTATCATTATCACGATAAGAATGTCGTTGCAGGCAATCCTGCTAAAGATTGCTTCTCGGATCACTAACATGAATCGCTCGCTATCTTTATAAGATAGGTCATGGCGATTAGTTCCGTTGGCTCTTTTCTTATCGAAACGTATTCGATTACTTTTATTCAGTTTTCAAAGAACAATGGCTCGTTAGCCTATCAAAACACATTGAAAGCTCAATATGCTTTGGTGGAATAACAAACCTCCCTGTTCGGGAAGCGTGGAATGGTTTAGCACGCTTCCACGAAAGGAGAGAGGATATTACTTAATTTCAAATGACAAAATCTTTGTAATCAGTCTGGTTTCCATTCTTCCACGTAAGACTTCATCAACGACCATACTTTGATTGCCATATTCATCTTTCATAAGTCGTAGGGAACGCTTCGTTATGTACCCTCTGTAATGATGTAGAATCTGGTTAATCGCTTCGGTATCGCCATCTGTTGCCTTTACAATGAGAGGAAAGGGAATCATAGGATATTGTGTTTTCATTCTTCAAATTCCTCCATAAACTTTTTAATTAAGGCTAGTCCACTGGTTCTATGCCGATAGACAGTAGAACGGTTCAATTTCAACAGGTCTGCAATTTCTGAATCGCTCATGTCCATAAAGTAAAACAGCAGTAGAATTTCACGTTTCTTGTCTGGCAACTCACGTAATGCTTCACTCAACAAATCATTTTCAACGCCTACTGATAACCCATTGAGTGTAAAAATCTGAAAGTCAGTTGAATAGTTATCTGTTGTCGCAAACTGGCTAACAAGATAATCGCCAACATCCGAAAAGGACACCTCACGCTTTGCAATCCTTGAAAGATAAAGCATATAATTCTTTCGCTCGTCTTCCATAGCACGTTTACAGATATAGTCAAACTGATTTTCTATTGTGGTCTGAAAAGAAGATGGTTTCATGTTTCTCACCCCCTTTCTGTCTAGGAAAGGAAGTGAGCCTTGCTCGTTTATCTCCTTTCACTCTTAGTCCCAATGTGAAAGGGGGATTTGTTGCATTACTGATAAATAAACTTTGTAAAAAAGTTCTGAATAGCCAAAAAAGCATATAAACAGATTTATTTCTCTGTTTACATGCTTCTGTTATTCTATCTATATGATTTATAAAACCACATTGGTGGACGTACTTATCTATTGCAGATAGACGACTTTTTTTGACAAGAACCCAATGTAAGGAAATTTATTGTATATGATGTACTTCATGGCGACGTTGACCTCCAACAAACCGCCATTTGGAAGTAATATACAATATTTTAACAGCGTAAATAGCACTACCATATAACGGTTTTTTTTATTGGCGTTTAGTAGTGCTTTTTATTAAATATAAACCTATAAACCATATAACACGTTTTTCTATACCTGTTTTTAATTCAGTAGGAACAATAAAATGTATAGAGGTGGTCTACTATGCGTAAAAAAGAAGATAAATATGATTTTAGAGCCTTTGGTTTAGCCATTAAAGAAGCTCGATTGAAACGAGGTTTAACTCGTGAACAAGTGGGAGCATTGATTGAAATTGACCCACGGTACTTAACTAATATTGAAAATAAAGGGCAACACCCCAGCATACAAGTTCTTTATGACCTTGTATCGTTACTTCATGTTTCCGTTGATGAATTTTTCTTACCTGCTAATAACTTGGTAAAAAGCACCCGACGATTACAGATAGAGAAATACATGGATAGCTTTACAGACAAAGAACTATCCTTAATGGAATCTTTAGCCAGCGGTATCAACGAAGCAAGAAACATCGAAGACTAATTAAAAGAATCCATACATAACGGAAAGAGCCGATAAAATGAGATTGTATTAATCTCATTTTATCGGCTCTGCGTCTATGCGTCTGGCTCTGTAATCACAGTTACTTTGAACTGCTTTATTTCAATTAAATTTTCTTGTCTGCATTTCGGACAATAGAGGGGGAATTTTTTTAATTCAGTATCTTCCCTTATCTTTAATCGTGTTTTATTTCCACATACAGGACACAATATCCACTTGTAGTTTATAATAACTATCTCCTCCTTTACACTTTAATTCAAATCTTTATTAAAAAATATTTCATCTTATTTAACAAGAAACCATATTTATATAACAACATAAAATACACTAAGTTATTTTATTGAACATATATCGTACTTTATCTATCCGACTATTTGGACGACGGGGCTGGCAAACAGGTTCACCGGTAGTAACATGGTACCCTTTTAACTCTGTTAAACAAACACTACGTCCATTTGTAAAGAAAGTTAAATCACTACGATATTCTTGAATACACCGAGCAGGGATTTCTCCACTAAGAATGACCTCATTATTTTTCAATTGAGTGTCTACGATGTTCGCACAATATTTAGGAGCATCGTTGTATGCTCGTAAAAGATATTCCTGTGGCGCATAAATTTTAAAACTAAGATATGGCTCTAACAATTCTGTTCCAGCTTTTTTTAAGACTTGTTCCAATACAATAGGAGCAAGCATCCGAAAATCTGCTGGGGTACTAACAGGGCTATAGTATAAGCCATACTTAAAACAGATTTTACAGTCCGTCACATTCCAACCATATAATCCTTGTTCGCAACCATAGCGTATCCCTTCCATAACTGCATTTTGAAATGATTGATTTAAGTATCCAAGAGAAACCGAGCTCTCATACTGCATTCCACTTCCCAACGGAAGCGGTGATACAGATAAACCAATGGAAGCCCAGAAAGGATTTGGCGGCACTTCGATGTGAATGGTATACTCTGCTTTTTTTAACGGTCTTTCCATATAAATGACTGTAGGCTCTTTTATTTCTATCTCCACATGATACTTTTCTTGCAGCAGAGCACAAGTCACTTCCATTTGTACTTTCCCTAAGAAAGAAAGTATGATTTCATGTGTCGCAGAATCCACATAATATCGCAGAAGCGGGTCACTGTCAGAGATTTCTAAAAGTGCATCAAGTAACATTTCCCTTTGTTGAGGTTTGCTCGGTTCAACAGTCGTTTGCAGCAGAGGGAGGGGATTTTCAATTCTCTCTCTCTGTGGCAATAGCTTTGTATCTCCAAGAACACTATTTAACTTCAAAAACTCATTCTGCAAAATAACAATTTCCCCGGAATAAGCCTTATCAATTTTACATAATTCACCATTTATTGAAGTATACATTTCTGTAATTTTTATTTTTTCCTTTTCCGATATTCTAACCGAATCTCGCAAATGCAGTACGCCACTATAAAGACGTATATATGCAAGACGCTGTCTTTTTTCCGAATACTCAATTTTGAAAACTTTTCCGCAAAGTTCAGACTGACCTCGATGTGTTGATGAATAAAATTTATTCGTAATCACTTCTATAAGGTTATCAATCCCTATATTGTTTTTTGCACTTCCGTGATAAACAGGGAACAGGGAACAATTATGAAATCTTATGCTTTCCTCTTGTTCGAGTTCCAATGCTTCTAATGATTTACCGGACATATATTTCTCTAAAAGGTCATCGTTTCCCTCTATTACCGTATCCCATTGTTCAGATTCGGTAAAGTTCGTCACACACATATTAGGATACAGTTCTACCTTCTGTTTGATTACAATTTCGGCAGAAAGTTTCTCTTTAATATCCTGATAAACCGTTGATAAATCAATTCCATTTTGGTCAATCTTATTGATAAAAAAGATTGTGGGAATCCCCATTTTCCTAAGTGCATGAAATAATATACGAGTTTGTGCTTGTACGCCATCTTTTGCAGAAATCAGTAGAATTGCCCCATCTAAAACTGATAATGAACGATATACTTCTGCTAAGAAATCCATATGTCCTGGCGTGTCTATGATGTTCACCTTCGTATTTTCCCACTGAAAAGAGGTTATTCCTGTCTGAATTGTAATTCCTCTCTGACGTTCTAAAAGCGTATTATCCGTCCTCGTTGTACCTTTGTCCACGCTTCCTAATTCTGTAATCGCTCCACTGTTATATAATAAGCTTTCTGTTAAGGTAGTTTTTCCTGCATCAACATGAGCTAAAACTCCAATATTAATAATTTTCATGTGATTTTCCTCCATTCAAAAACCCAAAAGGGCATAAAAATCCCAGTGATAAATACTTTTATCACTGGGATTTTTATGCATAACCATAGGTATACAAAGCATACAGATATTCTCTGGATACTTTAGAATCACATGATAAAGGTATTCTTAAACTGGGTACAAAAAACTAAGCCCTCCTAAAAAAGGACATCTAATTATTTGTTCCTGCTATCAAATTGACAGTTTATTTAAGAATACCTTGCCGCATATTTATTAACTCCTTTTAAATAGTCACTTAAATAATAGCACGTAAGAGCATATTTGTCAAGGAATCTCCAATTTTTTATCAAAAAGAGTACATGATTACAAAGTATCTGTAATCATGTACCAATATTTGTTATTTTACAATCTTCCAATTACTCCCGTTCTTTTCAAGTACCAAATCAAATTGAGATACCTGCGTTGCTTTGGTCTGCTGGTCGATATACTCCACTGTCAGCGATACCGTGACTTGATTATCCTTACGATTGTGAATAGGATTTACCAGTTCTTGAAAGATGTACTCTTTTCCGATTGGTTTTAATATCCCGTCATTCACATAGTAGGAAAGTTCACTGGCTGTCGCTGTAGGATAGAGCTTGAAGAACGTCGTTAAAAACTCATTGATTTCATTGGTTGTAATGGAATCAACCGTCCCCTCACTTTCAATGGCTTTTGGTTTATAACTTGATTTCTTAGGTATGTTGGTAATGGTCGGATTCTTAACCAGTACCATATTTCCAGAACCATCTACATAGACACTCACTATATAAGCAGAGTGGACGGTCTTTGTATTTTCTCCCTCTGTAATGAGCTGGTCTACACTGTAGGTTACATTAAACTCATTGTCGCCAGTTGGCTCTACCGTCCATATCTGAAATCCTCTTACAGAAGACGATACAGGAATATCTTTGCGTACTGTATCAACATTGAGAGCTTGAAGTTCATCTGTCAGATAGCCTTTTAGACTTTCCATTCGATTATCAATGGACTTATCGGATTGCTCCCATGAATAGTAGACTTTCGCAAAGTTCTCTACAAAATTTTCTACATGATGAGTATCAACGTATTCCTTTTCTATGATAGTTGTTTCGTGAATAGTATGAGTATCTATAGCTGTAAAGTGCTTGAATATCGCAAAGCTGAAACTAAGCCCTAAAAGTACCCATAGGACAATCACAACCTTTTTACGAGGATTGACCTTATAGACACGAGGTTTCTTTTCCTTTGGTGTCTGTTTTTCTGTATTCTGATTTTTTCCGAATTTCATCATTGAATCGTCCTTTCTTATTGTTTGATTCGTCCTGCTCCCACTAAATGCTGTTGCCAGTAAGAGCTTGTTAAGTCGGCATAACCGATAGGGTCGCCTGCATGAAACATACGGTTATCGCCTAAATAAATCCCGATATGAGTAATATAAGAGCCAGCGTTATAGGTAGAATGAAAGAAAACCAAATCGCCGGCTTTTGCTTCCAATAATGGGATATGCCGGGTTACATCATATTGCTGTTGTGCTGTTCGTGGTAAGTTGATTCCAGCTTTTCCATACGTCCATTGTGTCAGTCCGCTACAATCAAAAGAGGTAGTCGGGGAAGCTCCGCCATAGACATACTTCCAGCCTTCAAATTTCAGAGCTTCGTCCATGATGGCTTGTACTGTATCATCATTAAACTCTGTTGTGACAAGATACTGCGTTACCAGTTGCACATAAAACATATTCCCGTAATTGTATCGCCAGCCCCCATTGATAGGTATGGCTATGGGATTGGGGTAAGACACTTTTTCGTCACCCGAATACTCTTTTGAGAAACTTTGAGCCAGTTCAAAGGTATATTTATTCCCACGATTAGCCACATATCCTAAGAAACCACCACCATAATTGTAGGACTGGATAACCGATTCTAAATCTACACCAAGCCTTTCGCTACTGGCTAATAACTCACTGAAATACTTCACACCTTGCTTAATGGATTCTTCTGTACTCAATGAATTAGGTGGAAGACCGAGGGATTCCGAGGACTGCATAACATCTTCTGCTGTACCACCCGATTCCACCTGTATAATCGCAAGAAGTATATTGACGTATTCTTCAATTCCATATTCTTTGGCAACTTTTTCTACCATAGGCTTATGAGCCAGCACTTCTGCGGAAACATCCACACCGCCATAGTGAATGTTGGAAAAACCGCCATCTTGTTCATCTGAAAATAAAATGGCGACAAACAGAAGCAGTGAGAAGACCATCAAGAATAATCCCGAACCACCAATCACTAAAGTTTTCAGCTTCATGGTTTCTTACTGCCTTTCTTAATGGTGGCGGTTTTGATTGGTGGTCTACTTTTTGTATTTTGTAGTGGTACTCTTTGAACAGTAGACTGACGTTCTTTTGTGATTGAACGTTGTGAAGCTCTATCTGTTGGTGCAGTTGAAGTTACTGGCTTTTGAACCGTTCTTTCTTGAACTGTATTACTTTGACGTTCCGTTTTTAAACTTGAAGAATCGGACTTAACTGTTGGACGCTCTTGTTTGGCTTGTTGAGATTCCCTATAGGAAGCCTGTACAGTTGTTTGCCTTGAAGTCTGTCCATCATGAGATTGTTCTTGCTTAGTGGCTGGTCTTTCATGAACGGAAGAAGCTGGCTGTTTTTTCTGTTTGACCTGTTCCATTTCAGAGCGACGCTCCGCAATGGTTTTCCGTCTTTGTTCCTGCTGTTTCTTGCGTCCACTGGCTTTATCCGCTTTGGTTTGAGAAATACTTCTGGTTAAATCATGGACATTATCCGTCACTTTAGATTTTCCTTGATATACTGCATATCTTGCATTGGTCGGCAAATCCTTAACCTGTTCTTTCAAATTACCAGCAGTATCTACCATTCTGTCTTTGGTATCAGCTACTGTACCGATGGTTTGACCGATACGCTTTCCTAGTGTTGATTTTTCCTGCCCGTTTGGTCGAGAGTGATCTGCTTGTGTACTCGCAGAACTTCCCGAACCCGACTGTCCTTTTTTACCCGTAGCACTGGCAATGGCAGACCCAGCCCCTAAAGCAGTCACGGAGCGTCCAAGTTTCCGCTGTAGACGGTGCATGTGAGCGTGCATAAGCATACGAGGTTTTCTCATCATACGACTTCCCACACTTTGAGAATCGTTACTCTGTAGAGAAAACATACTCATTAAATCGCCCAGCTTAAAGTAGATTCCTGCAAAGGTCACAATCTGTAGAAAAGCAATCAAAAAGAACGGATAACCAGCCGATAAGGTATAGAGCATGGTTGAAATACTAAATGCTGTCGTAATAATCAATGTGATTCCAGCTCGTGTCAAAATGGTATTAAAGAGCTTTGTTATGGCTCGTTTTGACATACCATCAAATGATGGAATCATGCTTAAAATAAAGCTCACAGGCAGAAACATAGCATAGATGATAAAAAGTACCTGCGAGAAAATCATGATTCCTGTTAATAGGAATACAAATATGGAAATCCCAATATTGAAGACAAATAGGAAGAAGACTGTACCTAAACGGTTAATCGTCTTTGTAATCGTCATATTGGTATTGCTTCTATCTTCAATTTCTTCCGCAACAATTTTTTCTCTGTCTTCCCCATTGTTGGAATCTGGACTGGTTGAGAGCAGGCTTTCCACACGGTCAATACCAATACTTTCAATGTCTGAACTGTTATATTGAAGCAGTAGCCACGGTTGCTGAACCTGTATGGAAAATAGGCTGTCACGTATCAAGTCCACACTGTCCTTGCCTTGACTATCTGAATGGGGCATGACAATTTTTGTACCCAGTGACAAACTAGCGTTGCTGATGTCTGATGAAAAGTCATTGATTTTCTTAATATAATCGGGAGCATAGGCAATAAAGGAAGCCGATAGGATAAAAACCAGCACAAAATTCATGAGGGCATGAATTGCCTTTGTGGTTTCTCTCTTTATCAGTCCTGTATAGGCAACATAAACCCCAAGAACCAAAATCAAGAGTAAAAGGAATCCAACATAGAAACCCTCTGTTGATAGTCCACTAGGCGTAACCCCTGCAAGGGTCTGCATATTCTTGCCAATGGAATCTGCTGTAGCGGAAATGAAGTCTAAGGAATAGGCTTCCTGTACTAAGTAACCCGTCGCATTGGAAACATAAAGACTGATTGTCCAAATAAAATTGGTAATGGCATATAGTCCATACATGACTTGTTTTCCAATTCCGTCCGACCAGTTCCACGGTAGCCAGCCCCAGCTATTATCCACATAAAAATCCAGTTGATAGTTTTCAAGTGGGTATCGGCTGTATTCATTTGCCACATTGACCGTATCATCTACCAAGCCCGCAGCTTGAACCACCGTTCCCAGCATGGCTAAAAGAAAAATGGCAATCACAAGTGTGAAAGCCACTGTCATTGCCACTTTACCTAGACGTTTCAGCGTCCAGTTTGATTTTATTCTGTTTAATATTGATGGTTTCACATTTACACCTCTTTTCGCACAGGTGGTCTGGTATCAAAGGCATGGAGCAGTTCTTCAAATACAGGGTGGAACTGTATCACACCGACACGACCATATAAATCACTGATAAGGCATTGCCCGTTTTCCAAATCACGCAATCGCTTCTGATTGTTTTCGTCCTCTGGGTCTACACCAAAAAAGGCAAGGGTTTTTTTAATCTCGTTAAGGTCAGTGGAACGAAAGGCAAATTTTAAGCCGAGGTTATTTTTCAGTTTTTCATCTAAGAGGTCATCTGTATTTTGGGTCACGAAATATACCCCAGCGTTCATAGCACGACCAGCACGAACCAGCTTCATAGATAGTGTTTTCCCTTGTGCCACCTGTAAGAAGCTCCATGCTTCGTCTAAGTCTACAATCTTGAAAATACTTCGGTCTGTATGGATAAAGTCCAACGCAAAGGTACTAATGACAATCAGCATTGCTACCGATAGTAACTCCATTGTGGTATATTCCTCAAAGGAAGTTTCCTTGTCGGGAAGTACCAAGTCCGCAACCTGTATAATGTTCAGTTGTTTTTCTAAGCTGATAGACTGCTCCACATAACCATTACTGAATAATAAATGTGCAAAGTCATAGTCTGTAAAACTTTCGATATGGTCGGCTATGCTGGTACTTAGTGGCGTATTCTCAACCCGTAATTCTTCAATCACTTTCATCAACCCTCGCACTTCACTATTGGTTACTGCACGAATGGCTTTTCTAAGGATTGGGAAGCGTTCCCCATCACGAGAGGAAATCCCCGTAAGGAATGTCAAAATATCAATAGCCAGTGATTCAGAATCTTTGGTATTTTTCATAATTACATAAGGGTCAAGTAAGCCTTTGTTTTTCTCATCAGAAGTCAGATTGACGATATTGATTTCATGGGAAATCTCTGGCAAGGTTTCTTTCCATCTGCCACGTTCTGCTTTTGGGTCTACAATCACTGCTTGTGCCCCATAAAGCACTGCATAATAGACGATAAGGTTATTCGCAAAGGATTTACCACCACCCAGCGAACCAACAAAAGCCGACGCTAACGCATTGGTTACTGAACCCTTAACCCCTTGACTGGCAAGAGCAGGTTTCAGATAGACATTGCGTCCAGTATCTAAGCTGTAGCCAACATAAATCCCCTCATTTTCCCCCAGCATTTGAGTAGCACCAAAACCTAAACCAGCGAGGAAATCAGAGGTCACGTATTGAATATAATCATTCATATAACGCTTGCTGGCAGGTAAAAATTCTTCATGTAAGCCGAGCATATCCCCAAATGGTCGTACCAGTTTTACGCTTAAATCGTCATAAAAATCTTTCACTTCATTACAACGACGTTTGAGTTCGTCAAGATCATTTGCTGATACCCTTACCACATAAGACAGCTTGTACATAGATTCCTTGCTTTGGTCTAAATTGGTTTCCAGCTCATTCACACTTTCCAGAGCTTCCGCCACATTGGAGCTGGTTTCATTATCACTTTGCCAAGCGTGGTTATCCAAGTCTTTCAGTTCTTTCTTTTTATTGCGGACAGTAGATAGGGCTTTACGATTCGCTACAATTTCCACATTCATTGACGTATCAATCGGGAATGTAAATTGCTGTTGCTGGTAGTAGAAGATTTCAGAGGACGGGAAGTCCAGTTCTCCGACAATGCTGTTAATGGTAAAGTAAGCTACATAGACGGTTTCATCTTCCTGCTGGATTTTCAAATATCGCTGTTTTTCTTCCACCAAACAGCGAGTAGGCTTAATCAAGTCATAGTATTTAATCAGCGTTTCATTATCCAGCTTTTTCTTTGATAGATGGTACTCATACTCTTCATAGGCAGTGCCTGTCTGTCCGTAAAGGTGTTCAATCAGATAGCCGAAGTCGTCCTTATCTAACCTGCGGATTTTGAAACGACGAGAGATTTTATTTTCTAAGAGCTTTTCCATCTTCTGAAAACGCAGGATTTCATCATTACTCATACTAACAAAATCGCCCATCAGCTTATGGTTCACATCATAGACAAAATCAGACAAAGCATTTTTTGCTTCAACGGTAAGACTTTTCATAGAAAACTCCTGATCGTTGAGAAGCAACTTAAAGCCGATAAAGAAACGGTAGTTCACTTGATTTTCGCCAATCATGGATATTAAAGCGTCTGTCTGTTGGTCGATTTTGTCATAGGCAACCGCTTTGAGCTTGCCAGTGACTTCATTTTTGGAACGCTCTTGTGCAGAACGTATGCTGGATTCTGTACTGATTTGTAAAGCATGAATTTTGCCATCACGATTTTGTGCGATAAGCTGTCTGAAAGAATCATGCACTTGTATTTTCTGTTCTGGACTTAGAAATGAGTAATTGTAAGGAACAAGCTCATAGTAAGCATAACATTCCCCGTCTTTATTCCAGACGAGATTGTTTTCAATGTATTTAATTGGATATGCCATAAAATTCACTCCTAACTGCTGTAATGGCTTCTTGTGGCTGGTTTCTGCCAAGCGTTACTTTTTTTCCTGCATAGGTCAGCTTTGGTCGCAGTGCATAAGCAATGACAGACTTCAAAAATCCATAAGGCTTTTTACCATCAAAAGTTTTTGTAGACATAAACCATGTGAAAGCCACAGGAATCCCAAAGTATTTGAGAAATGCTCCCTCTATCATGGAAAGAGGGGGCAAGTTGCCAAGTATCATCACTGCAAAGAGTGACACGACAAACCATGTCATTTGCGTAAAGGTTATGGGAAACGGAAGTCTAAAATCATTGATAGAATACAGTACCTTTTCCACAGACCAGATACTGGTATAGCTTCGTATTTTCTTCATGTAATCAATCCTTTCATAAAAAATAGGGGTAGCTGATTGAGCCACCCCGTAAAATAGAAAATCTGCCAGTAGTAATGTACCGACAGATTTAATAGACGATTTCAAAAATCCCATGATTGGTTGAGATAAACGTTCCTGAAAGGTCTAAATCCCGACCATAGGCTTGATAATCAATATAGTTTTGAAGACTAGCTGGTACTTCGCCTAAAGCACCCGTTTCTTCAATGTAGTAGCGTGCCACGTCATACATATCATCACAATCGGAATGAATGATAATATCCTCTTGATGTTCGCTTAGTTCTTCAATGCTTGAAAAATGAGTGAGCAGAGCAGATAGCTCCGATTGTAATTCTTCGGGTAATTCCGATACCATTTCCCATAGTCGATTGAGTTCGCCAATGGAAGTGTATTCGTCAACCGTAAAGGGTAACTCGTAGTCATGAATGGCGTATTCCTCATATTCATCATTCAAGCCGATTTTCTCTTTGACTTCCTCAAAGTCAATGGGAAAGGTAAACCACGCACCGACCAATTCGCCCTCATTGTATTTGCCTAAATTCGCAATATAGACTTGCATATCGTCCATATATTCACGTCCTTTCTTTGTAGAGATTCAAAAATCCCTACCGCACTTCGTTTGGTGTACCATTCCTTTGCGGAACATAAGAAAACCACTTATATTCCACAAAAGAACGGTTTTATTTAAGCACCAATAATGCGATTGAATAGCTCTAGTAAAATGTCTTTTACTCCAGCAGCGTTGAAGACTAAGCCAACCGCAATAATCGCAATAATTAAAAAGCCAATCAGTTTGCTAAACTCACGCTTGAAGCCAAGATACAAGCCAATCACAACGATTGCTAAAAGCACCAGTGATTGAGCGTTTGATAGAAACCAGTTATAAAGGTTTTGTCCAAAATTCATAAAAATGTTCTCCTCTCTATATTCAATGAATTTGTATTTGAGTTATTTTTTTGTTGTTATCACGTCCTGTTCTTTTACTGACTGTTGCTTCAAAATCTGCTTGTGTCGGTCTGTCAGTTTCGCATGGTCGAGAATGTCTTTTACAACCTGCGTCTGGTTGATTTCATCAAGTTTAATCGCAACCTTTAAGGTCGGGGCAACTTGATGAGATAGCCAGTTCAGCGTCCTTTGGAAGGAGTAAGGCTCTGGTTTTGTGGTTAGTTTTAATCGTTCACGATTGTTCCCAATAAACCAAGCCCATTCTTCATTCAGTTTCCAATCAGAACGAGGTTTGGAATCGTCTTTATCTACAAAACGGATATACCGATTGATAATTTTAAAGGCGGTATGCTCTGGATTGTCATAGACGAGTAAATCACGGACTGCATAATAGGCACGCTCATTTTTCAATCGAATCTCAAAACGGTTTTTTACTTCTGCGTCTTCAATGGGAATATCATTTTTCTTGTACTGCTCGTAGTCCTTTTCATAGATACAGAAATAAACTTCACTTTGTAATGAACCGATATAGAGGGTGTTTCCCATACATTCCTTTTCCTCTTTGCGTACCAGTTCGCCACTGCGATAGCTTTTAAAACTGCGGAAGACGGAGATACATTCTTCCTGTTGGCACTTTTCAGTGAGTACAGGGATATTCAAAATCCCTGTCTTATCGTTAATGGCAAGGTCAAGGCGTTTCATCACACCGCCAGCCACCAAAACGTCCATAAAGAACTCATACCAGCTTCTTTGTTGTGCCAGAAGATAGCTTTCAAATTGTCTGCACCCACGACCTTTCAATTCCACCAGAACTCCTTTGTCCAGTTCATGGGAGCAAAGGACGAATATGTCGCCTAAAGCATAATGCTCTGAATAAGAATAGAAACCATAGTCCTCATGAAGAAAATAGGACAGTTTCAGTTGTAAGATGTTTTCGACCACCTGCTGTACGTCTGTTGTCGGAAAGCGAATCCTTACATAATCAAACAGCATTTCAAGGGGAGCGTCGGGATTGAAGCGTTCCAGAGCTTCCCAAAGGGACTGCTGTAAATCCTCTGATGGCTTGACTTTTCCTGTTTCAATATCGCTTAGATACTGCCTTGTAATACCAGTCGCAACAGCTAAACGGTTTTGAGATAGTCCATAAGCCAAGCGTTTTTCTTTTAAATGCTGTAACCAAGTTTGTTCATTCAGTAAAAATCCCTCCAATCAAAAAGGCGTATGTCAACTTTTAAAGCCCATTTGACATACGCTGAAATTTTGTAAATCCCTTGTAACCAAAGGATTTTCTAATGTTTTTTTGACTGTTTCCTGTCGATTTGTACCCCCCTGTTAGATACGGGGGGTTAAGTGCTGGCGTGGCTATTGCCACACCAGCCAGCAAGATCAGTCCACACCTGCGACTTCCGCTTCGCACGTCGCCTGCGTGGACTGTCTGCTGTTGGATAACTTTTTAATTTCCTCCAAGAAATCATATCCTTTTGGTACAAGGGGAGTATAAAACTCTGATATGACACTTGTTCCTACATCAACATAGCCACGACCTTTGATTCGCTTTAAGAAGAAATCCTTTTGTACGTCACTGCCAAACATCATGCCATAGCCCATTTCAGACATACGACCTAAAGCCACTCTGAAATTAAACTGATCACGGATTCCGTCGCCTAAATATTTTGCGTCTGGACGTTGACAAGCCAGTATTAGAAAGAAGCCAGCTTGACGACCTAACATGACAATCTGTTTCAGCTTATTCATAACTGCGGTGTTTTCTTTTGTTCCCAGCATTTCCATGAAAGCGACGTATTCATCAAAGATTAAGAAGTGTGCCGGGAGACCTAAGTAAGCATAATTTTTGCCAGTCTTATAGTTCTTCATCTGCTTCATTTCCTCACTACGTTTCATCATTTCTTCATAGAATGTTTCAATGCAAGAAAGCAAGTCTTCTTTTCTATAGTAGACATTTGCCATCACAGAACCTAAGTCCGCAAGATCAGCATTTTTCGGGTCAAGAATATACAGTTTTGAATCTGTATGAAGCAAGGCTTCAATCAGTGTCAGTATAAAGTAAGTTTTACCGCCACCTGTACCACCAGCAATCAACATATGAGGGAGCTTATCATATTCCCACCATACGTTTTTCATTAAGCGAAGTTTACCATCTTTAGCTTCTACTTCATCAATAGAAATACGACTGGCTATGGTGTCATAGAGCAAAGTATATTCCACATAGGAATCCTTTAACTCTTTATCCGTCAGCTCACAGTACAAGCCACTCTCTAATTTCTTTTCCAAGTGTAAGAGTTGGTCTTGATATTTTCCCAGCGTGATTTCCACCCGTATCTGTATCAAGCCATTTTTAAGTCGATAATACATTTTAGGGAAGTAGGTTATCTTTTCCTTTGTACGACCAGCACTATCTTTAAAGAAACCCTCTGTTTTGACCTGTTCAGATTCATACCACTTGTTTTCAAGTATCATCTTTGCCAGTTTTTGACGGTGGTAAAGTTGTTTAACCGTATCATAGCGAACCCGTTTGAATACAAACGCTACCAGCAAGCAGATAAGAATTGCGACACTGAAACTGATAATTAAATAGGGAATGTCAATCTTATCTGCTTGTGATAGGTTAAAATCCTGCCAGTTGATCTGCTGGATTGTCTTCACATGAAACAGTCCGACAACCAGCAGGAAAACAGGCAGGAGTGACGCTATCGTAAAATGAAAGACTAAATCTTTACCAGATGGGCGAATCCTTTTACCACGCTGTTTCATGCGAAAAAGTCTCCTTTCTACCTAGCGACTATTTGTCTTGTGTCGGTTCTTTCTTTGCTTGTGGTTGAGCTTTGAATGAACTAGAATCCTTTGTCAGCACAATATCGTCTGCCTTGATATACCAGTCAACATCTGCTCCTTGATAGGTGGCAGTAGCAACGGTGTCCGCAATGGGATTGATAAGTTCCACCCGTGCGTTATAATCAAACTCTTTCAAAGGCACGCTGGCAGGAATACTTACTTGAATCATGCGTCCTTGTCCTTTGGATTTTAAGTCATAGGTACGTTCCTTGATTTCATCTGAAACCGACCCGTCTTCATTTTGGATTCTCACTTCACGACGTAGAGCAGAGAATTTCAATTCTCCAAAAGTCGTGTCTTTATCTAATACAATGCCATTTGCTAATCTCATCATTTTTCCTCTCTTTCTTTATTCTTTTATCATGTCGTCAGCATGTAAAAGGTAATTTGTAAAACCACGAGTGCCGATTTTGTAGCCCTCTGCGGTAATACGTGGATTGACTAACTTCACACGTTCCTCAAAGCCGAAATGTTTTTCGCCAGCTTCAGCAGGAAGCACCACCACAATATCATCTGCTCTTTGAACATCAGAATAGAGATTATAGCTTCTTGATAAGACAGTTAGCCGTCCGTTGATTCTTCGCTGAACGACTTTATCCTCGCCAGCAAATTCTAAATTGCCGAATGTTTTTTCCATGTTGGGAATCACAAATTTAAGTTCCATATTTTTACCTATCCTTTCTTTTTTATTGGCTGAATGAATGTTTGATGGTCTTAAAGAGTGGGGAACGACCTTTTGATTCTTGATTTTTTGTTTTCATAAGTTCACTTCCTTTCAAAATCGGGTAAAAAAATAGACACCTCATTTTTTGAAGTGTCTACCTATTAAATATTCAAATTTTATTGGAAGTATCTTTATATCTTCACTTTTCAAGGATAAATCGTCGTATCAAAGCTCATTCATAAGTAGTAAATTAGTAGTAAATTGAGTGGTTTTGACCTTGATAAAGTGTGATAAGTCCAGTTTTTATGCGGATAACTAGATTTTTATGCTATTTTTGAAGAGAAAAAGAGGTTTCCCCCTTTTTCTTATGATTTTTTGCAAAAGATAGCCTTTGTTCCATAGGCAAGCAGAACAAGTTCAAGTGCTAGGACAACTTCAACCAAGACTGGATTGGTCAACCAACCAACTTGGGCAAGAGATGGTGCCAGGTCAAAGAAGGCATGTAGGCCATAGGCCGCTAGGAGATAAATCCATTTCTTCTGGCGAACAGCTTGGTAAACCCAAACAGTCAAGAGTAATTGGAAACCAAGCGCCAAGATTCTCTCAAAACCAAGCAAATAAATCTGCCAGACTGATAGCGACTGAATGGTTTTCAACATATTTTCAGACAGTAATTGCATGACCTGTGGATCCTGCGTTTGAACCGCCGAAAGCACGATGTAGAGATTGAGTAAACTAGCAAGGCCTAGGAAAATTAATTCCAAACCACCATGCCCTAACCCATAGGCCAAGGCGTCTGCCTTTTCCAAACTTCTCTTTTTCTCCAACCATTTGAAGAAAACAAGACGAGCAGTTTCCTCAAAAAATGCTGCCATGGCTAGGCCATAGATGATATAGACAAGCGGTTGTTCTTGCAAGAGGGCAATACTACCGTCTTTTTGAGGATGCAAAACTAAGATATGCACCAGTTTTTCCAAAATCTGTGAAGAGACAAAGAAGACAACAGCCCCCAAACCCAAGACAGCTAGATTGATATGGTATTTCTTTCTGGCATACCAAATGCTTCCTATCAAGAAAGCCAGTAACAGCACCATGGTAATGATAATATGAATGGTCATTTTCTTCTCCTATTCCGCCTTTTCAATATCTTTTTTCATCTCGTCAACATTGAACTTAGCAAACAAGTATTGACGATCTTGGACTGGAAAACGTTGATCCAATTGGTCAACTGCTCCCACCTCGATAATGCCTTCCTTGATGACAAAGTCCATGACATGTCCACCGAAAGTCAAATCATCTGAGATGAAGTGCAGATGGTAACCTGCCACACTGACCCCATGGAAAATCTCTGGCGTCCAGAAACCAACGATGGTTCCCGCCACATTGTCACGACTATATTCCGGTTGATGGGTTGCGACATCAGCAAACTTGGTATCTGGTGTCGACTTAGGAATCATGCGCACATGCATATGCGAAAATTCCCCACGAATCTTGATAGAGCGGAAAAGATTTTCCCCATCATAATAAGACTCGATTCGTTCTTCCAATTCCTTGTCTGTCATCTCAAAGCGCTGGCGGAAAATGACCTCTGCCTGATGCGGTACTACTGCTGCATAAGGAATAAGGGCATCTGGCGACACTTCTACAATTTCTGGCTGATCTCCTGAGCCTTTGGCTTGATAAGCCTTGCCATCCAAGACAATCAATTCCCCATCAATGGAATCCAAGGTTCCCAAACCAAGATCACCATGCTCTAGCAATTCTCCCACTGTCATGGTACCACCATAAAGTCCTGCCATCAAAGCTCCAAGGGTATTGTATTGAAATAATTTCACTGGTTCCTGCACGTTCTTATCCATTCACTTTCTTGTCTGTTATTCTATAAATGTTACTCCTAAGTATACCACATTTGCCCCTAGATGTGAACGAGAGAAACACCCTAGACATTGCCAATAAGGAAAAAAAAGGGTACAATGTAACAAAATCAAGGGAGGTCTGGAATGAAGAAACAAAGCAAGTACCAAGAGGTCGTTTCCTATCTGAAAAACGGTATCGAGTCTGGACGATTTCCGACGGGAAGCCGCCTGCCTTCTATCCGTCAACTGAGTCTTGACTTTCACTGTAGCAAGGACACCATTCAACGAGCCCTGCTGGAATTACGGCACGAACAATACCTCTATGCTAAGCCCCAGAGTGGCTACTATGTATTAGAACAAGTGCAACACCAAGACCTAGAAATTGAGGTTACAGATGAACATGCCAGCGCCTATGACGATTTCCGACTCTGTGTCAATGAAACCTTGATTGGCCGGGAAAACTACCTCTTCAACTACTATGACAACCAAGAAGGATTAGAAGACTTAAGACAATCCATTCATAAACTCCTCTTTGACCAAGCTCTCTACTGCAAGGCTGATCAACTGGTACTGACTTCTGGAACCCAACAAGCCCTTTTCATCCTCTCTCAAATTTCCTTTCCTAGCCAAGCCAATGAAATCTTGGTGGAACAGCCGACCTACCATCGGATGAATCGCCTCTTGATTGCTCAGGGGTTAGCCTATCAAACGATTGAACGAGGCATTGATGGGATTGACTTGGAGGAGCTGGAAGGCCACTTCAAGACAGGAAAAATTAAGTTTTTCTATACCATTCCTCGATTTCACTATCCTCTGGGGCACTCCTATTCTGAGCAGGACAAACGAACTATTCTTGACTTAGCTGCCAAGTATGGTGTCTATATCGTAGAGGACGATTATCTGGGGGATTTGGATTCCAAGAAGGGCCAGACCTTCCACTATCTGGATACAGAGGAGCGGGTAATTTATATCAAGTCCTTCTCAACCAGCCTCTTTCCAGCCCTGCGGATAACAGCACTCATTCTGCCAAATGCTATCAAAGAAGCCTTTGTGGCCTATAAAAATATCCTAGACTACGACAGTAACCTCATCATGCAAAAGGCCCTGTCACTCTATATTGACAGTCAATTGTTTGAGAAAAACTGTCTAGCTCGCTTGTCCAATCAGGAAGCTTACCAGAAGCAAATCGAGGAAAGACTAGCTAACACTCCTTGTCCCCTTCCTCATTATCCCCTACACGATGGTTTATTGCTAGACCTGAGGCAGTATCCTAAAATCGCCAGTCTCAAACACAGCCAACTGGGCTTGGATTTCTTCGAAAAAGCTTACTTGGATGCCTGTCCTTATCAATTTGCCAAGGTGTCCTTAGACAATCTGGAAAATGTTTTAAACTATTTAAAAGCAGAATTGGAATGACTTCCAACTCTGCTTTTTTCTTATACTCTTCGAAAATCAAATTCAAACCACGTCAGCGTCGCCTTACCGTAGATATGATTACTGACTTCGTCAGTTCTATCCACAACCTCAAAACAGTGTTTTGAGCTGACTTCGTCAGTCTTATCTACAACCTCAAAGCAGTGCTTTGAGCAACCTGCGGCTAGCTTCCTAGTTTGCTCTTTGATTTTCATTGAGTATTATTCTTCAACTTCTGTTAGGCTTGCCGCTTTTTCAAGATATTTTTGGTAAGTTCCTTCATCCTTGAGTTTTTGGATGACCTTGTCCACCACTTCTTTCAAATCAGTACTATTTTTTCTAAGGGCAACGGCATTGGCTTCGCCGTCCTTCATCTTCAAGCTGACAGTTGCGACAGCTAAGTCGGCATTTTTAGCAGCATAGCTAAGAGCAACAGGCTCATCCATATGAACAGCATCTACTTTTCCAGCCTGCAATTCATTGACAGCTTCCCCCATATTGGTTAGGGAAGTCAATTGAGCTTTTGGCAATTGTTCCTTGACCATAGCTTCTGGAACAGTCCCTTTTTGGGCTGCAATATCAGCACTTTCAAGGCTAGTTAAATCCTTGTATTTTTCTACATCAGCCTTACGAACCAAGAAACTAATCTTGTTTTCATAGTAAGGGATTGAAAAATCAAAGACTTCTTTTCTCTCGTCAGTAGCGCTAATTCCCGCAACTGCTAGGTCAGCCTTCCCAGTTTGAAGACTGGTCAAGACATTGTCAAAACTCATGCTTGAAATTTCCAACTTCACCCCAAGTTCATCAGCGATAGCTTGGGCCATATCAATATCCGCACCGACTACCTGGTTTTTTCCGTCAACTAAGGATTGGAATTCAAAGGGTGCATAGTCAGGACTGGTCGCCACAACTAATTTCCCCTTTTGCTTAATGGCTTCAACAGCTGACTGAGAACCATTAGAACCTGACTGGCAAGCTACTAAGAAGAAACTTGCAAGAAAACTACATAAAACAAATATCCATTTTTTTGATTTCATAAATAAACAACCTCTCTGTTGATTTTGTATAATTATAACGCTATTCAAGTTACTTGTCAAGTGTTTTTTGAATTTTTATCTCAAAAATATTTTTTTCATTCAAGAAAAGGAGCTATCAGTTGATTTCAAGCTCCTTTTTATACAGAATGAACCTATTTTATAGTTCGACAATCTTACCTGTTTCAAAGTAAACAACCCATTCACAGATATTCTTGGCATAGTCTCCAATGCGTTCCAAGAAGGCAATCACTTGGAAATAATCTCGACCTGTAACAATGGCATCTGGATTTTTCTTGATTTCTTCTGTAGCCAAGTCACGAATGCTATCAAAATAATGGTTGATTTTTTCATCCATGGCTGCTACTTCATAGGCCTGATCTACTGAACCGTTCAGATAAAGTTCAAGGGTTGCTTCGACGAAGTTCTTGACATCGCGACCCATTCTCTTGATTTCTTCTTCAACAGCTGGGATGCGTTGCTCTCCTTTCATACGAATTGCTGCTTTAGCAATGGAAACAGCATGGTCACCCATACGCTCCAAGTCAGATACGGCTTTTAAGACTGTTAGAACAGTACGCAAGTCCTGAGAAACTGGTTGTTGGAGGGCAATCATTTCAAATGATTTCTTCTCCAATTTCACTTCGTATTCGTTCACTTCTGCATCGTCTTCGATGACTTCCTTGGCCAAATCACGGTCATGCGTAACAAAGGCACGCACTGTACGATTGATTTGGGATAGCACTTCTTGTCCCATTGCATAGAACTGGTTGTGCAATTTCTCTAAATCTTCCTCAAATTGAGAACGTAACATCATTTATCTCCTTATCCAAATTTTCCTGAAATATAATCTTCTGTTTCCTTGTGTTGTGGGTTTAGGAACATCTTCTTGGTATCGTTAAACTCAATCAAATCTCCATCTAGGAAAAATCCTGTCTTGTCAGAGATACGAGAGGCTTGTTGCATGGAACGTGTAACCAAGAGCATGGTGTATTTATCTTTTAGACCATACAAGGTTTCCTCAATCTTACCAGCAGAGATAGGGTCCAAGGCTGAAGTCGGTTCATCCAAGAGAATGATTTTAGGACTGGTTGCCAAGACACGGGCAACGCAGACACGTTGTTGTTGTCCACCTGAAAGCCCGATAGCTGAATCATGCAGGCGGTCCTTGACCTCATCCCAGATAGAAGCTCGTTGCAAGGCTTTTTCTACCGCTTCATCCAGAACCTGCTTGTCCTTCACTCCATTGATACGAAGCCCGTAAACAACATTTTCGTAGATAGACATAGGGAAGGGGTTTGGTTGTTGGAAAACCATACCGATTTCCTTCCGCAATTCAACTGTATCTGTACGTGGACTGTAAATATTGTGACCGTTGTAAACCACCGAACCTGTTGTGGTCACCTCTGGATTGAGATCCCCCATGCGGTTGATAGCCTTGAGAAGGGTGGACTTCCCTGACCCAGATGGGCCAATCAAGGCTGTAATTTCCTTAGGTTGGAAAGAGAGGGAAACACTATTCAAGGCCTTCTTTTGATTGTAGTAAACGGACAGGTCTGACACCTGTAAAATCGCTTCTGTCATACTGTTTCCTTTCTATCCAAAGTGTCCTGTTACATAGTCATTGGTAGACTGTAGCTTGGCATTTTGGAAAATATTGGATGTCTTATCATACTCAATCAAGTCACCCAAGTAGAAAAATCCTGTGTAGTCACTAGCACGCGCAGCCTGCTGCATACTGTGAGTCACGATGATGATGGTAAAGTCCTTCTTCAATTCCAACATGGTTTCTTCCAGCTGGGCTGTCGCAATCGGATCCAAGGCTGACGCCGGTTCATCCATCAAGAGGATATCTGGTTTAACAGAGATAGCGCGAGCGATACAGAGACGCTGTTGCTGACCACCTGATAGGGTCAAGGCTGACTTGTGCAAATCGTCTTTGACCTGGTCCCAAAGGGCAGCCTGACGAAGGGAGGTTTCTACGATTTCATCTAGGACTTGCTTATCCTTAACTCCAGCACGTTCATGCGCAAAGGTAATATTACGGTAAATTGACTTAGCAAATGGATTAGGGCGTTGAAAAACCATTCCAATGTGTTTACGCATTTCATAAACGTTGATTTCTGGACGGTTGACATCAATTCCACGATAGAGAATCTGCCCAGTTACTTTAGCAATATCAATAGTATCATTCATGCGATTGAGACTGCGTAAGTAGGTAGATTTCCCCGATCCCGACGGACCAATCAAAGCTGTAATTTTATTTCTTTCAAATTGCATATCAATCCCCTTAATGGATTCATTTTTACCATAGTAAACATGGACATCCTTAGTAGAAAGGGCTACTTTTTCTTCAGGAAAGGTAAGGATATGCTTCTCATCCCAGTTATATGTTGACATGGCTTCTCCTTTAGACAGCGGTTAATTTCTTGTGTAGATAGTTTCCGAACTTACGAGCTCCAAAGTTAAAAATCAGGATAAAGATTAGGAGCACAGCGGCAGAACCTGCTGATACAATAGTTCCATCTGGAATAGTGCCTTCACTATTGACTTTCCAGATATGGACAGCCAAGGTTTCTGCTTGACGGAAGATAGAGATGGGGCTAGTCACACTGAGGATATTCCAGTTAGACCAGTCAAGAGCTGGCGCCGATTGCCCTGCTGTATAAATCAGAGCTGCAGCTTCGCCAAAGATACGACCAGATGCCAAGACGACACCCGTTACAATACCTGGAAGCGCTTCTGGAATAACAACATGAACCACTGTCTCCCAACGAGAAATCCCAAGAGCCAGACCAGCCTCACGTTGGGTATGGTGAACATGTTTCAAACTATCCTCTACATTACGCGTCATCTGAGGCAAGTTAAAGACTGTCAAGGCCAAGGCACCTGAAATGATTGAAAATCCATACTCAAACTGGACTACAAAGATCAAGTAACCAAAGAGACCCACCACCACTGATGGTAAAGAGGACAAGATTTCAATACAAGTCCGCACAAAGTTGGTAACAGGACCTTTTTTAGCATACTCAGCCAAGTAAATCCCAGCTCCCATAGAAAGAGGTACAGAAATAATCAAAGTAATGACCAATAGGAAAAAGGAATTGTAAAGCTGAATGCCAATCCCACCACCTGCTTGAAAAGCAGAAGACCTTCCAGTCAAGAAATACCAAGAGATATGGGGCAAGCCCCGAACCAAGATATAGAGAATCAAGGAAGCCAAGATTGTCACAATGATGCTAGCAATCGTATAGAGGACAGCTGTTGCAAGTTTATCTAATTTCTTAGCGCGCATAATTTTTCTTTCCTCTTTCTTTCGTAATCAATTTAATCACACTGTTAAAAACTAAACTCATCAAGAGCAGTACCAAGGCCAGTGACCAGAGAACATTATTATTTACAGTTCCCATGACAGTGTTCCCAATTCCCATAGTTAATATAGAAGTTAAAGTTGCAGCTGGTGTGGTCAAGGAAGTTGGGATAACAGCTGAGTTTCCGACAACCATCTGGATAGCTAGAGCCTCACCAAAGGCACGCGCCATCCCAAAGACCACTGCAGTGAAAATACCAGAACGGGCCGCCTTCAAGATCACACGCCAGATAGTCTGCCAGCGAGTGGCTCCCATAGCGAAACTGGCCTCACGATAATAACGAGGAACCGCACGCAAGCTATCCGTTGTCATAAAGGTTACGGTCGGCAAAATCATGACAAAGAGGACGGAAATCCCTGACAAAATCCCAAAACCAGTCCCACCAAAGACACTGCGAACAAAGGGAACGACGACTTGCAAGCCAATAAATCCGTACACTACTGAAGGAATCCCAACCAGGAGTTCAATAGCTGGTTGCAAAATCTTCGCCCCTTTTGGTGATACTTCGGTCATAAAAACTGCTGCACCAATAGCAAAGGGTGTTGCGATAAGGGCTGAGAGAATGGTAACGATAAAGGAACCCAAAATCATAGGAAGGGCACCAAATTCTTTACTAGAAGGATTCCAAGTTCCTCCCAAAAGAAAGTCAAAGATATTCACACCATTGACAAAGAAGGTCGACAAGCCTTTTTGCGCTACGAAAACCAAAATCATGGCCACAAGGATGACTATCAAAGAAAGACAGGCAAAGGTCAAACCTTTTCCTAATTTCTCCAGACGAGAATTCTTTGATGGAAGCAACATTTTCTTAGCTAATTCTTCTTGATTCATTATTGTCTCCCTTCCAACACTGTCACAGTTCCGGCAGCATCTTTTTCAACCTTCATTTCCTTAATCGGAATATACTTCAATCCTTTGACAATCCCTTCTTGGGTCTCATCCGAGAGAACAAAATTGAGAAATTCTGCAGCTAACTCATTGGGCTGCCCCAATGTATACATATGCTCATAAGACCACAAGGGCCAATTATTGCTACTTATATTTTCTGGACTTAAGTCATAACCATTCAACTTCATGCTTTTGACCGAATCATCTATATAGGTAAGAGATAAATAAGAGATAGCTCCTGGACTTTTTGATACGATTGATTTTACCGCTCCATTTGAATCCTGCTCCTGACTTTGCATGGCAGACTGACCTTCCATAATGACAGTATCAAAGGTAGCACGAGAGCCAGAGCCGGCTGCCCGATTGATAACAGAGATGGGTAAGTCCTTACCACCAACCTCTTTCCAATTGGTTACCTCACCTATGAAGATTTGACGAAGTTGCTCTGTCGTTAGGTTATCAACATCAACCTCCTTATTGGCAATCAGAGCCAAGCCAGCTACCGCGACCTTGTGGTCAACAAGAGCAGAAGCATCAATTCCGTCTTTTTCCTCAGCAAATACATCTGAGTTTCCTATATCAACTGCCCCAGACTGAACCTGGGACAAGCCTGTACCAGAACCTCCCCCTTGGACATTGACCGTTTTTCCAACATGGATCGTGCCAAATTCATCTGCCGCTACTTCAACCAAGGGTTGCAAGGCAGTTGAGCCAACAGCCGTTATGGATTCTCCACGATCAATCCAGCTAGCACAGCCTACTAAACAAGCCGTCAGCCAAAAAGCGATAAGAGACAGAGCAAGCTTTTTTCTTTTTTTCACTGTTTTTCTCCTCGAAAATAATTATGAATACTGTGAATTTTTTAAGTAGTTCTTTATGAGTTGACGCATGAATTCTTACCAAATTTCTGCGCAATTGATTATTTATATAATATAGGCTATATTACTCTTTTCTAACCTCCTTTTTTCATATGTGGATAAAATCTCTTGTCTATCCCTTCCCCCATTGTCACCCATTATAGTCATTTCGTGTCTCTTTTTCCCCTTTTTAATGCAAGGAAAAGGTTACTCTCCTTAGATGATAATCCAAAAGCTAGAAAGGTATCTCAAACCTCTCTACTCTCCCAGACTAGTTTACAACTAAAAGGAAAAGATTCTATTTTATGGGAAATCTAGTTTACAAGCGGTAAGAACGCTAATAACTAAACTTCTTGTACTCTTTGAAAATCTCTTCAAACCAGGTCAGCCTTGCCTTGTTATAGGTATGTACCTATTTGGTCAGTCCTATCTACAACTTTAAAGCAATGCTTTGTAACTGACTCCGTCAGTCCTATTTGCAACCTCAAAACAGTATTTTGAGCTATCTATGGCTAGCTTCCTAGTTTGCTCTTTGATTTTCATTGAGTAGTAAAACTACATGTGATGGCAATCAAGATATCAAGAATCATCCTACTAAAAAAATCCATACTTTCACTATAACATAGAATAAGATATTTGACTAGCATTTTCACTTGAATCTGAGGCCTTTTGGAAAATAATTTTTCAAAACATTTCCAGTAACCTTTGCAAAGCCCAAGCCATTGCCTTTAACCAAAACTTGGTACCAACCATTTGGCAGACTTTCTGCCAGCTGAACAGTTTCTCCAGCCACATACTTGACAAACGCTTCTTGGCCAATTTCAACCGATTGTTCGACCTGACTCGGTTTCAAGGCTAGACCAAGAGCAAAACTGGGCTCAAAGCGTTTCTTCTTAAAAGTGCCCAGATGTAGTCCATTGCGAGCAATCTTGAGCTTACCTAAATCTGGCAAGAGTTCTGGTAAGAGATAGAGTTGGTCCCCAAAAGTCTGCAAGATTCCCGGTAGATTGACCTTCAAATGGTTTTGGGCAAATTCTTGCCACAAGGCAACTTGTTCTCGACCAAGATTGCTCTTACTTGCCTTACATTTAGGAGTTGGATTGTTACCCTTAAACTGTAGATGGGCTACAAACTGACCCTCTCCCTTAAACTGATGAGGGTACATCCGAGCCGTTTCTGGCAGGTCAATACCAGCTACCATTCCATTGATATGCTCTACTGGCAACAAATCAAAATCATACTCTTCCAGCAACCACTTAACAATCTCTTCGTTTTCCTCGGGTGCCCAGGTACAGGTTGAATAAACCAGACGACCACCTTCAGCTAGCATGGTTACTGCATCTGCTAAAATTTCTCTTTGCAAGCTAGCACATTGACTCGGATACTCTAAGCTCCAATAGTTCATAGCATCTGGTTGCTTACGAAACATTCCTTCACCAGAGCAAGGGGCATCAAGGACAATGAGGTCAAAATAGCCTTTAAAGACCTTGGCCAAGCGGTCAGCAGATTCATTGGTCACCACAACATTTGTCGCTCCAAAGCGCTCCATGTTTTCTACTAAAATCTTAGCCCGTTTGCTTGAAATTTCATTGGAGACGAGAAGGCCCTCTCCAGCTAGATAGGCTGCTAGTTGAGTTGATTTACCTCCCGGTGCAGCTGCCAAGTCCAAGACCTTCATACCAGGACTGGGCTGGGCTACCTGAGCAACCATCTGAGCAGCAGGTTCTTGCGAATAAACTAAACCAGTAGCATGCTCAGGCGATTTCCCTGAAACCTTCCCATAATGTCCCCAAGGAGTTTGAGGAATGGTATCAGAAAAGGAAAGTTGCGCTTCTTTTAAAGGATTGACCCGAAAGGCCGAAACCGCTTCCTCCTCAAAAGAGGCAAGAAAATCTCTTGCCTCATCTCCTAGTATCTCTTCATATTTTTCAACAAATCCTTCTGGAAATTGCATTTAAGTTCTTTTCCTTTCGTAAATATAGGACTGAATTTCCTCCTGCATCTCAAGAGGCACCATCATGACCGCCTGTCTGGTTTGAAAATCAGGAGCTTCACCAGAAAGAGTCACAACCTCATAGCCCAGACTTTCCCCTAAAATACTAGCCGCAGCATAATCCCATGGTTGCAGATAAGTGATATAGGTCAACAAACGCCCTGACAAAATCTTGGCAAAACTAATGGCCGCACTCCCATAGACACGAACACCGAGGACCGCTCGACTCAAATCAGCCAGCCCCCATTCGTTGGTTTCCAGCATGCCACTATTTCCCGCAATGAGAAAATCTCCAAGTGGTTTTGCTTGAAAGGGAGCTAGGGGCTTATTATTTCGACAGACTGGAAACTTACCACCACCGTGGTAACAATCCCCTTTGATCACATCATAAATCAGTCCAAACTGTCCCTGACCATTTTCAAAATAAGCCATCATAACAGCAAAATCTTCCTGCTGGGCGACAAAGTTATTGGTACCATCAATGGGATCAATGATCCAAACCTTGCCCTCTTGAACCGAAGCTCTCAAACAACCTTCTTCAGCACAAATCTTATCCTCAGGATAACGGGATAGAATTTCACCAACCAAGAGTTCCTGAACTTCCTTGTCCAGTCTGGTCACCAAGTCTGTCGGAGAGGACTTGGTCTCAACACGCAAGTCTTCCTGCATATGGTCAAGGATATACTGGCCTGCTTTCTTAATTAGCTCTTTAGCAAATTCAAATTTACTTTCCAAGAGAAATCTTTCCTTCCACTTTTTCCTTGGCAGTCTGAACTGCTCTGTAAAGCGAATAGCCACTAACTGTTTCAAATTCTCGTCCCAAACGTTTCTCTTCGCTCTTGCTTGGCACGACCGCTTTGAATCCCTTATAGGAGTCCAGTAACTTTTTAGCCTCTACCTTGCCCTCATAGGCAGCTTCAACATCATTAAAAAAAGAAAGCACTGAAGCAAGTTCTTCAGTGCTCCACGACAAATCTAGTGGGTAACTATACTGTTTGTTCATTAACTAATACCAGCTCTCATTCTTGCTTCTTTTAGTTCTTGCTTACGGTAACTACGAGGGAGAAAAGCACGAATCTCATCTTCATTAAAACCGATCTGCATACGTTTGGCATCGATAATAATTGGACGACGCAAAAGACTTGGATACTGCTCAATTAAATGAAGCAATTCCGATACCGAGATACTCTCTACATCAATATTCAATTTTTGAAAAATTTTTGAACGAGTTGAAATGATGTCATCAGTACCATTTTCGGTCAAGGAAAGAATGTGTTGCAATTCTTTTCTTGTTAAAGGACTAGTCATAATATTGTGTTCCACAAAGGGAACCTTATGTTTTTCTAACCAGGCCTTTGCCTTACGACATGATGTACAGCTCGGTGATAGAAATAGTGTAATCATGCTTTTCTCTTCTTATCTATACTTTGCTATTTCTATTATACAAAAAAATAAAGCGCTTGACTAGAGATTTTTAGAAAAAAAGCCTATTTTTTCAAGAAAAATAGACTGTTCGCGAACGATTGCCCTTGTTTGAATTTGATTAATTCCTTCTTAACCATGGTTTCAAATGATATACTTTTATATATACAAATTAAAAACAGTTTTCTTTTCACTTCTTACGACTTTTTAGATATAGATAGCCAAAGAAGCTTTCATAGAGGGCAAAAAAGAGGAGGAAGGCATGAAGGAAGAAGGTCTCTGGCAAAATCAGAATCACTGGATCCTTGGCTGTATCAAAAAGCCAGGTATCATCCCCCACAAAGAGAATTTGATGGAAAAGAGTAAAGAATTGGTCAAAACCAATCAAAACTCCAACAAGCCCAATCAGCAGAGGCAAGACCACTAGAGTCAAAAGCCCCTTACTGAATAGAGATAAAAAGCCCTTTTTCACAACCCTTTTGACAAAGACATAGAAACTTGGCAGTCCCACTAGAGCTACTAGCTGAACCAAGTGAAAGAGATTCTTGACCACCGCAAAGTGGTGCAGACCAGCTGCTGACGAACGAAAATCAGGCATCTGCAAGACCTGACTAAAAGGATTGGTCAGGTAATTCATCAAGATATGAAAGTTGTACTGAATAGTTTCTGGATTTAGATAGACTCGATCCGTTAAACTTAACCACTTGATTTCCAGCGGATAAAAAATCCAAGCCAAATAAATGGTCAGAAGGATTGAGAGGGAGAGGAGAAAGAGCATAGAGCCCCAAAAGGTCAATTTAGTTTTCATCAAAATCCCACTCCGCAAGACTAGAAACCACATGAGTCGGTGCGATTGGCAGGCCTGCTACTTCTTCTGCCTTGGTAAAACCTGTCGTCACCAAGAGCGTTGGAATGCCATTATCAATCCCAGCTCGAATATCCGTCAGATAGTTGTCCCCGACCATGATTAACTCTTCACGTTCCAAACCTAAGTGCTCAACCGCCTTGTCCATAATGATGGCATTTGGTTTTCCGATATAAACAGGCTTCACACGTGTTGCTACTTCAAGTAGCGTAATCAGTGAACCAGCACCTGGCAAAAGACCGCGTTCTGTCGGGATGTTGAGATCAGGATTGGTTCCGATAAAGTGGGCCCCCTTTTGAATCGCAAGAGTTGCTGTCGCAAATTTTTCATAGTCAACTTGCCAGTCCAGACCTACTACCACATAGGCAGGATTTTCCTTGTCTTCTACATAACCAGCCGCCTTGATGGCTTCCTTGAGCCCTGCTTCTCCGATGACATAGACGGTCTTTTCCAGTCCCACGTCATTCATATAGTCGATGGTTGCCAAAGTCGCTGTGTAGACAGTCGATAGAGGAGTATCGATATTAAAATTCTGAGCCAACATCTCCTGAACACTCTCTGGAGTGCGGGTTGTATTATTGGTCACAAAAAGATAGGGGATGTCTCGCTTTTGCAATTCATGGACAAAAGCCTCTCCAGCCGGGATTCGGTCTTTCCCCTTATAAATAGTTCCGTCTAAATCAATTAAATAGCCTTTATATTTCATCTATTTCTCCCTAATCCTTTTTTATTTCTTGCCAAGTAATGATTGCTTGGGCATTGATAACCCCGTCGCTTGTGATCTCATGCTTGCTTTCCAGTCCAGTCCTTTCAACAGCCGATGTAATCACCCCACCTGATCGAACTTCCTTGACATACTTAAGGTTGATTTTCTTGGGAATATAGTGGGTCAAAAAATCAGCTCCCATGACCTCAAAAATCCAATCCAAGTATTTACTATTATTGACATGACCATTCATATCCAAGTCGTAAAAACGGACATGGTAATCCTTGCTGATCGGATTTTCCAAACTTTGATATTTAGGTCCTCGAAGCAATTTTTTGGAAAACTCAGACTGGTAAGGAGCCACAATCTCAGGTTCAACAGCATGGACTTTTCGACTGTCGCGGTCCATGAGAACAAAGGTCGCCATCATATGGATAAGCTCCTGCCCTGCTTCATCATAAATGGTAAAGCGACGGTAGCAAAAAAGCCTATTGTAGCTCAGGGCTTCCGTTTCGATGGTAATTTCTTCCGCAAAACGAGGCAAACAAACCACCTCAATATCATAGTCTGTGATAATCCAGACCAGATTATAGTCTTCCAAAATAGCCTTATCACTAACTCCAAGTTCAATAGACTGCATCCCTGAAACTTGCAGGGACAGCAAAATCACATCTGGAAGCTTGATATGACCGTTCATATCAGCCATATCAAAAGGAATTTTCATATTCATTTGATAAGTTAAGCCCATCATTCTACTCCAAAATAAATCGTTCTGCTACGGTGTCTCCTAAAAAGAGACCTCTTTTTGTCATGCGAACTTGGTCACCCTCTATTTGCATGAGACCTTGTTGAACCAAGTCTCTGATGATTTCACCATATAGTCCATCAAAAGACCGGCCAAATTTTTCCTCAAATCGCGCCATCGAGACCCCTGATTTCTTGCGGAGTCCCAGGAACATTTCTTCTTCCATTTGCTCTTTTTGACTCAGATGCTCTTCTGTAATACGTGCGTTGCCTTCCTCAACTGCACTCAGATAATGACGAATGGGACCATGGTTTTTATAGCGAATACCATTGACATAACCCGATGCCCCAGCACCGATGCCATAGTATTCAGCATTGTCCCAGTACATGAGATTGTGGCGACTTTCAAAACCAGGTTTGGAGAAATTAGAAATCTCATAATGCTCAAAACCAGCTCGCTCCAGCTCTGCGATGATGTACTCAAACATCTCAGCCTCCAGTTCCTCCTTAGGCAGAGGCAATTTCCCTCGTCGCATACGGTTCATAAAGACCGTGTGGTTTTCCAAAATCAAACTATACAAACTCATATGGGGAATATCCAGTCCAATGGCCTTAGCCACATTTTCCTTGACCTGCTCCATGGTTTGACCTGGCAGCGCATAAATCAAATCGATGGAGATATTGTCAAAACCAGCCAGTTTCAGGCGGTCGATATTTTCATAAATATCCTTCTCCAAATGACTGCGCCCAATCTTTTTCAGCATTTTGTCGTCAAAGGTTTGCACACCTAGCGAAACACGATTGACAGCCGAGTTCTTCAAAACAGCAATTTTATCCGCATCCAAGTCCCCTGGATTTGCCTCAATGGTCAACTCTTCTAAGACAGACAGGTCCAAGTTTTTAGTCAAGCCCTTCAATAACACCTCTAGTTGCGTAGCCGACAGGGCTGTCGGTGTTCCACCACCGATATAGAGGGTTCTCAACTTTTGAATATCATAAGAACGAAACTCTTCTAACAGATGCTCTAAATAACTGTCGACTGGCTGATTCTTGATAAAAACTTTTGAAAAGTCACAATAATAACAAATTTGAGTACAAAATGGGATGTGCACATAGGCTGACGTTGGTTTCTTCTGCATAGTAATTATTATACCACAAAAGCGAACAATACTTAGAATTCCATTTAACAAAATCCTAGATTGTTCGCTTTCTTTATCTAATCATTCTTTGTATTTTATGACGAACACGATTCCCAGAACCAATCTAGTTTGTCTTTACAACACAAAAGAATGAATGTTGCTGTGACTAAATTTTTATTTTAGTCTTCTTTTTTCTTTCCAAGAGCAAGTCCGAGAGCACCTAGCATACCAAGAAGTCCGAGAGAGGCAAGAGTCGCATTTGATTCTGTTCCTGTATTTGGCAATACATTTTGAGAATCGTTTGACTTAGCTCCGTTATCACTATCACTAGCATCTGTAGTATCTTCATGATTGGCATTCGGAGTAACTGCATCTGGAATTGGAGTTGTTGGTGCAGGCGTAGGTGTATCTTGACCAGAATCTCCATTAGTATCAGGTTTGACTGGCGTATCAGGTGTCACTGGTGCAACTGGAATTGTATCTGTTGGTGTTGCTGGTGTTACCTTAGCTGGAGTTTCTACTGGAACTTCTACAGCTGGTTGACCTGGTTCAGTAATCTTACCTGTACCTGGAACTTTACCGTCTGGTAATTCACTGTTTGGTATTGTAGCTTTTCCGTCTTGTCCAATTATTACGACAATTGGTGTGCCATTCTTACCTGGAATTTCTACCTTCGTTCCTGGTGGATATGTTGAACCATCTGGTTTCTTAGGTGTTACTGTAACGTCACCTGTCTTAGGATCTTGTTCAACATCTAGTGTTGGTGTCTTACGGGCTGGGGTTGTTACAACTACTTCTACAGGATCTTTTCCTGGTTCCGTAATCGTTCCTTTTCCTGGTTCTATTCCATCTGGTAAATCTTTATTAGGTATAGTTCCTTTTCCGTCTTTTCCAATTATTACGACGATAGGTTTACCATTCTTACCTGGTATTTCTACCTTAGTATTTTCTGGATATAGTGTTCCATCTGGTTTCTTAGGTGTTACCGTCACATCCCCTGTATTTGGATTTTGATCCAACTCTACTGTTGGTGTCTTACGAGCTGGGGTTGTTACATCCACCGGATTAGATGGTTTCTTACCTGGTTCTGTTACGGTTCCTTTTCCTGGTTTAGCTTCTTTTGGAAGTTGGTCATTTGGAACTGTTCCTGAACCGTCTTTTCCAATTGTCACTACTATAGATGTTCCATTTTCTCCTGGAATTTTCACCCTACTACCTTCCGGATACGTTGTTTTATCTGTTTTCTTCTTCGGTGTGACGACTGCATCTCCATTTGGTTTTATTGTGATTTCAATTGTACCTAATTCTGCCGTTTCTGGCGCAGTAGGATCAATTTTCCCAGGCGTCTCTACCTTCACTTCAACTGTTGGCTTACCTGGTTCCTTAATCCTACCTGTTCCTGGAGTATCTTCATCAGGTAAATCATTATTTGAAACTGTTCCTGTTCCATCATTTCCGATTGGTACAACGATTGGCTTGCCATCTTTCCCTGGAATTTCTACCGTAGTTCCTGGTAGGTATGTTGAGCCATCTGGTTTTTTCGGTGTGACGGTGACATTTCCTGTAGCTGGATCTTGTGTCAGCTCTACTGTTGGAGTCTTACGAGCAGGTGTCGTTACAGCTACTGGTTGTGACGGTTTCTTATTCGGCTCTGCTACAATTCCTTTTCCTGTGACAGCTTCTTTTGGAAGTTTATCATTTGGAACTGTTCCTGAGCCGTTATCTCCAATCGTTACAATAATAGACGTTCCATTTTCTCCTGGTATAACTACCTTCGTTCCTTCTGGATATGTTGAGCCATCTGGTTTCTTCGGTGTAACTACAGCATCTCCATTTGGATTTCTTGTAATTTCAATCTTACCTGGTTGCTCTGTTTGAGGAGCAAGTGGATTGATTTTACCTGGTGTTAGCACTTGAGCTTCAGTAGTTGGTTTTCCTGGTTCTGTAATCTTACCTGTTCCAGGTACATTTCCATCTGGTAAGTCATTATTAGGAATAGTACCTTTTCCATCTTCCCCAATTGTTACGACAATTGGATTTCCATTCTTACCTGGGATTTCAACCTTAGTTCCTGTTGGATATGTTCCTCCACCTGGCTTCATAGGAATTACTGTTACATCTCCAGTATTTGGATCTTGATCCAAACGTATAGTTGATGGCTTACGAGCAGGTGTCGTCACATCCACTGGTTGTGATGGTCTAGCTCCTGGCTCTGTTACTGTTCCTTTTCCTGGCACTTCATCTTTTGGAAGTTTGTCATTCGGAACTATTCCAAAACCATCTTTTCCGATTGTCACAACAATAGGTGTTCCATTTTCTCCTGGAATTTTCACAGTCGTTCCTGCTTGATATGGTGTTCCATCTGGTTTCTTAGGTGTAACTACGGCATCTCCATTTGGATTTCTTGTGATGTCGATTTCAGTTGGTTGTTCTGTCGCTGGATTATTTGGGTTGATTTTTTTCGGTGTTTCAACATTGACAACCACCTCAGGTTTGCCATCTTCTTTAATCTTACCTGTTCCTGGAGTATCCTCATCAGGTAAATCATTATTCGGAACTGTACCTTTTCCATCTTTACCAATTGTTACTTCAATCGTTTTTCCATCTTTTCCTGGAATTTCTACCTTAGTATTTTCTGGATATAGTGTTCCATCTGGTTTCTTAGGTGTTACTGTGACATCTCCAGTATTTGGATTTTGTTCCATTTCCACTGTTGGTGTCTTACGAGCTGGTGTTGTTACAGCTACTGGTTGTGATGGTTTCTTATTCGGTTCTGTTACTGTTCCTTTTCCTGACACTTCATATTTTGGAAGTTGGTCATTCGGTACTTCGCCTGAACCATTTTCTCCTATTGTTACTACGATGCTTGTTCCATTTTCTCCTGGAATTTTCACTTTAGTATCTTTAGGATAATTTTTTCCATCTGTGGTCTTAGGTGTAACTACAGCATCTCCATTTGGTTTTCTTGTGATTTCAATTGTACCTAATTCTGCCGTTTCTGGCGCAGTAGGGTCAATTTTTTTCGGTGTTTCTACCTTAATCTCTACCTCTGGTTTACCATCTTCTTTAATCTTACCTGTTCCTGGAGTATCTGTTTCTGGTAAATCATTATTAGGAACTTCTCCTGTACCATCTTTTCCAATTGTTACAGTGATTGGATTTCCGTTTTTACCTGGAATTTCTACCTTCGTTCCTGGTGGATATGTTGTTCCATCTGGTTTCTTCGGTGTTACCGTTACATCTCCAGTTTTCGGTTCTTGATCTAATTGTAGTGTTGGCACCTTTTTAGCCGGTGTTGTAATATCCACTGGTTGTGATGGTTTTTGATTTGGTTCTTTAATGATAGCTGTTCCTGGTACATCTCTTTCTGGTAAATCATTATTAGGAACTGTTCCTGTTCCATCATTTCCAATTGGTACAACGATTGGATTTCCATCTTTACCTGGAATTGTTACCGTAGTTCCTGTAGGATAGTTTGAACCATCTATTTTCTTCGGTGTTACTGTGACATCTCCAGTGCTTGGATTTTGAGTCAACTCTACCGTTGGTGTCTTGCGAGCTGGTGTTGTTACAGCCACTGGTTGTGATGGTTCTTTATTTGGTTCGGTTACTACACCTTGTCCTGGTAATTCTGCTTTTGGAAGTTTATCATTTGGTACTTCTCCAAAACCTTTTTCACCTATCGTTACTACTATTGTTGTTCCATTTTCACCTGGAATTTCTACCTTCGTATCTTTAGAGTAAAGTGTTCCGTCTGGTTTAGTTGGTGTTACTACTACATCACCATTATCCTTCTGAGTAATTCCTATCTTAGGAGTTTGTGTTGTAGCAACTTTTGGATTTGTTCCGTTTTTCTTTTCTTCCTCATCTGAAATTCCATCATTATCATCATCTTTATCTGTCACATCTGGATCTCCATCTCCATCTGTATCACGTTGAATAATAACTGGAACTTCAACTCGAATTTCTTCATCACCATTCTTAACTTTAACTGGAATATTTACTTTAAGTTCTTCATCACTACCCCAATTAGTTACACTTGGTGTTCCTGTTAATTTACCATCTTTATCAACACTTAATCCATTTACTGGGTTTTCTGTTGTAATTGTTGAACCGTCTTTATTCGGTGTTACAACTCTCGGTAATGTTGAAGGAACTTTTGTCTTCTCTGTAACTTTAGTTGGATCTGAAACTTTTGCAGTTAGGTTGTTTGCATTTTTCGGATCTGTTCCATTCGCTTTTTCAACCTCATCTGGAATTCCATCGTTATCATCATCTTTATCTGTAACATCTGGATCGCCGTCTCCATCTGTATCACGTTGGATTGTAACTGTAACTGTCTTTTCTATTACTTCCGGTACTTCTTTTTTACCATTTTCTGTGAATTTTTCTACAACTTTAGTGACTTTAACCGGAATGTCGATAGGGCGTTCTTCTTCATCTTTACCCCAATTATTTACTGTTGGAGTTCCTTCTAGTTCACCTTTATCATTGACTTTTAGACCGTTCACTTGTCCTGTTCCATCTTTTGGATTTGTTACAATTGTTGAACCTTCTTTATTCGGTGTTACAACTTTTGTTGGAGTAACTGGAGTTTTCTCCTTCACTTTTTCTGGATTTGTAACTACTACTTCTAAGTCATTTGCAGTTTTTGGATCTGTCCCATTTTTATCCTCTACAGTATCTGGAATTCCATCGTTATCATCATCTAAATCGTCAATATCAGGAGTTCCATCTCCATCTGTATCACGTTGGATTGTAACTGGAACTTTTACTATGATTTCTTTATCACCATTTTTTACTTTAACCGGAATTAAGATATTACGTTCTTCTTCGTCTTTTTTCCAATTATCTACTGTCGGTGTTCCTTCTAAGTTACCATCATTGTTGACTTTCAAGCCATTCATTGGATTTTCTGTCGTAATTGCTGAATTTGGCATATTCGGTGTGACAACTTTTGTTGGAGTAACTGGGCTTTTCTCTTTAACTTTAGTTGGTGCAGCAACTATTGCTGTTAGATTATCAGGAACTTTTGGATTTGTTTTATTACTTTTCTCCACATCATCTGGAATGCCATCATTGTCATCATCTGTATCTAAAACATCTGGAATTCCATCTCCATCTGTATCACGTTGGATTGTGACTGGAACATCAACATTAACAGTTTCCGTAACAGTTTCTTTACCATTTGCCGTTACTTTTTCAACATCTTTTGTAACTTTAACTGGAATGTTGATAGTTTTTTCTTCATCATTGCCCCAATTATCCACTGTTGGAGTTCCTGTTAATTTACCTTCTTCATTAACTGTCAGTCCATTCACTTTTCCTGAATTGTCTGGCGTAGTAGTTGTAATTGTTGCGCCTTTTTTATTTGGAGTGACAACTTCTTTTGGAGTGACTTCTTTTTTCTCCAACACTACATTTGGTTCTGTAACTTTCACACTTAGTCCGTCTGCAGTTTTTGAATCTGTTCCTTTTCTCTTTTCATCGTCATCTGAAATTCCATCGTTATCATCATCCAAATCGTCTACATCTGCTATTCCGTCTCCATCTGTATCACGTTGGATTGTCACTGGAACATGTACCGTAACTTCCTCTTTTGGAGTTCCATCTTTTTCTCTCGTAATTTTAACAGGAATTGTGATATTGCGTTCTTCTTCTCCGCCAACCCAATCATTTACGGTTGGTGTTCCTTCTAATTTACCTTCTCCATTAACTTTCAATTCATTTACTGGATTTTCTGTTGTAATTGTTGAACCTTCTTTATTTGGCGTTACAACTTTTGGTAAAGTCGTCGGTACTGGAGTTTTTTCTTTCACTTTAGCTGGAGCTGTAACGATTCCTGTCAGACCATTTGCTACTTTTGGATCTGTTCCATTTCTCTTTTCATCGTCATCTGAAATTCCATCGTTATCATCATCTGTATCTGTCACATCTGGATTGCCATCTCCGTCTGTATCGCGTTGGATTTTAACCGGTACACTTACATTAGCTTCTTCCGAATCCTTCTTAACTTTTACTGGGATAGTAATATCACGTTCTTCTTCACCTTCACCCCAAGAGTCTACTTTTGGAGTTCCTGTTAAACTTCCATTATTATCAACGGTTAATCCATTTACAGAAGCTGGTGTTTCAATCGTTGATCCTGTCTTATTTGGTGTAACAACTCCTGGTTCAGTCACTTGTTTATTCTCAGTAACAGTAGATGGTTTTACTGCTCCTGTTAGACCATATGAGGTTGGCTTGTCTGGTTTATCAAAAATCTTTGGATCTGTTCCCTTTGCCTTTTCTTCCTCATCCGTAATTTTGTCACCGTCATCATCTGGATCTGTAGTGTCTGGTTTTCCATCGCCATCTGTATCACGTAGAATTGTAACTGGTACGCTTACTGTGATTTCTTCAGTTCCATTTGTAACTTTCACCGGAATTGTGATAGCGCGTTTTTCTTCGTCTTTGCCCCAATTTTCTACTTTTGGCGTTCCTGTTAATTTACCTTCTCCATTAACTGTTAATCCATTCACTTCATCTGGCGTTGCAATCGTTGAACCCTCTTTATTTGGTGTGACAACTTTTTTAGAGTCAACTGCACGTTTCTCCAAAACTTCATTTGGTTTCGTAACTTCTGCTGTTAAATTCGTAGGTACAGTAATATTCACACTAACGTTATCTGTTGTTTTGTCTGGATATTCTACCACAACAACTGCAGAAACAGTTTGCCCGCCTTGGCTCGTATCTGGTGTCGTTAACCAACGATATTTTGTTCCTTGTGGAAGATCTTGTTTATTTCCAATACTATCTGCTGCATTAGGCGTTGAGTTTTTAGGTACCGTTTGGTCTTTTCCTACTGGGTTATACTTGTCATTTTGCCCTTTGACTACAATTTCAATAGTTTTTTCAGCCTTATTATCATTCTTATCATAAGCTGTAATCTTTACTTTTGTTACTCCTGGGGCTCCAGTTGGAGTTCCTACGATTTGATTATTTTCAAACTTCAATCCATCTGGTAATCCTGTGACTTCGATTGGAGTATTTTCACGCATTCCAACTCCGCCATCGTTATCTTTAGCTGTTACTGGAATTGGCGTAATTTCCTCACGACTTGTAACTGTAGCTCCATTAGCTGAAATCGTTGGTGCTGTTCTATCACGTGGTGTTACATCAAATGAGAAAATCACCGGCTTAGCCTTGTTACCTGAATCGTCTGTTGCATTAAATAAAATCGTATTTTGCTTACCAACATCGTCTGCTACAGTTTTAATGGTTACTTCTAGAATTTTTTCTGTATCTGTTGTTTTTACATTCTTATATGTCACTGATCCAGAAGTTATTCTATTAAAATATTTTGTTAAAAATTCAGTACCTTCAAAAGTAACCTTTTTATCATCTCTTGCCGTCACTGTAAATGTTACAGTTTCCCCTTCTACTACCGTTACATTATTAGTCGATAGAGTTAAAACAGGTGGTTCATTATCCGGTTTTATTGCAGTTGCTTTTGCTGGTTCTGAATCATCACTCGTTCCATTTTTGGTGATAGCTGTTACAACTGTTTCATTTTTTACTTTTTCAGCAGGGATTGTAATTTCACCTGTGTCTTCATTGATGTTGATTTCTGGATCATCTGAAATCCATTGATTAAATGGATTTTTTGTTCCTACTACTGTTTTTGGTGAATCATCTTCTCCTGTATAAGTAACCGTTATTTTATCTGCTTTTTCAGGGTCTTGTGGTTTTGCTGTTACAGATCCATCTTCTTTTGCTACTACTGTTGGAGTTGCTGGTTTTGGTGCTTTTGCAGTTTCTGATGCAGGATCTGAGTCAACACTATTGCCATTTTTTGTGATGGCTGTTACTACGGTATTATCTCTCACCTTGTCAGCTGGAATTGTGATTGCACCTGTATTTGCATCAATAGTTACACCTGGATTATTCTCAATAGTCCATGTGTTATCATTTCCTTTATTACCTACTACCGTTACATTTGTTCCATCTTCGTCTTTATAAGTAACCGTAATTTTATCTGCTTTAGCTGAATCTTGTGGTTTTGCTGTTACATCACCAGTGTTTGGTGCCGTTACAATTGGTTTTTCAGGTTTTGGTGCTTTTGCAGTTGCTGTTGCTGGAGTTGATTCATCACTGTTTCCATTTGTTGTAACTGCTGTTACTTCTGTATTGTCTTTGACTTTATCAGCTGGAATTGTGATTGCACCTGTATTTGCATCAATTTGGACTTCTGGATTATTCGTAACAGTCCACGTTCCATTTTTTCCTTTATTTCCTTCAGCTGTCTTATTAGAACCATTTTCATCTGTATAGCTAACTTTAATTTTATCCACTTTATTTGAATCTTGTGGTTTAGCTGTTACAGACCCATCTTCATTTGCTGTTGCTAATGGAGCTTCTGGTGTTTTTGCCTTATCCTCTGTAACATGAATAGGTGCATCTACAATAAATGTTCCACGTTCTGGAATAATGACTTCCACTTTACCATACACAGGTACATTTGGTGCTGTAGGTCTTGATACATCTGGATCTTTAAACCAACGGTATGTTGTACCAGCAGGTAAGTCTTTTGTATTAGCAATACTATTAATAGCAGGTGGAACGACACCTTTATTAGTTGTTTGCTCTTTAGATACTGGTTTAAGATCATATTTAGCTGCTTCGTCTGGTTTCAACGGTAATACACCGATAATTGCATTTTCACCAGTTCTATAGCGTCTATATCCACCCTCTGTATATCCTCCATAAGCAAGGAATGTACTGACCCCAAAAAGTTAGACAATTAATTTATCCGAAGGATTTAGTTCTGTATTGCACAGGACTGAGTCCT
>NZ_CRPU01000008.1 GCF_001096185.1 Streptococcus pneumoniae
GTTCGACTCCTCTAGGGTGCATTTTTCTATTTAACTCGGGAAGTAGCTCAGCTTGGTAGAGTACTTGGTTTGGGACCAAGGTGTCGCAGGTTCGAATCCTGTCTTCCCGATATATTACAGAGATATGTGAGTGTTTATTTTTAAAACTAGATATTATATACATTAAGAGAGAATCAGTTTGGTTCTCTCTTTTTTGATTTTCAGTAATTCATTTTGATCGCGTATATTTTTTTGTTTCCTGATTTGTTCAATGAATACTGTAGTTTAGGTACATAAATTAAAATTTAACAGATTGTATAATTCTTACAAACTTTTAAGAAAGTAATTGAAGAGTTTTTTAGCCCCACCTATAATATATGTGTTTGTCTGATAAAAATTTCTACTCTTTTTGATTTTAAATAAGTATTAGTTTACATTATGGTGTGAATTGGGTTTGATATCTCTTTTGAGGAAGTTGCCTTAGATTTTTCTAATTGTGTTTTATTGTATAGTGTATCTTGCTTGTTTTGAACAGAATTTTTAATGACATTTGTCATATTTTCTAATGACAGAAGCTTCTATCTCAGCTAACTTTAAAAGACTATAATTGAAGTATGAAATGGAGGAAGAAGAGATGAGAAATAAAATGATTATCGCAGTGAGTTTAGTAGTAGCAGGAGTTATGACCTATCTCATGTTTTCGGGATTGGATGAGGATTTCTACAATTTTCCTTGGGAGGTCTTTGCTGGCTTTGGAATGATGTCTTGGCTTATCAGAGAAGGTTTGAAATTAGTCGGAGATGTGAAAAAGGAGTTTGAAAAATGAAAAAAGCGATTTTCTATCTTTTTATTGGACTATCACTAGTGGTATGGTTGGTAGAAATGTTTACAGGTTGGTTTGATCAAGCCTTTCTTCACCAAGTTATTCGCGGCGCTTGGGGGCTTGGATTTATGATTTCCGTCGTTTTCCCTATGGGAATGGAGTGGTTGAAAGGAGAATATTATGAACATGATTAAGGTACAAGGCTTACATAAAAACATCAAAAGTAAGGCTATTTTGAAGGATATTTCCTTTGAGGTAGCTGAAGGTGAATGCGTCGCCTTGATTGGGCCAAATGGTGCTGGGAAGACGACACTCTTGGACTGTTTGCTTGGAGACAAACTGGTCACAAGCGGGCAAGTATCTATCCAAGGATTGCCAGTGACGAGTTCTAAGTTAGACTACACTAGATCCTATCTCCCTCAAGAAAATGTCATCGTTCAGAAATTAAAGGTCAAAGAGTTGATTGCTTTCTTTCAAAGCATTTACTCAAATCCCTTGAGCGAGCAGGAAATTGATCAACTATTGCAGTTTGACCAGCAACAAAAAGAACAATTGGCAGAAAAATTGTCAGGTGGGCAGAAGCGTCTTTTCTCTTTTGTCTTGACCTTAATTGGGCGACCAAAGCTTGTCTTTTTAGATGAGCCTACATCGGCTATGGATACCTCAACTCGTCAACGTTTTTGGGAGATTGTCGATCAGTTAAAGAAAAATGGTGTGACCATTGTCTATTCTTCTCACTATATCGAAGAGGTGGAGCATACGGCTGATCGAATCTTGGTGCTACACAAGGGTGAATTGATTCGTGATACGACGCCTCTAGCTATGCGTAGTGAGGAGATTGAAAAGCATTTTATTCTTCCTCTGGTATACAAGGAAATTGTTGAGCAGTCTAACTTGGTTGAAAACTGGGTACAAAAACAAGATGCTCTACAAGTAGTCACACGCGAAGCAGATGCTTTCTGGGAACTATTAGTCCGAGCAGGATGTAGGATTCAAGAAATTGAAGTCAATAATCGTAGCTTGTTGGATACAATCTTTGAAGAAACACAAAAGGGAGATGACTAAGATGAAACGATGGATAGCATTAAATAAGATAGAATTTCTATTGACCAAACGGCAACTAGTCTATTATCTCTTATCAGTGGGGATGCCGACAGCCTTTTATTTATTCTTTTCAGGCATGTACCAGGACACACCTGGTGGACCAGCTAATTTTATGCGTGATTACCTCATCTCCATGACAGCCTTTTCCATGATGTCGACAGCTATGTTTTCATTCCCAGCTGTTTTACATACCGATAAAATCAACAACTGGCAGAAAACATTGCGCCATACTCCGGTAAATATGGTAGAATATTATCTATCAAAGATAACAAGTATGATGGTTGATTATCTGGTCTCAATCCTGGTTGTTTTCTCAGTTGGGCACTTGGTCAGAGGTGTGGATATGCCTTTAGGAAGCTGGATTGGGGCTGCGCTCTTGCTGATAGTAGGAAGTGTAGCTTTTGTAGCGCTTGGCTTGACCTTGACACTCTTGCCTTCTAGTCAGCTGATGTCTGTCGTGGGCAATCTTCTCTATCTAGGCTTGGCTGTTTTAGGCGGACTCTGGATGCCCATCTCTTTATTTCCAGACTGGATGCAAGCAATCGGGAAGTGTCTACCAACTTATCAGTTGATGGAGTTGCTCAAGACCTTCTTAAACGAGGGTAGCATCAATCTATCAGCCACAGTTTATCTACTTGTTTTTTCAGCAGTTTTGTTTGGTTTGACCATTTACCTTCAAGGTCATAAGGAGAATGCTTAATGCTTGAAAGACTGAAAAGCATACATTATATGTTTTGGGCCAGTTTAATTTTTATGATTTTCCCCATCCTACCTGTAGTGACTGGATGGCTTTCTGCCTGGCATTTATTGATTGATATTTTATTTGTAGTAGCGTATTTGGGTGTTTTAACAACTAAGAGCCAGCACCTATCTTGGCTATATTGGGGCCTCATGCTGACTTATGTAGTTGGGAATACTGCCTTTGTTGCTGTTAATTATATCTGGTTTTTCTTTTTCCTATCCAATCTCTTAAGTTATCATTTCAACGTAGGTGGTTTAAAGTCTTTACATGTCTGGACTTTTCTTCTTGCTCAAGTCCTTGTTGTGGGCCAACTGTTGATTTTTCAGAGAATCGAAGTTGAGTTTCTATTCTATCTACTTGTAATTCTTGCTTTTGTCGATTTAATGACTTTTGGCTTGATTCGGATTCGGATTGTGGAGGATTTGAAAGAAGCACAGGCTAAGCAAAATGCCCAGATAAATCTATTGCTTGCTGAAAATGAGCGCAATCGTATCGGTCAAGATTTGCATGATAGTTTGGGACATACCTTTGCTATGCTGAGTGTTAAAACTGATCTAGCCTTGCAGTTATTTCAAATACAGGCTTATCCACAGGTGGAAAAGGAATTAAGAGAAATACAGCAAATTAGTAAAGAATCAATGCGTGAAGTGCGAACCATTGTGGAAAATCTGAAATCACGGACCTTAGCATCAGAACTTGAAACTGTCAAAAAGATGCTAGAGATTGCTGGAATTGAGGTGGAAACGGCTAATCAACTAGATACAGCTAGCTTAACTCAGGAATTGGAGTCAACGGCTTCCATGATTTTGCTTGAATTAGTGACCAATATCATCAAACATGCTAAAGCGTCTAAAGCCTACTTAAAATTAGAACGGACAGAGAAGGAACTCATTTTAACAGTAAGTGATGATGGCTGCGGCTTTGCTTTTCTAAAAGGAGATGAGCTCCATACAGTCCGAGATCGTGTTTCTCCATTTTCAGGAGAGGTAAAGGTGATTAATCAGAAACAACCGACAGAAGTTCAGGTTCGACTACCTTATAAGGAGAGAAAGTAGATGAAAGTATTAGTCGCAGAAGATCAAAGTATGTTGCGAGATGCTATGTGTCAATTGCTCACGCTTCAATCGGACGTGGAGTCGGTCTCTCAAGCCAAGAATGGGCAAGAAGCAATCCAACTATTAGAAAAGGAGTCTGTGGATATTGCCATCCTTGACGTAGAAATGCCTGTTAAGACAGGTCTTGAAGTCTTGGAGTGGATACGAGCAGAAAAGCTTGAAACAAAGGTGGTTGTAGTGACGACCTTCAAGCGCTCAGGGTACTTTGAACGTGCAGTCAAGGCTGGAGTAGATGCTTATGTATTAAAAGAACGAAGCATTGCAGACCTCATGCATACCTTGCACACTGTCCTCGAAGGAGGCAAGGAGTATTCGCCTGAATTGATGGAAGTGGTGATGACGCATCCCAATCCGTTGACAGAACAAGAGATTGCTGTTTTAAAGGGAATTGCTCAAGGCTTGTCTAACCAAGAAATTGCAGACAAACTTTATCTATCCAACGGAACAGTCCGAAACTATGTTACTAATATTCTTTCGAAACTAGATGCAGGTAATCGAACAGAGGCAGCTAATATCGCGAAAGAATCTGGTTGGTTGTGATACTATCATAACTCGAAAACCATTATGTGCTAAAATTGATGGGATTGAATGAAATAATTTGTAACTTGAGGAGGCTTAGTTTCCTCCTTTTTGTTTACTCTAAGGTGGTAGCAAGAGCTAAACCTAGGCTTTCTATGAAATTTTTTCAATCAATCTTCAAAAAACACTTGAAAGTGTTTACAATTAGTGATAGAATGGAATAAGTAGAAACATGAAAACGAAATTTTCACATCTTCACTTTTGTAAGTAGATATAGAGTTTCAATCGGTGCCTCTACTTGTAAAAGAATGTGTGGGATAGAAAGGGCAGGAAAAGGAATGAATGCAGATGATACAGTAACCATTTATGATGTCGCTCGTGAAGCAGGTGTTTCCATGGCGACGGTCAGCCGTGTGGTCAATGGCAATAAAAATGTAAAAGAGAATACCCGTAAAAAAGTGCTAGAGGTAATTGATCGTTTGGATTATCGTCCCAATGCAGTTGCGCGTGGTCTTGCAAGTAAAAAGACAACTACTGTTGGTGTCGTGATTCCAAATATTACCAATGGTTATTTTTCGAGTTTGGCTAAGGGGATTGATGATATTGCAGAAATGTACAAGTACAATATTGTCCTAGCTAATAGCGATGAAGATAACGAGAAAGAAGTTTCTGTTGTCAATACCCTTTTTTCAAAGCAGGTAGATGGCATTATCTTTATGGGTTATCACTTGACAGATAAAATTCGCTCAGAATTTTCGCGTTCACGTACTCCGATTGTTCTCGCAGGAACTGTCGATGTTGAGCACCAGTTGCCAAGTGTCAATATTGACTATAAGCAAGCAACGATTGATGCAGTGAGTTACCTTGCTAAAGAAAATGAGCGTATTGCTTTTGTCAGCGGTCCGCTAGTGGATGACATCAATGGTAAGGTTCGTTTAGTTGGCTACAAGGAAGCCTTGAAAAAAGCAGGAATCGCTTATAGTGAGGGTTTGGTATTTGAATCTAAATATAGCTATGATGATGGTTACGCCTTAGCAGAACGCTTGATTTCATCAAATGCAACTGCAGCAGTTGTAACAGGTGATGAGTTGGCGGCAGGTGTCTTGAACGGTCTTGCTGATAAAGGTGTGTCAGTACCAGAAGAATTTGAGATTATTACTAGTGATGATTCGCAAATTGCACGCTTTACCCGTCCAAACTTGACAACTATTGCCCAACCTCTTTATGACCTTGGTGCCATTAGTATGCGTATGTTGACTAAGATTATGCACAAGGAAGAGTTGGAAGAACGTGAAGTTCTCTTACCTCATGGTTTGACAGAACGTCGCTCAACACGAAAACGTAAATAGAAAAAATCAGGGAATCGAGAAGATTTCCTGATTTTGTGCTCTTAAACAAGAGATGTCGATTCAATGAATACCACAGAGCGGACTAGGCGGCTTGTTAAAGGCTGCGCAACACACTGTTTTGAGGTTGTGGATAGAACTGACGAAGTCAGCTCAAAACATGTTTTTGAGGTTGTAGATAAGACTGACGAAGTCAGCTCAAGGCACTGCTTTAGGGTTGTAGATGAAACTGACGAAGTCAGCTCAAAACACTGTTTTGAGGTTGCAGATGGAAGCTGACGTGGTTTGAAGAGATTTTCGAAGAGTATTAACCTTCCATATAGTCTTTTAAAGCCTGTCCTGTTAGTCCGGCATTGAGGGCGATGAGGAGTTTCAAGCGGGCTTTTTGGGCGTTGAGTTCTTTAACAAAGAAGACACCAGATTTTTGCAACTGCACGCCTCCACCTTGGTAGGCATAAACAGGCTCGGCAATACCGTTAAAGCATCGTGATACCAGAGCGACTGGGATTCCTTTTTGTAGAAGGCTTTCTAATTTTTGAGCGGTTTCTTTGGGAATATTACCAGCTCCGAAGGCTTGGATAATTAAACCGTCCAATTGTTCCAAATCCAGCATATCAATCAGCTCCTCTGTCATACCAGCATAAGCCGAGATGATAGGGACTAATCCTTGTATGTGATCAAGGTCAAAGCGGACACGAGGTTCAGCTGTTTTGAAGTAGAGGATTTCCTGTTTCATAATCAGACCAAGTGGACCGTGAGTAGGAGTCTGGAAGGTGCTGACGTTGGTGGTATGCGTTTTGGTAACATACTTGGCAGCGTGGATTTCATCGTTCATAACGACCAAAACCCCTTTGTCAGCAGCCTTGTCATCGCTAGCCACCCTTAAAGCGCTCAGATAGTTATAAACACCATCACTACCGAGTTCGTTGGAGCTGCGCATGGCCCCTGTTAGTATGATAGGCATGTGGGGAACTTCCATGGTATCAAGGAAATAGGCTGTTTCTTCCAAAGTATCGGTCCCGTGTGTAATCACCACTCCATCGTAATTATCTGCTTCCTCTTTGATTTTTTGGTAGAGGGCCAGCATATGTTTGGGTTTGATATGGGGGCTTGGCAGGTTAAAAAAGTCTAAGGCGTGGACTTGGATTCCTTCAAGTGGGTTGGACACATGATTCATGGGATTATCTGAACTCGTCACAACAGCGCCAGAAGCATCGGCCTGCATGGAAATAGTCCCACCTGTATGTAAAACAAGGATTTTCTTAGGCATGATTTACTCACTCTTTCTGAAATGTGGTATAATCATTGTATCACAAAAGGGGAGATTGGGATAGGATGGAAGTCAAAGCTGTTTTTTTTGATATCGATGGAACTTTGGTCAACGATCGCAAGAGTGTTTTGAAATCCACTAAGGACGCGATTAAAATCGTCAAAGAACAAGGGGTACTTGTCGGCGTAGCGACAGGACGAGGACCTTTTTTTGTTAAGGAATTGATGGACGATTTGGATCTGGATTTTGCGGTAACCTATAATGGCCAGTATATCTTTACTAAAGACAGAGTCTTGTTCACGAGTCCTATTTCCAAGTTGCATTTGCGCCATCTAATTAGCTATGCTAAAAAAGAGGGCAAGGAGATTGCCCTAGGGACCAAGGATGCCATGTTGGGTTCTAAAATCATGTCCTTTGGTCTGGGTTCTTTTTCCCAACGAATCAGTCGCTTCGTTCCCTCTGTTTTAACTCGAACAGTGAGTCAGTCTTTTAATCGCATGGTCAGCAAGGTTGTTCCCCAAAAGGAAGAAGACCTGCTTCACCTGATGAATCAGCCTATCTACCAAGTTTTGATGCTGATGACGCCAGAAGAATCTGAGAAAGCGGCAGCTGATTTTGAAGACTTGAAATTGACACGTAGCAATCCTTTTGCAGCGGATGTCATCAATCAGGGAAATTCTAAATTAGAAGGCATTCGTCGAGTTGGAAAAGAATATGGCTTTGACCTTAATCAAGTCATGGCCTTTGGTGACTCAGATAACGACCTTGAAATGCTGGCTGGTGTCGGTATGTCGGTCGCTATGGGAAATGGTAGTAGCAGTGTTAAGGAAGTTGCTAAGCACATTACAACTAGCAATCAACAAGATGGGATCCACAAGGCCTTGGAACATTTTGGTGTTTTGTCTTCAGAAAAAGTCTTTGTCAGCCGTGACTATCATTTCAATAAGGTCAAGACCTTCCACCACATGATGGATGAACGAACCCAAGAAGAACCTCGAGCTTGGGATTTAGAAGGTGCAACCCACAGGGCTGGCTTTAAAATAGAAGAATTGGTGGAGTTTGTTCGAGCTGCAAGTCCTTCGGAAGAGGACTTTGGCCAAGCTCTATCACAACTTCATCAAGCTCTTGATAAGGCGGGAGATAAAGTAGCCAAGAAGACGCCTGCTCAGCAAGATTTGATAGGGCAAGTGGATGCCTTGATTGACACGCTTTACTTCACCTACGGTAGTTTTGTATTGATGGGGGTGGACCCAGAACGTATTTTTGACATTGTCCATCAGGCCAATATGGGGAAAATTTTCCCTGACGGCAAGGCTCATTTTGATCCAGTGACCCATAAAATCTTAAAACCAGATGATTGGGAAGAAAAATATGCTCCAGAACCTGCTATTAAAAAAGAACTGCAGCGCCAGCTCAAGGCTTATGAACGCCATAAAGAGAGAAATAAACAGTAAACAAAAAGGAGCTTTTGGCTCCTTTTCTTTGTAATTATAAGGTTTTTTCTTGTTCTCTCACAACCAGCAAATCGACCTTAGCATGGCGGAGGATGTATTCAGATGAAGAGCCGACCAAGAGACGTTCAAAGGCATTGAGACCAGTTGCGCCAACGAGGATGAGGTCCACTTCTTCAGCATCTGGAATAGTACGTGCCAAGAGGGTCTTTGGATTTCCCATTTCAATGACGATATGAACATCTGCTACACCAGCATCTTTAGCACGTTTTTCGTACTCTTTCATCAGACTTTCAGCGTCGACTTGGAGTTGTTCGTAAACTTCAGCATCAAAGGTGGATACGCTTTGGAGAGCGCGTGTGTCAATGACATGTGCGATGGTGAGTTTAGCGTCGTTTCGTAGAGCAGAATGAACTCCCTTGATAAAAGCCAAGTCCGCTTCCTTAGAACCATCGATTGCGACCATGATATTTTGGTAACGTTGTGCCATAATGAAACCTCCTGAAATTTTCTTACTATCATTGTAAACCTTTTCACTATAGAAGTAAAGCAAAAAAAGTATTTTTCAAAAGAATATTAGCGCTTAAAATCTATATAAATATATGATAAAATAAAAGAAAGGATAGCAGGAAAGAAGTGAAAGGAGAGAGAATGATGAAAAACTCTTTTCAAAAATCAAATTTCCTTTATTATGGAATTATCCTAGTGTCAGTCTTGCTAGAAGTTATCATGATCTGGCAATTAGAGAGTCTGGTACCGTTTCTTTATCCAGGTTTTATCGGCTTTTTAGTCTTTCATGTACTTTACCATCTGTTTTTATTCCTAGTTGCAAAACGAAGTGGGCGTTGGGATTACTTGATGATATGGGGACTTTTCCTCATGTTCAATCTTCTCTATGACTCCTTTTTAGGCTTGCTTTTTCTAGGTTTATCTTTTGGTATGTGATGTGTTTTTCGCAAAACACCTGCTATCTCACTTGTCTGGACCTCGCTTTTAGTGAGGTTTTTCTTTTGTAGGATTTTAGTAACACATTTCAGTAAACTTGTCGCATTCTATTTCTAGTGGTATAATGTTACTATCTCGATGAATTGAGGAAACAAGATGAAAGAATATAACAAGTCTAGTAAGTTAGAGCATGTTGCTTATGATATCCGTGGCCCTGTTTTGGAAGAAGCCATGCGAATGCGAGCAAATGGAGAAAAGATTTTACGTCTGAATACAGGAAATCCGGCAGAATTTGGCTTTACAGCGCCAGACGAAGTCATTCATGACTTGATTATGAATGCGCGTGATAGTGAAGGGTATTCTGACTCTAAAGGGATTTTCTCAGCCCGTAAGGCTATCATGCAGTATTGCCAATTGAAGAAATTCCCAAACGTAGATATTGATGATATTTACCTTGGAAATGGTGTCAGTGAGCTGATTGTTATGTCCATGCAGGGGCTTTTGGACAACGGGGATGAAGTCTTGGTGCCTATGCCAGACTATCCTCTCTGGACAGCCGCTGTCAGCCTAGCTGGGGGAAATGCCGTTCACTATATCTGTGATGAAGCTGCAGAATGGTACCCAGATATTGACGATATCAAGTCAAAAATCACTTCCAATACCAAGGCAATCGTCCTTATCAATCCAAACAACCCAACTGGAGCCCTTTATCCTAAGGAACTCTTGTTGGAGATTATTGAGATTGCCCGTCAAAACGATTTGATTATCTTTGCGGATGAAATTTATGACCGCATGGTTATGGATGGACATGTGCATACGCCTGTGGCGAGCTTGGCACCAGATGTCTTCTGTGTCAGCATGAATGGTCTGTCAAAATCCCACCGTATCGCTGGTTTCCGTGTAGGTTGGATGGTCTTGTCTGGTCCTAAGACACATGTTAAGGGCTATATCGAAGGGCTCAATATGCTGTCCAATATGCGTCTTTGCTCTAATGTTTTGGCCCAACAAGTCGTACAAACTTCCTTGGGCGGTCACCAGTCAGTCGATGAATTGCTCCTTCCTGGTGGACGAATTTATGAGCAAAGAAACTTCATCTACAATGCTATTCAAGAGATTCCAGGTCTCTCTGCCGTTAAACCCAAGGCTGGGCTCTATATCTTCCCTAAAATCGACCGCAATATGTACCGTATCGATGATGATGAGCAGTTTGTCCTTGATTTCTTGAAGCAGGAAAAGGTTCTCTTGGTGCATGGTCGCGGCTTTAACTGGAAAGAACCAGACCACTTCCGTATCGTTTACCTTCCTCGTGTTGATGAACTAGCCCAAATCCAAGAAAAGATGACTCGTTTCTTGAAACAGTATCGTAGATAGGGCTTACATTCGAAAAAGCTGGAAACATTTGCCTAGAGCTATTGACAAAAGTGAAAGAATCAGATAGAATAGTAAGGTATGTTTAGTAACTGATCACTTTATAGCCGGCTAAACGAATACAAAATCTATGAGGAGGTATTCATCGTGAAACGTACTTATCAACCAAGTAAACTTCGTCGTGCGCGCAAACACGGATTCCGTAACCGTATGTCAACTAAAAACGGTCGTCGCGTATTGGCAGCTCGTCGTCGTAAAGGACGCAAAGTTTTGGCTGCATAATCCAAACGAACCATAACAAAAATCAGTAGGAACTCGAGTCTACTGATTTTTATTTTTGTAAAAAAGTTCAAAAAGGCTTTATATTTTTGCTCAAATGGTGTATAATATTTCACATACTGTAAAAAATGGAGAATAATCATGAAGAAATCAAAAGTTATGCTTTTTGGAGCTATGGCTTTGACAGCAGGTCTAGCTCTAGCGGCATGTGGGTCTTCCCAATCAAGTAATGCTGAGAAAACCTACTCTTATGTATTTACTAGTAATCCTGATACCTTGGACTACATTACTTCAACGCGTGGTTCTACTTCAAGTATCACGACTAACTTGATTGATGGCTTGTTAGAAAATGATAAGTATGGTAATCTCATTCCATCTATGGCTGAGTCATGGACGGTGTCAAAAGATGGTTTGACTTACACTTATAAAATCCGTCAGGGGGCGAAATGGTACACTTCAGAGGGCGAAGAGTATGCGGATGTAACGGCTCATGACTTTGTGACAGGTCTCAAGTATGCAGCTGATAAAAAGGCTGAAAACTTGTACTTGGTTCAAGACTCTATCAAGGGACTCGCAGACTACGTTGAGGGGGAAACATCTGACTTTGAGACTGTTGGAGTTAAAGCAGTGGATGACTATACTCTTCAATATACTTTGAATAAGCCGGAATCTTACTGGAATTCTAAGACTACTGGGGGCATTTTGAGTCCTGTAAATGAGGCTTTTTTGAAATCTAAAGGAGATGACTTTGGAAGTGTAACACCATCCAGTATCTTGTCAAATGGTCCTTACTTGTTTAAATCTTTCTCATCAAAATCTTTGATTGAATTTGATAAAAATCCTAATTACTGGGATAAGGACAATGTGAAAATTGAGAAAGTGAAACTCTCTTTCTTTGACGGTTCTGATCAAGATAGTTTGGCGAGAGGATTTTTGGAAGGGAACTACTCGGACGGTCGTATCTTCCCGACAAGTTCAGTGTTTAATCAGTTGAAAAAAGGGAATGAGGACAAAATCACTTATACACCACAAAACTCAATTACCTTCTATTATCTTTTTAACGTCAATCGTCAAAGCTACAAGCAGACCATGAAACAGTCTGATAAGGAAAAGATAGATTCACTTGCGGCCATGCAAAATAAGGATTTTCGTCAGGCTGTCAACTTTGCCTTTGACCGTCATGCTTATGCAGCGCAGACAAATGGTGAAGATGGAGCAGACCGTATCTTGCGTAACACGCTTATCCCAAGTGATTTTGTCCAAATCGGTGGTAAAAACTTTGGAGATGTTGTCAATGAAAAGATTATTAACTATGGTACAGAGTGGTCGAATATCAATTTGAATGATGCGCAACCTGCCTTTTTGAATGCTGAAAAAGCCAAGGCAGCATTTGCTAAAGCTAAAGAAACCTTGCAAGCAGAAGGCGTGACCTTCCCAATTCATTTGGATATGCCGGTTGACCAGACGGCCAAGTTAGATGTGCAACAAGCAAGTTCCTTTAAGCAGACAGTGGAAGAAACCCTTGGGGCGGACAACGTTGTGATTGACGTGATTCAACTTTCTCCAGACGAGAAGGATCAAGCTACGTTCTTTGCAGATACAGCTGAACAAAAGGACTATGACATTGATATTTCAGGTTGGAGCGGAGATTACTCAGATCCGAAAACTTATCTTGATCTCTTGGATCCAGAGTCAGGTTCACAGCTTAATAATATTGGTTTGACTGCTGGAAAAGATAATGAAGTAAAAGAAAAAATTGGACTTTCTGCTTACAAGAAGTTACTAGATGAAGCAGATAGCGAAGTTGCAAATACTCAGGCTCGTTATGAAAAATTTGCTGAAGTACAAGCTTGGTTGACTGACAGTGCCCTCTTCCTACCAGTTCAAAGTGGCGGAGCCAACCCAATCTTCCGTAAGACTGTACCGTTCACAGGAGCCTTCTCGTTCGTTGGTCATAAGGGAGATGCAGACAACTATAAATATGTTGAACTGCAAAAAGAGCCGGTAACTGCGAAACAGTACCAGGAACTCTATAATAAATGGCTAAAAGAAAAAGCCGAGTCAAATAAAAAAGCTCAGGAAGATTTGGCTAACCATATTCAATAATATTCCTAGTCATGCTTTTTAGTTAATACTCTTCGAAAATCTCTTCAAATCACGTCAGCTTCCATCTGCAACCTCAAAACAGTGTTTTGAGCTGACTTCGTCAGTCTTATCTGTAACCTCAAAACAATGTTTTGAGCAACCTGCGGCTAGCTTCCTAGTTTGCTCTTTGATTTTCATTGAGTATAAGCCTAGTGACTATATTTAGAGAAAAGCCTTACCAGACAATTTTGCTTCTGGTAGGGTCTTTTCTTTATTTTTTGTTTTTGATGAAGTAAATGGAGTGGATAGGGCTTCAGATACCTAGAATGACTTATTTTATGTTTTTGAATGAGAATCGATTAAAATTTATAAATCTGTATAAGGAATTAGTGACAAAACGATAGCAAATAGGGTAAATTTCTATATATTTTAATTAAAGTAAAAATTAGGCTAAAAGTGGACGGGGGGGGGGATTTCGTGCTATAATGTACGTATATTCTTATTGCCTAAAGTAGATATATTATAATAAAATCGTATTATAGTGTATTGGCTTTTTGAATAAGAAGAAATAAAAATAAAAAATGGAGATCAAAGAATGAAGTATAAGAGAACGCAGAAACGCTCCAAGCAAATGTGGCAGCGTGTGGAAAAATTTTCGATTAGAAAGTTTAGCTTTGGAGCAGCGTCGTGTTTGATAGGGGCATCTTTAGTTGGAGCTGCTGGGACGGTGCAACCTGTAGAAGCTGCTTTGAAATATGAAAAAACAGGGGATAAGACAGCTCGCACTTTATATACAAACTTAGGGGATTCTCCTAATGAAGCTACTGGGAGTGGAGTTCGTGATGTAGTAGATGTAGATAAAGAAATTCAAATTAACGTAGACTGGTCACAATATAGCAAAACAAATCCCTATGTAAAAGTTACTTATAAGTTTAATGGTGGATATGGAGCATCTGCTATTTATCACTATGGTGGAGGACGTCCGGAATTTTGGTTTACAACTCCAATCGGAGTGAAAGAACCACGAAAAATCACTCTATACAACGGTGGTACTGGTGACCAAGGTCGAGTCATGACTAGTTGGAAAGGATCTCAAGGCTGGATTTCATTGTCTAACTCTGTCGGTTCACGTTACCAAAACGCAGAAGCTGCCAAAGCTTTAAATGCAGGTGACCCTACTAAATGGGAATGGTACAACGATACAACAGGTGAAAGTGGGAAGACTTACCGCGGGGATCTGGATGCGATGTTTTGGTGGCGCATGGGAGATACTATAGCAGGGAAGCCAGGAGACCAAGCTATTTACGAATTGTTTAAGAACAACACCAAGAGTTTTTATGCTGACTGGGAAAGAGCAGCTCACCAAAGCATTACGATTGAAGCAGAATATGAAGTTGTGGACCCAACTTTAAAAAATGAAAGATATACCTTAGATTTTGGTGCGGGGGTTAAAGTAGGACATGCGGGCTCGTTCAGATCACGCTTTAAAGTGTCAACGGAACAAGTTCCTGCATTATATAAAAATACTGAATTTTTTGAGCCTAAAATTCCAGAACGTCTTGGAGTAGGAAATACTACGAATTTAACACAAAAAGAGAAAGATAAATTAAAAGAAAAAATTTGGGAAGCGAACAAAGATAATACTAGCAACTCTCTTCCGGAAGTACAAAATAAATTTGTAGATAATTTGAAGGATGGCAAAGAGGGTATTCAAATTGGAAATGACGGAACTGCAACTATTACCTACAAAGATAATTCTACAGATGTAATTCCGGGAACTTCTCTTGTTTATGAAGATCCAAATGCTGCAGAGACGATAGCAGCAGAAAAAAGTGGATATAAGTATAATAAAAATCCTTATCCAGTAGATGATATGAGTAAGATTAAGGATGATGAGCTTGAGAAAGCTTTGGAGAATTTTTATGCTATAAATGGAATGAAACTTAACGGAAGTACCATTGCCAGTGTCGGCGAAGGGGTATCAGATAAGTTCATTGGGAAATTCATTTCTCCTTACACACGTCCTGGCGCAGATTACGGGAAGGGATTTATAGCAGGAGATACCTCTCAACCAAGACCATATATTCCTAAAGAAGACTTATTCAAACAAAAGGTTGTGTTAGACAATACAGCTATAGCCTCGGCTAGAGAAAAAGGTAAAAAAGCTATTGAAGATTTAACTTTCCTTTCTCCAAAAGAAAAAGAAGTCTTCAAAAAAGAGTTGGAAGGTAAAACAAGTCAGGAAGATATAAATTCTGTTGTAAATAAAGCAATTTCAAGAAATTCTGCAAACGAAAAAGGTATAGCAGAGAAAAAACTTGAGGTTAAAAAAGGAATTGATGCCTTAACTTACTTAACTAACGCTGAAAAAGAAGAGTTACGCAAAAAAGTAGATGATCAAGGTATAGCAGACCCTGAGAATGCAGATGACTCAGAAGGAAAAGCTTTAGACCATACAAAATCTTTGCTTGATAAAATTTTAACTGATGCAACTGCGACTAACTTAGCAAAAGCTAAGGAAAAAGCAAAAGAACAAATTGAGAAGATTAAAGATAGCTTAACTCCAGAAAAAGTAGAAGAATTTAAAAATAAAATTGAAAGTGCTGATTCTGTAAGTAAGATTGAAGAAATTCTCAAAGAAGCGGAAACTCTTAAAGCAAAAAATGAAGCAGATAAAGCAAAAGCTGAAGCTGACAAGCTAAAAGAAGACTACAAGAAGAAAATTGACCAAATACCTGGATTGTCAGATGAAGATAAGGCTAACTATAAAAAACAGATTGATGAGGCAACATCAAAAGATCAATTAGACAGAATTCTCAAAGATGCAGAAGAAAAAGTAAGTCGTGAGCAAGCCCGTACGGATGCTAAAGATATTATTGATGGTTTAACTCATTTAAACAACGCTCAAAAAACGGAATTGAAAGAACAAGTAGCTGCAGCTGGGGGTAAAGAAGAACTTGACCGTATTGTGAATGCTGCAAGAGATTTAGATTCTAAGATGGATTCTTTACAGCAATTAGTTACAAAAGCTGATGAAGTAAAGAAAACTGAACAGTATACAAATGCTACGGTAGAAACAAAAACACCATTTGATACTGCGTTAACAAATGCAGATGAAGTGGCAAATAAAGAAACAGGAAAAGATGCCTCCTCTTCAGAAGTAGATGGTCTAATTGATAAATTAAAAGAAGCTATCAAAAATCTAACAGGAAAAGAAGTGGTAGTGCCTGTATCGAAAGATGCCTTGAGAGCAGAAGTTGCTAAAGCTGATGAAGTTCACAAATCACCAGCGTATCTTAAAGATACACAAGATAAACAACAGGATTATGACAAAGCTCTGAACGATGCAAAAACTCCATTAGAAGACGACAAGGCAAGTCAAGAAGATGTTGATGCTGCACTTGAAAAACTACAAAAAGCGAGAACTGCTTTATCAGGAAAAGTTGAAGACTTTACTTTGGCAGTGACAGATGGAGCAGCAAAAATCTCTGTAGAGCCTAAAGTAGGAGCTGAATTATCTGAAACTGATAAAGGAACTGTAAAAGCTAAAGTAACAGCGAACGGAGAAGCGCTTAAAGATACAGATACAGTAATGTACGGAAATATTACCGAAAAAGACGGTAAGACATACGTTAAAGTAACCGTAACTCGCGACGGTGTTTCAAAAGAAATTGAAGTTCCAGTAGAAGGAACTGAAGCAGCGAAATCACCACTAAAAGATCCTGAAAAAGTAAAAGTTAATGATGTTAATAATCTGTCAGAAGCGGAGACAACTGCAGTAAAAGAGGCGGTTAAGAAAGCAAACACAAACTTAACAGATAACCAAATTTCAGTAGATAATACAGGGAAGGTAACTGTAACATATTCTGATAAATCAAAAAATGAACTTCCTGCCTCTAAGACTGTAGAGGCTAAGACAGAAGCAGAAAAAGCATTAGACAAAGCAAAAGAAAAAGCGAAAGCTGACTTAACAAAAGCAGTGGACGAAGAAAAAGCAGAAATCGAAGCAGACAAGACCTTAACAGAAGATCAAAAGAAAGCTGAAAAAGAGAAAGTCGATGAGGCTAAGAAAACTGCAGAGTCTAATATCGATAAAGCTGGAACAACTGACGAAGTAACAACTGCAACAGAAGAAGGTAAGAAAGCAATCGATGCTGTTCATAAAACTAATGCTGAGCAAGCAACTCCAACAGTAACAGGCGGAGCGGTAGAAATTTCTGTAGACCCAAATACAGCAACAAACGTTGACAGCGAAGCAGATAAAACTGCAATTAAAGACGCGGTAACTGTTCCAGAAGGACAGCCACAACCAGCTAAGAAAGAAATCTTAAATTCTGGTGCTATTAAAGACGGCAAAACTCCAGGAACGAAGGTAGTAGAAGTCGAAGTAACATACGAAGATGGATCAAAAGAAATAATAGAAGTTCCAGTTGTTAAAAAAGACCAAGTATTTACAGTAGGTGTAAAAGACCCAGCAAAACCTATTGAGATACCAAATACCCCAACAGTAGGAGAAGACTTAAAAGACGAAGATAAGGAAAAAATCAAAGAAAACTTACTAGTCAATGGCGAGTCGTTAAAAGAAGGCGACAAGGTAGAATTTGGCAAAGTTACACAAGAGCAGGATAAAACAGTTGTTTCAGTAACGGTAACACGAGATGGTAAGAGTGAAACAATCAATGTAGAAGTAGTGAAAAAATCGAATACTACAGGTGGTAAAGGCGATTCTAACTCAACCCCTACTAACAAAACAGAGTTAGAAAAAGCAAAAGAAAAAGCCAAATCAGACTTAGCACAAGCAGCGGCAAAAGAAAAAGAAGAAATCGACGCAGATGAAAAACTAAGCGAAGATGAAAAAGCCCAAGCAAAAGCTAAAGTCGATGAAGCTAAGAAAGCTGCAGAAGCTAATATCGATAAAGCGACAACACCAGAAGAAGTAGCAAAAGCAACAGAAGACGGCAAAAAAGCAATCGATGCAGTTCATCAAATAACTCCAGAACAAGCTAAAAAAGACTTAACAGAAGCAGCGGACAAAGAAAAAGGTGAAATTGGCGGAGATACAACTTTAACTGATAAAGAAAAAGAAGCCTTGAAAGCCAAAGTAGATGAAGTTAAGAAAGCTGCAGAAGATAAGATTAACAATGCGAAAACACCTGAAGAAATAGCGAAAGCAACAGAAGAAGGTAAGAAAGCAATCGCAGATGTTTATAATCCACAAACTGCTAAAGGGCAATCAACAAGTGTCTTCAAACCAGAGTTAGACTTACAAACTGCTTTAGTATCAGGAAAAGTAACTGTAGAAAAAGGTAAAGGCTTAACTGACGAAGAAATCCTAAAACAATTAGCACTAGCTGATGGACTAACAGCGAAAGTTATTTCTAAACCAACTACAACAGAAGCGGGAACTAAAGAAGCAGAAGTGGAAGTAACCCTAGCGAATGGCACTAAAGTAACTGTAAAAGTACCGGTTGAAGTAGTAGCTTCATTAGACACAGCTGATAAAGACAACGATCTTGCTAAGGCGAAAGAAGATGCTAAAAAACAAGTAGAAGAAGCTGCTAAGAAAAAACTTGAAGAAATCAAGAACAATAAAGACTTAACAGAAGATCAAAAACAAAAAGCTGAAGAAGCAATCAATAAAGCTAAAGAAGATGCTAACAAAGCTATTGACCAAGCATCATCAGCAGGAACAGCTAAGCAAATCGCAGATCAAGCAAAAGAAAATATTGAAAAATATGATCCAAAAGCTGATACAGAAGTTAAGAAACCAGATGTTACAAACCTTGATGAAGAAAAAGCGAAAGCAAAAGCTGAGATACTAGAAGAAGCTCAAAAACGCATTAACGAAATCAAGAACAATAAAGATTTATCAGACGAAGCGAAACAAAAAGCTATCGAAGAAATCAATAAGGCTAAAGATAAAGCGATTGAAGACATCAACAAAGGTCAATCTAAAGATGAAATCAACGCGGCGAAAGAAGCTGGTATTCATAAGATAAATGAAGTTCAACCAGACGGCTCTATTGCATCTAAATTCGAACCGAAAGTTCCTGAAAACAAAGTGGAAGTGGGAAATCCAGCAAAACTTTCAGATGAAGAAAGAGAACAAGTTCGTCAAAACATCGAAGGAGCTAACACATTCCCAGATGGAACAACAGTAGAAGTAAAACCACATGGAACAGCTGTTATCACATATAAAGATGGTTCAAGCGATACGATTTCTAAAGATAAATTAGTAGCACCAGCTAACAAAGAGACAGGAACAATCGCGTCAAGAACAGAGCCGGTTATCCCAGGAAAAACACAAGTAGGAAATACTACGAAGTTAACACCTGCAGAACAAGCTACGGTTAAAAAAGCGGTTGAGGAAGCGAACAACTTCCCAGCAGGAACTACGGTAGAAGTAAGACCTGATGGAACAGTAGTCATCACCTACCCAGATAAATCTGTAGATACAATAACAGGGGATAAACTTGTTGAAAAAGGAAGCAAACAAGAAACTCCAAAAGTTCAGACAGATGCAGAGAAGAACCCAGCGCAAGTTCCAGGAAACTTTGTACCTGTTGAAAATACTCACAACTTGACACAGGCGGAGCAAGATACAGTAGCAGCTAAGGTTAAAGAAGCAAATCCAGCGGCGACAGATGTTAAGGTATCTAAAGATGGAACAGCAACGCTAACATATGGAGATGGTTCAGTAAACACAATCCCAGGAACCAGTCTAGTAGTAGCCAAAGATACTGACAATGAAGCTTCAACACAAGCCGCGCAAAATCCAGCTGTGGTGCCAGCAACTACAGAAGTTGGAAATGCTCATAACTTAACACCTGAGGAACAAGCCGCAGTAACAGCTAAAGTACAAGCAGCCAACCCAGCGGCGACAGATGTTAAGGTATCTAAAGACGGAACAGCGACATTGACATACTCAGATGGTTCAGTCAATACAATTCCGGGAACCAGTCTAGTAGTTCAAAAAGAGGAAACTCCAACACCAGAGCAACCAACAATCGCAGAGAAGACAAAAGTAATCATCCCAGCTAACCCTACAAAAGTAGCAGAAGCTACAAGATTGACAGATGAAGAAAAAGAAGCTGTTAAAAAAGCTGTAGTAGATGCAAATGGATTCGGAAGCGATGTTAAAGTTGAAGTAGCTGGAGATGGCACAGCGACAATCGTCTTTAAAGATGGTTCAGCTATTACAATTCCAGGAAATCAATTGGTAGCACAAGATCCAAAAGCACAAGATAGCACTAAACCGACTGCTGAAAAATCAACTGTTAAAGCGCCTGCTCAAAGAGTAGATGTAAAAGATATAACTCATTTAACAGATGAAGAAAAAGAAAAAGTTAAGGTTGCTATTTTACAAGCAAATGGTTCAGCATTAGACGGAGCGACAATCAATGTAGCTGGAGATGGTACAGCAACAATCACATTCCCAGATGGTTCAGTAGTGACGATTCTAGGAAAAGATACAGTTCAACAATCTGCGAAAGGTGAATCTGTAACTCAAGAAGCTACACCAGAGTATAAGCCAGAAACTACACCAGGTGGAGATAATGGAGGCAATACTGGAAGCTCAGATGCTAATGTGAATGCAGGCGGTGGTAGCCAGGCAGGCGGACAAGCTAACACAGGTTCACAAACCCCAGCTCAATCACAAGCTTCTAAGCAATTAGCTACTGAAAAAGAATCAGCTAAAAAGGTCATTGAAAAAGCTGCCAAGGACAAGCAGCATGAAATCAAAGGCGCACCGCTTTCTGATAAAGAAAAAGCAGAACTTTTAGCAAGAGTGGAAGCAGAAAAACAAGCAGCACTCAAAGAGATTGAAAACGCGAAAACTGTGGAAGATGTGAAGGAAGCAGAAATGATTGGAGTGCAAGCCATTGCCATGGTTACAGTTCCTAAGAGACCAGTGGCTCCTAATGCTGCTCCTCAGGCAACAAGTGCACCGCAAGCAACTGCAGGAACAATGCAAGATGTTACCTACCAGTCACCTGCTGGCAAACAACTACCTAACACAGGTTCAGCATCAAGTGCAGCACTTGCTAGTCTTGGTCTAGTGGCGGCAACCAGTGGTTTTGCTTTGCTAGGAAGAAAGGCTAGACGTAGAAAATAGAATAGCTAGAAAATTCTATTCTCTACTTAAAGTTAGATTATAAGGGGGATTTGGAGAAGTCATCAATCCTAGTGATGGGTGAGAAAAGTGAGAACCCAAGATAATCACATATTTTATACTCAATGAAAATCAAAGAGCAAACTAGGAAACTAGCCGTAGGCTGTACTTGAGTACGGCAAGGCGACGTTGACACGGTTTGAATTTGATTTTCGAAGAGTATTAGATGAATAGGGATGTTCTATCAATATAGTCAATCTCTTTCGTCTCTAACTGTGGAATAGAAGATGGGCAATATCGGATAGAAAAGCTAGCAGAATAGCTCTATTGAAGAGAGGAGGGAAACCGAAAAATTGGGTGCCCCTCCTCTTTTTTGGTATAATAGAAGATAGAAAACGAGGTTAGAAGAGATGATTTTTGATACACATACACACTTGAATGTAGAAGAATTTGCAGGTCGTGAGGCAGAAGAAATTGCCTTGGCTGATGAGATGGGTGTGACACAGATGAATATTGTTGGTTTTGATAAACCAACGATTGAGCGTGCCTTGGAGTTGGTAGATGAGTATGACCAACTCTATGCAACTATTGGTTGGCATCCGACAGAAGCTGGTACTTATACAGAGGAGATTGAAGCCTACTTGCTTGACAAGCTCAAGCATCCTAAGGTGGTTGCCTTGGGTGAGATTGGTTTGGATTATCATTGGATGACAGCGCCGAAAGAGGTGCAGGAGCAGGTTTTTCGCCGTCAGATTCAGCTATCTAAGGACTTGGATTTGCCTTTTGTTGTCCATACCCGTGATGCGCTGGAAGATACCTATGAGATTATCAAAAGTGAGGGCGTTGGTCCTCGTGGTGGGATTATGCATTCATTTTCAGGGACGCTTGAGTGGGCAGAGAAGTTTGTGGACCTTGGTATGACCATTTCCTTCTCAGGAGTGGTGACTTTCAAGAAGGCAACTGACATCCAAGAAGCAGCTAAAGAGTTACCTTTGGACAAGATTTTGGTGGAGACGGATGCTCCCTACTTGGCTCCTGTTCCTAAACGTGGTCGCGAAAACAAAACAGCCTACACTCGCTATGTAGTGGACTTTATCGCTGACTTGCGTGGCATGACGACAGAAGAGCTAGCGGCGGTAACAACTGCAAATGCAGAGCGAATTTTTGGATTGGACAGCAAGTAATGAAAGAAAAAATTTCTCAAGTTATCGTGGTCGAAGGTCGCGATGATACGGCCAATCTCAAACGCTATTTCGATGTAGAGACCTATGAGACACGAGGTTCTGCCATCAATGATCAGGATATAGAGCGGATTCAGCGCCTGCACCAACGTCATGGAGTCATTGTCTTTACAGACCCAGATTTTAATGGGGAGCGGATTCGGCGCATGATCATGACGGCCATTCCAACAGTTCAGCATGCCTTCCTCAAACGAGATGAAGCTGTTCCTAAGTCCAAGACCAAGGGCCGTTCTCTGGGAATTGAGCATGCCAGTTATGAAGACTTGAAAACGGCTCTAGCTCAGGTGACAGAACAATTTGAACATGAGAGCCAGTTTGACATCAGTCGTAGCGACTTGATTTGCCTTGGTTTTTTAGCAGGGGCAGACAGCCGTAAGCGCAGAGAATATCTAGGAGAGGCTCTCCGAATCGGCTATTCTAACGGCAAGCAACTCCTCAAGCGCTTAGAGTTGTTTGGGGTCACCTTGGCAGAAGTGGAAGAAGCTATGAAATCTTATGAGTAGGAAAGATGTAGCCGTTACAATTTTTGAAGTTTCACAGTATTTTTCGAAGCAGGTAGAAGAGGAGGCGTCTGATGTTAATTGGTCAAAAAATTAAAGAGATTCGGATAGAAAAAGGAATTAGTCGTCCAGATTTTTGTGGAGATGAGCAAGAACTGACAGTTCGTCAACTGTTGCGAATTGAAAGTGGAGCTTCGCAACCGAGTTTGCCCAAGTTAGACTATATTGCTCGCCGGCTAGGAGTTCCAGCTTATAGCCTTATGCCGGATTTTTCAGCTCTTCCTCCTGCTTATTTAGAATTGAAATACCAGATTTTACGTGAACCAATCTATGGTAAAGAAGAGGAGTACGATAAGAAGGAAGCGTGTTTGGAAGAGATTTATAAAACATACTTTGATAATCTTCCTAAAGAGGAACAATTAGCATGTGAAGTATTGCAGGCGTGTTTGGATACTTCTAGAACTAGAAGGCATGAATATGCAGAGTTAATACTTGAGGAACATATGCCTCAGATCATAGAAAAAGAAGTTTATTCAACAAATGATATGTTGTTGATTCGTTTGTTTTTTTATCAAATGCTCATTAGAAACGATCTTGCCAAATTTGTGAATCAAATCGAAAAGATAATGTTCCTTCTTTTGGAACAGAAGAAGATAACTCAAATAGAGAATTACTTTATAATTAGAGATACTCTTATTTCAGGAATGTGTTGTCTTGAAAAGGTAGGAGTAACTGATTGTTTTAATGATTATCTATCGTGTTTACAAGAAATGATGGATAAAACTCAAGATTATCAAAAGAAACCTCTTGTATTTATGTTTTTGTGGAAGCAAGCATTAAGAGTAGAAAGAGATTTTAGTTTAGCTGAATCATTTTATCAGTCTTCTAAAACATTTGCGCAGCTAATTGGAGATGGATTTCTAGTAAAGAAATTGACAGAGGAATGGCAAGAGGATGTAAAAAAATATTTATAAATATCGTGAAGCAATGACAAAAATGTCCTTGTCCTCGTATCAAAACAGTTCTAAAGTTCGTCTTTAGAGCTGTTTTTTTAGATATAAGCTAAAAATAATATGAAATAGTTAGATTTTAAGGACATTGGTGTCCTTGATAGTTCTTGAAAAAACGGATATAATATATTTGAAGATGTTGCTAGTAGAAAGAACTTAATAAACTTCTTAACATTGCAGTGACTGTGGTCACCTTCTCACTAAGTGACCAAGTAACTTTTTGGAGGAAATGATGAAACGTTTATTTATTTTGATTTCAATGGTATTGGTATCGCTTTATATGGTGATAAATTCCGTTGATCATCGAGAAGAGATTTTATTTGGTAACTATCCCTCTGTTGATGTGATGGGTACTGTGCTAGACCAATCAGTAGCTGATCGAGAAAAACTGACAGAGGCTTTGAGTCACTTGGGGGTAGAGCACAATAGTCTCATTGCTCGTCGAATCGTTGAGCCAAATGAAGCTGGAGAAACACGCTTTACCTATGCCACTTATGGCCAGGGAGAGCTTCCAGAAGGTTTGACCATTTCCTCCAAGGAGAGTACAGAAACGAGTGATTTATTAGGGTCTTACTTGATTGTATCAGGAAGTTTGGATGGAGTGAGCTTACAGACCGCCCTGCAAGAACTTGGTTATAATGGTATTGTCTCGAATAGAACAGAGGCATTTTCGATGGTCGTCCTCTTGGCTGCTACTCCAATGGGGCTACTGAGTCTAGCTATTTTTCTGCTGACCTTTATGAGTCTGACCCTGATTTATCGGATCAAGTCTCTTCGTCAGGCAGGAATTCGCTTAATCGCTGGTGAGAGCTTGTTTGGGGTGGCTCTTAGACCAGTGTTAGAAGATGTGAGACAGCTTATCTGCTCAGTGCTGGTATCCAGTCTTTTGGGATTGGGGATTCTCTGGTATCAAGGTGCCTTGTTTATGGCAACGGTGCAACTGGTCATCATTGCTCTTCTACTTTATGGATTGACCTTGGCAGGGATTTCTACCTTACTAAGTGTCGTCTATCTACTTGGTTTACAAGAAAATAGTCTGGTGGATCTATTGAAAGGGAAACTCCCTCTCAAACGTATGATGACATTGATGATGGTGGGGCAACTCTTAGCCGTGCTGGTGGTCGGATCGAGTGCGACAGCTCTCCTACCCCACTACCGTGAAATGCAGGAGATGGAGAGAGCTAGCGATAAATGGAGTCAGTCCTCAGACCGTTACCGTCTATCCTTTGGTTGGTCTAGTGCATTTGCCGATGAAGAAGGAATGCGTAAGGATAATCGTGAGTGGCAGACATTTACTGAAGAACGGTTAGCCAATACAGACTCTTTTTATATTATGAGCAATGTTGACAATTTCTCAGATGGAGCAGAAGTGGACCTAGATGGCAATCGTCTCAATGACTACACACCGTCAGGAAATGTCATCTATGTCTCACCGCGCTATCTGATAGAAGAAAAGATTACCGTTTCTTCAGAGTTTATGGACAAGATGCAAAACTTGTCTGAGGGAGAGTTTGGGCTGATCTTACCTGAGAGTTTGCGAGAGCAGTCTGCCTACTATCAAAGATTATTTACAGATTACCTGCAAAGATTTTCGTCTGAAAGTGTAGAGGCGACGAGTCAGAAACACTACCTCCCACAGTTAAGGCTAGATTTTACAGAAACAGGACAGGAACGCTTCCTCTATAACGATGGGTACAAGACGACACGCCAGTACCTAAAAGATCCGATTATTGTAGTTTTAACGCCACAAGCGACTGGAATAAGACCTGTTGCAGGAATGTTATGGGGAACTACGGCTAATAGTGCCTTGAAACTAGATCGATATGGAGACAGCATCACAGCTCTAAAAGAGCAAGGTCTGTATCACAAGGTTTCTTACTTGGTAAAAAGCCAGCTATTTTTTGCCAAGGTACTAAATGACAAACGGGTGGAGTTTTACTCTCTCCTTATTGGGACGATTTTGACCCTGACTACGGCTATCTTGTTATTTGATTCCATGAGTCTTCTCTATTTTGAGCAGTTCAGACGGGAGCTTATGATTAAACGTCTTGCTGGTATGACAATCTATGAGCTTCATGGCAAGTATTTACTGGCGCAAGGAGGAGTTCTCTTGCTTGGCCTAGTCCTATCTAGTATTTTGACAAGAGATGGTTTGATTAGCGCTCTAGTTGTAGCTTTGTTTACGCTTAACGCCCTCTTGATTTTAGTAAGGCAGGATAAAAAGGAAGAAGCTGGTAGCATGGCAGTATTGAAAGGAAAATAAGATGATTGATATTCAAGGATTGGAAAAGAAATTTAATGACCGCGCGATTTTCTCTGGTTTAAACCTCAAGCTGGAGAAGGGCAAGGTCTATGCCTTAATCGGGAAGAGTGGGAGCGGAAAGACGACGCTGCTGAATATCTTAGGCAAACTAGAAAAGATAGATGGAGGAAGGGTTCTCTATCAGGGGAAAGATTTAAAAACCATTCCCACTCGTGAGTATTTTCGAGACCAGATGGGCTATCTCTTTCAAAATTTTGGCCTTTTAGAAAACCAATCAATCAAAGAGAATTTGAATTTGGGCTTTGTTGGTCAAAAGATTTCAAAAATAGAACGTTTGGAAAGGCAAGTGGAGGCTTTAGAAAAAGTTAATCTAGGGTATTTGGATTTAGAACAAAAAATTTATACTTTATCTGGGGGAGAGGCTCAACGAGTTGCCCTTGCGAAGACTATTTTGAAAAATCCACCCTTGATTTTGGCAGATGAACCAACAGCCGCTCTTGATCCTGAAAATTCAGAGGAGGTTATGAATCTCTTGGTGGGCTTGAAAGATGAAAATCGAATGATCATCATTGCGACCCATAATCCCCTAGTCTGGAATAAGGCCGATGAAATCATTGATATGAGGGAGCTTGCTCATGTGTGAAAAAATCCGTATTCGCAGGGTATCTGATTATCCTAGTGCCAGAGGTGGTTTAGAAGATATTCTCATCATGGAAAACATGACCAATCATCTCCTTTTGGTTCAAATCCGAGTGAATGGCTATTTACTTGATTTTGCTAGTATTGAAGGTCAAAGGCAAAAGCATTATCGTTTGAAAAATTTACCTCAAACGGTTGAACTGACAGTGGACGATGTGGAGGAGGATGTAGATTTGACCCTACCTGAAAATCGAAGTTATCAAGAAGCTGATTTTTTCGAACGGATGTTTCGAGAGAAGCGCTAATTCCCCCTTTAAAGATTTCCAAAACTATCTTTCTTCATGAGGAAAGATAGTTTTTTGGTATGATTTTCACCCCCAAAATACAAGGGGAATGTGTTACAATAGTAGTAACAGATAATAGAAAAGAGAATAGATGAGAATTGCAGATTATAGCGTGACCAAGGCAGTGCTGGAGCGTCACGGATTTACCTTTAAAAAGTCCTTCGGGCAAAATTTCCTGACGGATACCAATATTCTTCAAAAAATCGTGGATACGGCTGAGATTGATGACCAGGTCAATGTTATCGAAATCGGGCCAGGGATTGGTGCCTTGACGGAATTTTTGGCTGAGCGTGCAACAGAAGTTATGGCCTTTGAGATCGACCATCGTTTGGTACCGATTTTGGCAGATACCCTACGTGATTTTGACAATGTGACCGTAGTCAACGAGGACATTCTCAAGGTCAATTTGGCGCAGCATATCCAGAATTTTAAAAATCCTGACCTGCCAATCAAGGTAGTGGCTAATTTGCCTTACTACATCACGACACCTATTCTCATGCACTTAATCGAGAGTGGGATTCCTTTTAGTGAGTTTGTGGTCATGATGCAGAAAGAGGTAGCGGACCGCATTTCCGCTCAACCTAACACCAAGGCTTACGGTAGCTTGTCAATCGCTGTGCAGTATTACATGACTGCCAAGGTTGCCTTCATCGTGCCTCGTACGGTATTTGTACCAGCGCCAAACGTGGACTCTGCTATTTTGAAAATGGTGCGTCGTCCAGAACCAGCCATAGCAGTGGAAGACGAGAACTTCTTCTTTAAGGTTTCTAAGGCTAGTTTCACTCATCGACGCAAGACTTTATGGAATAACCTGACAGGTTACTTTGGTAAGACTGAAGAAGTCAAGGATAAGCTGACCAAGGCTTTGGACCAAGCAGGCTTGCCACCAAGTGTGCGTGGGGAGGCTCTCAGCTTGGCAGAATTTGCCAGCCTAGCAGATGCACTTAAAGGACAAGGACTCTAAGATGCAGGGACAAATCATTAAAGCCTTGGCTGGGTTCTACTATGTAGAGAGTGAGGGTCAGGTTTATCAAACACGAGCGCGTGGAAATTTCCGAAAAAAAGGTCATACCCCTTATGTTGGAGACTGGGTAGATTTTTCTGCCGAGAAAAATTCAGAAGGCTATATTCTCAAGATTCATGAACGGAAAAACAGTCTGGTCCGTCCGCCCATTGTCAATATTGACCAAGCTGTAGTAATCATGTCCATCAAGGAACCTGATTTTAACAGCAATTTGCTGGATCGGTTCTTGGTTCTTTTGGAGCACAAGGGCATCCATCCCATCGTCTATATTTCCAAAATGGACCTACTGGAAGATAGAGGGGAACTGGATTTTTATGACCAGACTTATGGTGACATCGGCTATGACTTTGTGACCAGTAAAGAGGAACTCCTGCCTTTGTTAACAGGCAAAGTAACAGTTTTTATGGGGCAGACAGGTGTTGGAAAATCAACTCTTCTCAATAAAATCGCACCTGATCTCAATCTTGAAACAGGAGAAATCTCAGACAGTCTGGGTCGCGGGCGCCACACTACTCGAGCTGTTAGTTTTTACAACCTCAATGGGGGTAAAATCGCGGATACACCAGGTTTTTCATCACTGGATTATGAAGTGACAACGGCTGAAGACCTTAATCAGGCTTTTCCAGAGATTGCTACTGTTAGCCGAGATTGTAAGTTCCGTACTTGTACCCATACCCATGAGCCGTCCTGTGCAGTCAAGCCAGCAGTTGAAGAAGGTGTTATTGCCAGCTTCCGTTTTGACAACTATCTGCAATTCCTCAGTGAGATTGAAAATCGCAGAGAAACCTATAAAAAAGTCAGCAAAAAAATTCCAAAATAAGGAGAAACCTATGTCTCAATACAAGATTGCTCCGTCAATTCTGGCAGCAGATTATGCCAACTTTGAACGTGAAATCAAACGCCTAGAAGCAACAGGGGCAGAATATGCCCATATTGATATTATGGACGGTCATTTTGTGCCACAAATCAGTTTTGGTGCAGGTGTGGTCAAAGCTCTTCGTCCTCATAGTAAGATGGTCTTTGACTGCCACTTGATGGTAGCTAATCCTGAGCATCATTTAGAAGACTTTGCGCGTGCGGGAGCAGATATCATCAGTATCCATGTAGAAGCAACGCCTCATATTCATGGCGCCCTCCAAAAAATTCGCTCACTCGGTGTTAAGCCATCTGTTGTTATCAATCCTGGTACGCCTGTTGAGGCGATTAAGCACGTACTTCACCTAGTTGACCAAGTCTTAGTCATGACAGTTAACCCTGGCTTCGGTGGGCAAGCTTTTCTACCTGAAACCATGGATAAGGTTCGTGAGTTGGTTGCACTTCGTGAGGAAAAAGGTTTGAAATTTGAGATTGAAGTGGATGGCGGGATTGATGACCAAACTATTGCTCAAGCTAAAGAAGCTGGTGCGACCATTTTTGTAGCAGGTTCCTATGTATTTGAGGGAGATGTCAATGAGCGAGTACAAACTCTCAGAAAACAACTGGACTAGGGTTGCCGTTTTTGCAGGCGGAGACCGTGGTCATTATCGGACGGACTTTGATGCTTTTGTTGGTGTGGATCGAGGCTCGCTCTGGGTCTTGGAAGAAGACTTGCCTCTTGCTCTAGCAGTTGGAGATTTTGATTCTGTGACCGAAGAAGAGCGACAGGTGATTCAAAAACGTGCCCAGCATTTTGTCCAAGCAAGACCAGAAAAAGATGATACCGATTTGGAATTAGCTCTTTTAACAATCTTTGAGAAGAATCCTCAGGCTCAGGTCACTATTTTCGGTGCTTTGGGTGGCCGTATTGATCACATGCTGGCCAATGTCTTTTTACCTAGCAATCCCAAGTTGGCACCTTATATGCGCCAAATAGAAATTGAGGATGGGCAAAATTTGATTGCCTATTGTCCAGAAGGGACCAGTCAGCTACAGCCTCGTTCAGACTATGACTATCTAGCCTTTATGCCGGTTCGGGATAGCCGGCTGACTATTCTCGGAGCTAAATATGAGTTGACAGAGGAAAATTTTTTCTTTAAAAAAGTGTACGCTTCTAACGAATATATAGATAGGGAAGTGTCGGTGACTTGCCCAGATGGTTATGTGGTCGTGCTGCATAGTAAGGACAGGAGGTAGGATGGAAAGTTTACTTATTCTATTATTGATTGCCAACCTAGCTGGACTCTTTCTGATTTGGCAAAGGCAGGAGAAGCAGGAGAAACACCTAAGCAAGAGCTTGGAGGATCAGGCAGATCACTTGTCAGACCAGTTGGATTACCGCTTTGAACAAGCCAGACAAGCTAGTCAGTTAGATCAAAAAGATTTGGAAGTGGCTGTCAGTGACCGTTTGCAAGAAGTGCGAATCGAATTGCACCAAGGATTGACGCAAGTCCGTCAAGAAATGACAGATAATCTCTTGCAAACTAGAGATAAGACCGACCAACGGCTTCAAGCCTTGCAGGAATCAAATGAGCAACGTTTGGAACAAATGCGCCAAACAGTCGAGGAAAAACTAGAAAAGACCTTGCAGACACGCTTGCAAGCCTCCTTTGAGACAGTTTCCAAACAACTGGAGTCTGTCAATCGTGGCCTTGGAGAAATGCAGACAGTTGCCCGTGATGTTGGCGCCCTCAACAAGGTTCTCTCTGGAACCAAGACACGAGGGATTCTGGGAGAATTGCAACTGGGACAAATCATAGAGGACATCATGACCCCTGCCCAGTACGAACGAGAATACGCAACGGTTGAAAACTCCAGTGAACGAGTGGAGTATGCCATCAAGTTACCCGGACAAGGCGACCAGGAATACGTCTACCTGCCAATTGACTCTAAGTTTCCGCTGGCAGATTATTACCGCTTGGAAGAAGCCTATGAAGCAGGTGACAAGGATGAGATTGAACGCTGTCGTAAGTCACTCCTAGCAAGTGTCAAGCGTTTTGCTAAGGATATTAGGAACAAGTACATAGCACCACCTCGGACGACCAATTTTGGGGTTTTGTTTGTTCCGACAGAAGGTCTCTACTCAGAAATTGTCCGCAATCCTGTCTTCTTTGATGATTTGAGGCGGGAGGAGCAGATTATTGTCGCAGGTCCAAGTACCCTGTCAGCTCTCCTCAATTCCCTATCAGTTGGTTTCAAAACCCTCAATATCCAAAAGAGTGCCGACCATATCAGCAAGACTCTTGCCAGTGTCAAGACGGAGTTTGGCAAGTTTGGTGGTATTCTGGTCAAGGCACAAAAGCATCTCCAACATGCCTCTGGCAATATTGATGAATTATTAAACCGTCGCACTACAGCTATCGAGCGGACGCTCCGTCACATTGAGTTGTCAGAAGGTGAGCCTGCGCTTGATCTACTCCATTTCCAAGAAAATGAGGAAGAATATGAAGATTAGTCACATGAAAAAAGATGAGCTGTTTGAAGGCTTTTACCTAATCAAATCAGCTGACTTGAGGCAAACTCGAGCTGGGAAAAACTACCTAGCCTTTACCTTCCAAGATGATAGTGGCGAGATTGAAGGGAAGCTCTGGGATGCCCAACCTCATAACGTTGAGGCCTTTACCGCAGGTAAGGTTGTCCACATGAAAGGACGCCGAGAAGTTTATAACAACACTCCACAGGTCAATCAAATCACCCTACGCCTGCCTCAACCTGGTGAACCCAATGATCCAGCTGATTTCAAGGTCAAGTCACCAGTTGATGTCAAGGAAATTCGTGACTACATGTCGCAAATGATTTTCAAAATTGAAAATCCTGTCTGGCAACGAATTGTCCGAAAGCTCTACACCAAGTATGATAAGGAATTTTACTCTTATCCAGCTGCCAAGACCAACCACCATGCCTTTGAAACAGGATTGGCCTATCATACGGCTACCATGGTGCGTTTGGCAGATGCCATTAGCGAAATTTATCCTCAACTTAATAAGAGCCTGCTCTATGCGGGGATTATGCTGCACGACTTGGCTAAGGTTATCGAGTTGACGGGGCCAGACCAGACCGAGTACACGGTCAGAGGCAATCTCCTTGGACATATCGCTCTGATTGATAGCGAAATTACCAAGACAGTTATGGAACTCGGCATCGATGATACCAAGGAAGAAGTCGTTCTGCTTCGTCACGTCATCCTTAGTCACCACGGCTTACTTGAGTATGGAAGCCCAGTCCGTCCACGCATTATGGAAGCAGAGATTATCCATATGATTGATAATCTGGATGCAAGCATGATGATGATGTCAACAGCTCTGGCTTTGGTGGATAAGGGAGAGATGACCAATAAAATCTTCGCTATGGACAATCGTTTCTTCTATAAACCAGATTTAGATTAATAATTTAAGAAAAATGAGCATTTTTTAGGACAAGAATGTTCGTTTTTTTATGTGAATATGGTATAATAAGTAAAAGACAAAAATGAATACTCTTCGAAAATCTCTTCAAACTAGGGTAACATCGCCTTGTCGTATGTATATATGTAGGTATATTACAGACTTTGTCAGTTCTATCGACAACCTCAAAACAGTGTTTTGAATCGTCAGCGACCAGCTTTCTAGTTTGCTTTTTGATTTTTTGAATAAAAATGGAATAGGAAATAGAAATGAAATTAAGAAGAAGTGATCGGATGGTTGTCATTTCCAACTATTTGATTAATAATCCTTATAAACTAACTAGTCTCAATACTTTTGCTGAAAAGTATGAATCTGCTAAATCATCCATATCAGAAGATATCGTCATTATCAAACGCGCCTTTGAGGAAATCGAAATTGGTCATATCCAGACAGTAACTGGTGCTGGTGGAGGTGTCATCTTCACACCGTCTATTTCGAGTCAGGATGCTAAGGAAATGGTTGAAGACTTGCGTGCCAAGTTGTCAGAAAGTGACCGTATCTTGCCAGGTGGCTATATCTACCTATCTGATTTGCTTAGCACACCAGCTATCTTGAAAAATATTGGTCGCATTATTGCCAAGAGCTTTATGGATCAAAAAATTGATGCGGTTATGACCGTAGCGACCAAGGGTGTTCCACTTGCAAATGCAGTTGCCAATGTCCTTAATGTTCCCTTTGTCATTGTGCGCCGTGACCTGAAAATTACCGAAGGTTCAACTGTCAGCGTCAACTATGTATCAGGTTCAAGTGGTGACCGCATTGAGAAAATGTTCCTTTCAAAACGTAGTCTCAAGGCAGGCAGCCGTGTCTTGATTGTAGATGACTTCTTGAAAGGCGGCGGAACTGTCAATGGGATGATCAGCCTCTTGCGTGAGTTTGATTCAGAATTGGCAGGTGTAGCGGTCTTTGCGGATAATGCCCAAGAAGAACGTGAAAAGCAGTTTGATTACAAGTCACTCTTGAAGGTAACCAATATTGATGTCAAGAACCAAGCCATCGATGTTGAGGTTGGCAATATCTTTGACGAAGATAACTAAGAGATAGAACTAAAGGTTGGAACGATTGTCCCAGCCTTTCTTTGCAAATAGAATAGAAGGAAGCTTATGAAAACACCATTTATTAATAGAGAAGAGTTAGAAGCGATTGTTGCTGAGTTCCCGACTCCCTTTCATTTGTATGATGAGAAGGGGATTCGTGAGAAGGCAAGAGCCGTCAACCAAGCCTTTTCGTGGAACAAGGGCTTTAAGGAATATTTTGCGGTAAAGGCTACTCCAACCCCAGCTATCTTGAAAATTCTCCAAGAGGAAGGCTGTGGTGTGGACTGCTCTAGTTATGTAGAGCTTTTGATGAGTCATAAACTGAATTTCCCTGGTTCTGAGATCATGTTCTCTTCAAACAACACGCCAGACAGGGAATACGCCTATGCACGTGAATTGGGTGGGACCATTAACTTGGATGCCTTTGAAGATATTGAACATCTGGAGCGAGCAGCAGGCATTCCAGAAATCATCTCATGTCGTTACAATCCTGGAGGCGTTTTTGAACTGGGGACAGACATCATGGACAATCCTGGAGAAGCCAAGTTTGGCATGACCAAGGACCAGCTCTTTGAAGCTTTTGCTGTCTTGAAGCAAAAAGGAGCTAAGACTTTTGGGATTCACTCCTTTCTAGCATCCAATACCGTCACCCATCTCTATTATCCAGAGTTGGCGTGTCAGCTTTTTGAATTGGCTGTTGAAATCAAGGAAAAGTTGGGCATTTCGCTAGACTTTATCAATCTTTCTGGCGGTATTGGTGTCAACTATCGTCCAGACCAGGAGCCAAATGATATTGCCTTGATTGGTGAGGGAGTTCGTAAGGTTTATGAAGAGGTTCTTACGCCAGCAGGTCTTGGTCAGGTCAAGATTTTTACCGAATTGGGTCGTTTTATGTTAGCTCCTCACGGTGCTGTGGTCACAAGAGTTACTCATAAGAAGAAAACTTACCGTACTTATCTGGGCGTGGATGCTTCAGCGGTTAACCTTATGCGTCCAGCCATGTACGGAGCATACCACCATATTACCAATCTGACTCACCCAGATGGACCAGCTGAAGTGGTAGATGTGGTTGGTTCACTCTGTGAAAACAATGATAAATTTGCAGTGAATCGCGAACTGCCTCATACAGAAATCGGTGATTTGCTGGTCATTCATGATACAGGTGCCCATGGATTTTCAATGGGCTACCAGTACAACGCCAAACTTCGTTCTGCGGAAATCCTTTATACCGAAGAAGGCAAAGCGCGTCAAATCCGCCGTGCAGAGCGCCCTGAGGACTACTTTGCAACCTTGTATGGCTTTGATTTTGAAGAATAAAATGATAAGTAATTGAAAATGAAATTGAAAAACAGATTGCTTTCTAAAAAATAGGCAAAAATCTTGTTTTTCCTTCAAGTCATGATATAATAAAACTATAAAACGTTTTCAAGGAAGGTAACGATATGTCTGAAGAAACAATTGATTATGGACAAGTGACAGGAATGGTGCATTCGACAGAAAGCTTTGGGTCAGTAGATGGGCCTGGTATTCGCTTTATTGTCTTTTTGCAGGGCTGTCACATGCGTTGCCAGTATTGCCACAACCCGGACACTTGGGCTATGGAGTCCAATAAATCACGTGAACGGACGGTAGATGATGTCTTGACAGAAGCCTTGCGCTACCGCGGTTTCTGGGGAAATAAGGGTGGGATTACAGTCAGTGGAGGAGAAGCCCTCTTGCAGATTGATTTCTTGATTGCCCTCTTTACTAAGGCTAAGGAACAAGGAATCCACTGTACTTTGGACACCTGTGCCCTTCCATTCCGTAATAAACCACGTTACCTTGAGAAGTTTGACAAACTCATGGCTGTCACTGACTTGGTTCTCTTGGATATCAAGGAAATCAACGAAGAACAGCACAAGATTGTTACTAGCCAAACCAATAAAAATATCTTGGCTTGTGCCCAGTATCTATCAGATATTGGAAAACCTGTCTGGATTCGCCACGTGCTAGTTCCGGGATTGACAGATAGAGATGATGACTTGATTGAACTTGGTAAGTTCGTCAAGACCCTCAAAAATGTTGATAAGTTTGAAATTCTACCTTATCACACCATGGGTGAGTTCAAATGGCGTGAATTGGGAATTCCATATTCACTCGAAGGTGTTAAACCACCAACAGCAGATCGCGTCAAGAACGCTAAAAAACTCATGGATACCGAAAGTTATCAAGACTATATGAAACGTGTACATGGATAAAAAGAAGCCTGATGGAAACATCGGGCTTTTGACTTGCAAAAAGACTTAGCAAACCAGCTAAGCCTTTTTCTTCTTATCTCGAACGTTGTTTTCCAGCGTTGCGATTTTTGTGTTTTTTCTTGCTTGTGATAGCAGTTGGTTGTTCAGGAGTAACGTCTTTTCGTCCACTTGGTGTAGAGAAAGCACTTGCTTTTGGTGGGTTCTTCGCCAGTTCTTCACGGACTTTTTTGCGAAGTTTTGGACGAACGATATAGTTGACGATAAACTGTTGGAGAATCATCATGAAACCACCGACAACCCAGTAAAGTGTGACACTAGCTGGTGAGATGAGGGAGAAGCCGGCAATCATGACTGGGCTCACGTAAGCCATTTTCTTGATTTGATCTCTTTGCGTTTGATCCTCTACTCCGTGAAGTGAAAGGAGTGATTGAAGATAGTAAAGGACACCAGCGCAGGCAGCCAAAATCATACTTGGAGAGCCTAGAGGGATGCCTAGGTAGCTTGCTTGAGCAACACCTTCAGTATGTTGGGCAGTAAAGTAGATAGCAGAGAAGAAAGGCATTTGAAGGAGGAGAGGGAAACATCCTACACCACCAAACATACTGATGCCATGCTCTTTTTGAGCAGCAAAGAGAGCTTGTTGGGCTTCGAGTTTTTCTTCTTGAGTAGTTGCTTCCTTGAGACGCGTTTGGTGTGGCTCAAGGACGTGCTTGAGGGCGTTCATCTTTTCAGAGTGAAGCGTTGCCTTCCATGATTGGTAGATACCAAGTGGCAAGATAATCAAGCGCACGATAATGGTTACGATAATGATAGCGACACCAAAGCCTAGACCTTTATCATTGGCGAAGTACTTGATAGCTTCAGCCATAGGCGCTCCGAAAGTATTCCAAATGACTCCTGTTGGCTGTCCTGTGGCTTTATCGACGCTAACACAGCCAGTCAAGACAAGCAACATAGCCACTCCCATAGCCGAGAGTGCAAAACGTTTAATAGATTTCACTGTTTTTATTCCTTCTTTAAAAATTATACCTTTCTATTCTACTGTTTTTTTACAAAATATACAATAGTTCTAGAGACCTAATTTGCGATTTTAAAGTCAGGGTAGGGAGGAAAGTTGCTAAGTTTGACATCTAAGTAGCTGACTTTTGAAAAAGGTGTGGGTCCTTTTCGGATTTCTTGGATAAATTTTGCCATGATAGCAGATGAGTCTGCTTGGGCTAAAATTTCCACTGTGCCATCGTCGTTATTCCATACTCGACCTGTGATGCCACCAATTTCAAGCGCTAGGCTGTAAACACCCCAACGAAAGCCGACTCCTTGCACCCTACCTTGGGCAATCATTCTAACCTTTTGCATACCAAACCCCTTTGATTGTGTTATAATATTTCTATGACTATTATAACCTCAAAAGCCAATTCTGTGGTAAAAAACGCCAAGAAATTACACCAAAAAAAATACCGCAAGTCTGCCTATTTGATTGAAGGCTGGCACTTGTTTGAAGAAGCTGTTCAAGCTGGAGTGACGATTGAGAAAATCTTTGCCTTAGAAAATTACCGAAATCAGTTAGCTGCTTTTCCGCCAACTGTCTGGGTGTCAGAGGAAATTTTGCTAGATTTGGCGGATTCTCAGACTCCACAGGGCATTGTTGCCGTGGTTCAAAAAGAAGAAGTAGGACAAGCTGACTTTAGTCAGGGCAAGTTCTTGTTTTTGGAAGATGTGCAAGATCCTGGTAATGTAGGAACCATCATTCGGACTGCGGATGCAGCAGGTTTTACTGGAGTGATTGTTTCAGATAAGTCGGCAGACATCTACAATCTCAAGACCTTACGTTCCATGCAAGGCAGTCATTTCCATCTGCCTATTTATAGGATGTCTAGTCAAGCGCTTCTTAAGGAAGCCAAAGAAGCAGCTATCCCAGTGCTAGCCACAACCCTATCTAAAGATTCTGTTGATTACAGAGAACTGCCTCCTATAGAAAATTTTGTACTAGTTATGGGGAATGAGGGTCAAGGAATTAGTCCCCTCATGGCTGAAAGTGCAGACCAGTTGATCCACATTAGCATGAAGGGGCAGGCGGAGAGTTTGAATGTTGCCGTTGCAGCCGGTATTTTAATCTTCCATTTAAGCTAATTTTAACTTTTTTTGTTATAATCAAGGAAAGATGTTCATAGAAAAGGAGAAAAGGATGAATCACACTATTATAAATGACCGTGCAGGTCTCAATCAATTTTACGCTAAGGTTTATGCCTTTGTTGGTCTGGGAATCGGACTATCTGCTTTGGTATCAGGCCTTATGTTGACGGTCTTTCAGTCTCAGTTGGTTTACTTTTTGATGCAGGGGCGTCTCTGGTTGACCATTGCTACTTTTGCGGAGTTGGCCTTGGTTTTTGTTGCCAGTAGCATGGCTTCAAGAAATAGTCCAGCTGCTCTTCCAGTATTTTTACTTTACTCCGTTTTAAACGGCTTTACCCTTAGTTTTGTGGTGGCTTTCTATACTCCGGGTACAGTTTTATCTGCCTTTGTATCGAGCGCCCTTCTCTTCTTTGTCATGGCGGCAGTTGGAATATTCACCAAGAAAGACTTGAGTGGGATTGGTCGAGCAATGATGGCAGCTCTCATTGGTTTACTGATTGCTATGGTAGTCAATATTTTCTTGGCTAGTGGTTTCTTTGATTATATGATCAGCGTAGCCATGGTCTTGGTCTTCTCTGGGTTGATTGCTTGGGATAACCAAAAGATTCGCCTTGCCTATGAACAATCACAAGGTCGTGTAGCGACAGGTTGGGTTGTGTCAATGGCTCTCAGTCTCTATCTTGATTTTATCAATCTCTTCCTAAGTATTTTACGTATCTTCGGTCGTAATGACTAAAGGGTCTATGAAATCAGTGTTTTGAGTGACACTGATTTTTTTAAATTTTCTCTTTTCTTTTCTTGGAAATAGGTGTATAATGCTTTTAACTAATTTTTGAGGAGTAGTTTATGAAGAAAAGTTTTATCCACCAACAAGAAGAAATTTCCTTTGTCAAAAACACTTTTACCCAGTATTTGAAAGATAAGTTAGAAGTTGTCGAAGTTCAAGGTCCTATCTTGAGCAGGGTCGGCGACGGGATGCAGGATAACTTATCAGGTGTTGAGAATGCCGTATCGGTCAAGGTTCTCCAAATCCCTGACGCTACTTATGAAGTGGTGCACTCCCTTGCCAAATGGAAACGCCATACCTTGGCTCGTTTTGGTTTCGGTGAGGGTGAGGGTCTCTTCGTCCACATGAAGGCCCTTCGTCCAGACGAAGATTCGCTGGATGCGACCCACTCTGTTTATGTTGACCAGTGGGATTGGGAGAAAGTTATCCCAAATGGTAAACGGAATATCGCTTATCTAAAAGAAACAGTTGAGAAGATTTACAAGGCCATTCGCCTTACTGAGCTAGCTGTTGAAGCCCGCTATGACATTGAGTCTATCTTGCCAAAACAAATCACTTTCATCCACACAGAAGAGTTGGTAGAACGCTACCCAGACTTGACACCAAAAGAGCGTGAAAATGCTATCTGTAAAGAATTTGGAGCAGTCTTCTTGATCGGTATAGGTGGAGAGTTGCCAGATGGTAAACCGCACGATGGACGTGCACCAGACTATGATGACTGGACAAGCGAATCTGAAAATGGCTACAAGGGTCTGAATGGCGATATTCTTGTTTGGAATGAGTCTCTGGGTGGAGCCTTTGAGTTGTCCTCTATGGGAATCCGTGTAGATGAAGAAACTCTTCGCCGTCAGGTTGCCATCACAGGTGATGAAGACCGTTTAGAATTGGAATGGCACAAGTCTTTGTTGAATGGTCTATTCCCATTGACAATCGGTGGAGGAATTGGACAATCTCGTATGGCCATGTTCCTACTTCGCAAGAGACACATCGGAGAGGTGCAAACAAGTGTTTGGCCTCAAGAAGTCCGCGATACTTACGAAAATATTTTGTAGAAAATCGAGCCGCAAGGTTCGGTTTTCTTTCTCTTTTTGTCTATAATTTGGTATAATAAACGGTATGAAAATCGTATCAGGAATCTATGGGGGACGTCCCCTCAAGACACTAGAAGGCAAGACGACAAGACCTACTTCGGATAAGGTTAGGGGAGCCATTTTTAACATGATTGGTCCCTACTTTGAAGGTGGACGAGTCTTGGACCTTTATGCGGGTAGTGGTGGTTTATCTATCGAGGCAGTATCGCGTGGCATGTCCAGCGCTGTTTTGGTGGAGAGAGACCGTAAGGCTCAGGTTATCGTGGCTGAAAATATTCAGATGACCAAGGAAGTTGGAAAATTTCAACTCCTCAAGATGGATGCAGAAAGGGCATTGGAACAGGTATTTGGGGAATTTGACCTCATTTTCTTAGACCCTCCTTATGCCAAGGAACAAATCGTAGCAGATATTGAAAAAATGGCTGAGAGAGAGCTTTTTTCTGAAGATGTCATGGTTGTGTGTGAGACGGATAAGGCCGTTGAACTTCCAGAAGAAATTGCCTGTCTGGGCATCTGGAAGGAAAAGATTTATGGAATTAGTAAGGTAACAGTCTATGTCAGATAAGATTGGCTTATTCACAGGCTCATTTGATCCGATGACAAATGGGCATCTGAATATCATTGAACGGGCAAGCAGACTCTTTGATAAGCTCTATGTCGGTATTTTTTTTAATCCCCACAAACAAGGATTTCTCTCTATCGAAAATCGTAAACGGGGGTTAGAAAAGGCTTTGAAACATTTGGGAAATGTTGCAGTCGTGTCTTCTCATGATGAATTGGTAGTTGATGTCGCAAAAAGACTGGGGGCTACTTGTCTAGTGCGTGGTTTGAGGAATGCAGCGGATTTGCAATATGAAGCCAGTTTTGATTACTACAACCATCAGCTGTCTCCTAATATAGAGACCATTTATTTACATAGTCGACCTGAACATCTCTATCTCAGTTCATCCGGTGTTAGAGAGCTTTTGAAGTTTGGTCAGGATATTGCTTGCTATGTTCCTGAGAGTATTTTGGAGGAAATAAGAAATGAAAAAAAAGATTAGATGGCCCTTATATGTCATTGCGGCCTTGATTGTGACCTTCTTGGCATTTGTAGTGCCCTTGCCCTACTATATAGAGGTTCCAGGTGGTTCGGAAGATATTCGCCAAGTCCTCAAAATAAATGACACAGAAGATCAGGCGGCTGGTGCCTATCAATTCGTTACGGTTGGTGTCCAGCACGCTACTTTAGCACATATGATTTATGCGTGGTTGACGCCTTTTACAGATATTCGTAGTGTTCAGGAGACCACAGGTGGAACTTCCGATGTAGAATTTATGCGAATCAATCAATTCTACATGCAAACATCACAAAATATGGCCAAGTATCAAGGTCTAAAAACAGCTGGTAAGGATATCGAACTCAAGTATTTTGGGGTTTATGTCTTGAATGTGACGGATAATTCAACCTTTAAAGGGATTCTCAATATCTCTGATACGGTCACAGCAGTCAATGATCAGACCTTTGATAGTTCCAAAGACTTGATTGATTACGTCAGTTCTCAAAAATTAGGGGACTCCGTCAAGGTGACCTATGAAGAGGACGGGCAAACCAAGTCTGCAGAAGGAAAGATTATCACCTTGGAAAATGGAAAAAGTGGGATTGGAATCGGCTTGATTGATCGTACAGAGGTAATCAGCAATGTCCCAATTAGCTTTTCAACAGCTGGTATTGGCGGTCCAAGTGCTGGTCTCATGTTTAGTCTAGCTATCTATACTCAAATAGCTCACCCAGGTCTTCGTAATGGTCGTATTGTTGCCGGTACAGGAACCATTGACCGTGATGGGAATGTGGGGGACATTGGTGGTATTGACAAGAAAGTTGTAGCTTCTGCTAGAGCAGGTGCCGCTATTTTCTTTGCTCCAGATAACCCTGTTAGCGAAGAAGAACAAAAGGCGCATCCGGACGCGAAAAACAACTACCAAACAGCCCTAGAAGCGGCTAAAATAATCAAGACAGATATGAAAATCGTGCCTGTTAAAACCCTACAAGATGCAATTGATTACTTGAAAAACAATCCCTAGTTTTTGAGTGAAGTTTCCAAACTAGCGCACAAACAGAGAAGATGGTATAATAGTCAAATGGTTCAATTATTATTCACTCTAAGCAGTCACATGCTCTTTATTTATGTGAGTTTTTACCTTTTAAAGAATCTTGTTAGATGGGAAAAGGTTTTAAAAGTGACAGATGAGAATACAAGAAAAGTTCGTTTATTGGTAGCTCTCTTCAGCATTGTGATGGGTTACATCCTGAGTTCTTTCTTTATCAGCCTGTATCAGTTGTGGCAAGAAGCGCTTAGAGGATTATTATAAAATCAAGAGTAAAGGAAACGAGTATGGACAAAATTGTGGTTCAAGGTGGCGATAATCGTCTGGTAGGAAGTGTAACCATCGAAGGAGCAAAGAATGCAGTCTTGCCCTTGTTGGCAGCGACTATTCTAGCAAGTGAAGGAAAGACAGTCTTACAGAATGTACCGATCTTGTCGGATGTCTTTATTATGAATCAGGTAGTTGGTGGTTTGAATGCCAAGGTAGATTTTGATGAAGAGGCTCATCTTGTCGAGGTGGATGCTACTGGCGACATCACTGAGGAAGCCCCTTACAAGTATGTCAGCAAGATGCGCGCCTCCATCGTTGTATTAGGGCCAATCCTTGCCCGTGTGGGTCATGCCAAGGTATCCATGCCAGGTGGTTGTACGATTGGTAGCCGCCCTATTGATCTGCATTTGAAAGGTCTAGAAGCTATGGGGGCTAAGATTAGTCAGACAGCTGGTTATATCGAAGCCAAGGCTGATCGCTTACATGGAGCTCATATCTACATGGACTTCCCAAGTGTTGGTGCTACGCAGAACTTGATGATGGCAGCGACTCTGGCTGATGGAGTTACAGTGATTGAAAATGCTGCGCGTGAGCCTGAGATTGTGGACCTAGCCATTCTCCTTAATGAGATGGGAGCCAAGGTCAAAGGTGCTGGTACAGAGACTATTACCATTACTGGTGTTGAGAAACTTCATGGTACGACTCACAATGTAGTCCAAGACCGTATCGAAGCAGGAACCTTTATGGTAGCTGCTGCCATGACTGGTGGTGATGTCTTGATTCGAGACGCTGTCTGGGAGCACAACCGTCCCTTGATTGCCAAATTGCTTGAAATGGGAGTGGAAGTGACAGAGGAGACTGAAGGAATTCGAGTTCGTTCTCAACTAGAAAATCTAAAAGCTGTTCATGTGAAAACCTTGCCCCACCCAGGATTTCCAACAGATATGCAGGCTCAATTTACAGCCTTGATGACCGTCGCAAAAGGGGAATCAACTATGGTGGAGACAGTTTTCGAAAATCGTTTCCAACATCTGGAGGAAATGCGTCGCATGGGCTTGCACTCGGAGATTATCCGTGATACAGCTCGTATTGTTGGTGGACAAGCTTTGCAGGGAGCAGAAGTTCTTTCAACTGACCTTCGTGCCAGTGCAGCCTTGATTTTGACAGGTTTGGTAGCACAAGGAGAAACTGTAGTTGGTAAATTGGTTCACTTGGATAGAGGTTACTACCGTTTCCATGAGAAGTTGGCACAGCTAGGTGCTAAGATTCAGCGGATTGAGGCAAGTGATGAAGATGAATAAGAAATCAAGCTACGTAATCAAGCGTTTACTTTTAGTCATCATAGTACTGTTTTTAGGTGCACTAGCCCTAGGAATCGGTCTAATGGTAGGCTATGGAATCTTGGGCAAGGGTCAAGATCCATGGGCCATTCTATCTCCAGCAAAATGGCAGGAATTGATTCATAAATTTACAGGAAATTAGGCTGGGAGACCAGTCTTTTTCTAAAGATAAGGAGAAATATGAACAAAAAAACAAGACAGACACTGATTGGTTTGCTAGTGTTATTGCTCTTATCTGCGGGGAGCTATTATATCAAGCAGATGCAGTCGACAGCTAATAGTCCCAAAACCAAGCTTAGTCAGAAAAAACAAGCGCCTGAAGCTCCTAGTCAAGCATTGGCAGAGAGTGTCTTAACAGACGCAGTCAAGAGTCAAATAAAAGGGAGTCTTGAGTGGAATGGCTCAGGTGCTTTTATCGTCAATGGTAATAAAACAAATCTAGATGCCAAGGTTTCAAGTAAGCCCTACGCTGATAATAAAACAAAGACAGTGGGCAAGGAAACCGTACCAACCGTAGCTAATGCCCTCTTGTCTAAGGCCACTCGCCAGTACAAGAATCGTGAAGAAACTGGGAATGGTTCAACCTCTTGGACTCCTCCAGGTTGGCATCAGGTCAAGAATCTAAAGGGTACTTATACCCATGCGGTTGATAGAGGTCACTTGTTAGGCTATGCCTTAATCGGTGGCTTGGATGGTTTTGATGCCTCGACAAGCAATCCTAAAAACATTGCTGTTCAAACAGCCTGGGCAAATCAGGCTCAAGCCGAGGATTCGACTGGTCAAAACTACTATGAAAGCATGGTACGTAAAGCCTTGGACCAAAACAAGCGTGTCCGTTACCGTGTAACTCTTTATTATGCTTCAAACGAGGATTTAGTTCCTTCAGCTTCACAGATTGAAGCCAAGTCTTCAGACGGAGAGTTGGAATTCAATGTTCTAGTTCCCAATGTTCAAAAAGGGCTTCAACTGGATTACCGAACTGGAGAAGTGACTGTTACCCAGTAAAAGATAAGATAAACTCCTATGTCACTTTTGAATATAGGAGTTCTTTTTTACTAGTTTAAGCAAGGCTAGAATAGGTACTAAGAAAAAAATAATATGTACTGAGCTAATTTTTGTGATATAATAAGTGACAAGATACTATTTTAGGAGAAGAACTATGGAAGACCCAAGTAGTCAGAATTTGTTGCTACAATTTGTTTTATTGTTTATCTTGACGGTATTAAATGCCTTTTTCTCAGCCACAGAAATGGCCATGGTTTCTCTTAATCGTGCCCGAGTTGAACAAAAGGCGGAAGAAGGAGACAGACGCTACATCCGCCTGCTGAAGGTACTAGAAAATCCCAACCACTTTTTATCAACCATTCAGGTAGGAATCACCCTGATTACAATCTTATCAGGGGCGAGTTTAGCTGATACTCTAGGACGTGTGATTGCCTCTTGGCTTGGGAATGGTGAAACAGCGCAAGCCGTGGCAACTTTTCTATCCTTGGCATTTTTGACCTATATTTCCATCGTTTTTGGGGAATTATATCCTAAGAGAATCGCTCTTAATCTAAAGGATGCCTTGGCAATTCGTACAGCGCCGGTTATCATTGGGATCGGAAAACTAGTCAGTCCTTTTGTTTGGCTTTTAGCTGCTTCGACCAATTTCTTGAGTCGTTTGACTCCTATGTCATTCGATGATGCGGATGAAAAGATGACCCGTGATGAAATTGCCTATATGCTGACAAATAGTGAAGAAACATTGGATGCTGATGAGATTGAGATGTTACAAGGTGTCTTTTCGCTCGATGAACTGATGGCACGAGAGGTTATGGTTCCTCGGACGGATGCCTTTATGGTGGATATTCAGGATGATAGTCAAACCATCATCCAAAGTATTTTAAAACAAAATTATTCTCGTATCCCTGTCTATGATGGAGACAAGGATAACGTGATTGGGATTATTCACACTAAGAGTCTCCTTAAGGCGGGCTTTGTGGACGGTTTTGACAATATTGTTTGGAAGAAAATCTTGCAAGATCCACTTTTTGTACCTGAAACGATTTTTGTGGATGACTTGCTAAAAGAATTGCGCAATACCCAAAGACAAATGGCCATCTTGCTGGATGAATACGGTGGTATGGCTGGTTTGGTGACTTTGGAAGACCTTTTAGAGGAAATTGTTGGTGAAATTGATGATGAAACGGACAAAGCAGCAATAGATGTTCATCAGATTGGCGAGGATACCTACATTGTTCAAGGAACTATGACCCTCAATGATTTCAATAATTACTTTGATGTTGAACTGGAAAGTGATGACGTTGATACCATCGCTGGTTATTATTTGACAGGAGTTGGAACCATTCCAACGACTGAGAAACTCAGCTATGAATTGGTCAGCCAAAACAAACAGCTTATCTTAACCAATGATAAAGTGAAAAATGGACGTGTTACCAAGGTAAAAGTCCAAATTACCGAAGTCGAAATAGAAGAAGAAACAGAATAAACTAGAGGCTTTTGTCACCAGGCGTGACGAAGCTTTTTTCAGTTGATTTCATGAGGGAATTATGTCATGGAAAGAACTTTGCCCCAAAAGTTTTTCAAAATTATCCGTATTTATCCGAAGAAAAATAAAAAAAGCCCTTTAACCTGGGCTTTCTGTTTAAATGGAACCTGATAAATCAAGTTATAGAAGGCGGTAGACGGATTTGAACCGACGATCAAGCTTTTGCAGAGCCGTGCCTTACCACTTGGCTATACCGCCTTAACGTTTATTATTATACCTTGAAAATGATTTTCAGTCAATAGCTTTTTCAGTTTTTTGTACCATCGTGTGATTCGAATGTGATGCCAAGTTTTCTATAGGAAAAAATGGAAAAAATTCACCAAAAACCTACTGAATCCCCTTGAAAAATCTAGCTAAATAGGGTATAATATGAGTAATCATTTGTCGTAGGTTTTGTCTGAAATATTGTCCAGACAAGGCTCACAGCAGTTAAATCTTCTGAAAAAGTCGGATTTAGCTGCTCTTTTTGTGCTTTTTTTCAGGATTTCGAGCAGTTGTAACAAAGACTTAAAAATTCTGAAAATTCATCAAGAGGACACGGTGATAAGGGTTTTACAACCATATGACGATTAGAAAGCCTGATTGACAAGGCTTGGAACTTATTTACAAAGGAGAATCATCTTGGCAGGACATGACGTTCAATACGGGAAACATCGTACCCGTCGTAGTTTTTCAAGAATCAAAGAAGTTCTTGACTTACCAAATTTGATTGAAATTCAAACTGACTCATTCAAAGATTTCCTAGACCATGGTCTTAAGGAAGTGTTTGAAGATGTATTGCCAATTTCAAACTTCACAGACACAATGGAGTTGGAATTTGTTGGATATGAAATCAAGGAACCAAAATACACGCTAGAAGAAGCTCGTATCCACGATGCTAGCTACTCAGCACCAATTTTTGTAACCTTCCGCTTAATCAATAAAGAAACAGGCGAAATCAAGACCCAAGAAGTTTTCTTTGGTGATTTCCCGATCATGACAGAAATGGGTACTTTCATTATCAATGGTGGTGAACGTATCATCGTATCTCAGTTGGTCCGCTCACCAGGTGTTTACTTTAACGATAAAGTTGATAAAAACGGTAAAGTGGGCTACGGTTCAACGGTTATCCCTAACCGTGGAGCTTGGTTGGAACTTGAAAGTGACTCAAAAGACATCGCCTACACTCGTATCGACCGTACTCGTAAGATTCCATTTACAACCTTGGTTCGTGCGCTTGGTTTCTCAGGTGATGATGAAATCTTTGATATATTTGGTGATAGCGAATTGGTTCGCAACACTGTTGAAAAAGATATCCACAAGAACCCAATGGATTCTCGTACAGACGAAGCTTTGAAAGAAATCTACGAACGCCTTCGTCCAGGTGAACCTAAGACTGCTGAAAGCTCACGTAGCTTGCTTGTGGCTCGTTTCTTTGACCCACGTCGCTATGACTTGGCAGCTGTCGGTCGTTACAAGATCAATAAAAAACTCAATGTTAAAACACGCTTGCTCAACCAAACCATTGCAGAGCCGTTGGTAGATCCTGAAACAGGAGAAATCTTGGTAGAAGCTGGAACTGTTATGACTCGTAGTGTGATTGAAAGCATTGAAAGCCATTTGGATGGTGACTTGAACAAGATTGTTTATATTCCAAATGATGCAGCCGTTGTGACTGAGCCAGTTGTTCTTCAAAAATTCAAGGTTGTTGCTCCAACTGATCCAGACCGTGTTGTAACCATCATCGGTAATGCTAATCCAGATGACAAGGTTCGTATCGTCACTCCTGCAGATATCCTTGCTGAGATGAGCTACTTCCTCAACTTGGCTGAAGGCCTTGGCCGTGTAGATGACATCGACCACCTTGGAAACCGTCGTATCCGTGCGGTTGGTGAATTGCTTGCCAACCAAGTACGCCTTGGACTTTCTCGTATGGAACGTAATGTCCGTGAACGTATGTCTGTTCAAGATAATGAAGTCTTGACACCACAACAAATCATCAATATCCGTCCTGTAACAGCTGCGGTGAAAGAATTCTTTGGTTCATCACAGTTGTCACAGTTCATGGACCAACACAACCCACTTTCTGAGTTGTCTCACAAACGCCGTTTGTCAGCCTTAGGACCTGGTGGTTTGACACGTGACCGTGCTGGATATGAAGTACGTGACGTACACTACACTCACTACGGCCGTATGTGTCCAATCGAGACACCTGAAGGACCTAACATCGGTTTGATCAATAACTTGTCATCTTACGGACACTTGAACAAATATGGTTTTGTTCAAACACCATACCGTAAAGTTGACCGTGAAACAGGTGTTGTTACGAACGAAATCGTTTGGTTGACAGCCGATGAAGAAGATGAATATACTGTAGCTCAGGCTAACTCTCGTCTTAATGAAGATGGAACCTTTGCTGAGAAAGTTGTCATGGGACGTCACCAAGGGGTCAACCAAGAGTATCCAGCTAATGTTGTTGACTACATGGACGTATCACCAAAACAGGTAGTTGCCGTTGCGACAGCATGTATTCCTTTCTTGGAAAACGATGACTCCAACCGTGCCCTCATGGGAGCCAACATGCAACGTCAGGCTGTGCCATTGATCAATCCTCAGGCACCTTACGTTGGTACTGGTATGGAATACCAAGCAGCCCACGATTCTGGAGCGGCTGTGATTGCTCAGTATGATGGTAAAGTTACTTACGCAGATGCTGACAAGGTAGAAGTTCGTCGTGAAGATGGTTCATTGGATGTTTACCACATCCAAAAATTCCGTCGTTCAAACTCAGGTACTGCCTACAACCAACGTACGCTTGTTAAAGTTGGCGATGTCGTTGAAAAAGGCGATTTCATCGCTGATGGACCTTCTATGGAAAATGGAGAAATGGCGCTTGGACAGAACCCAATCGTTGCCTACATGACTTGGGAAGGTTACAACTTCGAGGATGCTGTTATCATGAGCGAACGCTTGGTCAAAGACGATGTTTACACATCTGTTCACCTTGAAGAATACGAATCAGAAACACGCGATACAAAGCTTGGGCCTGAAGAAATCACTCGTGAAATTCCAAACGTTGGTGAAGATGCCCTTAAAGACCTTGACGAAATGGGGATTATCCGTATCGGTGCTGAGGTTAAAGAAGGCGATATCCTTGTAGGTAAAGTAACACCTAAGGGTGAGAAAGACCTTTCAGCTGAAGAACGCCTCTTGCACGCTATCTTCGGAGATAAATCTCGTGAAGTGCGTGATACTTCTCTTCGTGTACCACACGGTGCCGATGGTGTCGTTCGTGATGTTAAGATCTTTACACGTGCAAATGGAGATGAGTTGCAATCAGGTGTCAACATGCTGGTTCGCGTTTACATCGCTCAAAAACGTAAGATCAAGGTCGGAGATAAGATGGCCGGACGTCACGGAAACAAAGGGGTTGTCTCTCGTATCGTTCCTGTAGAAGACATGCCTTACCTTCCAGACGGAACTCCAGTCGATATCATGTTGAACCCACTTGGGGTGCCATCACGTATGAATATCGGTCAGGTTATGGAGCTCCACCTTGGTATGGCGGCTCGTACTCTTGGTATTCACATTGCAACACCGGTCTTTGATGGAGCAAGTTCTGAAGACCTTTGGTCAACCGTTAAAGAAGCTGGTATGGATAGCGATGCCAAAACAATCCTTTACGATGGACGTACTGGTGAACCATTTGATAACCGTGTTTCTGTCGGAGTCATGTACATGATCAAACTCCACCACATGGTTGACGATAAATTGCACGCGCGTTCTGTCGGACCTTACTCAACCGTTACCCAACAACCACTTGGAGGTAAAGCTCAGTTTGGTGGACAACGTTTCGGTGAGATGGAGGTTTGGGCTCTTGAAGCCTACGGTGCATCAAATGTCCTACAAGAAATCTTGACTTACAAGTCTGACGATATCAACGGACGTTTGAAAGCTTATGAAGCTATTACAAAAGGAAAACCAATTCCAAAACCAGGTGTTCCAGAATCCTTCCGAGTTCTTGTCAAAGAATTGCAATCTCTTGGTCTTGACATGCGTGTCCTAGACGAAGATGACCAAGAAGTGGAACTTCGCGACTTGGATGAAGGAATGGACGAAGATGTCATCCACGTAGATGACCTTGAAAAAGCCCGCGAAAAAGCAGCCCAAGAGGCTAAAGCAGCTTTTGAAGCTGAAGAAGCTGAGAAAGCAACAAAAGCGGAAGCAACAGAAGAAGCTGCTGAAGAATAAGCAGTTCACTTAGAATAGAAAGGGAAGAAATAGTGGTTGATGTAAATCGTTTTAAAAGTATGCAAATCACCCTAGCTTCTCCAAGTAAAGTCCGTTCATGGTCTTATGGAGAAGTCAAAAAACCTGAAACAATCAATTACCGTACCTTGAAACCAGAACGTGAAGGTCTCTTTGATGAAGTTATCTTTGGACCTACAAAAGACTGGGAATGTGCTTGTGGTAAGTACAAACGCATTCGTTATAGAGGGATTGTTTGTGACCGCTGTGGGGTTGAAGTAACGCGTACGAAAGTTCGTCGTGAGCGTATGGGGCACATCGAATTGAAAGCTCCTGTATCTCACATCTGGTACTTCAAGGGGATTCCAAGCCGTATGGGCTTGACCCTTGATATGAGCCCTCGTGCCCTCGAGGAAGTTATCTACTTTGCGGCTTATGTGGTGATTGATCCCAAGGATACACCACTTGAGCACAAGTCTATCATGACAGAGCGCGAATACCGTGAGCGCTTGCGTGAATATGGTTATGGATCGTTCGTTGCCAAGATGGGTGCCGAAGCTATCCAAGACCTTTTGAAACAAGTAGATCTTGAAAAAGAAATTGCTGAACTCAAAGAAGAGTTGAAAACAGCTACTGGACAAAAACGTGTCAAAGCCATCCGTCGTTTGGATGTTTTGGATGCCTTTTACAAGTCTGGAAACAAACCTGAATGGATGATTCTCAACATCCTTCCGGTTATTCCACCAGATCTTCGTCCTATGTTGCAGTTGGATGGTGGCCGTTTTGCCTCATCTGACTTGAACGACCTTTACCGTCGTGTTATCAACCGTAACAACCGTTTGGCTCGTTTGCTTGAGTTGAATGCACCAGGTATCATCGTTCAAAATGAGAAGCGTATGCTTCAAGAAGCGGTTGACGCTTTGATTGACAATGGTCGTCGTGGTCGTCCAATCACAGGACCAGGTAGCCGTCCTCTTAAATCATTGAGCCACATGCTTAAAGGTAAACAAGGACGCTTCCGTCAAAACCTGCTCGGTAAACGTGTTGACTTCTCAGGACGTTCCGTTATCGCCGTTGGTCCAACTCTTAAGATGTACCAATGTGGTGTGCCACGTGAAATGGCGATCGAACTCTTTAAACCATTCGTGATGCGTGAAATCGTTGCGCGTGATATCGTGCAAAACGTCAAAGCAGCTAAACGCTTGGTGGAACGCGGAGATGAGCGTATCTGGGATATTCTGGAAGAAGTGATCAAAGAACACCCAGTACTTTTGAACCGCGCACCGACTCTTCACCGTTTGGGTATCCAAGCCTTCGAGCCAGTCTTGATTGATGGTAAGGCCCTTCGCTTGCACCCGCTTGTCTGTGAAGCCTACAATGCCGACTTTGACGGGGACCAAATGGCCATCCACGTACCCCTTTCAGAAGAAGCTCAAGCAGAAGCTCGTATCTTGATGTTGGCTGCTGAGCATATCTTGAACCCGAAAGATGGTAAACCAGTTGTTACTCCATCTCAGGACATGGTATTGGGTAACTACTACTTGACTATGGAAGAAGCTGGTCGTGAAGGTGAAGGAATGGTCTTCAAAGACCGTGACGAAGCGGTTATGGCTTACCGCAATGGTTATGTTCACCTTCACTCACGTGTTGGTATTGCAACAGACAGCCTCAACAAGCCTTGGACAGAAGAGCAAAAACACAAGGTCTTGCTTACAACAGTTGGTAAAATCCTCTTCAACGACATCATGCCAGAGGGCCTACCATACTTGCAAGAACCAAACAATGCCAACTTGACAGAAGGCGTTCCAGCCAAATACTTCTTGCCACTAGGTGGGGACATCAAGGAAGCTATCAGCAATCTTGAACTCAACCCTCCATTCAAGAAGAAAAACCTTGGAAATATCATCGCTGAAATCTTCAAACGTTTCCGTACTACAGAAACTTCTGCCTTGCTTGACCGTATGAAGAACCTCGGTTACCACCACTCAACTCTTGCAGGATTGACAGTGGGTATTGCCGATATCCCAGTCGTTGATGACAAGGCTGAAATCATTGAAGAATCACACAAACGTGTAGAACAAATCACAAAACAATTCCGTCGTGGTATGATCACAGACGACGAGCGTTACAATGCTGTTACAGCTGAATGGCGTGCTGCCCGTGAAAAACTAGAGAAACGTTTGATTGCCAACCAAGATCCTAAGAACCCAATCGTTATGATGATGGACTCTGGAGCCCGTGGTAATATCTCAAACTTCTCACAGCTTGCCGGTATGCGTGGTCTGATGGCGGCTCCGAATGGACGTATTATGGAATTGCCAATCCTTTCAAACTTCCGCGAAGGTTTGTCAGTACTCGAAATGTTCTTCTCAACTCACGGTGCGCGTAAAGGTATGACCGATACGGCCCTTAAGACAGCCGACTCAGGTTACTTGACTCGTCGTTTGGTTGACGTTGCCCAAGACGTTATCATCCGTGAGGACGACTGTGGAACTGACCGTGGTCTCTTGATCCGCTCTATCGCAGAAGGAAAAGAGATGATCGAGTCTCTCGAAGAGCGTCTCAATGGTCGTTACACTAAGAAAACTGTTAAACATCCAGAAACTGGTGCAGTTATCATTGGTCCAAATGAGTTGATTACAGAAGACAAGGCGCGTGAAATTGTCAATGCTGGTGTGGAAGAAGTGACTATCCGCTCTGTATTTACATGTAACACTCGTCACGGTGTCTGCCGTCACTGTTACGGTATCAACTTGGCGACTGGTGATGCGGTTGAAGTTGGTGAAGCAGTTGGTACAATCGCTGCCCAATCTATCGGGGAACCTGGTACACAGCTTACAATGCGTACCTTCCACACGGGTGGGGTTGCCTCAAATACCGATATCACTCAGGGTCTTCCTCGTGTCCAAGAAATCTTTGAAGCCCGCAATCCTAAAGGGGAAGCGGTTATCACAGAGGTTAAAGGACAAGTTACTGCCATTGAAGAAGATGCTTCAACTCGTACTAAGAAAGTCTTTGTTAAGGGTGAAACTGGCGAAGGTGAATATGTCGTTCCATTTACAGCTCGTATGCGTGTCGAAGTTGGGGACCAAGTAGCGCGTGGTGCTGCTCTTACAGAAGGTTCTATCCAACCAAAACGTCTCCTTGCAGTTCGCGATGTCTTGTCAGTTGAAACTTACCTTCTCGGTGAAGTACAAAAAGTTTACCGTAGCCAAGGGGTAGAAATCGGTGACAAACACATCGAGGTAATGGTTCGTCAAATGATCCGTAAAGTACGTGTCATGGATCCAGGTGACACAGATCTTCTCATGGGTACTCTCATGGATATCAATGACTTTACAGATGCCAACAAAGATGTCCTTATCGCAGGAGGAGTTCCAGCGACAGGTCGTCCAGTCCTTATGGGAATTACCAAAGCCTCACTTGAAACCAACAGTTTCTTGTCAGCGGCTTCCTTCCAGGAAACAACTCGTGTCCTTACTGACGCAGCTATCCGTGGTAAGAAAGACCATCTCCTTGGACTTAAGGAAAATGTTATCATCGGTAAGATTATTCCAGCAGGTACTGGTATGGCCCGTTACCGTAACCTTGAACCACATGCTATCAACGAAGAAGAATACCTTAACCCTCCAGTAGAGGAAGAAGGAAACGAAGAAACAACAGAAGTAGTTGTGGATACTGCCGTTGAAACTGTGGAAGAAACAGTAGAATAAGAGAGAATGAGAGAGCCCTCGGGTTCTCTTTCTATTTTCTGAAAACTTTCTCCATTTTTCCATGAAATATGGTAAAATAATACTCAATGAAAATCAAAGAGCAAACTAGGAAACTAGTCGCAGGTTGCTCAAAGCACTGCTTTGAGGTGGTAGATAGAACTGACGAAGTCAGCTCAAAACACTGTTTTGAGGTTGCAGATAGAGTTGACGTGGTTTGAAGAGATTTTCGAAGAGTATAAAAGAAAGAAGCTGACAAAGGAGACGAGGATGGAACAGACATTTTTTATCATTAAACCAGATGGTGTAAAAAGAGGACTAGTGGGGGAAGTGTTGAAACGCATCGAACAACGTGGATTGACAATCGAAAAATTGGAGTTGCGTTCACAGGTTTCAGAAGAGTTGATTGATCAGCACTATCATAACTTGGTTGGTCAAAGTTTTTACCCACCGATTCGTGAATTTATGACTTCAGGTCCAGTTCTTGTGGGTGTCATTTCAGGTCCCAAAGTAATCGAAACTTGGCGGACTATGATGGGGGCAACTCGTCCAGAAGAAGCTTTACCAGGAACGATTCGAGGTGATTTTGCAAAAGCTGCTGGAGAAAACCAAGCTATTCAAAATGTTGTACATGGTTCAGATTCAGAAGAGTCAGCTAAGCGAGAAATTGCTCTTTGGTTTTAAGAGTGGATTGGCTCAATCAATTGGTTAAAAGCTCATTTGAATAGAAAGTATAGTCAATTAGTTTAAGACATGACGCATAATATCAAATTTTTTAGTTTTTGATATGGTGCGTTTTTTGATTAAGTGACTATCAGTTCGTCTCGCTCCGTTAGGTGCGAGACAAAAAAACACCCGCTATGCGGGTGCGCGTCGAAGGTTATACCAAAAAAACTCCAAACGCGATACAATAAAGGTGTTCAAGCCAATTGTAAAGCGAAAGGAGAAAAATATGGCACAAAAGGTTCTTTTGTCCTGTTCTTGTTTCAATTGACTATATTTCTATACTTTTTCTTCCTTTCTCTGTGAAAATCGCAAATTTATCCCACCTTTTCTCAATACTGAAACAACATCTTTCCAGAACTTTAATAATTTCTTTTTGTATTAAATCATTATTTAACTAAATCTTTGGAGGCAATACGTTTTCAAAGCTACTTTTTTACCATAGGTTTTGAGCCTTCAACACAGATTACTAAGCCAAAAATGCTCTAAATTTTTGAAATTCTAACAAATTCCACTCAACTTTATCATCATCTTTGACTTTCACAATATCTTCCTCAAAATAACATGGAATAAAGATAGTTTTCTTTCGAAACGATTGTAGGAGGAAAATCTCTCCTACGCGATTATTGATTCATGATAATATTTCAGTAACTCATCGTGCAATTAAAAACAAGGATTTTTATTTCAGACTATCCATCGTGAACACTTCATCAGCCATCTCCCAAATTGCCGGATTATGTGTTGCGATAATGATTAGCCTATTATCATCTCGAAGAGATAGCAAAATCTCCATAATCAACTGAGAGGTTGCTGGGTCTATTGAAGCTGTTGGCTCATCTGCCAGAATAAGGGGTGGATTCTTTAAGATAACTTTTGCCAAGGCAACCCGTTGCGATTCTCCGCCCGATAACTCAAAGATGCGCTTATCTAGGTCAAGATAAGCCAGGCCGACCTGTTCTAAAGCCTGCTTCTGCCTCAACCGCTGTTCCGACCGACTCAACTTTTGACCAATGAGACCTAGCTTAAGGTTTTCTTCAATACTTTGGTTTTCAATTAAGCCAAAGTTCTGGAAGAGGTAGCCCAATTCGTGACGGAAAAAATCACTCGATTTATAATTGGCCAAGTCTTTACCTCGGTAAAAAATCGTCCCATCATAAGATTCTAATTTTCCAATCATGTTCATCAAGGTTGTTTTTCCGCTACCACTTGAACCAATTAAGGCATAGACTTTTCCAGCCTCAAATGTCATTGAAAGATTCGAAAATAACTCTCGTTCTCCAAAAGATTTACTCACCTGTTTAAGTTCAATCATATTAACCTCCCTTCAAAACAAGCATGGACATCTTGTTTTCTTTCTGCATTTGGACATGTAACTGTAAAAGAGATAGACCAGTAAAGAGTAACAAGACTAAGAAAGCAACTACTATCTCTACCATAAGAAATACACTCGCAACAAATCCCAGTAAAAACACACCCAGTTGAGCAAAGAGATAAGTGCGATGGATTTCTAAGAACCTGAGACCTGCAATGCGTTTGATAAAAATGGCACGTCTAAATTCTTCAAAGTAGAGCCTATTCATAGTGTTAAACAACAAGATTGAAGTTGCAATCCCAAGCACAGCTCCTGCTAGCATTACCCAACGTTCCCTCTGGATATTATCCAATAATGTGATGTAGTTGTGGTAACCTGTTTGCATTTCTGAGACCCAATTTTCAATGCCTTGTCTCTGGATAAGCTCCTGGGCATCAGACAATTGATTAAAGAGAATGTAGTTCTGTACTGCGTCTATCCAAAACAAAATGGACTGTGGACCAGTTGATTGGGGTGTTATAACAATGATGATTGGATCTTTCAAAAATTGTTGGTAAGAAATAGGGGTCGTATTATACACAAAACGATCCTGACCTGATTCTAAATAACCTACCGTAGCAGTCATTTGCTGTCGTTCATCTTGACTAGACATGCGACTGGTTAAGTCGTCTTCAAAAACAGATTTATAATGTTCTTCCTCTGAACGGAGGTGTTCAGGCAGCAATAAGACAAACTCCCCTACATCAAGGTGATTCATCTTTTGCTCAATAGTTGTATCTACAGGAATGTTTTGACGCTCCAAGTATTGCGGTGTGACGATAAGGACATTGCCATTCGGGCTGTAATCGTACCATTCTGTAGAGGTTATAAAGTTTTTGGAGGAAGCCATGCCATTTTGCAAAGTACGGTCAATTAACTGGTGTCTAGATAAGAAAGCCTTTTGTTCTGAAACAGCCAGATCCATCAATTGATACCAAGTTCTGAGTTTCCTTTGAGCTTGTTCATCAAAACCAGGACTCGTTCCTTCACGGCTGATTGATAGGGTAATCAGTTGCCTTTCCTGGCTCCAAGCCTCTTGTCCAATCCGATGCTGTTGCCAGGCTTGGGAATACTTTAAGCTACTCCCTATTCCCAGCGTTACAATAATAATCGCTAATAGTTGACCGATTAAAATCAAACTAATGATTCCTCTGACAGGCACTTGCCCTTTTATAATCTGCATCAGGTGTATCTTTTTTATCCCAACTGCGAAGAGTTGAGCGAAAAACAGGGAGATAGACAACAAGATGAGATTATAACTGAGCAAGCCTGCTCCTATGGTCATTAGGGATTGCGTTGGAAGCGACAGAATTTTTTGCATAAGAATGGTGAGCACGCCAGCTAAACTGAAACCAACAGCTATCCCTTTCAAATCCTCACCAACTGGTCTAAGAAAAATGGACCACCGTTTCTCTCCTGAAATGAGGCGAATGCCCGACGACCGTAATTGGCTAATTTGACTAATTAAAGTCAGTGCTCCAAAGGTTAAGATGAAAATCAATAAACTGATTAACTGAAATCCGTTACTAAAGATAGCCATTAACGTAGATAGTTTAGATGGAATTGTCAGGTGCATATTAGTCAAGCCAAGTTGACTTAGCTCCTCCCTTAGCAAGTGAATATCTAGGTGTCCATCGAATACAAAATAGTTTGTTTCAACACTACTACTTTGAGCATCTTCTAGTTTTTTTTCCTGAAGCCCATCAGGCAACTTTCCGTCCCCAAAGGTCGTATAAGAAAAAACTGTAGTACCTTCTGAGTTAGGATCTTGGTGTTGAATCGCAATAAAGCTATCTGTTTCTTCTGCTAGTTTTTCCAAGCGTGTAGCAACATGCTGAAAAGTTGTTTCAGGGGAAGAATCACGTACAACAACGTTGGGGTAATAATAGGAGACATATGTATCAGTCCAAATGGTAAATACCCAAACAAAGAACAAACTAGCAAGCAGGTTGGATATGAGTATAAATAATTTTTTCATAGTGCATTCCTTATTCTAAAACAGAGGGCAGAAATACCCCTGACCTCTATAAACTAACAAGCTTACTAAACTATTGATAAAAGAATCTTCTTCAATTATTCTTTACCATCCCGCATCAAATGTAATTCGCTCCCCCAAATTTGTATTAACAAACGCATAGGCCGCACTACGTGCTCCTGCATAAACTGTTTTTTGATTGTCACGTCCATTACTTCCAACATAGGCCCAGTGATACTGTGAACCATGATAATAATTCGAAAATGCTCCCCAATTATTTGGATCATGATGGCCTCCATAGGTCCACTCGCCACCACGGTGAGAAACTGCCAAAACAGGAAGAGCCAAACTAAATGCCAAAACGGCAAGGGATGATGCAACTACTTTTCTAAATTTTAACATATTATTACTCCTCTGAATGAAATATTATGAAAATGAGCGAAATGTAACTATATATTTTAATTAGAAATCTCAGTCTGAATTATAGTATCCTATTTTTTCCTCCTTTCTAACTGCACGTTCCTTTCTACAGGCAGAGACCTAATTTTATAAACCAATCTTAAATACTTTAGATTTTGTAACTCATCATTTTCAACAGTTGGCTAGCTATGAAAGCATTTTATCAAACATCTCCATTTGACTATATTTCTATACTTTTTCTTCCTTTCTCTGTGAAAATCGCAAGTTTTTCCCACTTTTTCTCAATACTGAAACAACATCTTTCCAGAACTTCAATAATTTCTTTTTGTGTTAAATCATTATTTAACTAAATCTTTGGAGGCAATACATTTTCAAAGCTACTTTTTTACCATAGGTTTTGAGCCTTCAACACAGATTACTAAGCCAAAAATGCTCTAAATTTTTGAAATTCTAACAAATTCCACTCAACTTCATCATCATCTTTGACTTTCACAATATCTTCCTCAAAATAACATGGAATAAAGATAGTTTTCTTTTGAAACGGGTTCAGAAGTAACCGTATCAAGTGCTAATAATGCTTGAGTTAATTTACAAGAACCTACTCCAGTGAAATGATCCTATCACATTGCCGTGCTTGCTCCATGTTATGCGTAACAACCAAAATTGTTTTACCAAATTGATCTCTCAAAGTTCGAATCAAATCGAATGCTTTTTGAGACATTTCAGGATCTAACGATCCGGTTGGTTCATCTGCTAGGACAATATCTCCGGGCTTTAAAATAGCTCTCACAATCGCAATTCTCTGCTGTTCACCTCCCGATAATTCATTGATTTTACTATTTAACCGATTTTGTAGACCAACAAATTCTAGCGTTTCCTTGATTCTCTGCTCTTTCTCCTGTCTAGAGAAATTCGAAAAAGTCATGGCAAGCATCAGGTTATCTTTCACACTAGATGTAGAAATGAGTGCATTGGATTGAAAAAGATAGTTGATGACATTCCTTCGATAATGAACTGCTGATTGCGAATTTACCTTAGGCAAAACTTTTCCGTTGATTAGGATTTTACCACTGTCAACAGTATCCAATAGTCCAATCATATTGAGGATAGTCGATTTTCCAGAACCAGAAGGTCCTACTAAAGCTACAAATTCATTTTCCTCAATATCAAAGCTTAAGTCTTTGAAAATTTCTCTTGAACCAAATTGTTTTGATACATTTTGTACTGAAATTCTAGACATGAGATTACTCCTTAAATGATTGTATGATACTCTCTCCTTCTTTACGGAACAAACTGAAGTAAAGAAGCATTATCTGAAAAGCAAATGTAGCTAGTGTCATGACTATTCCCAACTTAGAACCCACCAAGATAGAAACGATTAGTTCCATCACAGAAAAACTAATAATGAGAGAAACCACACCAATATATCTTTTCCATGGTGAGAATCCCATAAAGTATTGAACATACAATTTTTCTTCAAATAACAAGCGGTACATTAAGACAAAACTCCAGAAAATAGCCATCATCGTAATGATGATAATCGCTATAATCGTGCCGAAAAGATAAAATGTATAACTCAGATCTTTTTGAAGACCATTGATAAAGTTCTTGACAGTTGTAAAACTCAACCGATTATCCGTTAAATCTGGAAATTCTGTTTCTAAAACGGACACTACCTGTTCCATTGTTTCCCTATCACGAATCTTCAAAAGACCATTATAGCCGTTGACAACTAAGTTTGCCGACTCCATGAAATATAGATTCTCTGGTGTTGAGACAAAAATAACTGGATTCTCACTAGTTGTACCATAAGAAATGGAATCTGACCAAGTAAATATTGGTCGAGACGGTTGGTAAACCTTGAACATAAATTTCGGATTTTCTGTGAAATTAGTTTGTAAATCTCCCGGTTTTACAGTGACACTTTCCTGTAAATAAGCCTTCATCGCCTCAAGTTCTTCTGTATTGAGCGTGTTAGGTAGAAGATAAAGTCGAGTACCATTCCTCATCTCTAGCAACTCCTCATCACTTAGGGGAATACCTAACTCTTGCAGGTAATTATAGGAGAATTTCAAATACCAAAATGGTTTTTTAGGGACATGTTGGTATGTCCCATAGACTGCATCAAGGTACTCCTGATTAAGAAATTTTCCTTGGGCAATATAGACACCTGGAAGCTCAGATATACGCTGGTAAAAGCTATACATACTACGCTCAAGGGAATTTGTAGTTCCTGCATATGTACCTACATCATCTCCCTCAACAAAGCTGGAGATAACGTACATATCTTCAACATTTTTCCACTCCCTAGATACTTTCATATTATCAATAAACTGATTCGTTGGAGCATCTAAAGAGTAACTGACTGCGATTAACAAACCAGCTACCAAGGTATAGAATAACAAGCAGGTTACCATTAAAGGCTTCATTGGTAATCGTTTATGAATTGCGGCTAATGGAGAAACCGAATAAACAATAATCGTTGGAATAATGAATATCAATAGTAGCAACAAGACTGAGAGGCTGACTCCAGCAAAAACTAGAATAAACGATGATAAACCAAAACTAGACCAGCCTGACAACAACCAACTACATAAAGAGATAATTGGAATAATGTAGATTGAAAATAGTAGAGAATTTTTGAAAAAAGCAGACCATAATTCTTTTCTATCCCATCCTAAAAGAATCAATGTTCCGAAATGTTTAAAGGATTGAAGAACACAGATTAAGAATAGAATCAGTAAAATGAAGGCATTTACTAAGATGCTGATAGCAAGTATTATTCCCCAAATTCCCTGATCAGTACTACTTCCAAAACTTTCTTTTGTCAAATCCTCAACAGAAATACCTGACATCTTTGAAAGATGCAACAGAAAGTTATCTCTTGAGACAGCATCGTGGAGACCATTGATATGGTATATCCCATTGATCGTATTAGTGTTTTGAAAAGTATAATCTAATCGTTCAATGACTACAGGTGTGCTAAATAATAAATCTGGAAGCTCGTAAAGCATATTATTTGAGCCTTTGTCAAGTCCAATAGTCATACTATTATCACTATGAGATAATAAATCTGCAAATTGTTGTTGTGAGACTACTATTTTACCCGTACTTTCAAAATCTGAAAAACCAGCAGAGCTGCCAAGGATGTCTATATAAATCCTATTTAGACCTTCTCCTGTATCACTACTTTCAGAACGTTTTGTCCATATGGACAAGTCACTCTGTTCTAAAAAATAATTAAATACATCTTGTGATTGCTCTTCTGTTAACTTCTGAAGATAAACTGTTACGGTCCCGGAATGATGATTATAACTCTTCCATGACTGTTGATACTGTAAACCTGTTAAAAAAATTGCCACCAGAGCAAGTAAGACACTCTGGATGGCAATCAAAAACAGGATTAAGTATCTCATTTTACCTAATAATATGTTTTTGTATGTCATAAGTACTTACCTACAATTCCAGTAACATTCAGCTGTACAGTTCCAATGAATTTAGAAACATGTGCTTCTACTCCAGGTGATTGCCAGCCTGAGAATGCCCCGTTAGCAGTTGCTGAGTGTTCGTAAACACCAGACTGAACATTTGAATAGCTCCAAAGACCAGCAGTACGACCATAATTCCAATAAACTGCAGTACTTTTATACCAAACTGTTGCAGCTGAAACAATCGAACCACCTGCACCAGCTAAAGTCAGTGTAAGTAAAGATGTTGTAATTATTTTTTTTATGCTTTTCTTCATTGTAAAGCCCTCACTTCTTTCACTTAAAATCTAACAATAACAATGACTGCCTTTAGAAGTATCAACAAATCAAACCCTAGAACATTCGAATCACTTCTTTCTAATTAAAAGTTAGATAAAACAGAAATACTATATAGTTAATAGTATTTTCATCATTTAATCAACTAATCAGCCTTCCCAACATCAGGACCATTGGACTTCTTTTGTGATTGCACTTGAATCTCCAATTGTTTATTCTTCTGAATAACTGTTGGTAAGGAATTGTGTTACTAAACGTAAAAACACCTAGTAATGCTAATATAGCTAATTTTTGAATTCCACGTTTTTTTCTTATACAATGAAACCCCTTTCTGTTTCCTTGTTTTTATTCTAACATATATATTTTATTTGTTCAAATGTTTTTATTATATTTTGAACTTTTTTTAAAAATTATTGCCAAAAAGAATTTTTTTATTCCTTTAACTTGCTATTTTGAACTAAAAATTTTATAATGAAATTAAGCAAATAGGAAGGTTTATTATCTTTAATGAATACACTCGCAGAGAAATTCAGAGTAAAGAGAAAAGAGTTAGGTCTCTCCCAACAAACTCTTGCAGAAGGAATTTGTGAACAAAGCCAGATTAGTAAAATTGAGAGAGGGCATTTCATTCCCTCCGCAGACCTTTTGTTCAAACTCTCACAACGACTTGAAGTACCATTAGATTACTTTTTCAATGAACAAATTGAAATTAAATCTAACCTCTCTAATTTCAAGCAATTGTCTGCTCGACTATTAGATGACAGAAATTATGATAATTTGGAATATATTTATAGAATTGAGATTGAACGAAGTACTTTTCTAACACTAGAAGACCGAACTTACCTTGAATGGATTAAAGCTATTATTGACTTCTATCAATATGACAGTAAGTGTGAGGCTATTTCTTCATTGGAAAATATATTATTAAAAGTCTCTTCAAATACTCTGATTTATTTAAAGGCGTTGAATACTCTATCTAATTTCTATTCCTTAGTGGGTCGTGAACAAGAATATGAGGCAAACTACTCTCATTTGATGGAGTTATATCAGACAAAAAATTTTGAGCATCAAGAGTTTTTATTTGGCTACATCAGAGTTCGTTACAACTACGCTCACTACCTAGTATCAAAGGAAAAATATAATGAAGCCATCCAAGAAGCTCTTGAGACGATTGAACTCTGTAAACAAAGACAGACAAGCTATCAACTGGCTCCTCTACTTATTCTTGTAGGAAATGCTGGAGCCAAATTTCTAGACAAAGAACAAGTCAAAAATTATTATATAGAAGCAAAAGAGTTATGCAAGATTTATAACAATCCTTTAATGTTGATGAAGATAGAAAATTATTTGAAGGAATTAGATACTGTTTAGTTAATCTTGACATTATAGTTTTTCTGAAACGTTAAATAACCTGTAAGGCTGATAGTGAAATGAATACTATCAGCCTTATTTCAAATTTATATTCTTCCAAAATCTCTTCAAACCACGTTAGTTCTATCTCCAACCTCAAAACAGTGTTTTGAGCAACCTGTGACTAGCTTCCTAGTTTACTCTTTGATTTTTACTGAGTATCAGCCTTTCGTGTTTGTTTAGGGTCTTAAAGAGACATTTGAGAAGATTGGAAACAGTTCTCTCTTTTATCCGAGTATAATAATTGGTAGGGAGGGAGAGAAAAGATGAAATCAATGAGAATCTTATTTTTGTTAGCTTTAATTCAAATTAGTTTGAGTAGCTGTTTCCTATGGAAGGAATGCATCTTGTCCTTTAAACAAAGTACAGCTTTTTTCATAGGAAGTATGGTCTTCGTTTCAGGAATCTGCGCTGGAGTAAATTATCTTTATACCCGTAAGCAAGAAGTTCATAGTGTCCTAGCCAGTAAGCAGTCAGTGAAGCTTTTTTACAGTATCCTACTCTTAATTAATTTGTTAGGAGCTGTTCTTGTCCTGTCAGATAACTTGTTCATCAAAAATACGCTGCAGCAAGAATTAGTTGACTTTTTATTGCCATCCTTTTTCTTTTTATTTGGGCTAGATTTGTTGATTTTTTTACCCTTGAAAAAATACATGCGCGATTTGCTTGCTATGCTAGACAGAAAAAAGACAGTTTTGGTGACTGTTTTAGCAACACTTCTCTTCTTAAGAAATCCAATGACCATTGTCTCTCTTCTGATTTATATTGGACTGGGTTTGTTTTTTGCAGCCTATCTTGTCCCAAATTCGGTTAAGAAGGAAGTTTCCTTTTATGGTCATATTTTCCGAGATCTTGTATTGGTCATTGCTACGCTCATTTTCTTTTAGAGAAAGTCTGTTTTTATGGATGTTATGATGGTAAGTTTAGCAGGAAAATAGACACAAAAGAAAAGTTTTTGGTATAATAAGGATATGTACACAAAAAATGAAGAAGAGCTACAAGTCTTAGGGGAGCGTTTGGGTCATCTATTAGAAAAGAATGATGTTTTAATCTTAACTGGAGAACTGGGCGCAGGTAAAACGACCTTTACTAAAGGACTTGCAAAAGGATTGCAGATTTCTCAAATGATTAAAAGTCCAACCTATACTATCGTAAGAGAGTATGAAGGCAGACTGCCACTTTATCACCTAGATGTTTATCGTATTGAAGGAGATGCGGATTCTATCGACTTGGATGAGTTTCTCTTTGGTGGAGGCGCGACTGTTATTGAGTGGGGAAATCTCTTAGGAGATGCCTTGCCAGATACTTATTTAGAGTTGGAAATTCTAAAAGAAGAAGACGGTCGCAGATTACATTTCCAAGCAAAGGGGTTGCGTGCTGAGAAATTGTTAGAGGAGCTTCAACATGGAGTATGAATTGCTCATTAGAGAAGCAGAGCCTAAAGATGCAGCTGAATTAGTGGCCTTTTTAAATCGTGTGAGTTTGGAGACAGATTTTACCAGCTTAGACGGAGATGGTATTCTCTTGACCAGTGAGGAGATGGAAATATTCCTCAACAAGCAAGCTAGTTCGGATAATCAGATAACCTTACTTGCATTCTTAAATGATAAAATTGCTGGCCTTGTAAATATTACAGCTGACCAGCGCAAGAGAGTCCGTCATATTGGAGATCTCTTTATTGTGATTGGAAAAAGATATTGGAATAATGGATTGGGAAGTTTGTTGCTAGAAGAAGCGATAGAGTGGGCACAAGCAAGTGGCATTCTTCGTAGACTGCAACTGACTGTCCAAACTCGTAATCAAGCTGCAGTTCATCTTTATCAAAAGCATGGCTTTGTCATTGAAGGTCGCCAAGAGCGTGGAGCATATATAGAAGAAGGGAAATTTATCGATGTTTACTTGATGGGTAAACTGATCGATTAGTAGAAATATGGTTAAAAAAATTATTGGAATGGTATTAGCTTTTCTAGCTGTGACAGTTTTGGGTGTTGGTGTTTTTGCTTATACTATTTATCAGCAAGGTACAGAGACTTTGGCAAAAACCTATAAAAAAATAGGGGAAGAAACCAAGGTTATTGAAGCAACAGAACCTTTGACCATTCTGTTAATGGGGGTTGATACTGGGAATGTTGAACGAACTGAAACTTGGGTCGGTAGAAGTGATAGCATGATTTTGATGACAGTGAATCCTAAAACTAAAAAAACAACAATGATGAGTTTAGAGCGGGATATTCTGACGCGCATTGAATCAGGGAACGGTCAAGCTCATGAAGCAAAACTGAATTCAGCATATGCAGATGGTGGAGCAGAGCTTGCTATAGAAACCATTCAAAAAATGATGAATATCCATATTGATCGCTATGTGATGGTCAATATGAAAGGGTTGCAAAAACTAGTGGATGCAGTAGGTGGTATTACAGTCAATAATACCCTAGGTTTCCCAATTTCTATCAGTGACCAAGAAGAATTTAATACCATTTCTATCGGTGTTGGGGAGCAACACATTGGGGGAGAAGAAGCTCTAGTCTATGCACGAATGCGTTACCAAGATCCTGAGGGAGATTATGGTCGTCAAAAACGTCAACGTGAAGTTATTCAAAAAGTCATGGAAAAAGCTCTCAGTTTAAATAGCGTTGGTCATTATCAAGAGATTCTAAAAGCTTTGAGTGACAATATGCAGACCAATATTGATTTGTCTGCAAAAAGTATCCCTAACTTGCTAGGCTATAAAGATTCATTTAAAACCATTGAAACTCAGCAGTTGCAGGGTGAAGGAGAGATGCTTCAAGGTGTTTCTTACCAGATTGTTTCGAGAGCCCATATGTTGGAAATGCAAAATCTACTCCGACGTTCTTTGGGGCAAGAAGAAGTCACTCAGCTTGAAACCAATGCGGTCTTATTTGAAGATTTATTTGGCAGAGCACCTGTTGGTGATGAAGATAATTAACTTTCTTGATACAAATAAAAAATCAATCGTAGGAAAATTCCTGCGATTTTTTCAAAAAAAATACGAATAGATAGGTAGGAGGAAACATGAAAGCAGAAATCATTGCTGTTGGAACAGAGATTTTGACAGGACAGATTGTCAATACCAATGCTCAATTTTTATCAGAAAAACTAGCAGAAATTGGGGTAGATGTATATTTTCAGACGGCTGTAGGAGACAACGAAGCCCGTCTCTTGTCTTTACTTGAGATTGCCAGTCAACGTAGCAGTCTGGTGATTTTGACAGGTGGTTTGGGGCCAACTGAGGACGACCTAACTAAACAAACTCTGGCTAAATTTTTAGGGAAAGAATTAGTCTTTGATCCTCAGGCCCAGGAGAAGTTGGATGTCTTTTTTGCCCAGAGACCAGACTATGCCCGAACACCGAATAACGAAAGACAAGCTCAACTTGTAGAAGGGGCGACTCCACTACCGAATGAAACAGGACTGGCTGTGGGAGGAATATTGGAAGTCGATGGAGTGACCTACGTTGTCCTTCCAGGTCCACCAAGTGAATTGAAACCTATGGTCTTAAACCAACTTCTACCCAAGTTAATGACAGGGAGCAAGCTATATTCCCGAGTACTTCGTTTCTTTGGAATTGGCGAAAGTCAGCTGGTTACGATTTTGGCTGATTTGATTGATAATCAAACAGATCCGACCTTGGCACCTTATGCCAAGACAGGAGAAGTTACTCTACGTCTGTCAACAAAGGTTAGCAGTCAAGAAGAGGCGAATCAAGCGCTGGATATTTTGGAACATCAAATCTTGAATCGCCAGACCTTTGAAGGACTTTCTTTACGAGACCTTTGTTATGGTTATGGGGAAGAGACTAGTTTAGCCAGCATTGTGGTAGAAGAACTGAAAAGGCAAGGGAAAACCATCACTGCAGCTGAGAGTTTGACGGCAGGTCTTTTCCAAGCTACCGTGGCGAATTTTTCTGGAGTTTCAAGTATATTTAAGGGTGGTTTTGTGACCTATAGCTTGGAGGAAAAATCAAGGATGTTGGATATTCCTGCCAAGAATTTGGAAGAACAGGGTGTGGTGTCTGAATTTACAGCTCAGAAGATGGCTGAGCAGGCACGAAGCAAGACCCAGTCTGATTTTGGCATTAGTTTGACTGGAGTGGCAGGACCAGATAGCCTAGAAGGACACCCAGTTGGGACAGTCTTCATAGGCTTGGCGCAAGAGCAAGGAACTGAGGTTATCAAGGTTAATATTGGAGGCAGAAGCCGAGCAGATGTACGTCACATTGCGGTTATGCATGCCTTTAACCTAGTTCGCAAGGCTTTATTAAGTGACTAACTTTTGATATAATAGTAGATAGGTCTGAGGATCATTAGAATGTAGGAGAATAGAATGGCGAAAAAACCAAAAAAATTAGAAGAAATTTCAAAAAAATTTGGGGCAGAACGTGAAAAGGCCTTGAATGACGCTCTTAAATTGATTGAGAAAGACTTTGGTAAAGGATCAATCATGCGTTTGGGTGAACGTGCGGAGCAAAAGGTGCAAGTGATGAGCTCAGGTTCTTTAGCTCTTGACATTGCCCTTGGCTCAGGTGGTTATCCTAAGGGACGTATCATCGAAATCTATGGCCCAGAGTCATCTGGTAAGACAACGGTTGCCCTTCATGCAGTTGCACAAGCGCAAAAAGAAGGTGGGATTGCTGCCTTTATCGATGCGGAACATGCCCTTGATCCAGCTTATGCTGCGGCCCTTGGTGTTAACATTGACGAATTGCTCTTATCACAACCAGACTCAGGAGAGCAAGGTCTTGAGATTGCAGGAAAATTGATTGACTCAGGTGCTGTGGATCTTGTCGTAGTCGACTCAGTTGCTGCCCTTGTACCTCGTGCGGAAATTGATGGAGATATCGGAGATAGCCACGTTGGTTTGCAAGCTCGTATGATGAGCCAGGCCATGCGTAAATTGGGTGCTTCTATCAATAAAACCAAAACAATTGCCATCTTCATCAACCAATTGCGTGAAAAAGTTGGGGTCATGTTTGGAAATCCAGAAACAACTCCTGGTGGACGTGCTCTGAAATTCTACGCCTCAGTGCGTTTGGATGTTCGTGGTAATACACAAATTAAGGGAACTGGTGACCAAAAAGAAACCAATGTTGGTAAAGAAACTAAGATTAAGGTTGTAAAAAATAAGGTAGCTCCACCGTTTAAGGAAGCCGTAGTTGAAATTATGTACGGAGAAGGAATTTCTAAGACTGGTGAGCTTTTGAAGATTGCAAGCGATTTGGATATTATCAAAAAAGCAGGGGCTTGGTATTCTTACAAAGATGAAAAAATTGGGCAAGGTTCTGAGAATGCTAAGAAATACTTGGCAGAGCACCCAGAAATCTTTGATGAAATTGATAAGCAAGTCCGTTCTAAATTTGGTTTGATTGACGGAGAAGAAGCTTCAGAACAAGATACTGAAAACAAAAAAGATGAAGCAGTTCAAGCAGATTCTGTGAATGAAGAAGTTACACTTGACCTAGGCGATGAACTTGAAATCGAAATTGAAGAATAAGCTGTCAAAGTAGTGGAGGAATCCACTGCTTTTTCGATTCTTTGTTCAAGTTTTCAGATTGCCTATAGTTTGCTGTTTCTTGTCGCTCCTCTAGAAAGCTGATATAATAGCTTTATGAATAAAAAACGAACAGTGGACCTGATTCATGGTCCTATTCTTCCCTCGCTCTTAAGTTTCGCCTTTCCAATCTTGTTGTCCAATATTTTTCAACAGCTCTATAACACTGCTGATGTCTTGATTGTTGGGCGATTTCTGGGTCAAGAATCCTTGGCGGCAGTAGGAGCGACAACAGCGATTTTTGATCTGATTGTGGGTTTTACTCTTGGTGTTGGCAACGGCATGGGAATTGTCATTGCCCGCTATTATGGGGCTCGAAATTTCACTAAAATAAAGGAAGTAGTAGCAGCCACCTGGATCTTAGGTACTCTTTTGAGTATTGTAGTCATGCTGATGGGTATTCTGGGACTGTATCCACTTTTACAGTACCTAGATACCCCTGCAGAAATTCTTCCCCAGTCCTATCAATATATTTCTATGATTGTGACTTGTGTTGGTGTCAGCTTTGCTTATAATCTCTTTGCAGGCTTGTTGCGGTCCATTGGTGACAGTCTAGCTGCCCTTGGTTTTCTGATTTTCTCTGCTCTGGTCAATGTGGTTTTGGATCTCTATTTTATTACGCAACTGCATCTGGGAGTACAATCTGCGGGACTTGCTACCATCATTTCGCAAGGCTTATCAGCGGTTCTCTGCTTTTATTATATCCGCAAGAGTGTGCCTGAGCTACTCCCTCAGCGCAAGCATTTCAAATGGGACAAAAGCTTGTACGCGGATCTTTTGGAGCAAGGTTTGGCTATGGGCTTGATGAGTTCAATTGTATCTATCGGCAGTGTGATTTTACAGTCTTCTGTTAATACCTTTGGTGCGGTGATTATTAGTGCCCAGACGGCAGCTCGACGTATTATGGCCTTTGCTCTTCTTCCTATGACTGCTATTTCTGCATCAATGACGACCTTTGCTTCTCAGAATCTAGGAGCTAAGCGACCAGACCGCATTGTTCAAGGGCTTCGAATCGGCAGTCGTTTAAGTATATCCTGGGCAGTTTTTGTTTGTGTTTTCCTCTTTTTTGCCAGTCCTGCCTTGGTTTCCTTCTTGGCTAGTTCGACGGATAGCTACTTGGTAGAAAATGGTAGCCTCTATCTGCAAATCAGCTCAGCCTTTTATCCAATTTTGAGTCTCTTGTTGATTTATCGCAATTGTTTGCAGGGTTTGGGGCAAAAAGTCCTTCCGCTGGTTTCTAGCTTTATCGAACTAATCGGGAAAATCGCTTTTGTAGTTTTGATTATCCCTTGGGCAGGCTATAAGGGAGTTATCCTTTGCGAACCCTTAATCTGGGTTGCCATGACCATTCAACTTTATTTCTCACTGTTTCGTCACCCCTTGATAAAAGAAGGCAAGGCCATCTTGGCAACAAAAGTGTCATCCTAGCTGTATTTGCTGAATAAAATCTGTGAAATGAAAAAAATGTGTTATCATCTTTAATTTGGTCTTGAAAACAGTTTAACAGACTTTTGACTTCTTTTATATATATGATATAATAAAGTATAGTATTTATGAACAGGACATATAGAGACTGTAAAAATGGACTTTTGAAAAGCTTTTTAGCCTGGGGTGTTGTTGTAGATAGGATACAGACTTTGTCAATCCTATTCACAATGTCAGAATAGTCCTCTTTGAGCTGATTTAATCACTTCTATCTACAAGCCTAATCGTGACTAGGATTGTCTTCTTTGTAAGGTAGAAATAAAGGAGTTTCTAGTTCTGGATTGTAAAAAATAAGTTGTTTTAATTGATAAGGAGTAGAATATGGAAATTGATGTGAGTAAATTAAGAACAGATTTGCCTCAAGTCGGCGTGCAACCATACAGGCAAGTCCATGCCCATTCCACAGGCAACCGCAACTCAACGGTTCAAAATGAGGCTGACTACCATTACAGAAAAAATCCTGAATTGGGCTTCTTTTCACACGTAGTCGGTAATGGTCGTGTTATGCAGGTAGGACCTGTTGATAATGGTGCCTGGGACGTTGGGGGCGGTTGGAATGCAGAAGGTTATGCACAAGTTGAACTGATTGAAAGCCATGAATCGAAAGAAGAGTTTCTGATTGACTATCGTCTCTATATCGAACTCTTGCGCAATCTAGCGGATGAAGCTGGTATACCGAAAACACTTGATACAGACGACTTGGCAGGTATCAAGACACACGAATACTGCACCAATAACCAACCTGACAACAACTCAGATCACATTGACCCCTATCCTTATCTTGCCAAATGGGGTATTAGCCGTGAGCAGTTTAAGCAGGATATTGAAAACGGCTTGACGATTGAAGCAGGATGGCAACAGAACGATACTGGCACCTGGTATGTACACTCAGATGGTTCTTATCCAAAAGATAAGTTTGAGAAAGTCAATGGTACCTGGTATTACTTTGACGGTTCAGGCTATATGCTTGCAGACCGCTGGAAGAAGCACACAGACGGCAACTGGTACTGGTTTGACCAGTCAGGCGAAATGGCGACAGGCTGGAAGAAAATCAATGAGAAGTGGTACTATTTCGATGGAGAAGGTGCTATGAAAACAGGCTGGATCAAATACAAGGAGACTTGGTACTATCTTGATAGTCAAAATGGGGACATGGTTTCCAATGCCTTTGTCAAATCAAATGATGGCTGGTATTACCTTAAAGAAGATGGCACGATAGCAGAAAAACCAGAATTTACAGTCGAGCCTGAAGGCTTGATAACAGTAAAATAATAATGGAATGTCTTTCAAATCAGAACAGCGCATATTATTAGGTCTTGAAAAAGCTTAATAGTATGCGTTTTCTTGTGGAGATATTTCCTTCAATTTTTGCTACTATATTAAATAAAAATCAAAAAGCAAACTAGAAAGCTATACTCAAATAAAATCTAAATTTGACAATGTAAATCGAGTCGGATAGCTTTAAGTACTGTTTTGAGGTTGAAGATACGATTTTTGATAGGAACTCATCAAATAAGTTTAATATCATCAATTTGGGATTTTTAAGCAGTCTCAATAAATTGCTTTCTTATTTTGTCATAATTTTTTTATTTAATAAATTGACTTTATGACAAGAGTGTGCTATTCTTTTTATGAGAGGTGTATGAATATGATAAATGTATGTGATGTTGGAAAAAGAATAAAAGAACTTAGAATATCTTCAAATCTTACTCAAGATAAGATTGCTGAATATTTGTCTTTGAATCAAAGCATGATTGCCAAAATGGAAAAAGGTGAAAGGAATATCACGTCGGATGTTATTGAGAAACTATCTGCCCTGTTTTGCTGTACGGTTGACTATCTTTTGTTTGGCGAACAAGCTGAACAACAGTGTGTCATATCGTTTAGAAAAAATAAAATAGTAGACCAAGATCTTAAAGTTTTAGCGAAAATCAATAAAATTGTATTGAATCAATTTGAGATAGATCAGCTATTGGAGACAAAATAAATGATTGATAAAATGGATTTAAGTAATAAAGCTTCAAATCTTAGAAAAAAGTTGGGAGCTGATGGTGAAGCGCCGATAGATATTTTTAAATTGGTACAAAAGATAGAAAATTTGACGCTGGTATTTTATGGACTCGGAAAGAATATTAGCGGAGTCTGTTATAAAGGAACTCAGTCCAGTCTCATTGTAATCAATTCAGACATGTCATTAGGAAGGCAAAGATTTTCTTTAGCACATGAACTGTATCATCTTTATTATGATGAGGTGAAGAAGAGTTCAGTCAGTTTTATTTTGATTGGTGAAGGAGATGAAACTGAAAGAAAAGCGGATCAGTTTGCTTCTTATTTTTTAGTTTCCCCATCTTCACTGTATAGGATGGTTGAGGAAATTAGAGAAAATGCCAATAGAACCCATCTTGAAGTAGAAGATATTATAAAATTGGGTCAGTTTTATGGTGTCAGTCATAAAGCTATGTTATATAGATTGCGGAATGATGGATACCTTGATGCAGAAGAAATTAAAAAGATGGATATTAGTGTTATAGAGACAGCTTCAAGATTAGGCTATGATACAAGTTTATATCGTCCTTTGTCAGAAAGTAAAAAGGAAATGGTATTAGGACACTATATTAAATCGACTGAACAACTTTTAGAAAATAACAGAATTTCGCAAGGGAAGTATGAGGAACTGCTATTAGATGCTTTCAGATATGATATTGTATATGGGCTAGATGAAGAGGGGGAGTTGTCGTTTGACTAGTCGTGTATTTATTGATACAGATTGTATTTCAGCATTTTTATGGGTTGGCACTGAATATCTTTTAGAAAAGCTCTATTCGGGTAAAATTGTTATTCCACAAGAGGTGTATGATGAAATCAATATACCTACAATCCCCCATTTAAAATCTAGGATAGACCAGTTGGTAGCTAAGGGTTCGGCTGAGATTGTGAGCATAGACATTGGAACTGAAGAATACGCATTATATAGAAATTTAACAAGAAATCATGATAGTAACAAGGTTATTGGTAAGGGAGAAGCAGCTTCTATTTCCTTAGCGAAAAAGCATAATGGGATATTAGGAAGTAATAATCTAAGAGATGTTCAACCATATGTAGAAAAATTTTCTTTAGAACATATGACAACAGGAGATATACTGGTTGAAGCGTTTAAAGCGCAATTTATTACTGAACAAGAGGGCAATCATATCTGGAATAATATGCTTAAAAAGAGAAGGAAAATTGGGGCGGCTTCTTTTTCAGACTATCTTCGTGGAAGTGTTCATTAAAATAGACAAAAATAAATTTGGATAAATCGAACTCACTATTCAGGAGGCGTATGAGCGATTCGAAGAAGAAAAGTGTCAAATTGAGCCTATAGGAGTATAAATGTAATCGTAAGTCCTGCATAGTGGATGAGAAAAAGCTGTCCTTGAAGTTTCCCTGAACTATCAGTCGTATGTTAAACGATATGTAGGGTGATGTAAGAGGGGATAGCGAGTAGTTTTTGGTTATTCTATCAAAAAACTTGTATTTTATCATACTAAATGATAAAATACAAGAAAAATAGTAGAATAAAGGAAAGCTTTTCTAAAATGCGTATCTCCCCACAGGATTCGTTCTTGTGGGATTTTTTTCGTTAAAGAAAGCGATAAATATTGACTTTTTTAAAGAAAGATGTCATAATTAAGTTGGAAAAAACGTAAAAGTATCACTTTTCTCGTTATCCCGACTCCCAAAACGTCGTTAAACCGCTCGGCAATCCATGGAGACATGGACACATAGTAGTAAGCACGCTATGTGGCTTGGCAGAGCTAAAAACTGTTCCCTTGCGATAAGCCTAATAAGCACAACATAGGGAGTTAGAGAAGCCGACTCTAATCATCCACTTTGGGCAGTAGTGAGAACTGCCCCGTGCTTTTTTTATTTTGAGAAAATATGGAGTTTGTCGTTGAAATTACTTGATTGTATTTTAGATTATCAAGAGAAATTCGATGGAAAAACATGTCAAGTATCAACGAATTATAAGCATTTAGAGACTTTCGAAGTAGATTTTTGCTTGACTGATTTACATCACTTATTTGGCTTGCACAAAATCACACGAGATTATGCTAGTCAAACAATACCTGCTATTCAAGCTGGTGTTTTTATTTTGGAAGAATATAAAAATAATCCCATGTACAACGATGTTATAGAAAGGATATCTTTGTATAGTTTTATCGGTGATATCTTCTATTCTAAGATAACAAGTTGTTGTATCCTAGCCAAAGATTTATCTAAAAACACTATGAAGTTGGACGTCATATTTTTTGAAGATAGAAACAAAAGATCCGCAATTTTAGGTTTACGAAGAGATAAAAGTGGAGTGTTTAAACCGGTTACTCTACATTTTACAAGCGCTAAGAAATATGCTAAAGTTCGTAAAACAGATGTGAAAGAAATTAAATGGTTATAAAAAAAACTTTTCGCAGGCTTCGGCTTGCGTTTTTTTTGTTTGATAAAATTAAAAAAATGTGCAAAAATAAGTAGAATTGAAAACAGGAAAAAACACCTCCTTTCGATTCGCCAAGCCTCTTCGCAAGGCAATGAGGGGGCGGAGAGACGCGCTCGTCAACAGAAGTATCTCATTGGAAATGTTGCTCACTTTTTTAGTGAGCTTTTTATTTAAGGAATAGGAATGAAAAGTAAGAAGTTAAAATTATACTCAATGAAAATCTCTTCAAACCACGTCAACGTCACCTTGCAGTCTGTATCTTACTGACCAAGCTATGATGGACTTAGAATAGGTGATTTGGAGCGCCCTATTGGCTAGGAAATGCTGATCATAGTCCTTTGATGAGGATAGGGTGTGACACTCAACTGGTTGACCTAATCGATAGAGAGGGAATTACTATAAAATACTCAGGCTTCTATCATATATTTTGAAATACCTATGTAATCAAAACGTAACAATAATGTAACATTGGCGCAAAGGATGTTGAGCATATATAAATGTAGTATAACTCTTGTATATTTGTTAAAAAATAGGTTGTATCAAAAGGCTTTATATGCCTGTGCATATATATATATATAATGTCGCTTTTTTCTCGCCTTTCCTGACTCTATCTTGTCAGCGAGGGGGTTGACTTGTATGTCAGAAGTGTTAGTATATAGTTGATATATTATCGTCTGTCGGCTTTTTGTGCGCTTTCTAAGCTTGGGGAAGCTCTCAGATGAGGAAAGGATTTACTTATGTTCAAGAAAAAGAATGATGGTAATGGAGAGAAAATTTTCCGTTATTCTATTCGTAAATACCATTTTGGTGCTGCTAGTGTTGCCGTGGCGGCATTGATGTTTTTTGCAAATGGGGTGCAAGCGCAGGCACCTGCGGTATCTTCGGCAACAGCCAGTGATGTAGTTGCTGGATCTGCTGGAAATTCAGATGGAGATCCGCAGGAGTCGGATGGGGAAGAGCCAGAGAAGGTCTCTCAGACTGAACCGTCGGCTGATCTCAAGTCTACAGGGGAGTCAAACTCTCCAGAGACTAAAACCGAGGACGCTAGTAAGGGACAGGAAACAGATGCCCTTGCTCCTACCAAACCAGAGACGAAACCAGCTGCTCAAGAAACTTCTCAAGGAGGAGCAGTAAAAGAGCAAGACCAGCCTAGATCTGCCACTAAAACGACAGAAGCTAAATCACTCCAAGGCAATCTGCAAGCTTTGTTGGAAAAACTAACTCTTAGCTCCATGAAAGCGCTCCACGATGAAGTGGAAGCAGGTCTAGCAGCAGCTAAGGTAGTTTTGGACGACCCAAATGCGACGCAAGCGCAAGTTGATGAGCAAGTAAGAGCTATGGAAGAACTGACGAGCCGTGTCAATCAAGCCTTGAAGCCATCGCTACCAAAATTGACAGACTTGGGTGAAGCAAGTTCGACAAATAATAAGCTTGTCGAACCAAACGGAACTGCAACTGAGCAAGCAACTGGTGGAAAGCGTCGTAAAAGAGGTGGTTTGAGCCAAGCCACACCAGCTGTGGATCAGGTGAGGCCAGAAACTGTAGCTAACTCAGAAAAAACTGAATCTAGTGAAAAGCCTAGTCGACAAGAACTTCCAACCTATAGCAATCAGGGTGATGGAGCCTATAAACTAAAAGATGAGTTGGAATTTATCTATAAACAACTTCGAAAAGAGGGGGCTGAAGAAAGTAAAATCCAAGCAGCAAAAGCAGCAGCTGATAAGTTTAATGAAGCCTTTTCTAAAGGTGATACCATCAGCCAAGAAGATTTTGCCGCTGCCCTAGTCGACCTGAAAAAATCCCGAGACCTCATCGAAGGAGTGCTGGAAGAAAAATATGGTGAGGAAACTACAGCTGGAGGAGTAACCCCGCAACCACGTGATGGTGGCTACTCTGACTTTCGTAATGCTAACTATAGTGGAAGGTCTGCAAGGGCGGCAAGAGCTGGTGAAAACTACTCTGAGGACTTTACAACAGCTAGAGAAAGTTACTTTGAGAGGACGGGCGACAAAAATCATTCTCCTTACGATAAGTATACTTATGTATTCTTCTCAGACAGACGTCCGAGGAATAATGCTACTGCATTTGTTAAAGATGGCTATAAGTATCTAAACGTCACAGTAAAACCTACTAATAACGGTTTTAGATGGACAATTGAAATCAATAGAGATAATCATAGGACATTGCCAGGTCGTACAGAAGTGTGGTTCACTGTCCCAAGCGGGCAGACTGTTAAAACAAATACTGTAGGAATCAGTTATCATGACCGTGGCGGGGGAACGCATGCTCCGGCTCAAGATGGTCGAGATTTGGTAGACAAATTAAAGAATGCAAATATAGGACTCGGAGAAGTAACAAAAGGGACTGTTTTAAATAGTGGCTTACGTAAAACATTTGGGCCTACGGCTTTTCCGCGTAATAATTTAGAAGATTTAGCCCGAGGAGGACGCTATAATGCTCATCCTTATGAAAGACAAGCTGAAAGTCGGGAAGCTCAAGCTATATCCGATGAAAAGATAGGCAATATTAAAAAAGATGCTAGTGCATCGTTGTATTACTTCCAACTTCCTAACTCAGACCGTTCTTATTTGCTAACCTTTGAAACTGAGGGAAATACAGATCTTGGTAAACTAGACTATGCAGCAGGGTTGCGAGGACAAGATGGTAACGAAGTTTTCCTTCTGAACCAATGGCATTCAAGAACCACTACGGAGTTCAAAGAGGATGCTCTTAAACAAATAGAACAAGCGCGTAAAGATAAAAACAGCAGCATTACTGGCAATAGGAACTTGTCCGAAGTGGAACAAAATGGTGCCACTGCTACAGTTAATACCTATGCAAGGCGAGCTACAGATAAAATCAATAAAGCTCAGAATATCGGTGAAGTTGACAACGCCCTAGACCAAGGATTGAGAGATATTAGGCATGTGAACCCAGTAGGGAAAGAGTTGCCGAAAGCTGAGCTAGAGAAGAAAGCAACCGCGAAGAAAGCGGAGTTGGCAAAAGTTCCACACTTGACAGATGAAGAGAAAGCCGAAGCGAATCGCAAAGTAGAGGCTGCCTTAACCGAAGCGAAGCGCAAGGTCAACGAAGCGACAACTACTGCCGGAGTTGAAACAGCTAAGAACGCCGGTATTGGTGAAATCAACAAGGTTAGTGCGACCGCTACGACGAACGCCAACGCGATTAGCAAGCTGGAAGAAACAGCAACCGCGAAGAAAGCGGAGTTGGCAAAAGTTCCACACTTGACAGATGAAGAGAAAGCCGAAGCGAATCGCAAAGTAGAGGCTGCCTTAACCGAAGCGAAGCGCAAGGTCAACGAAGCGACAACTACTGCCGGAGTTGAAACAGCTAAGAACGCCGGTATTGGTGAAATCAACAAGGTTAGTGCCACAGCGCACAATTATCAAGGCAATTCGAATACACCAGGTAACGCTACCAACCAAGCAGGTTCAGATAGTAGAGGGGATACGGGTAGCCAAGGAGACAGACCAGCTCCATCTGATGATAACCGTCAAGGTGGTTCAAACAACCAAAATCAGCCTACTACTCCAAGCACTCCAACTAATTCAGGAGATTCGACGAATCAAGCTACTGGCCAATCTACTCAACAGAGGGAAGCAGGAAATAATTCGCCAACTTCATCGTCTTCACAAGGATTATCTGGAAATTCTGTGACGGCTCCAGCTCGTAGCCGGAGAAGTGTAGCCTTTGATGGTGGCAGTCAATCAAGTCAAGAGAAACAGGTTGATAAATCAGTCTTAAGAGATTTGATTCAAGACTTGGAAACTCGTTTGAAAGACTTGGATGGTATTGATCAATCTGTCATCAACGCTGCTAAGATCATTCTCGGAGAGGGTCAAGAAGCCCTTAGAAATGCTGACTTGACAGAGGCAGGCTTGAAAGAGATGACTGCCAAGGTCAAAGAAGCTCTCGAATCCTTGAAAGGTAAGCAAGCGATTAAGGATGAAGAAGAAACGAAAGAAACAAGCAAAGAACAAGGTCATCTTCCATACGGCACCATGATTGGCAGCCTGCTCGCCCTTCTTGCTCTCCTTCTCTTCCTCATCGCTCGTCGTAAGAAAGAGTCAGAACTCAAGAAATTGACCAAGGAATTGACTAAGGTTCTGCAAGACGGCGACCTTACAAATGTAGATGCGAATGTTCTCGACCAAGCACGAGAAGCTCTCGCTCAAGCAGTTGCCTTCCTAGCCAAGGAGAAAGAGTCTGACCACACAGAAGATGAGTTGATTGAGAAACTCAAAGCTATTCTTGCTCAGCTAAGATAAGCAAAGTTTAGACGAGTCGGAAACTAGCTAGAATAGTGATTGATAGAATGTTGGAAAAACTCAATTTGAGGTGAACATTCAGAAAATCTTTCTCTGATAAAACGCATAATATCAAGCTTTTTAAGGCAAGGTATTATGCGTTTTTATCATTTTGAAACTTTTTGTTCCATCCTTTTTGTGATATTTTTCCCTTATTTCACAAACATTTCATATTTGGGTTTTATAATAAGATATAGCTTTCCAGTTTTTACTATACTTTGATATTCAAATATGTTATACTATGATTATCAAAGTAAATGAAAGGGGTTACGAATATGACGCCAGAAGAAATGTACTTGACAGAGCGATTAGACGTACAGATAGCTCATTTTTTAAAGAAAAGCGTTCAACATCGTCGACGCTATAAGGTATTAAAAATAACAGAAATCGTGGCAGGTTTTCTCATAGCTGTTTTTTGTGCTATTCCTATGCCAGGTGATCGCTACCGTTTGATTTCGGTTGCCTTATCCAGTCTAGGCTTGCTGTGTGAGGGGATTCTCAATTTGTATAATGCCAAGGAACACTGGATTTCTTACCAAAAAACTGCGCAACTCCTGGAGAGAGAAAAATTCCTTTATCAATGTCAAACGGAGAAATATGCAGGAAAAACCAAGGCTTTTGCCCTATTTGTCAAGACATGTGAAGGTCTTATCTCAGAGGAAATCAACCAGTGGGAAAGTATCCAGTCAAAAGAAGTAGCAGCTAGTGCAGATGCTCCAGGGCAAAAAGAATAGGAGGTGGAGGAAATGTCTCAATCCAGCTACCTTTTGCCCTTGCTCTGGTTGAAAAAAGAAGCCGATAAGGAAAAGATGAGCGCAACTCAGTGCCAGATATTTTTCTTTTACTATCAACTGTTTGAACTCTTATTTGCTAGAGAAAGCGACTTGAGAGACTTATGTCTGGGAAGGCAAGGTTTTTATTTCTCGCAGTTAGAGAAAGATTTGCTTTCTGGAGTTTCCCAATTTCTAAAAAACTTGGAGGGAAAAGGGACTCTCAGGGCTAACCAAGAAGTATCAGCTCGCAAAGCCCTTTTTCTAGCCTTGACAACTAGCCAGTCAGATTGGCAAGCTTTGTCTCCTGTTTTTGATTTTTATCAGACTATTGGGAGACTTGAAAGTCCTTCTCTCTTGAGTTCTCAGGACAGACAATATCTGATGTGGATTTACCAGTCAGCTTTGGAGAAGGATTATAGTGTCAAGGTAATTGGCGACAAGCATTTTGTATTGAAGAGACAAGATGCTGCTAAATTGACAGGGCGCCAAACTCAAACTTTGGAAGCACTGAGTCAATTAGAAGACTTGGTCAATCCTGTCTATGTTACATTAGGAGAAAAGGGGGTGCTCTTGCTTGATTAAGAGAGGAGATGTTGTAGCTCTTTATTTGCCTTTTCCGACTATTAGTAGCGATTTGGCTGTGAAGAATCATATGTATATCTGTATTGACAACAGCACGACTAAAAACAAAGAGTTGGTTAAAAATCAGACCTTCAAACCAGCTCTCTTGACCAGACGTTTGGTCAAGAACTTTATGATAGAAGAGCCGGATCTAGCTCGTAATCCTTTTACAAGACCAACTTTGATTGACTTAGATAAGGTATTTATGTTGGATAACACGGTCATTCCGACTTCTTATCTAGCCAGACGGCGACGCAATGTCTCAGAAGAATTATACGAGGAAGTTTTGGATCACTTAGTCCAACCACGGCTGATTTCGCTGAACAAGTCTGAGTTTATGCAACTCAATCCAGGAACTTACTAGGAGGTAGAAGATGACAAATAAAGCAGTAAATGACTTTATACTAGCTATGGATTACGATAAAAAGAAACTCTTGACCCATCAGGGAGAGAGTATTGAAAATCGTTTCATCAAAGAGGGGAATCAGCTACCCGATGAGTTTGTTGTTATCGAAAGAAAGAAGCGGAGCCTGTCGACAAATACAAGTGATATTTCTGTAACAGCTACCAACGACAGTCGCCTCTATCCTGGTGCCCTTCTCGTAGTGGATGAGACCTTGTTAGAGAACAATCCCACTCTTCTTGCAGTCGATCGTGCCCCGATGACTTATAGTATTGATTTGCCTGGTTTGGCAAGTAGCGATAGCTTTCTCCAAGTGGAAGATCCCAGCAATTCAAGTGTTCGCGGAGCGGTAAACGATTTGTTGGCTAAGTGGCATCAAGATTATGGTCAGACCAATAATGTCCCAGCTAGAATGCAGTATGAAAAAATCACGGCTCACAGCATGGAACAACTCAAGGTCAAGTTTGGTTCTGACTTTGAAAAGACAGGGAATTCTCTTGATATTGATTTTAACTCTGTCCATTCAGGCGAAAAGCAGATTCAGATTGTTAATTTTAAGCAGATTTATTATACAGTCAGCGTAGATGCTGTTAAAAATCCAGGAGATGTGTTTCAAGATACTGTAACGGTAGAGGATTTGAGGCAGAGAGGAATTTCTGCAGATCGTCCTTTGGTCTATATTTCGAGTGTTGCTTATGGGCGCCAAGTCTATCTCAAGTTGGAAACCACGAGTAAGAGTGATGAAGTAGAGGCTGCTTTTGAAGCTTTAATAAAAGGAGTCAAGGTAGCTCCTCAGACAGAGTGGAAGCAGATTTTGGACAATACAGAAGTGAAGGCGGTTATTTTAGGGGGCGACCCGAGTTCGGGTGCCCGAGTTGTAACAGGCAAGGTGGATATGGTAGAGGACTTGATTCAAGAAGGCAGTCGCTTTACAGCAGATCACCCAGGCTTGCCGATTTCCTATACAACTTCATTTTTACGGGACAATGTAGTTGCGACCTTTCAAAACAGTACAGACTATGTTGAGACTAAGGTGACAGCTTACAGAAACGGAGATTTACTTTTAGATCATAGTGGTGCCTATGTTGCCCAATATTACATTACTTGGGATGAATTATCCTATGATAATCAAGGTAAGGAAATCTTGACTGCTAAGGCTTGGGACAGAAATGGCCAGGATTTGACGGCTCACTTCACCACTAGTATTCCTCTAAAAGGGAATGTTCGCAATCTCTCTGTCAAAATTAGAGAGTGTACCGGACTTGCCTGGGAATGGTGGCGTACGGTTTATGAAAAAACCGATTTGCCACTAGTGCGTAAGCGGACGATTTCTATTTGGGGAACGACTCTTTATCCTCAGGTAGAGGATAAGGTAGAAAATGACTAGGAGGGAAGAATGTTTGAGGCAAAAAGAGGCGATAATCTCTCTACGAATATCTGAAAGTCTTTCTCTTGCCTAGCGATTTCCGTCGGAGTATGCTCGTGATGTTAAAATGAGTCTATCAAACAGAACCTGTAAAAAAAGCAAAAAGGGTAGCCAATTCCTTGATATACAGGAGACTGGCTATCCTTTGCTTGTTTTAGAAGTGCCGTTGTACTAGTCTAACTTCAGTATCATGTGAAATCAAAAAGAACATAAATTTCTGTTTCAGGAACACATAAATTATGGTTTTGTTTAGAAACTCTTCTATTGATTTCTTAGAATACAATAGTGCCTATAAGAACTGTTGAATTTCAAAGTATTTACTTGAACTATGATACGTCTGGAGTAGACTGTCAACAAAAGGTGCAGTATGATTGTTTTTGTCGCTCATATCTACAAACTCAAAACAGTAGCTTGAGCGGACTTTATCAAACTTGGCAGAAACTTTCTATTTTCAGATAATGGGCTAGTTTGTTTTTTGAATGTTGATAAAGATAGAAAGGCAAGGCAATCTTGGTAACCAAAGTGTCATCATAGCTCGATTTACTGAATAAAATCTATTTCCTCTAGTGAAAATCGAAAAAACTTGTGTTATAATAAGAAAGATTAAAATGTGAAAAAAGGAGATTCCTAATGGGACGTAAATGGGCCAATATCGTAGCCAAGAAAACGGCTAAAGATGGAGCTAACTCTAAAGTATATGCAAAATTTGGTGTAGAAATCTATGTAGCAGCTAAAAAAGGTGATCCAGACCCAGAATCAAACACTGCTTTGAAATTCGTTATCGACCGTGCTAAACAAGCCCAAGTGCCAAAACACGTTATCGATAAAGCGATTGATAAAGCAAAAGGAAACACAGATGAAACCTTTACAGAAGGACGTTACGAAGGTTTTGGACCAAATGGTTCTATGCTGATTGTTGATACTTTGACTTCTAACGTCAACCGTACAGCGGCCAATGTCCGTGCTGCCTTTGGTAAAAACGGAGGAAACATGGGTGCTTCTGGTTCAGTTTCTTACCTCTTTGACAACAAAGGTGTTATCGTATTTGCAGGTGAAGATGCGGACGCAGTCTTTGAGCAATTGCTAGAAGCAGATGTGGATGTGGATGACGTAGAAGCAGAAGAAGGTACAATCACAGTTTACACAGCTCCAACTGACCTTCATAAGGCTATCGTTGCCCTTCGTGAGTCAGGTATCGAAGAATTCCAAGTGACTGAATTGGAAATGATTCCTCAATCAGAAGTGGAATTGTCAGGCGATGACCTTGAAACCTTTGAAAAACTTTACAGCGTCCTTGAAGACGACGAAGACGTACAAAAAATCTACACAAACGTAGACGGGTTCTAATTTAACCTAGAGAATATGATCCTAAGTGAAAAAATCACTTGGGATTTTTTTGATCAAGAAAATAGTTCTCTAGGAAACTTTTTCTTGACATCTCTTTTCAAAGTGGTAAAATAGTTCTCATGAAAACTTATTTAGTTCCTAGGAGAACTAAATGTGATAGTTAGAAAGGAGTTAGTATGGACAAACCGATGTTAGTCTTTAAGCGTTTTGGTCATCAGATTCACCTGATGGTGCAAAAGGAAGCCAAACGTTGTGGTATTGAATTTATGGGTGGACCTCAAGGTCAGGTTGTGCGTTTTTTGGATAATCGTGAGAAAAACCAAGACTTGGTCTTGATTAAAAATATAGAGCAGGAACTCAATATTACCAAGTCTGTTGCTAGTAATTTGGTCAAGCGTATGGTGCAAAATGGTTTGGTGGAATTGGAGGCGAGTCCTAGCGATAAGCGGGCAAAATTTGTTCGTTTGACGGACAAAGCACGTTCTCAGATGCAAGAGGTTAAGGCTTTTTTTGAACGCATAGACAAGCAGTTGATGGAAGACATTGATGAAGATGAATTACTGATTTTTGAGAAAGTCCTTGCTCAACTACAGGAAAATATCAAGGGAATAGGAGGAGAGAATGAAGAAATTAGCCAAACGAATTAGTAGAAAAGAATGGGGTATGATTTTACTAGCCATTCTCTTTACCTGCTTTTCGGTCTATCTGGAGTTGGAAGTGCCGACCTATATATCGAAAATTACGGATTTGCTAGGTAGTCAAGGAACTAATTTAGATGAGTTGTGGCAACCGGCAAGCATGATGGTGGGAATGTCCTTTCTTGCCTTCTTGTCCGCAGTTGCAGTTGGATTTTTTGCATCCAGAGTGGCTGCTTCTTATACTAGTAGGCTGAGAAGTGATATTTTTAACAGAGTTTTAGACTACTCGCAGACAGAGATTAAGAAATTCTCTATTCCCAGTCTCCTAACTCGTACCACCAATGACATTACTCAGGTTCAGATGTTGATTACCATGGGCTTGCAAGTGGTGACGCGTGGTCCGATTATGGCTATCTGGGCTATTGGGAAGATTTTAGGTCATTCAGAATACTGGCTCTGGGCTGTACTTGTGGCAGTGATTGTCAACGTTTTGATGACGACAGTTTTGATGACGCTAGCCTTTCCAAAACAGACCTTGATTCAGGGGCTGACAGATAAACTGAACAGTATCACTCGTGAGAGTTTAACAGGTATTCGTGTCGTTCGCGCCTACAATGCTGAAGAATACCAAAATGAAAAATTTGCAGCAGCAAATGATGAATTGACACGCTTGAATTTGTTTGTCAACCGTCTTATGGCTATTTTAAATCCTATTATGATGGGGATTTCAAGTGGTTTAAGTGTGGCGATTTACTGGATTGGGGCCTATGTAATCAACGATGCTGCTCCAACAGCGCGTCTGCCTCTCTTTAGTGACATGGTTGTTTTCATGTCTTATGCCATGCAGGTTGTTATGGGCTTCCTTCTCATGGGAGCACTCTTCATCGTTCTTCCCCGAACTATGGTCTCTGCTAAGCGGATCAATCAAGTTTTAGATTTGCATTCTTCTATCCAAAATCCTGCTCAAGTGCAGCAGGCTGATGAAAACCTCAAAGGTCAGGTCGAATTTAAGGATGTGACCTTCCGCTATGCGGCAAATTCAGAGGCAGTTATTGAGAATGTTAGCTTTAAAGCAGAAGCTGGTCAAACAGTGGCCTTTATTGGGTCAACAGGTTCTGGTAAATCAACTCTGGTCAATCTGATTCCACGTTTCTACGATGTATCAGCAGGAGAAATTCTGGTGGATGGTGTCAATGTTCAAGACTATGACTTGAATGATTTGCGCAACAAGGTTGGTTATATTCCTCAGAAAGCGGTTCTCTTTTCAGGTGATGTCAAGGGCAATCTAGACTTTGGACAGAGTCAAGAAACACCGCTTAGTGAGCAGGCTATGTGGCAAGCTCTGGAATTGGCCCAGTCTAAGAACTTTATCGAAGACAAGGAAGCTGGCTTAGCGTCAGAAGTAGCCCAAGGAGGAACCAACTTCTCAGGTGGTCAAAGACAGCGTCTGGCCATTGCGCGTGCCTTAGCTCGGAAACCAGAAATCCTCATCTTTGATGACTCCTTCTCAGCCTTGGACTACAAGACAGACCGTGTCCTACGCCAAGAGCTAGCAGAGAAAACCAAGTCTATGACCAAACTCATCGTCGCACAACGTATTTCAACAATTATGGATGCAGATTTGATTTTGGTCTTGGATCAAGGTAAAGTCGTGGGGCAAGGCACCCACAAGGAACTTCTAGCTAATAACGAAGTTTACCAAGAAATTGCCTATTCACAACTATCGAAGGAGGAATTGGAACATGGAAAATAAAAAAATGTCTCTCTGGAAACAGGGTAAACCCTATCTTGCAGGCCTCCAGTTTGCCCTTCTGATAGCCTTTCTAGCAACAATCGTATCCAATATCATTACTGTATATGGTCCAACTCGTATCAAGGAAATGACCAATATCATTGCCAGTGGCTTGGAAACAAGTGTGGATGTCGCGGCGGTTGCAGCCATTGGTAGTTTTTTGGCCGTGATTTATGTGATCGGACTTCTATCAAATTATTTACAGGCCTTTCTGTTTACAACAGCTATTCAACGTTTTTCAGAGCGTTTGAGAAGAGCTATTGCAGAGAAAATCAATCGCCTACCATTGGGATATTTTGATGGACACTCTCAGGGGGATACTTTGTCTCGTGTAACCAATGACGTTGACACTGCAGCCCAGTCCCTTAATCAAAGTCTGGGAACAGTTCTTTCATCCACTTTACTGGTCGTGGCAGTCTTGGTAACCATGTTTGGGATGAACTGGATTTTAGCCTTGGTAACGGTTGTTTCAACTCTTGTTGGCTTTGCCTTCGTGTCTGTCTTTATGGGCAAATCTCAGGGCTTCTTTAAGAGTCAGCAACAAGATTTGGCAGCTGTCAATGGCTATGTGGAAGAAATGTACTCTGGCCATAATGTGGTGACCAGTTACAATGCCATCGAGAGTACGAAAGAAGAGTTTGCGAAATTAAACCATCGTCTGTATGACAGTATCTGGAAGTCTCAGTTTATTTCAGGGATTATGATGCCGATTATGATGTTTATTGGGAACTTTAGCTATGCCTTGGTGATTATCGTTGGTGCAGCCTTGGCCTTAAATGGACACATCAGTATCGGGATTATCGTTGCCTTTATGGCCTACGTTCGTATCTTTTCTCAGCCTCTTTCACAAATCGCCCAAGGGATTACTAGTTTGCAGCAGGCTAGCGCAGCCATGGGACGTGTCTTCGAATTCCTAGCTGAAGAGGAAATGGAAGACGAATCCCATAAATCAAGACAATTGAGCGATATGAAAGGTCAAGTAGTCTTTGATCGAGTCTCCTTTGGTTATACACCAGAGCGAACCATTATCCATGACTTTTCTGCGACCGCTCATGCAGGTCAAAAGGTTGCCATTGTCGGACCGACCGGAGCTGGTAAGACAACTATTGTCAATCTTTTGATGAAGTTCTATGAGATTGATAAGGGAAGTATCCGTATCGATGGTGTGGATACCAAAGAGATGAAGCGTTCGGAAGTACACGATGCCTTTTCAATGGTCTTGCAGGACACCTGGCTCTTTGAAGGCACTATCCGAGATAATCTCATCTATAACCAAAAGGGTATTAGTGATGAGCGCGTGATTGAAGCTAGCAAGGCTGTAGGGATTCACCACTTTATTATGACCCTACCAGATGGTTACGATACCGTCTTGGATGATACAGTGACCTTGTCTGTCGGGCAAAAACAACTCTTGACCATTGCTCGTGCTTTGCTGAAAGATTCACCACTCTTGATTTTAGATGAGGCGACTTCTTCTGTTGATACACGGACGGAGGAATTGATTCAGAAAGCCATGGATCGTTTGATGGAAGGCAGAACTTCCTTTGTCATCGCCCACCGCTTGTCTACTATCCGAAATGCTGATCTGATTCTTGTCATGAAAGATGGCAATATCATCGAGCAAGGAAATCATGATGAGCTGATGGCGCAAGCTGGTTTCTACGCTGACCTCTACAACAGTCAATTTACAGAAGACGAAGCAGAAGAATAAACCAAAAGAAGGCTTGACGGCCTTCTTTTTCTACACTATACTAGAAGACAAGTGCTTCCCTATAAGCAAAATTTGAGTAAGGGGTGAGAAAATATATGAAAAATTATCAAGAATGGTATGGCCGCATGTCTGCTAACATTAAAAATAAGCCCTTTCTTCTGAGCTTATTAAGAACTTTCAATCGGTTCATGACGGTAGTTATGCCTATGATTTATCTAACCTTGTTAGCAATTACCTATCTCCAACAAGGACTTGCGAAACAGGTCGGAATCTATTTGTTTATCCCTGCATCAGGTTTTGTGATTTTGTCCCTTTTCCGTAAGAAAATCAATTCCCCTAGGCCTTATGAGGAATGGGATATTAAACCCTTGATTGACAGAGATAGTCCTGGTCAGTCTATGCCCAGTCGTCATGTCTTTTCAGCAACCATTATCTCCATGGCTTGCTTGCATGCTAGTCTAACTATGGGGATGATTTGTTTGACCTTATCAGCCCTCCTCGGTCTAGTGAGAGTCTTAGGGGGAGTGCATTATCCCAAGGATGTAGTGGTTGGCTATATTTGTGCTCTTGTGTGGGGTGTGCTTTTCTTTCTATTTTGACCTGTAAGTTAATACTCAATGAAAATCAAAGAGCAAACTAGGAAGCTAGCCGCAAGCTGTACTTGAGTACGGTAAGGCGACGCTGACGTGGTTTGAATTTGATTTTCGAAGAGTATAAGGCGGTCCTAGAACCACTTACGTGCCTAAAGTAACCACTTGCTTTTTTGCACTTGTTTTCTTATTTTTCCTTTGATATAGTAGAGTCAGAAAGGAGATGGAATGAAGTTACGAATCGAAATTGACAGCAATTTAGAGGAAACTGAAATTGTCATCAAGGCAGCGGCATTGACAGATGAGATTGCGGATTTGCAGCGTCTCTTGCAAGAGTCCAAGTCTCCTCGGTTGATTTTTTACAAGGGGACGGGCGAATATTATCTGGACTTATCGGAAATTCTCTTCTTTGAGACGGAAGGTAGCAAGATTTACGCCCATACCCAGAAAGATGCCTACGAGGTTCGGCTTAAACTCTATGAGTTAGAGGCTATCCTTCCTCGCTATTTTAGTCGGGTATCTAAGTCAACTATCGCTAATATTCGGCAAGTTTATTCGGTGGACAAGTCCTTTTCAGGAACGGGCACCATTTCCTTTTATCAGACCCACAAGGAGGTTCATGTGTCACGGCATTACCAATCCCTCCTAAAAGAAAATCTAAGAAACATGAGGTAAGAACATGAAAAAGAAAGCATTTGGTATTGTGTTGCTAGTATTGGCAGCATGGATTTTATTACAGGGACATTATGGTGTTCCATCTTTGGAGACTAAGTATTCTCCTTTTGTCTTTATCGCTTTTCTATTGTATAAGGCAATAGAATCTTCCCTTAGGCATCATTGGACAAGTGCTACTTTTTTAGCATTAACAGCATTAAATATAGTGAATCTTTTTTATGATTGGATTCAGCTATCTCCTATTTCGCTTATTTTAGCTAGTATTTTAATCGTAATGGGTGTCAGCGCACTCACTCATTCTAACAGAACTTGGAATGGAAAAAAATGGTGGTATGATGGTGAAAAAAACATTCTTACAGATAAGGAAGTTGCTTTTGGGACTGGGACTTTCTACAAGCAAAACCAAGAATTGGTAGAAGACCAAGTAGAAGTTGGTTTTGGGAATGCCAAGATTTATTATGATAATGCAGAGATGTTGGGAGATAGCGCAACCTTGAAGATAGAAGTCGGTTTTGGGAATGCAGTTATCTATGTTCCCCAGCATTGGGGAGTTGATTTAAAGGTAGAAACTTTCTGTGGCGTAGCCAAGGCAGATACTCCTCTAGCCCCAACCAGCAAAACCTTGATTATCCGTGGAGATGTGGTCTTTGGGAAGTTGGGTATTGTCTACGTTAAATAAAAAAATCTTCACTTAAACCATCAAAATAGACGTACTAAGAGTAGGAAATTGATGCCTTGCTCTGATTTCCGTTCTATGGTTGTTAGACTTTAAAAAATGAAATATTGCCTTTAAAAGTTGTATATTTTTCGATATTTTGGCTCTTACGTTTGATGTATCTATGTATTACAGCGTGGATGATGTAGTGTCAAATGCTTTAAAAAAATGAATGATATTGGACAGTTTTTTGAACCTTTAATTGCTCAGGAGCTATGAAAGCAAGCACTTGGGTTTATGACAAGGGAGAATGGTATTATGTAAGTTCTTCTGGTGCTATGCTAGCGAATGATTGGGTCAAAGCTAATGGCCAGTGGTATTATCTGGCTTCATCAGGTAAGGTGCTTCGTAATACCTATGCACCTGATGGTTACTACGTTGGCAACTCAGGTGCCTGGCAATAAGAATAATACTCTTCGAAAATCTCTTCAAACCACGTCAGCTTCATCCACAACCTCAAAACAGTGTTTTGAGCTGACTTCGTCAGTTCTATCTACAACCTCAAAGCAGTGCTTTGAGCAACCTGCGGCTAGCTTCCTAGTTTGCTCTTTGATTTTCATTGAGTATAAGAAGTCCTTTTCCTTAAAGGAAGAGGCTTTTTACTTGCTTTTCTGCTGCTTCCTCATTTGTCCTAAAGCCTTTTTTGTGTTAAAATGAATGGTATGAAAGCTAAAAAAATGTGGATGGCAGGTCTGGCTCTGCTTGGTATTGGGAGCCTTGCCCTTGCTACGAAAAAAGTTGCAGATGACCGTAAGCTCATGAAGACTCAGGAGGAGTTGACAGCGATTGTGCGAGACCATTTTTCAGACATGGGAGAAATTGCGACCCTCTATGTTCAAGTTTATGAAAGCAGTCTAGAGAGCTTGGTTGGTGGCGTCATTTTTGAGGATGGCCGTCATTATACCTTTGTCTATGAAAATGAAGACCTAGTCTATGAGGAGGAAGTCTTATGATACAACCAGCAAGTTTAGAAGAATTAGCATCTTTAGTAGAAAAAGATGGGAAGAAAGTCTTTCTTTTTGTAGCAGACTGGTGTGGTGATTGCCGCTATATCTATCCTGCCTTGCCAGAGATTGAGAAAACTAATCCAGAGTTTACCTTTATTCGTGTGGACCGAGACCAGTATATGGATTTGGCCAAACTCTGGGATGTTTACGGCATTCCTAGCCTTGTTGTTCTAGAAAAGGACAAGGAAATCGGTCGTTTTGTCAATCGCGACCGTAAAAGCAAGCAACAAATTAACGACTTTTTAGCAGGATTGAAATAGGAGAAAAGAGAAACAATGATTTTTACATATAACAAAGAACATGTCGGTGATGTCCTTATGGTCATCGTGAAAAATAGCGGAGATTCCAAACTGGACGTGGAGCGCAAAGGCAAGGTAGCCCGTGTTTTTCTCAAAGATAATGGGGAAACAGTGGCTTGGAATATTTTCGAAGTTTCAAGTTTATTTGAAATTGCAGAGCGCGGCCAAGTCTTTTTGTCAGATGAGCAAGTAGCACATTTAAACCAAGAGTTGCAGGCAGAAGGATTTACAGAAGAAATTGTCAATGACAAGGAACCTAAGTTTGTTGTTGGTGAAATTGTCGAGATGGTAGCTCATCCAGATAGTGACCACCTCAACATCTGCCAAGTTGCAGTCGCAAGTGACAAGACAGTGCAAATCGTAGCAGGGGCTCCCAATGCGCGTGTGGGGTTGAAAACCATTGTAGCTCTTCCAGGAGCTATGATGCCCAAAGGCAATCTTATTTTCCCAGGTGAGCTTCGTGGCGAAAAGAGTTTTGGCATGATGTGTAGTCCTCGTGAATTGCATCTGCCAAATGCTCCGCAAAAACGTGGTATTATTGAATTATCAGAAGACCAAGTTGTTGGAACTCCATTTGATCCAGCTAAACACTGGACTGTTTAAGAAGTTGTCAGTATCTGATAGACCAGCTAGAAGGAAATAAGATGGCAAAAAATGTAGTGATTACAGGAGCGACATCAGGAATTGGTGAAGCGATTGCGCGTGCTTATCTGGAGCAGGGTGAGAATGTCGTTCTAACCGGGCGACGGACAGACAGACTAGAAGCCCTTAAGTCGGAGTTTGCAGAAGCCTTCCCAAATCAAACTGTCTGGACCTTTCCACTAGATGTGACGAATATGACCATGGTGAAGACTGTCTGCTCCGATATTCTAGAAACGATAGGTCAGATTGATATTCTGGTCAACAATGCCGGACTGGCTCTAGGTTTAGCAACTTATCAAGACTATGAAGAGTTGGATATGCTGACCATGCTGGATACCAATGTCAAAGGTTTGATGGCAGTCACTCGCTGTTTCTTGCCAGAAATGGTAAAAGCCAATCAAGGACATATCATCAACATGGGGTCAACCGCAGGAATCTACGCCTATGCTGGTGCCGCTGTTTACTCAGCTACCAAGGCAGCAGTTAAGACCTTTTCAGATGGTCTGCGAATTGATACCATCGCAACGGATATCAAGGTGACAACCATTCAGCCTGGAATTGTCGAAACAGATTTTTCTACAGTGCGTTTTCATGGTGATAAAGAACGAGCTGCGTCCGTTTACCAAGGAATAGAAGCTTTGCAAGCTCAGGATATTGCAGACACAGTAGTCTATGTGACTAGTCAACCTCGTCGTGTTCAGATTACAGATATGACCATTATGGCAAATCAACAGGCGACAGGTTTCATGGTTCATAAAAAGTAAAAAAATTTCCTCGAAAAGTTACAAATTTCTGTAACTTTTTTTGATTTCCTACGAATAGATAAGTAGGAGGAAAAAATATGTATAATAAAGTTATCTTAATCGGACGCTTGACGTCTACACCAGAATTGCACAAAACCAACAATGACAAGTCAGTAGCACGAGCGACTATTGCTGTGAATCGTCGATATAAAGACCAAAATGGCGAACGTGAAGCTGATTTTGTCAATATGGTCCTTTGGGGCAGACTAGCAGAAACATTGGCAAGCTACGCAACTAAAGGTAGTCTTATTTCAGTGGATGGAGAATTACGTACCCGTCGTTTTGAGAAAAATGGTCAGATGAACTACGTGACCGAAGTACTTGTCACAGGATTCCAACTCTTGGAAAGTCGTGCCCAACGTGCCATGCGAGAAAATAACGCAGGGCAGGATTTGGCAGACCTAGTCTTGGAAGAGGAAGAACTACCATTTTAAGCATTAAAAAGTCTGAGTTAGTCTCAGGCTTTTTATCTTGAGAAAGTCAGACTTTTTCCTTGACTATTTCTGACCAAGTGATACAATAGAACTATAAATTAGCACTCAAGAATAAAGAGTGCTAATAATATCTATCTCATTATGGAGGAAATCAGATGTTGAAACCATTAGGGGACCGTGTGGTCTTAAAAGTAGAAGAAAAAGAACAAACTGTTGGAGGCTTTGTCCTTGCAGGCTCAGCCCAAGAAAAAACCAAAACAGCCAAAGTTGTGGCTACTGGACAAGGTGTTCGTACCTTGAACGGTGACTTGGTTGCTCCAAGCGTTAAAGCTGGAGACCGTGTCTTAGTTGAAGCTCACGCAGGTCTCGACGTCAAAGATGGCGATGAAAAGTACATCATCGTTGGCGAAGCTAACATCTTGGCTATCATTGAAGAATAGAAGGAGAAAGTAAGTATGTCAAAAGAAATTAAATTTTCATCAGATGCCCGTTCAGCTATGGTTCGTGGTGTCGATATCCTTGCAGATACTGTTAAAGTAACCTTGGGACCAAAAGGCCGCAATGTTGTTCTTGAAAAATCATTCGGTTCACCACTCATCACCAATGACGGTGTAACTATTGCCAAAGAAATCGAATTGGAAGATCATTTTGAAAATATGGGTGCCAAATTGGTATCAGAAGTAGCTTCAAAAACCAATGATATTGCAGGTGACGGAACGACAACTGCAACAGTCTTGACCCAAGCAATTGTCCGTGAAGGAATCAAAAACGTCACAGCGGGTGCCAATCCAATTGGCATTCGTCGTGGTATTGAAACGGCAGTTGCCGCAGCAGTTGAAGCTTTGAAAAACAACGCCATCCCTGTTGCCAATAAAGAAGCTATCGCTCAAGTTGCAGCCGTATCTTCTCGTTCTGAAAAAGTTGGTGAGTACATCTCTGAAGCCATGGAAAAAGTTGGCAAAGACGGAGTCATCACTATCGAAGAGTCACGTGGTATGGAAACAGAGCTTGAAGTCGTAGAAGGAATGCAGTTTGACCGTGGTTACCTTTCACAGTACATGGTGACTGATAGCGAAAAAATGGTGGCTGACCTTGAAAATCCGTACATTTTGATTACAGACAAGAAAATTTCCAATATCCAAGAAATCTTGCCACTTTTGGAAAGCATTCTCCAAAGCAATCGTCCACTCTTGATTATTGCGGATGATGTGGATGGCGAGGCTCTTCCAACTCTTGTTTTGAACAAGATTCGTGGAACCTTCAACGTAGTAGCAGTTAAGGCACCTGGTTTTGGTGACCGTCGCAAAGCCATGCTAGAAGACATTGCCATCTTAACAGGCGGAACAGTTATCACAGAAGACCTTGGTCTTGAGTTGAAAGATGCTACAATTGAAGCACTTGGTCAAGCAGCGAGAGTAACTGTGGACAAAGATAGTACGGTTATCGTAGAAGGTGCTGGAAATCCTGAAGCGATTTCTCACCGTGTTGCAGTTATCAAGTCTCAAATCGAAACCACAACTTCTGAGTTTGACCGTGAAAAATTGCAAGAACGATTGGCGAAATTGTCAGGTGGTGTAGCGGTTATTAAGGTCGGTGCTGCAACTGAAACTGAGTTGAAAGAAATGAAACTCCGCATTGAAGATGCCCTCAACGCTACTCGTGCAGCTGTTGAAGAAGGAATCGTTGCTGGTGGTGGGACAGCTCTTGTAAATGTCATTCCAGCCGTGGCTAATTTGGAATTGACAGGAGACGAAGCAACAGGACGCAATATTGTTCTCCGTGCCTTGGAAGAACCTGTTCGTCAGATCGCCCACAATGCAGGATTCGAAGGTTCAATCGTTATCGATCGTTTGAAAAATGCTGAGCTTGGTACAGGCTTTAACGCAGCAACTGGCGAGTGGGTCAACATGATTGAAGAGGGAATCATCGACCCAGTTAAAGTGAGCCGTTCAGCTCTTCAAAATGCAGCATCTGTAGCCAGCTTGATTTTGACAACAGAAGCAGTCGTAGCCAATAAGCCAGAACCAGTAGCCCCAGCTCCAGCCATGGATCCAAGCATGATGGGCGGCATGATGTAAGCTTTCTATAGAAAACAACTTATAAAAAACACAAAAGGAGGGAATGCATATCCCTTCTTTTTATGATATTCACTTCTAAATAGATTTGAGCTCTCCTAACTTATATGATAAAATAAGACTAGAAAAAGGAGAAGAACATGATCGATGTAGAAGAAATTCTGAGCAAGATGAACCCCAATCAGAAGATTAATTATGACCGTGTTATGCAGAAGATGGTACAAGTATGGGAGAAAAATGAGCAAAGGCCTACCATTCTCATGCATGTTTGCTGTGCCCCTTGTAGTACCTATACTCTAGAATATTTGACCAAGTATGCAGATGTGACCATTTATTTTGCAAATTCTAATATCCATCCCAAGGCAGAATACCATAAACGGGCTTACGTCACCCAGAAGTTTGTCAGTGATTTCAATGAGCGAACTGGCAATAACGTTCAATACCTAGAAGCTCCCTACGAACCCAATGAATACCGAAAACTAGTTAGGGGACTAGAGGAGGAGCCAGAAGGTGGCGACCGTTGCAAGGTTTGCTTTGACTACCGACTGGATAAGACAGCGCAAGTGGCTATGGACTTGGGCTTTGACTACTTTGGCTCAGCCTTGACCATTAGTCCTCATAAGAATTCTCAAACCATCAACAGCATCGGAATCGATGTGCAAAAGATTTATACCACTCACTATCTTCCCAGTGATTTCAAGAAAAATCAAGGCTACAAACGTTCAGTAGAGATGTGTGAGGAGTATGATATCTATCGTCAATGTTATTGTGGATGTGTCTATGCAGCACAAGCCCAGAATATTGACCTTGTTCAGGTTAAGAAGGATGCCACGGCTTTTTTGCTGGATAAGGATGTTGAAAAAGACTATTCCCACATCAAATTTACTGTTACTAAATTAGATATATAGAGACCAACCCAGCTGAAAAGCTGGGTTTTTCAAATAAAAAACCGGGGTCTTAACCCCAGTTTGACAACTTTACCGATTCTTTAGTTCTACATAGCGCTTGTACCAAATGTTTACATAGGCTTCTGAGAAAGGACCACGTCCATTGTTAATCCAATCAACAAGAATTTTGACATGTTCTTTTAAAATATAGTCCAAGTCATCAGAATAATTCATTTTGCGTTTGTGACGCTCATACTCCTCAACGTCCAAAAGACGTTTTTCCCCATCTGTAAAAATTTTAACATCCAAATCGTAATCAATATACTTCAGTGCTTCTTCATCCAGATAGTAGGGGCTAGCCATATTGCAATAGTAGGAAATTCCATTATCACGAATCATGGCAATAATATTAAACCAATATTTCTTGTGAAAGTAAACAATAGCCGGTTCTCGAGTAACCCAACGACGACCATCACTTTCGGTAACAAGTGTATGATCGTTGACACCAATAATGGCGTTTTCTGTTGTTTTTAGTACCATGGTGTCCCGCCAAGTTCGGTGGAGACTGCCATCATGCTTATAACTTTGAATTGTAATAAAGTCGCCTTCTTTTGGAAGCTTCATAACTAACCAACTTTCTACAATTTATAAGTTTATCGTTTACTATTGTACCATAAAAATGCCTAAAATCTGTGAATTTTACACGAAAATATTAAAGATATTCTCTAAGAGCGCTTGCTATATCCGAAAAATCGTAGCCTTTTCGAGCTAAAACTTGAGTTAAACGCTGTTTAAGTTCGTATCCGTCATATTTTCGAGCATACTTAGCATATTGCTTATCAAGCTCCTTGAAGATGAGCTCCTGAGTCGTGTCTTCGTCAACTTGACTATCCAATTCGTCAAGGGCACTTTTAGCATCAGAATAGGAAAAACCCTTGTTGGTCAAGTTCTGGATAATCTTATCTTGCAGGGCACGAGCTGGAAGTTTTCCCTCATATTTTTTCAATAGTTTATTGGCTACACGTTGAGCAACTTCCGAAAAATCAAATTCTTTCACTATCTCTTCTATAGTGGATTTTGAGATCCCCTTTTGTTTTAGTTTCTGAGTCAGTACATAAGGTCCCTTGTCTCCTGAAAGTTGATTGGCATTGATGATAGCATAAGAGTACTGAGCATCATTAATCCACTTATCTTCTTTAAGATTAATAATGACTTGAGAAACGATGTTTTCATCAATATCGTATTTTTTCAGATATTCTCTGACTTCTTTTTCAGTGCGTGCTTTAAAGGATAGGTGGTAGAGAGCTAGATTCTTACCATAAGAAAATTGGGCAAAGTCCTGTATCTTTTTCAATTTTTCTTGGCTTATAACCTTATCTCTTGATAACATAAAACGAACAATTGTATCTTCAGTAATATAGCATTTGTAGTCATTATCAAGCTCCATCAGATAGAGTCTTTTTTTCTTTTCAAGTTTTGTGATTTTCATAATTTCCTTTCATCTAAATGCTTCGAAAGCTGCAACAAGTCGGAGTTTATCCATATCTACATATTCTCTACCGTAATAGTCGAGAAATAATTCAGCATACGTAGCATCTTGTAGGTTGTAATGAAGGGACCAAATTGTCCAAAAGAGGTCGATATGTCGGTCACTAAAACCAGCCAATCCCAAGTCAATAAAGCAAGAAAAATGCGAGGCATCCTTCAAGATGAAATTTGGCAGGCAGGCATCTCCATGAATAAAAGCATCAGCTTTGAGAAGGTGACCTTTCTCTTGTATCAGTTGGTAAGCTTCTTCACGACTGTGAATATGAAATTGAGGCAGAAGAGTCTTGTTATAAAAAGTCCCCTCCTGATAGTTTTTTAAGGCTTCTTCTTTATAACGCTTCAGATGATTTTCCGACGGAAAAGATTGTGGTTTAAGACTGTGAAGTTTGTTTAATGCTTGTGCCAGGATTTGACAGAGTTTTTCGGGTTGATTTAAAAAATCGAGAGCGTTGCTGCCAATGGCTTCTTTGGTCAGAAGGAAGTCCTTTTTTGCTGATAAATAGGTAATCACTGGGGTTCCCAATCCTTCAGTTTCGAACCAAGTTGCAATCTTAGCTTCTTGAGCTAATCTGCCTTTTTGATCTATTTTTAAATAGTAACCTGAATCTATATATAGGACAGTTGCACTTGAATGAGAAGAACTATCAGAGAGATTAGCTCCCTTGATATAGCTTCGTAATTGTTCAGGGAAATCTAGTATACTAAAGCGAGGTGTTTTTGAATTCATGCTTTTATTGTAACATATTCTTAAATATCTTAGAAACTCCATGGTATAATAGACCTATGAATCTAAAAATAAAACAAAAAATACCATTAAAAATCAAGCGCATGGGAATTAATGGTGAGGGAATCGGCTTTTATCAAAAAACATTAGTCTTTGTGCCTGGTGCTCTCAAAGGTGAAGATATCTATTGTCAGATTACTTCTATTAAACGTAACTTTGTAGAGGCAAAATTACTGAAGGTCAACAAGAAGTCTAAATTCCGTGTTGTGCCAGCATGTACTATTTACAATGAGTGCGGAGGCTGCCAAATCATGCACCTGCATTATGATAAGCAGCTAGAGTTCAAGACGGACTTGCTTCATCAAGCGCTGAAAAAATTTGCCCCTGCAGGATATGAAAATTATGAAATCCGCCCGACGATTGGTATGCAGGAACCAAAGTACTACCGTGCTAAGTTACAATTTCAGACTCGAAAATTTAAGAATCAGGTCAAGGCGGGCTTATATGCACAAAACTCTCACTATTTAGTAGAGTTGAAAGACTGCCTAGTACAAGATAAGGAAACCCAAGTGATTGCTAATCGTCTAGCGGAATTACTTACTTATCACCAGATTCCGATCACGGATGAGAGAAAAGTCCTAGGTGTTAGAACTATAATGGTCCGACGAGCAAGAAAGACTGGACAGGTTCAGATTATTATTGTTACAAATCGCCAGCTTAATTTAACCCAATTGGTAAAAGACTTAGTTAAATATTTTCCAGAAGTTGTGACAGTAGCTGTGAATACAAATACAGCTAAAACCAGTGAGATTTATGGTGAAAAGACAGAGATTATCTGGGGACAAGAGAGTGTTCAAGAAGGTGTTCTCGATTATGAATTTTCACTATCCCCTCGAGCTTTTTATCAGCTAAATCCTGAACAAACAGAAGTACTATATAACGAGGCGGTAAAAGCTTTGGATGTTACTAAAGAAGATCATTTGATTGATGCTTATTGTGGAGTTGGAACGATTGGGTTTGCCTTTGCAAAGAAAGTTAAAACACTAAGAGGTATGGATATTATTCCAGAAGCTATTGAAGATGCCAAGCGAAATGCTAAAAGAATGGGATTTGACAATACTCATTATGAAGCTGGAACAGCAGAAGAGATTATTCCTCGTTGGTACAAGGAAGGATACCGGGCAGATGCATTGATTGTGGACCCTCCACGTACAGGTCTGGATGATAAGTTATTAGATACAATTCTTACCTATGTACCAGAAAAAATGGTTTATATTTCTTGTAATGTTTCGACCTTGGCTCGTGATCTAGTGCGCTTAGTAAAAGTATATGATCTCCATTATATCCAGTCGGTCGATATGTTCCCACATACCGCTCGGACTGAAGCTGTTGTAAAATTAATAAAAAAAGTTTAAAAAAGGTGTTGACAAAGTTTAAAAAGACTGTATAATAGTAAGAGTTGAAAATAACAACTCTGGTCCGTTGGTCAAGGGGTTAAGACACCGCCTTTTCACGGC
>NZ_CRPU01000009.1 GCF_001096185.1 Streptococcus pneumoniae
CCCATGCCGAACACAGAAGTTAAGCCCTAGAACGCCGGAAGTAGTTGGGGGTTGCCCCCTGTGAGATATGGAAGTCGCTTAGCTTTATTCCGCCATAGCTCAGTTGGTAGTAGCGCATGACTGTTAATCATGATGTCGTAGGTTCGAGTCCTACTGGCGGAGTAGTTAATTAAAAGAGGTTTTGACCTCTTTTTTGTTATATAATTAATAATCTATCTCGCACCTAATGAAGCGGAATATTTTTCTTGTACCATCATTTTATAGCAATGATAGCACTTGAAACGACGTTTTCTAAGGAGAATTATAGTAGACATACCAGTAGTTTCAAGGTAAGAAATTTTAGAAGGTTTTTGAAAGTCATATTTCTTCATTTAACTTCTGCAATCAGGGAAAGATGGGGCGTCGTAGTCCAGTTTAGCGATGATTTTCTTATGTGTATCCCTATTGATGATATCCATAATTTAGAAATTAGGGTCTGTAAGCTCTAGTAATTTTGTGATAAATGGAATTTTTTTCTACCCTAAAATAGGTTCCATAATATCCATAGGGGATTTACCCACTACAAATATTATAGAGCCAGAAAAGCTAATCTCGAGAAAGGACAAATTTCGTCCTTTCTTTTTTTGATGTTTAGAGCGATGAAAATCCGTTTTTTGAAGTTTTCAAAGTTCCGAAAACCAAAGTCGTTGCGCTTGATAAGTTTGATGGGATTATTAGTGACTTCTAGTTTGGCGTTAGAATAGGCTAGTTTAAGGATATTGACAATTTTCTTGTTATGCTAACTTCTCAAAGTAACTTCCACTTGCCTAACCGAAGTGGAAATTAGTCTAAAACGGATTTTTATGGTGGAATTAAGTGTGAGACGTTTGAGTTAGAAATGAGGTACACTATGACAAAACATAAACACCTTACCCTTTCAGACCGTAACGATATCCAACTAGGCTTAGAGCGCGGTGAAACCTTCAAAGCTATTGGCCAACTGATTCTAAAAGATCCTACTACTGTTTCCAAAGAAGTCAAACGAAACAGACAAGTACGAGAGTCTACATGCCATAACCTTCCTTGCCCTCTACTCGACAAAGCTCCCTTTGTCTATAATGGATGCCCTAAAAGAAGACAAAATTGTGGATTTAAAAAAATCTTCTACCTAGCTAAACAAGCTCAAAAACAATACGAACAAACTCTTGTCGAAGCTCGCGAAGGAACTCCCCTCAATTCCAAGACCTTCTGGGAAATGGACAAAGTCATTTCTGATGGGGTTAAAAAGGGACAACACATCTATCATATCCTCAAAACTCATAACCTTGATGTTAGCTCCTCGACTGTCTATCGACACATCCGAAAAGGTTACCTGTCTATCGCTCCTATTGACCTAGCCAGAGCCGTTAAATTCAAAGAAAGACGGAAAAGTAAGCTACCTTCCATCCCTAAAGAAGCTAAGAAAGGCCGCTCCTATGAGGATTTCCAAAACTATTTAGCCCTTAATCAACTAGACTCTTGGCTGGAAATGGATACAGTTTTGGGTAGAATGGGAGGGAAAGTCCTACTCACCTTCAATCTCTCTTTCTGTAACTTTATCTTCGCTAGTCTTCTGGATAATAAAACTGCCCTTGAGGTTACCAAGCACCTCTATGACATCAAGAACACTCTTCACCAAGCTGACAAAGATTTCTTCCAACTCTTTCCTGTCATCCTGACAGATAATGGTGGAGAGTTTGCCAGGGTCGATGATATCGAAATGGATGTGCGAGGAGAGAGTAAATTCTTCTTTTGTGACCCTAATCGCTCTGACCAGAAAGGGAGAATTGAGAAAAATCACACGCTGATTCGCGACATTCTGCCTAAAGGAACTTCTTTTGACAATTTAACTCAAGAGGAAATCAATCTCGTCTGTTCGCATGTCAACAGTGTCAAACGCGCTGCTTTGAATGGAAAGTCAGCCTATGAACTCTTTGCCTTTACTTACGGAGAAGAAATTCCTAAACTTCTAGGTATTTCTAAAATACCTGCAGAAGACGTCTGTCAATCTTCTACATTACTCCAACATAAGTTCTAAAAACTAACCTTTAACCACATTCAAACGTCTCACACTAACTTCCACCATAGCGGAACTTAATCTGAAACGCTTTCAGATAAGGCGATTTTGTGCGCTCTTTTTTTCGATTCATTTTGGTTACAAAAGCTATAAAATCAAACATGAGTAAAACCAGTGGAAGTTATCCTGACACGGAATTCCACTGGTTTTTAGGATTTTTATCAGACTAACTTCCACTTGGATTAGCGGTGGAAGTTAGTTTGGGAATTAACAATTTTCTCGTTATCTTTGAGAAATGTTTTAAAGATAGTTTGAAAAATTAGATACTATGCGTTTTTCTTATTTTAAGGTTTTTACCTCAGTCTCTTTTAGTATTTAACGCAGTTAATAAGGTCTATAATAGTCTAATTTAGGTAGTAAATTTGTTTCTATTCTGTCAACTTTTCCTATTTTTTCTCTTATTGAGGTTGGTATTTGTACAATTCAGGAATTATTAATAACTTTTTATAATTTTTTGTTAGAATAAGATCATAAAAAGTAAAGGAGTGTATGCTTATGCTACAAAGTATTTATGATCAGATGACTGATTTCTATGACAGTATCGAAGAAGAGTATGCTACTTTCTTTGATAATAGTTGGGAATGGGAAGATTTTCATTTTAAATTTTTGATTTATTATTTAGTTAGATATGGCATTGGGTGTCGTAGGGATTTTATCGTTTACCATTATCGTGTTGCTTATCGTTTGTATCTTGAAAAGATGATAATGAAACAAGGTTTTATTTCTTGTTGAGATAGTCTGAGTTAATTTCCGAACAAACTTACTTTTTTATGGCAATATAACAATAAATAGCTGGTAATTTTTCTAAATCATTTTTTAATAGTTGGAAATAGCAAATCTTTCTATTGTTTCTTCTTGATAAAAAGGCGATTTTTTCTTATAATAAATTGTAAGATATAATTGCAGGTGAGAGTCCTGCCATGTATGTGAGAAAGGAAGAGCCTGAGGGCTCAGACAAGATTATGACTTCAGTTGTTGTTGTAGGTACCCAATGGGGTGATGAAGGTAAAGGGAAGATTACAGACTTCCTTTCAGCGAACGCAGAAGTGATTGCACGTTACCAAGGTGGTGACAATGCAGGTCACACGATTGTGATTGATGGTAAGAAGTTTAAATTGCACTTGATTCCATCTGGGATTTTCTTCCCTGAAAAAATCTCTGTTATTGGGAATGGTATGGTTGTAAATCCTAAATCGCTTGTGAAAGAATTGAGCTATCTTCATGAGGAAGGTGTGACAACTGATAATTTGCGTATTTCTGATCGTGCGCATGTTATTTTGCCTTATCATATCGAGTTGGATCGCTTGCAAGAAGAGGCTAAGGGCGACAATAAGATTGGTACGACAATCAAGGGAATTGGTCCAGCTTATATGGACAAGGCTGCTCGTGTTGGAATTCGTATCGCCGATCTTTTGGATAAAGACATTTTCCGTGAGCGTTTAGAACGTAACCTTGCTGAAAAGAATCGCCTTTTTGAAAAATTGTATGACAGTAAAGCGATTGATTTCGATGATATTTTTGAAGAATATTACGAATATGGTCAACAAATCAAGAAGTATGTGACAGATACATCTGTCATTTTGAATGATGCGCTTGATAACGGTAAACGTGTGCTTTTTGAAGGTGCACAAGGTGTTATGCTAGATATCGACCAAGGTACCTATCCATTTGTTACGTCTTCAAACCCTGTGGCTGGTGGTGTGACCATTGGTTCAGGTGTTGGGCCAAGTAAGATTGATAAGGTTGTTGGTGTATGTAAAGCCTATACGAGTCGTGTAGGAGACGGTCCTTTCCCAACTGAGTTGTTTGATGAAGTGGGAGAACGTATCCGTGAAGTGGGTCATGAGTATGGTACTACAACTGGTCGTCCACGTCGAGTGGGTTGGTTTGACTCAGTTGTGATGCGTCATAGCCGTCGTGTTTCTGGTATCACTAACCTTTCATTGAACTCTATCGATGTTTTGAGTGGTTTAGATACAGTGAAGATCTGTGTGGCTTATGATCTTGACGGTCAACGTATTGACTACTATCCAGCTAGTCTTGAGCAATTGAAACGTTGCAAGCCTATCTATGAAGAGTTGCCAGGTTGGTCAGAAGATATTACTGGAGTTCGTAATTTGGAAGATCTTCCTGAGAATGCGCGTAACTACGTTCGTCGTGTGAGTGAATTGGTTGGCGTTCGTATTTCTACTTTCTCAGTAGGTCCTGGTCGTGAACAAACAAATATTTTAGAAAGTGTTTGGTCCTAAGAAATTTTTAAGATTTGTTTAAGATAGGTCGGGTATACTATAGACAGTTACAAGAAGACCTCCTAACTTGTTGTAACAAATATCCTAAACTTTTCTTTTTCATAATAATCTCCCTATAGAGTCACCGCATTCGGTGGCTTTTTTTGTGTTGGGATTCATGATATAATAATAAAATCGACAAGTAGAAAAAGGGAAATTGATGAATTATACAGTTGAAGAAAAGGAAAGCTTCATGAGGGAGGCTTTGAAAGAGGCTGAGATTGCCTTAGAACAGGATGAAATTCCAATTGGTTGTGTGATTGTCAAGGACGGAGAAATCATTGGTCGTGGGCATAATGCGCGTGAGGAGTTGCAACGAGCGGTTATGCATGCGGAGATTATGGCTATAGAGAATGCGAACCTGAGTGAGGAGAGCTGGCGCTTGCTGGATTGCACGCTTTTTGTGACCATTGAGCCTTGTGTCATGTGTAGTGGGGCGATTGGGCTTGCCCGTATTCCAAACGTGGTCTATGGGGCTAAAAACCAGAAATTTGGCGCTGCTGGGAGTTTGTATGATATCTTGACAGATGAGCGTCTCAATCATCGTGTAGAGGTTGAAACGGGAATTTTGGAAGATGAATGTGCAGCTATTATGCAGGATTTTTTTAGAAATAGACGGAAAAAATAATTTTGCTTTTAAAATGAATAGGAATGTGATATAATAAATGATGGAGCAACAGTTCTGCGTGAAGCGGGTCAGGGGAGGAATCCAGCAGCCCTAAGCGATTTGAATTGTGTGCTCTTTTTTTCGTGCTTTTTCCGAATAAATAAGATAGAATAATCTAGAATAAATGATAATAGAAAAGAGAAGATGATGAAAATTCGTGGTTTTGAATTGGTTTCTAGTTTTACAGATGAAAATTTATTGCCCAAGCGTGAGACAGCGCATGCGGCTGGTTACGACTTAAAGGTTGCTGTGCGCACAGTTATCGCTCCAGGAGAGATTGTCTTGGTTCCGACAGGGGTTAAGGCTTATATGCAGCCGACTGAGGCTCTCTACCTCTATGATCGTTCTTCAAATCCTCGTAAGAAGGGATTGGTTTTAATTAATTCAGTTGGGGTTATTGATGGGGATTATTATGGAAATCCTGGGAATGAAGGACATATTTTTGCGCAGATGAAGAATATAACAGACCAAGAGGTTGTTCTTGAAGTTGGGGAACGTGTGGTTCAAGCTGTCTTTGCTCCTTTCTTGATTGCAGATGGAGATGCGGCTGATGGCGTTCGGACTGGTGGATTTGGATCGACAGGGCACTAGAATGAAGATTATCTTTGTACGTCACGGGGAGCCAGATTACCGTGAGTTAGAGGAGCGTTCTTATACGGGATTTGGGATAGATTTGGCGCCCTTGTCTGAGAAGGGACGGCAGCAAGCTCAGGAACTGAGCACCAATCCTTTACTCTCTTCAGCTGAAATAATTATATCTTCTGCAGTCACAAGAGCTTTAGAAACGGCTTCTTATATGGTTTGTGCTACGGATCTTCCTTTAAGAGTAGAGCCATTATTGCATGAATGGCAGGTCTATGAAAGTGGCACAGATAATTTTGAAAAAGCTCGTACTATGTTTCTAGAAAACAAGGGGGAGTTGCTTCCTAATAGTCCTATTCAATATGAGACAGCTACGGAAATGAAGTCTCGGTTTCTAGAATGTATGTCTAAGTATCGAGAACATCAGACTGTGGTAGTTGTTGCTCATCGAATGCTCATGCGCCAGTTTGTGCCAAATGAGAAGATTGATTTTTGCCAAGTGATTGAGTGTGAGTTAGAGATATAGAAAGAGGTTTGTCATCGCAAAGAAAAAAGCGACATTTGTATGTCAAAATTGTGGGTATAATTCCCCTAAATATCTGGGACGTTGCCCCAACTGTGGGTCTTGGTCTTCTTTTGTGGAAGAGGTTGAGGTTGCCGAGGTCAAGAATGCGCGTGTGTCCTTGACAGGTGAGAAAACCAAGCCCATGAAACTAGCTGAGGTGACTTCCATCAATGTCAATCGAACCAAGACGGAGATGGAGGAATTCAACCGTGTGCTTGGAGGCGGAGTGGTACCAGGAAGTCTCGTCCTCATCGGTGGGGATCCTGGGATTGGGAAATCAACTCTTCTCCTACAAGTCTCAACCCAGTTGTCCCAAGTGGGGACAGTTCTCTATGTCAGTGGGGAGGAGTCTGCCCAGCAGATTAAACTACGTGCAGAGCGCTTAGGTGATATTGATAGTGAGTTTTATCTCTATGCAGAGACCAATATGCAGAGTGTTCGTGCAGAAGTGGAGCGTATCCAGCCAGACTTTCTCATTATTGATTCCATCCAGACCATCATGTCTCCTGAGATTTCAGGGGTGCAGGGGTCTGTTTCTCAGGTGCGTGAAGTGACCGCTGAACTCATGCAGTTGGCCAAGACCAATAACATTGCCATCTTTATCGTAGGTCATGTGACCAAAGAAGGAACCTTGGCTGGGCCTCGTATGTTGGAGCATATGGTGGATACAGTGCTTTACTTTGAAGGGGAGCGTCACCACACCTTTCGTATTTTGAGAGCGGTCAAAAATCGTTTTGGTTCCACTAATGAGATTGGGATTTTTGAGATGCAGTCGGGCGGCTTGGTTGAGGTACTCAATCCGAGTCAAGTTTTCCTAGAAGAGCGTTTGGATGGGGCGACTGGTTCCTCCATCGTTGTAACCATGGAAGGGACGCGTCCGATTTTGGCGGAGGTTCAGGCTTTGGTAACACCGACCATGTTTGGAAATGCCAAGCGTACTACGACAGGACTTGATTTTAACCGTGCTAGCTTGATTATGGCTGTTTTGGAAAAACGGGCAGGGCTTCTCTTGCAAAATCAGGATGCCTATCTCAAATCTGCTGGTGGTGTTAAATTGGATGAACCTGCGATTGACTTGGCTGTTGCAGTTGCTATTGCTTCGAGCTACAAAGACAAGCCAACTAATCCTCAGGAATGTTTTGTCGGAGAACTGGGCTTGACAGGAGAGATTCGGCGCGTGAATCGTATTGAGCAACGCATCAACGAAGCTGCTAAACTGGGCTTTACTAAGATTTATGTACCTAAGAATTCCTTGACAGGAATCACTCCTCCTAAGGAAATTCAGGTTATTGGGGTGACAACGATTCAGGAAGTTTTGAAAAAGGTCTTTGCATAATCCGTGACAAATCCTCTTAAAAATGATAAGATAGGAGAAATATTTGACTATCAAATTTTCAAGGAGGGAATCGTGTCGTATTTTGAACAGTTTATGCAAGCCAATCAGGCTTATGTTGCCCTACATGGGCAGTTAAATCTGCCACTTAAACCCAAAACCAGAGTAGCTATTGTGACCTGTATGGACTCTCGTCTGCACGTTGCGCAAGCTTTGGGATTGGCACTTGGGGATGCTCATATCTTGCGGAATGCAGGTGGTCGAGTGACTGAGGACATGATTCGTTCGCTAGTTATTTCCCAGCAACAAATGGGGACAAGAGAGATTGTGGTATTGCACCATACAGACTGTGGTGCTCAGACCTTTGAAAATGGACCTTTTCAGGAGTATCTGAAAGAGGAACTAGGTGTCGATGTGTCAGACCAGGACTTCTTGCCCTTCCAAGATATAGAGGAGAGTGTACGCGAGGACATGCAACTCCTTATCGAGTCTCCCCTAATACCAGATGATGTCACTATCTCTGGTGCTATTTACGATGTGGATACAGGAAGTATGACGGTCGTAGAATTGTAAATACTTCATTTAGAAAGAAAGTGTATGAAGAAAAACAGTATTTTATTTATTTTTATTTTATTGCTATGTATTGGTTTGCAGTATGAAACCATCTACTATACGGATGGCTCGATGTCAGCTGCGGAATATGGACTAATGGGAGTTTCTATCTTTCTAGCTCTCTTTTACATGATTCCAGCTCTTTATTTCCTTTTCCGGATTGGGAAAAAATGGGAATTGCCAAAGAATGCCTTGATCTTGTCTTTATTGGGTGGGATGTTCCTTTCAGGCTGGTTATCTAGCTTTGCGAATACTTATATCCATGATTTACTGGGTGTTCTTTTCCCAGATAGTGCATTTTTAAATGCTTTTGAAAGTGCTATTGTGGCTCCTTTGGTAGAAGAACCGTTGAAATTATTGCCACTTGTTTTTGTTTTGGCTTTGATTCCTGTGCGAAAATTAAAATCTTTGTTCTTACTAGGGATTGCTTCTGGTTTGGGATTCCAAATGATTGAGGATATTGGTTACATTCGTACGGATTTGCCAGAGGGATTTGACTTTACTATTTCGAGGATTTTAGAGCGTATCATCTCAGGAATTGCCTCTCACTGGACTTTTTCAGGTCTGGCGGTAGTAGGTGTTTACTTGCTTTACAGAGCCTATAAAGGACAGAAGGTTGGCAAGAAACAAGGGCTTCTTTTCCTAGCTTTAGCCTTGGGAACTCACTTCTTGTTTAACTCTCCTTTTGTAGAATTGGAGACAGAGTTGCCTTTAGCGATTCCAGTGGTTACGGCTATTACTCTCTATGGTTTTTATCAGGCTTATCGCTTTGTTGAGAAAATGAACTAGAATATTTTTCAAAAGAATGATGCAAGGGTACAAATATGGTGCCCTTCTTTTATTTTTGATTGAAAAATAGTGTAAAAAGCGCTACAATGGTAGATGGAAAAATCTTGTGAAAAACACAAGCGATACATATATACCGGAGGAAATCATGTCTTTTTCTGATTTAAAGCTGTTTGCCCTTTCTTCTAATCAAGAATTGGCAGAACGTGTGGCGCAGGAGATTGGGATAGAGTTGGGGAAATCAAGTGTTCGCCAATTTTCAGATGGAGAGATTCAGGTCAACATCGAAGAATCAATCCGTGGGAAACACGTCTTTATCCTACAATCAACTAGCTCGCCTGTAAATGACAATCTGCTTGAAATTTTGATTATGGTGGATGCTTTGAAGCGTGCGAGTGCAGAATCTGTCAATGTTGTCATGCCTTACTATGGGTATGCACGTCAGGATAGAAAGGCGAGAGCGCGTGAGCCAATCACTTCAAAACTTGTCGCAAATATGCTTGAAGTAGCTGGAGTGGATCGTTTATTGACCATTGACTTGCATGCTGCGCAGATTCAAGGATTCTTTGATATTCCTGTGGATCACTTGATGGGTGCTCCTCTGATTGCGGATTATTTTGAGCGTCGTGGCATGGTTGGTTCTGACTATGTGGTTGTCAGCCCAGACCATGGAGGGGTGACTCGTGCTCGTAAGTTGGCAGAATTTTTGAAAACATCTATCGCTATCATTGACAAACGTCGTAGTGTTGATAAGATGAATACCAGTGAAGTCATGAACATCATCGGTAAGGTAGAAGGCAAGACTTGTATCTTGATTGATGATATGATTGATACGGCTGGAACGATTTGTCATGCGGCAGATGCTCTTGCAGAAGCTGGTGCTGTTGAAGTCTATGCGAGCTGTACGCACCCAGTTCTTTCTGGTCCTGCTATGAATAATATCCAAAAATCAGCTATTAAGAAATTGGTTGTTTTGGATACCATCTATCTGCCAGAAGAGCGTTTGATTGACAAGATTGAGCAGATTTCAATCGCTCATCTTTTGGGAGATGCTATCGTGCGTATCCATGAAAAACGCCCACTTTCTCCACTTTTCAGTATTGAGAAAAAGATTTAATGACCAAGCCTGAGATAATTCTCAGGTTTTTTCGTCTCTTTTTCGAATAAATAGATAGAAGCAGTGAATCTAGTAAACCTAGATTTAAAAATGTGCTATAATGAAAGGAGAAGAAATATGACTGTACGTCATCCGGGCATTAGCCCGACCAATGATTTGGTTGCTAAGAAAATCTTTAGCAATCCAGAAATCACTTGTCAATTTATCCGTGATATGTTGGATTTACCAGCCAAAAATGTAACCATTTTGGAGGGGAGCAATATTCATGTCTTGCCTTCCCTGCCGTACTCGGCTCAGGATTTCTATACCAGCATAGACGTTTTAGCTGAACTAGACAATGGGACACAGGTTATCATTGAGATTCAGGTGCATCATCAGAATTTTTTCATCAATCGCCTGTGGGCTTACTTGTGCAGTCAAGTCAATCAAAATCTTGAAAAAATTCGCCAACGTGAAGGTGATACCCACCAGAGTTACAAGCATATCGCACCTGTTTACGCTATTGCTATCGTGGATAGTAATTATTTCTCAGATGACTTGGCTTTTCATAGCTTTAGCATGCGAGAGGACACGACAGGTGAAGTTTTAACCATCACAAATAATGGACAGGAAAACCATCTGGTCAAGATGGCGTTCTTAGAATTAAGAAAATACAGAGAAACCAGCAAGGACGAGGTTCGTAAACCGTGGTTGGAGTTTTTCGGGAACAAACCCTTTACCCAACAACCCGAGCGAGCTATCAGCCAAGCAGACCAACTGCTAGATTACAAGAGCTGGTCCGAGGAGGACAGGAAAATGTTTAGTCAACTACGTATGCGCGAAGAACAAGCCTTGTTAGCACATGACTATGCCTTGGAACAAGCTGAGGAAAAGGGCTTAGAACGTGGTCGTGCAGAAGGTATTGAACAAGGTTTAGAGCGTGGGAAAGTTGAAGGAAGGGAAGAAGGGAAACTTTTTGCCTTCTTAGACATGGTTCGTCAAGATTTTCTGACTTCCGAGGTTGCCAGCCAGCAGTTGGGCATGTCAGTCGCTGAGTTTGAGTCCTTGCTATGAGGTCACATTTTAAATAGTAGAAAGTTAATGAAATGGCGAGTTATTTCTAAAATACTTGTCATTTTTGCTTGACATTTGGAAGGGGTTATAGGATAATATCATGGAAGTGAGTTCTATCCAACTATCGATATGGATTAGATATGTGAGGTTTGACTCAGGGTTTAAGAAATTTGTGAGATTTTCACTTGGGAGATACGGTATTTGAAGGGTATTTCATCTCACAAAGACGTTTTTTCACCTTTTTTGAAAAAATAGGTAAAAAGTTAAAGAAAACCCTTGACAAATCCTGCAAATATTTATATACTGTATGGTAGTAAGATAGTCTTACGAAAAAATTTTTAAAGAAAAACAAAGGAGATAAAACGATGAAAAAAGTTTTATTGACAAGCGCAGTCGCTCTTGCAGCATTTGGTGCTGTACAAGCTGTTTCAGCTGAAAGACAATTGACACCTGAAGAAGCAGCATCAGTTAGAAAAGTTGAAAAAACTTACGATCCTTCTCAAGTGGAAAAAGCAACGGAAACTAACCGTGCTGAACAAGTTCTAGCAAATGGAGATAAAGTAGTATCTGTTCAATATAAAGATGGTTCTACTTATACTTATTTGGTAATTAATCCTAAAAATCAATATAAGGATAAAGTATCTAATCCATATGATAGTCAATTTAATCTTAAAGATGGTAAAGTTCAAAAGGTTGTACCATTTACAAATGGAACACATGGACGTATCAACGTTAAAGATAAACAAGGTGCACCAGTTGCAGGTGTTGAATTTGAGCTATTAGTTTACAAAACTACTGAAGATTTCTTGAATGCTCAAGGTGGAAAACCTGTTAAAGATGCCCCAGCTCTTGTAAGTGCTAAGACAAATGAAGCAGGTGATGCTGAATTTAAATTAGACGAGGGTGGAGTAGCTGTTTACCGTATTTTGACAGTACCAAAAGGTTACTTTTTACCTGAGCGCCTAACAAAATCTTCACTATTTACAGCAGATGCAGTTGGACGTAACGAAAATAATGATATGTATGTAAACGCATCAGTTGAAATTGAAAAAACTGACAGCTACAATGTTGTTCGTAATGAGTGGGTTCAAGGTGAAAACGGATGGCACTACTATGACAACAACAAACAAGTTACTGGTTGGAAACAAATCGACGGTAAATGGTACTTCTTTAACGCTGAAGGCGTAATGCAAAAATGGTGGGTTAAAGATGGTAACACTTGGTACTACCTAAACGGTTCAGGTGCTATGGAAACTGGTTGGTTGCAAGACGGTGGCAAATGGTACTTCCTTGAAGCATCAGGTGCTATGAAAGCTAGCCAATGGTTTGAAGTTGCTGGTAAATGGTACTACGTTGACGGTTCAGGTGCCCTTGCAGTTAATACTACTGTAGGTGGATACACTGTAAACGGAAACGGTGAATGGGTTAAATAATCTAGTTTAATCACATAAAGCAGGAGATTTCTTCTGCTTTTTATTTTTTCCATAAAAAGTTCAGTTTTTTTTAGAATTTTTTTAAAAAATAAGATACAATAAAATTAGGTTTATTACCTAAAATTTTAAACATGGAGAATGCTCATATGAAAAATAAAAAAGCTTTAGCCCTAGCAGTAGCTAGCTTGACAATGGCAAGTGCAGCAGTTTTAACCAGTTACTCTGCAATTACAGCTCGTCCAGTAAGTGCGGAAGAAGTTGTTTATAGAACTGAGTGGATCACAGTGATTAATGGTCGTTCACAAGAACGTAAGACAGTATTTTTTGAAGATGGGAATCAGCCGATCTCTAAACATTCGACAATTGAAGGATTTGAATTTCAACGTGCCTATGTTGAAGGGGGAAGAAAATACTACTTATTCGTTGAGAAAGGGACAAAGATTGATGATTATGTAAATGATCCCGATGCGTCTGTCAGTGAGTTAAATACTCAAGGCTATAAAACTTCTGATAAAGATGTAAAATGGCGTGTGTCTGCTGGTAATCGTTATCTTTACTATAAAGGAAATCCTGTAAAAGGTTGGGCTAATGTTGATGGAAAAACTTACTATTTTGATAGTGAAGGTGTTATGGCTCACGGAGTTCTTGAGAACACATCTGAACGTTACTATCTAGACGGACAAGGTGTTAAGAAAACTGGTTTCATTAAAGTAGGAGAAAAAACCTATTATTTTGTGTCAGATGGAGCTCGTAAGACAGAGATTATCTCTGAAAATGGAAAAACTTATTTTGTCAAAGATGGTGTTGTGACAATTGGAGCGCATAAGGTAGGTGCTAAATGGTACTTCTTTGCTGAAGACGGTACAACCAAGTCAGGTATTGTAAAAGATAGTGCTGGAAAATGGTATTACATTACTACAGAAGGTGAGCGTAAGACAGGTCTTATCAAGGGTGCTGGCGATAAGTATTACTATGTCACTGAAGAAGGTGAACGTAAGTTTGGGGAAATTACCGTTGATGGTAAAACATATTTCTTAACAGATGAATCTAATACAAAAGCTGGCTGGAATAAAGTTGATAGTAACTGGATTTATGTAAATAAAGAAGGTAAACGTCAAGTTGGCTGGTTACAGGATGGTGGTAAGTGGTATTACTTTAACGCTGAAGGTATCATGCAGAAATGGTGGGTTAAAGATGGTAGCACTTGGTACTACCTAAATGGTTCAGGCGAAATGCAAACAGGCTGGTTGCAAGATGGTAGCACTTGGTACTATTTAAACAGTTCAGGTGCTATGCAAACAGGTTGGGCTAAAGTAGGTGATTCATGGTACTACCTTAAAGGTTCAGGTGCTATGGTAACTGGCTGGTTCCAAGTTGGTGGTAAATGGTACTATGCTTATAGTTCAGGTGCCCTTGCAGTAAGCACTACAGTCGATGGTTACTATGTAAATGCCAACGGTGAATGGGTATAAAATAACAAAGAAAGTGGTTCAAACTGCTCTCTTTCTGTTATTGTTAAATATTTCTACACTTTTTATGTTTTTTATTGCATTTATTATAGGAAAGAGATATAATCTATATAAATTTAACCATTTAATAAAGGAGGTTCTTCTCATGAAGAAAACACTAACAGGTATCTTGCTAGCTACTTCTGTGCTAGCTATGGCTGCAGTTCATCCAGCACAAGCTGCCGAAACAGGGGCAACAACGGCTACAACAACTTCTACGGTTAAAGAAGTCCACTATGCAACATTTAAAAATGGTGGACCTGTAGATATTAAAGATGCACTTACAGGTGCTGCTGTGACAGCTGCATCTATTGAGAATCACCCTGAAATTGCAAATTATATCTATACTTCTAGTAGAGAAGAAGATGGTATTATGTATCATATGTATGCACCTACTGCTACGACAGGTACTACGAATTCTGGTACTCAGACCAATCCATACCATAGAGATAACAACCAAAACAATGGTAGTACTAGTAATGCTAATGGGAATAATAACCAAAATGGTACTGGTGCAAACAATAATAATGGCTCAACAACAAATTCTAATTCTCCAGTAAAAAAAGTTCGTTTTGTAGAATATAAACCTGGTAGTGATGTTCCAGTTGATATTAAAGATCCACGTACAGGCTCTGCAGCTTCTGATACCAGTCGTCTGGATATTGCCAACTATACTTATGTTACTGGTGAATTAAAAGGTGATACACTTTACCATATCTATCGCTCAAATTCAACGACTAATACTAACCAAAATAATAATCAGAACCAGTCTAATTCTGCAGGTCAATTCAAAACGGAGAATGGGAAGGTCTACTATATTAAGGACGGCAAAAAAGTTACTGGTTGGCAAAAAATTGATGGTAAGAATTACTACTTTGAAGCTGATGGAGCTATGAAAAAAGGTCTATTGACTTCAGGTGATAAGCAATACTATTTAGATGAAAAAGATGGTGTTAAAAAGCTAGGCTTTGTAAAAGTTGCTGATAAGGTTTACTATTTTGTTGAAAATGGTGATAAGAAAACTGGCTTTATCAAAATTGATGATAAAACTTACTATCTAAAAGAAGGTGTTCGTCTAACAGGGGATATTACAGTAGACGGGAAACATTATTTCTTAGATGAGGAAGGTGTCCTTAAACCAGGTATTGTTTTAATTGATGGTAAAAAATTCTTCATTGATGATGAGGGAAATCGTCATGTTGGATGGAAGAAAATTGGACTGGATTGGTATTATTTCTCTAAAGAAGATGGAATGAAGACTGGTTGGGTCAAAGATGGGTCATGGTATTACTTGGATGAAACTGGTGTGATGAAAACTGGTTGGAAACAAGTTGATGGTAATTGGTACTATCTTAACGGCTCAGGTGCTATGCAGACAGGCTGGCAATTTATAAATGGTAGTTGGTACCATTTTGACAGTTTAGGTAAAATGGGTACTAGATGGATAAAAGACAATGGTACATGGTATTACCTTGACGGTTCAGGTGCTATGCAGACTGGTTGGAAGCTTTTAGATGGCAATTGGTATTACCTCAATGCTTCAGGTGCTATGCAAACAGGTTGGCTCAAGCAAGGTGGTACATGGTATTATCTTGCTGGCTCAGGTGCTATGAAGACAGGTTGGTACCAAGTTAGCGGTAAATGGTATTACTCATATTCATCAGGTGCATTGGCTGTGAACACAACTATCGATGGTTACACAGTAAATGCCAACGGTGAGTGGGTGTAATGGATATAATAAAGAAATAAGGGGAAATTCCTCTTATTTTTTGTCAATAAGGAGGTTATTTTTTGTAAAAAAATTGAAAAAGTGTTGACAAAGGTGTTGACAAAATATCAAAAGATTACTATACTAGTGATAGGGATTATATTTAGTCTCATATTTTTTGAATAGGATTAAATAAATGAATATAATTGAGCCATTAAAAGAATTTTTTGGGTATGATGTTCCATTGGGAGTCTGTATCATAGTAGCGTTAGGTGCTTATTATTTTGTTTTTAAATTACAAGAAGAAAGACGGAAAGATTATGAGACGACCTTTAACAGTCAAGCCAAGGTGATTGAAGAGCTCAATAAAATAATTGTTAATAGAGATAAGAGAATTAACGATTTAGAAAAAATGTTTCATAATAAAAGGAGGTAGAATAATATGGGTACAATTTTATTTTTAATTATTGTTGTATTACTTGGTTTCTTTTTCTATCTACAAGATACAAAAAAACATAAGAAAATGTTTGTATATAATCTTCTATACACACTTTTCCAAGAAAAATATATAATAAAAGACATGATTTATGAATACGAAGACAAATATCCAGCTTTAGCTAAAGTTGTATTGTCTTTTGTAGAGACACAGTCAGATGTTTCAACGATAGTGAAAAATTCGAAAAAAGTTGAGGGTTCTCTGAAGCAACAGTTAGATAAAGAAATAGATGAAATAATTGAATCCCAAAATAATCTTGAATTATTGCGAGTAACTCATTGGTATTTCTTAGCTTGTATGACAATCTCAACTCTTCGAACTCACGATAATATAGACATAATCAAGAAAGATTCTATCGATTTCGAAGAAGGGGCAATATCTAAATCCGACTTAAAAGGTAATTATTGTTTTGCTTAATTACATAGAGGCTGGTCAAAAATTCACTTCTAAATATCAAAAAATAAAGATTGATATAGTAGATTCATCAAATAAAAATAAGGGGAGTTTCCTCTTATTTTTTATCATTTTGGAGTGTGATTTCTTGAATTTTTAGGAAAAAAATGGTAAAATAGTACCAAAGGTGGTCGATATTTTATGGATAAGAAAAAATTTCTCACTGCTAGCTTGGCTAGTGTTGCTGTTTTAGGATCAGCATTTGTTGTATCTCAACCGTCGGTTGTAAAAGCGGAAGGTCAACCTGTAGCTAGTAGTCAACCAGCTGAAAATAAAGAATCAGCACAAAAAGAATTTTTAGCTAATTTTGATAAAGCTGTAGAAGCTACAATTAAAGAATTAAAAGAATATTTAGACAATGCAAAAGAAGATCCAGAATTACAAAAACAAATTCAAGGGTTTATTGATGAATTTGAAAAACGAACTAAAGACCAGAAGGCTGACTATGAAAAACGCTTCAAAGCAGGTTTAACTGTAGAAGAAGCTGAAAAAGAAGTAGAAGGAATTGCTAAAGAAGAGGAAATTGCAGAGGAAAAAGAAGCTAAGGAAGAGGAAGACGCACAAGTAGCATTTTTAGCTAATTTTGACAAGGCATTAAAGGATACGATTGCAAAATTAGAAGAAGATGCAAAAAATAATCCTGAAATAGAAGAACAAATTCGAGATACGATTGCAAAATTAAAAGCAGAAGCAGAGAAAACAAAAGCTAAAATCGTAGAAGGTTTCAAACAAGGCTTAACTGCAGAAGAAGCTGAAAAAGCAATCGATGATGCAAATAAAAAGTCAGCAGAAGAAGCGGCAGAAAAAGCTAAAGCGGAAGAAGCTGAAAAATTTATCGATGAATTAAATAAGAAAGCTGCAGAAGAAGATAAAGCTAAAGAAAAACCGGCAGAAAAACCGGCAGAGAAACCAGCTGAAGAGCCATCTCAACCAGCGCCAGCTCCAGCTCCAAAACCAGAGCAACCAGCACAACCTTCTGTTCCTGCAAGACCAGCTAATCCTACATATGTCCCTTCATATGTTCCATCATACAGCTCATATTCTGTAGTAGAACCAGCTAAACCAGCTTCTCCAAAAACAGGCTGGAAACAAGAAAACGGTATGTGGTACTTCTACAATACTGATGGTTCAATGGCGACAGGATGGCTACAAGACAACGGTTCATGGTACTACCTAAACGCTAATGGTGCTATGGTAACAGGTTGGCTACAAAACAACGGTTCATGGTACTACCTCAACAGCAATGGCGCTATGGCGACAGGATGGCTACAGTACAATGGTTCATGGTACTACCTAAACGCTAACGGTGCGATGGCAACAGGTTGGGTTAAAGATAATGGTACATGGTACTATCTAAATGCAAACGGTGCAATGGCAACAGGTTGGGTTAAAGATAATGGTACATGGTACTATCTAAATGCAAACGGTGCAATGGCAACAGGTTGGGTTAAAGATGGTGATACATGGTACTATCTTGAAGCATCAGGGGCTATGAAAGTAAGTCAATGGTTTAAAGTTTCAGACAAATGGTACTATGTTGACGGTTCAGGTGCCCTTGCAGTAAATACTACTGTAAATGGTTACACTGTAAACGGAAACGGTGAATGGGTTTAATTTTAGATAGTTGAATCATGACAGGAGAGAAATCTCCTGTTTTTTTGTGGTATATAATCGAGTGAGGACTTTGTTGGATAGTAGAAAATAAAAAGTGAACAAGATAATATTTCATTCTTGTTCGCTTTTATGTTATTAGTGATTGTATAATCTTATAACAATGCTTCAAACTCAGCGACAGTCATGCTCAACTGCTGGCTGGCAACCTCGGAAGTCAGGAGACCTTGGCGGACCATGTCTAAGAAGGCAAAAAGTTTCCCTTCTTCCCTTCCTTCAACTTTCCCACGCTCCAGTCCCTGTTCAAGACCTTCTGCTCGCCCACGTTCAAGACCACGTTCTAAGCCCTTTTCCTCCGCTTGTTCCAAGGCATAGTCCTGTGCTAACAAGGCTTGTTCTTCTCGCATACGTAGTTGGCTAAACATTTTCCTGTCCTCCTCGGACCAGCTCTTATAGTCCAGCAGTTGATCTGCTTGGCTGATGGCTCGCTCGGGTTTCTGGGTAAAGGGCTTGTTCCCAAAAAACTCCAACCATGGCTTGCGAACCTTATCTTTGCTGGTTTCTCTATATTTTTTTAATTCCAAGAACGCCATCTTGACCAGATGGTTTTCCTGTCCATTATTTGTGATGGTTAAAACTTCACCTGTAGTATCCTCGCGCATGTTAAAACTGTGAAAGGCCAAATCATCTGAGAAGTAATTACTATCTACGATGGCAATAGCATAAACTGGTGCGATATGCTTGTAACTCTGATGAGTATTGCCCTCTTGCTGGCGAATTTTTTCTAGGTTTTGATTGACCTGACTGCACAAGTAAGCCCACAGGCGATTGATGAAAAAATTTTGATGATGAACTTGGATTTCAATAATTACTTGCGTTCCATTATCTAGCTCCACCAAAACGTCTATACTGGTATAGAAATCCTGGGCCGAGTATGGCATGGAAGGTAAGACATGAATATTGCTTCCCTCCAAAATGGTTACATTTTTGGCTGGTAAATCCAGCATATCGCGGATAAATTGACAAGTGATTTCTGGGTTGCTAAAGATTTTTTTAGCTACCAAATCATTGGTTGGGCTGATGCCCGGATGACGTAATGTCATATTCTTTCTCCTTTCATTATAGCACATTTTTTAATCTAGGTTTACTAGATTCTCTGGCTCTATCTATTTATTCGGAAAAAGTATGAAAAATACTCGGTCTGGCTCTTCCCAATGGTATTTTTTGGTGCTTTCCTTTATAATGGGTGTATGGATAAGAAAAAATTATTATTGATTGATGGGTCTTCTGTTGCTTTTCGGGCGTTTTTTGCGCTCTATCAGCAGTTGGACCGTTTTAAGAATGCGGCTGGTTTGCATACCAATGCGATTTATGGCTTTCAGTTGATGTTGAGCCATTTATTGGAACGGGTTGAGCCGAGTCATATTTTGGTGGCTTTTGATGCGGGAAAGACGACCTTCCGTACAGAGATGTATGCGGACTATAAGGGTGGTCGGGCTAAGACTCCTGATGAGTTTCGTGAGCAATTTCCTTTCATTCGTGAGTTGTTGGATCATATGGGGATTCGTCACTATGAGTTGGCTCAGTATGAGGCGGATGACATTATTGGGACACTGGATAAACTAGCAGAGCAGGATGGTTTTGATATTACCATTGTCAGTGGGGACAAGGATTTAATTCAGCTGACGGATGAGCATACGGTGGTTGAAATTTCCAAGAAAGGTGTGGCTGAGTTTGAGGCCTTTACACCAGAATATCTTATGGAAAAAATGGGCATTACACCGACGCAGTTTATCGATCTCAAGGCGCTCATGGGTGATAAGTCGGATAATATCCCTGGGGTGACTAAAATCGGTGAAAAGACAGGTATCAAGCTTTTGTTGGAGCATGGTTCGCTCGAGGGAATTTATGAAAATATTGATGGGATGAAGACTTCTAAGATGAAGGAAAATCTCATCAATGATAAGGAACAGGCTTTTTTGTCTAAAACACTAGCGACCATTGATATCAAGGCACCGATTGAGATTGGTTTGGATGATGTGGTCTATAGCGGTCCAGATGTGGAAAATCTTGGGAAATTCTACGATGAGATGGGCTTCAAACATCTCAAACAGGCTTTAAATGTGTCGTCAGCTGATGTGGCTGAGAGTTTGGACTTTACTATTGTTGACCAAATCAGTCAAGATATGCTGAGTAAAGAGTCTATCTTCCATTTTGAGCTTTTTGGTGAGAATTACCATACGGATGATTTGGTTGGTTTTGCTTGGTCTTGTGGGGATAAGCTCTATGCTACAGACAAGCTTGAGCTGTTGCAAGAGCCGATTTTCAAGGATTTTCTAGAAAAAACACCTTTGAGAGTTTATGACTTTAAGAAGGCTAAAGTTCTCTTGCATCGTTTGGGTGTGGATTTGCAGGCACCTGCTTTTGACAGCCGTTTGGCTAAATACCTCCTTTCGACTGTGGAGGACAATGAAATTGCGACCATCGCTAGTCTTTATGGTCAGACTTACTTGGTCGATGATGAGACTTTCTATGGTAAGGGAGTCAAGAAGGCCCTTCCTGAACGTGAGAAATTCTTAGAACACTTGGCTCGTAAGCTTGCTGTTTTGGTTGAGACTGAGCCTGTTTTGCTTGAAAAACTTAGCGAAAATGGACAATTAGAGCTTCTTTATGAGATGGAGCAACCTCTTGCCTTTGTTCTTGCCAAGATGGAAATTGCTGGGATTACGGTTAAGAAAGAGACCTTGCTTGAGATGCAGGCTGAAAATGAGCTTGTCATTGAAAAACTCACTCAGGAGATTTACGAACTGGCTGGTGAGGAGTTTAATATCAACTCGCCTAAGCAGCTAGGTGTACTTCTTTTTGAAAAATTGGGGTTACCTTTAGAATACACTAAGAAAACCAAAACTGGATACTCGACAGCGGTGGATGTATTGGAGCGTCTGGCTCCTATTGCTCCGATTGTTAAGAAAATTCTTGACTACCGTCAGATTGCTAAGATTCAATCCACTTATGTAATTGGCTTGCAGGACTGGATTTTGGCGGATGGCAAGATTCATACTCGCTATGTGCAGGATTTGACTCAGACTGGGCGTTTGTCTAGTGTGGATCCAAACTTGCAAAATATTCCTGTGCGTTTGGAGCAGGGGCGTCTCATTCGTAAGGCCTTTGTACCTGAGTGGGAGGATAGTGTGCTACTCAGCTCGGACTACTCGCAGATTGAATTGCGCGTTTTGGCGCATATTTCTAAGGATGAGCACTTGATTAAGGCTTTCCAAGAGGGGGCAGATATCCATACTTCGACAGCCATGCGGGTCTTTGGCATTGAGCGTCCTGAGGATGTGACTGCAAACGACCGTCGCAATGCCAAGGCGGTCAACTTTGGAGTGGTTTACGGGATTTCAGACTTTGGCTTGTCTAATAATCTGGGCATTAGCCGTAAGGAGGCCAAGACCTACATTGATACCTACTTTGAACGCTTCCCAGGTATTAAAAACTACATGGATGAAGTGGTGCGTGAGGCGCGTGATAAGGGCTATGTAGAAACTCTCTTTAAGCGTCGTCGTGAGTTGCCAGATATCAATTCGCGCAACTTTAACATTCGTGGTTTTGCGGAGCGGACAGCTATCAACTCGCCTATTCAGGGTTCGGCAGCAGATATTCTCAAGATTGCCATGATTCAGTTAGATAAAGCCTTGGTTGCCGGTGGTTATCAGACTAAGATGCTTCTGCAAGTGCACGATGAAATCGTCCTTGAAGTGCCTAAATCTGAATTGGCAGAGATGAAAAAATTGGTCAAACAAACCATGGAAGAAGCCATTCAACTCAGTGTTCCCCTCATCGCAGATGAAAATGAAGGGGAAACCTGGTACGAGGCTAAATAAAAAGGAGGCTAGTCCTCCTTTTTTGTAGTAGAATTCTGCAAGCCTTTTCAAAATGTGCTATACTGATGAAAAAGGAGGATTTCTATGAGTCAAGAATTTATCAATCCAAGTGATGGCGTGATTCGTCAGTATCTCGCAACGAGTAAAACCCTTGCTGTGGTGGGCTTGTCAGACCGTGAAGAAACAACTAGCAATCGAGTGACCAAGGAAATGCAGGCTCGAGGTTATAAAATTATCCCTGTCAATCCTAAGGCGGCAGGTGGCGAAATCTTGGGTGAAAAGGCTTATGCTAGTCTAGCTGAGATTCCTTTTCCTGTAGATATTGTCAATGTTTACCGTCGCAGCGAGTTTCTGCCTGATGTGGCGCGTGATTTTCTCAAAGCTGATGCCAAGATTTTTTGGGCACAGCTAGGACTTGAAAGTCTAGAGGCGGAAGAGATCTTGCGTGCTGGTGGATGTGATGACATCGTGATGAATCGTTGCATCAAGAGAGAACATACTCGCTTGATTGAGGAAGCATAAGAAAAAGGTAGCTGGTGGGCTACCTTTTGTGTTAGAAAATACCGATAAGGGTTTGCATACCAAGACTAGTGAGGATGATGGCTATCCAGCAAATGGCTCCGAGAATAATGGATTTTCCGCTGGATTTGACCATAGCTACTAGATTGGTTTTAAGCCCGATAGCACTCATGGCCATGATAATGAGAAATTTGGAGAGTTGTTTGAGAGGGGTAAAGAAACTACTGGACACACCGAGAGAGGTCAGTAGTGTAGTGAGGAGAGATGCAAGGATAAAGTAAAGGATAAAAAGTGGGAAGACTTTTTTCAGTTGTAAGCCTTGCTTATTTTTTTGCTCGCGACTTTGCCAGTAGGAGAGAAAGAGAGTGATGGGGATGATAGCTAGGGTACGCGTGAGTTTGACAATGGTTGCGGATTCGAGGGTATTGGTCTGGTAGAGACTGTCCCAGGCGCTGGCGGTAGCCGTTACAGAGGAAGTGTCATTGACCGCAGTTCCTGCAAAGAGGGCGAAGCCTTCATTGGATAGATGAAGCCAGGTACCTAGCGTTGGAAAGATGAGCGCAGCCAAGACATTGAAGAAAAAGATAACGGAGATGGCTTGGGCGACTTCCTTTTCCTTGGCGTGAATAACGGGCGCTGTAGCCGCAATGGCAGAGCCCCCACAGATAGAAGAACCAACTCCAATCAAGGTAGCCAGTTTTGTGTCCAGTGCAAAGAAACGCTGGAAGAGGTAGGCAACAATCAAGGCTATTGAAATGGTGGACAGGATGACAGGGAGTGAAGATTGCCCAACTGCGAAGACTTGCGAGATATTGAGACCAAAACCAAGCAAGATAACGGCATACTGGAGTAATTTCTTAGAACTAAAGGTCAATCCCGCATCCAGTTGTTTATGGGATGAGAGAAAGGGATGGAGAAGCATACCTATGAAAATGGCAAAGACAGGTGCGCCAATCACAGGGAAGAATCCGCCTAGATACCAAGCAAGTAGTGAAATCAGAAGGCAGGCCAAGATGCCTGCTCCATTTTTTGATAGAAATGACATAAAAACCTCCAAATAGAATCTGTTACCATTATAGACCTGTAAACAGGAAAAGTAAAATGGAAAGTGGAAAGCTATTCTATCATGTATTTTTGCGGTCGGGGGGCTTTTGTAGTATAATAGAGATACGTTTTGAAAGTAGGAGGTATCTATGGACTTAACTAAGCGCTTTAATAAACAGTTAGATAAGATTCAAGTTTCGTTGATTCGTCAGTTTGACCAGGCTATTTCTGAGATTCCTGGGGTCTTGCGTTTGACCTTGGGGGAACCTGATTTTACAACGCCAGACCATGTTAAGGAGGCGGCTAAGCGAGCGATTGACCAGAACCAATCCTACTATACAGGGATGAGTGGTCTGCTGACTCTACGTCAGGCGGCCAGTGACTTTGTTAAGGAAAAGTATCAACTGGACTATGCTCCTGAGAATGAAATTTTGGTTACAATTGGGGCGACAGAGGCTTTATCTGCTACTTTGACGGCTATTTTGGAAGAGGGAGACAAGGTACTCTTGCCAGCTCCTGCTTATCCGGGTTATGAACCGATTGTCAATCTAGTTGGGGCAGAGATTGTCGAGATTGACACAACTGAAAATGGTTTTGTCTTGACTCCTGAGATGTTGGAGAAGGCCATTTTGAAGCAGGGTGACAAGCTCAAGGCGGTTATTCTCAACTATCCAGCAAATCCGACAGGAATTACCTACAGTCGGGAGCAGTTGGAGGCCTTGGCAGCTGTTTTACGCAAGTATGAAATTTTTGTTGTCTGTGATGAGGTTTACTCAGAATTGACCTATACAGGGGAAGCCCATGTATCTCTGGGAACCATGTTGAGAGATCAGGCTATTATTATCAATGGTCTATCTAAATCACATGCTATGACAGGTTGGCGTTTGGGTCTGATTTTCGCTCCTGCAGCCTTTACAGCTCAGTTAATCAAGAGTCACCAGTACTTGGTAACTGCCGCAAATACCATGGCTCAACACGCTGCAGTGGAAGCCTTGACGGCTGGTAAAAATGATGCGGAACCTATGAAGAAGGAATACATCCAGCGTCGGGACTATATTATCGAGAAAATGACTGCTCTTGGTTTTGAGATTATCAAACCAGACGGTGCCTTCTATATCTTTGCTAAGATTCCAGCGGGCTACAATCAAGATTCCTTTGCTTTTCTGAAGGATTTTGCTCAGAAGCAGGCCGTTGCCTTTATCCCTGGAGCTGCCTTTGGGCGTTACGGAGAAGGCTATGTGCGTCTGTCTTATGCAGCCAGTATGGAGACGATCAAAGAAGCCATGAAACGACTTGAGGAGTATATGAGAGAAGCATGATTCAGTCTATCACGAGTCAAGGCTTGGTGCTCTACAATCGCAATTTTCGTGAGGATGATAAGCTCGTCAAAATCTTTACAGAGCAGGCTGGTAAGCGGATGTTTTTCGTCAAACATGCTGGTCAATCCAAACTGGCGCCGGTTATTCAGCCCTTGGTGCTGGCTCGATTTCTCTTACGAATCAATGATGACGGGCTTAGCTACATTGAGGATTATCACGAGGTGATGACCTTTCCAAAGATTAATAGTGATCTTTTTGTCATGGCCTATGCAACCTATGTGGCGGCTCTTGCAGATGCTAGTTTGCAGGACAATCAGCAGGATGCTCCCTTGTTTGCTTTTTTACAAAAGACTTTGGAGTTGATGGAAGCGGGCTTGGATTATCAGGTTTTGACCAATATTTTTGAAATCCAAATCTTGACTCGATTTGGAATCAGCCTCAATTTTAATGAGTGTGTCTTCTGCCATCGGGTTGGTCAGGCTTTTGACTTTTCTTTCAAATATGGAGCCTGCCTCTGTCCAGAGCATTATCATGAAGATGAGAGACGTTGCCATCTCAATCCCAATATCCCTTATCTGCTCAATCAATTTCAAGCTATTGATTTTGAGACCTTGGAGACCATTTCGCTCAAGCCTGAAATCAAGCAAGAGCTACGCCAATTTATGGATCAACTCTACGAAGAGTACGTTGGGATTCACCTAAAATCAAAGAAATTTATTGATTCCCTATCCGACTGGGGACAATTACTAAAAGAGGAAAAGAAATGAAAAAAATCGCAGTAGATGCCATGGGAGGCGATTACGCACCTCAGGCCATCGTTGAGGGTGTCAATCAAGCCCTTGCTGACTTTTCAGATATTGAAGTTCAACTCTACGGAGATGAACGTAAAATCAAGCAATATCTGACAGCGACAGAGCGCGTCAGCATTATCCATACGGATGAGAAGATTGATTCAGACGATGAACCTACGAGAGCTATTCGGAAGAAGAAAAATGCCAGTATGGTCTTGGCGGCCAAGGCTGTCAAAGAGGGTGAAGCAGATGCTGTCCTATCGGCTGGGAATACAGGTGCTTTACTAGCAGCAGGATTTTTCATCGTGGGTCGTATCAAGAACATCGATCGTCCTGGGCTTATGTCAACCTTGCCGACTGTAGATGGGAAAGGTTTTGACATGCTTGACCTTGGTGCTAATGCGGAAAATACAGCTCAGCACCTCCATCAATACGCGGTTCTAGGTTCCTTCTATGCTAAAAATGTCCGTGGAATTGCAAAACCACGTGTTGGCTTGCTCAACAACGGAACAGAGAGTAGTAAGGGCGACCCGCTTCGTAAGGAAACCTATGAATTACTAGTGGCTGATGAAAGTTTAAACTTTATCGGAAATGTGGAAGCGCGTGATTTGATGAATGGCGTTGCAGATGTTGTCGTGGCAGATGGTTTCACGGGAAACGCTGTGCTCAAATCCATTGAAGGGACAGCCATGGGAATCATGGGCTTGCTCAAGACTGCTATTACAGGTGGTGGTCTTCGAGCGAAACTAGGCGCCCTCCTTCTCAAGGACAGCCTCAGAGGTTTGAAAAAACAGCTCAACTACTCAGATGTTGGTGGAGCGGTCTTGTTTGGTGTTAAGGCACCTGTTGTCAAGACTCATGGCTCAAGCGATGCCAAGGCTGTCTATAGTACGATTCGCCAGATTCGTACCATGCTAGAAACAGACGTAGTTGCCCAGACTGCGCGTGAATTTTCAGGAGAATAAAAGAGATGACAGAAAAAGAAATTTTTAACCGTATTGTGACCATTATCCAAGAGCGACAGGGAGAGGACTTTGTAGTGACCGAAGCTTTGAGTCTGAAAGACGATTTGGATGCTGACTCAGTTGACTTGATGGAGTTTATCTTGACACTGGAAGATGAATTTAATATCGAGATCAGCGACGAGGAAATTGACCAACTGCAGAGCGTAGGGGATGTGGTTAAGATTATTCAAGCAAAATAGAAATCGGAATTCCAAGGTATTTGCTTTGGAATTTTTTATTTGCTTTAAATGACCGTTTAGGAACAGATTTAGTCTTTCTAGGGACAGGAGAAATCTGAGGACAAATAGGGGATATAATGGAGTTAGAAAAAATTAATCTCCAAAAAGGAGAAAAAAGAAAGGATTTTTATGATGAAAAAATATCTTTATTCTAGTTTGTTAGTTCTTGCAGGAGGCGTTCTCCTAGCAAATACTACGGTAGCCTATGCTGATTCCCCATCAGCAAGTGAGAAAGAAGCGATTGCTCAATTAGTTAATCAAGGCAAGATAAAAGCTGAAGAAGCTGATCAAGTAAAATTGATTGGTTTTGAAGATAAAGAAACTCAAGCAGAGGGCAATCAAGAGAAGAAAGCTTTCAATCAATATCGTGATCCGAAAGGAACATGGATGCAAACCAATAGTAAATGGTGGTTTAAATACGGTTCAGGTGGGTATGCTAAAAATTGGGAACAATTAGATGGCAAGTGGTACTATTTTGATGACCAAGGATGGATGAAAGAAAATACTTGGATTCAACCTGATGGCAATTATTACTACTTATCTGCTAGTGGTGCTATGGTCACTGGTTATCAACGTGTGAATGGTACACCATATTTCTTTAGAGAAAGTGGTGTATGGGTAGAAAATCGTGGGCAAGCTCTTGGTGAATACGCAGAGACATTTGTAGGAAGAATTCCATATGTTTGGGGTGGGGCAGATTTGAATAGTGGCGTAGATTGCTCAGGATTTACGATGGCTATTCATGCTAAGTTTGATATTAGTATTCCTAGAGTAACCTATGGTCAAGCAACAGGAGGAAGTTATGTAAGTAATGGTTCTCAACAAGCTGGAGATTTGATTTTGTATAATAGTGAAGAGACAAATGACCATGTAGGTATTTATGTTGGTGGTGGAAAGGTAGTTCATGCTCCATATCCGGGTCAATATGTTTCTTATATGAATCAATACGGTATTACTCAAAATACAATTCGTAGATATTGGTAATATTGTCTAATTTTTCACAATATTATTGACTTTGACTATGAAAAGTATTAGAATATAGCTAAATAAAGAGGGGAAGCCCTCCTATAGCTATTCAATAAAGGAGGAAATGGCTATGAAAAAATCTAAACTACTTACACTTGGTTTGCTTGCAGGTGCTGGTCTACTTTTGTCTATCAACCAAGCACAGGCTGCAGATACTTGGGTTAAAAATGGTGCTGACTGGAATCTTTCTCAAGATGGCAGTCTAGCTAAGGATAAATGGGTACAAAATGCTGGGTCATGGTATCACTTCGACAGCACTGGTAAAATGCAGACAGGCTGGTTCAAAGATGGGAACACTTGGTATTCACTAGCAAATAGTGGCGCCATGCGTACTGGCTGGTACAAGGAAGATGGCACATGGTACTCCCTAGCAGATAGTGGCGCCATGCGTACAGGTTGGTACAAAGAAGGGTCTACATGGTATTACCTCAAAGACAGTGGCGCTATGGCAACAGGATGGGCGACTGCAAATGGTCAATGGTCTTACTTTGAAAAATCAGGTGCAATGGTCGCAGACAGAGCTGTTCCAGCCAGTGATGGGGAAAGTTATGTCATTGGTAAGGATGGCTATCTAGCAAATAGAAAAGATGCTGGATACAGTATTCATGATATTGTCAAACTTGGAGATGGGCAAGAATATTTGCTAAATGCTAAAGGTGACGATGTTATTATTGAAAAAAATGCTTGGTATATCAGACCAGAGTTCAAGAAGTTTTCTAATAAATATGGGGATGAGGTTGCAAATACTACCTTAGCTTTAGTGGATAATAAAGAAGAAGGACAAGAAATTGATCCTAAGGCAGTTGTACAGAACTTCCAAAACTTACCAAATCGCTACTACTTTGATGAAAATGGACATCGTGTGATTAATATCCCAGCAATGACAACCTATTCAGAGATTAAAAAAGTTGGCAATGATGTCTATTTAGAAAATCCAGGTGCACGACTTCGTCTTGGAGCTACCCACTTTACAATCAATAACAATAAACTATACTATTTAGAAAATGAGCAAGGTAAGCTCAAAACAGGTTACTTTGTATTGATTGATGATGGTATGGCTACAACCCACTATCACATCCTAGCCTATGCGGATCAATCTGGTGAAATTCTTAAGATGAAACGCTTGCCATCAGGAGTTTCAGATTATCTGGATAAAGAAATCGATGGTTTATATGGTGAAAAAATTAAAATTGAATCTCCACACTCAAACGAATATTATAAAGTGGTTGTGGTTAAATAAAAATAACATCTTCACAACTAATCGTTAACGCTCTAACCAATATACCATTTTCAGGAGGCTTTAGATTTCTTGTATTTTAAAAGGAAACTAAAGCCTTTTGTAGATGGAGCAGGGGATAGAGTTATCTATAAAATAATGAAAAGGAGTCTGTCATGGAAATGAAAAATACATTTGTAGAATTGGAACAATTTGAAGAGTTAACCCCAGAGGTTTTGAAGGAAGTGAATGGTGGAGGGAATTTCTTTTGTTCTTTGTTTGGGCTTTGCCAACCTCGGTATTGCAGTCCAGCACCAACTAACACTGTGATTGGATAGTATGGTTTTGACTTTTATTAAGGAGATTCTATTTGCTTTATTGCTGATGGTTTCCATTATAGTTCCTCCAATTTATCTAGGTTACCAAATTATACCGGAATTTCGTAAAAAGAGATACATAGTCTATTTATTAATGATGCAAGTAATAGCTGGTAAAACTTTTTTTGAAATTATGTATTTGGAAGTTTTAATCTTTTTTTACCTTATTTTCTATATGAATAGGAAGAAAAAGGGGGAATCGTTATTTCTTTCATTCTATCTTTTTAGTTTTTATCAGAGTATTCGCTATTTATTGGTATTGTTCTATATTCGGATGTTAGATATAGATATGCTATCAGAAGTAGGAAATGGTATTGTTAATTCTTCTTTTTCTCTACTAGCTCTTGTACTGACAGTAGTTATGATGAAGCGTTGTTCTTTGGATTTGGATTTATTCTTTTCAGATACTTTCAAAACCCACTATTATAAGAGTTTTTTCATTATCCTACCTCTGACTGGATTTAGGATATTCTCTTCGTTTATGACCAATAGAAATTGTTCTTTCTACGTTCGATTTGATACGACCATTTCTCTCTTGATTTTCATTCTCTTTTTCTCTTGGCTCTTTTACATCAAGCATTTGGAGCAGGCTTATCGTGATGAGCAGACCATTCAGAGACAGGAAGAAGAAAATCGTTCTTTGCAAGGAATGGTGGATAAGCTAGGTAATCTCTATGATGAAGTTCGAGGTTTCCGTCATGATTTTGCGGGGATTGTCGCCAGCATGGAGCCTGCCATAGCCAATCAAGACATGACTGAGGTTTCTACTATTTATCAAGATGTCTTTCTAAAGACCAATGAAAAGCTGAGAAAGGCGGACTACACGGCCTTTAATCTTCATAATATCCAAGATATAGCCATTCGTAATACCTTGGCAAAATCCATGATTGTGGCAGATAATCAGGGAATTCATTTTAGTTTGGAGACGGTGGGGGTTGTCGAAGAGCTGGCTTTGCCGATGTTGGAGGCTATTCGTATCCTCTCTATCCTCACGACAAATGCCTTAGAGGCAGCTAGTGAGGCAGAAAATCCGCAGATTCGGGTTGCTTTATTGGCAAGTGATAGGAGTGTCCGTTTTATCATTGAAAACACTCGTAAGAAAGAAGAACTGAATCCCAGCATTCTCAGTCAAAAGGGGTATTCTACCAAGGGTAACCACAGTGGACTGGGCTTAGCGACCTTGGAAGATATGGTTTTCCATTATGATTTAAACTTAGATACCCAGCTAGGAGAGACGACTTTTAGACAAGATTTAGAATTGCCGTTTAAGGATGAGAAACGAGGGGGAGAGGAATGAGAATTTTAGTTTTGGAAGACGATAGAGTCCAGCAAGGACGGATAGAGCAGACGTTACTAGATATTGGTCGCTCTCGCAATTTAAGATTGGAAATTGATATTGCCAAAAACTATGGAGATGTTGAAAAGTATTCTCAGTATTTTGACCATTACCAGCTCTATTTATTGGATTTAGAGGTTGATGGAGAGCGTGAACGGGGCTTTCAGGTTGCTCAACAGGTTCGGGAGCGGGATCCTTTTACAAGCATTGTCTTTGTGTCCACGCACTCGGAGGCCTTGCCTCTAGCTTTTCGCTACCACTTGTCTGCCTTGGATTTTATTTCCAAGGATCAGCCAGAGGCGGACTACTGTCATCAGCTGGAGCGCTGTCTGGACTATGTACTGGCAGTGGATAAGAGGGAAAATATGCGTCTCTTTACCTATAGTTTTGAGGGAAGACGGGGCTTTACTCTGCCCTACCATGAGATTTTAGCCTTTGAAACCTCAGTGGAATCCCATCGTATCAAGGTCTATTATGCCAATCATTCTATCAAGACCATTTACGGCAGTCTCAAGGATATCGCTGCCAAGGCTGAAAAAGATTACTTTGTTTATGCCAATCGCAATACTTTAGTCAGTTTACAGGCCATTGAAGAGATGACTGCGACAGAAGTGACCTTGTTAGAAGGCTTGCACTTCCCCGTATCACGAACAGCCAGAAGAACCCTTAAAAAACATCTCAACGTCTAATATCTGTTAGACTTGAATAAATTTATCAATAAGAATGTCGGAAAATTTTCTGATATTCTTATTTTTTTGACTTCTTTTTCGAATAGATAAGTAAGAGGAAAAAGAAAGGAGTCTAATTCATGTATCTACCAATTTTTTATCCGTGGTTTGCTAAATTATTTTTTAAATAAATTTAATTTAGTTGTACGTTTTCGAAATTTTTTTCGAATAGATAAGTGAGAAGGAAAAGGAAAGGAGTTTGCTTCATGTATCTACCGATTTTCTATTCATGGTACATTAAATTATTTTTTAAATAAAATTTAATTTAGTTGTACATTTTCGAAATTTTTTTCGAATAAATAAGTGAGAAGGAAAAGGAAGGAGTTTACTTCATGTATCTACCAATTTTTTATCCGTGGTTTACTAAATTATTTTTCAAATAAATTTAATTTAGTTGTACATTTTCGAATTATTTTTCGAATAGATAAGTAAGAGGAAACAGAAAGGAGTCTGGCTTACGTATCTACCAATTTTCTATTCATGGTACATTAAATTATTTTTCAAATAAATTTAATTTAGTTGTACATTTTCGAAATTTTTTTCGAATAGATAAGTGAGAGAAAAAAGAAAGGAGTCTGGTTTATGTATCTACCGATTTTCTATTCATGGTACATTAAATTATTTTTTAAATAAAATTTAATTTAGTTGTTCATTTTCGAATTATTTTTCGAATAAATAAGTGAGACGAAAAGGAAGGAGACTACGCGATGTATTTACCAATCTTATTGCCATGGTTTATCAAATGGTATTTGAAATAAATGAAATTTACCTGTTCATTTTAAATCACTTCTCAAATAGATAAGTGAGACGAAAAGGAATTCAGTAATTTATCTATTCTGGTTTTTAAAATGGTTTAAGAGCCAGAAATCGTAAACTAAAAAATAGAAATAAAGGAGAAAAAAGATGACAAATTTTGACAAAATGGAACAGAACTTTGTAGCTCTTACAGAAGAAGAGTTGATGAATGTAGATGGGGGAATTGCACCAATTATTATTGGTGGTGTAGTTATTGGTTGGAAATTAATTGGAGGTGTAGCTGCGCTTGTTACAGTTTCAGCAGGTGCGGGCATAGCTGCAGGATATTATGCTAATCGACCATAATTTTGTAGATATATATGAAATTTGTTAAATTAATGTTGAAGATTTGGCCTGAGCTTATGGTATTACTTAGTTCAATATCTTATACAATTATCAGGTTGGTAGCTGATGTGAATAAGCTACCCTTACCTACATGGTTTGATGATTTTAATATACCAACAATTTCATTGTTTTTAATGGTATTCATTTTATTATATAGAAGTAAAGGAGAAAAGAATGGATAAATTTCAAGTAGTTGATGAGAAAGATTTGCAAGTAATTGAAGGAGGAATTGAACCTATTTCGATTATATTTGGCCTAAGTGCTATTGCATTTGGCGCATTTGGGGCTGGTTACACATTCGGTTCAGATTTGGCTCGTCGTGGGCGTTAGATAATGAACAACCGCAACCTTAATCTTAATACATTGTTACCTAAACTAGCCACTATATTTCCTTTATTGGGAATAACTCTTAATCTCTCGCTTCATGTGATTCGTACAGGTTCGTTAGTATCCTTTAATTGGCAATGGACTTTAGTTGGGTTGCTTTTCGCAGGATATTTTGGTATTTTTCGCAAAGATTTGTCAAAAAATAATCAAAATTATAAATGAAGAACATGAATCAAAAGGATTTTGTGTATATGAATGGTAGCGTTTTTCCGTCATTCTTGTCAGGCAAATAGGAGTTTCTTATGAAAACATTTTTATTAGGTTTTGCTGAAGGTTATTTTATCGTATCGATCATAATCTACATCGCAACGTATTTGATTTTGAGAAATCCAATCAATACCCTATTTTATCCAGAAATTTACCCCGTTTTATTTGGGCTCTTTTATCTAGGATATAAGGTCAATAAAAAGCGAGTAGAGTAAACAGTTAAGAATGACTTGTTAGTCTGCGCTGAAAATAGCTAGGCTAGGATCTCAGAATGCATCACATTGGAGTTTAATATGAAATTTGTTAAATCAATACTGAAAGTTTGGCCTGAAATCATGGTATTACTTAGTTCAATGTCTTATATCATCATCAGATTAGTAGCTGATATGAATAAAGTATCTTTACCTACTTGGTTTGATAGTTTCAATATACCAACGATTGCATTATTTGTGATGGTCTTCATTCTTTTATACAGAAGTAAAGAAAAAAAGAATGGATAAATTTGAGGTAGTAGACAATCTATGGGTAAATAGGAGTCTTATAGTAACGAATCAAAAAAAGGAGTAACTATGAATCGTAATTTAGAACGGTGTTATCTATTCTGACTATGAATAGATCATACCATAGGTGGCTTAGAAATAGCAGGGACATTAGTAATTGAAGTAATAAATAGGATGTCATAAATGTTACTATCAATGATTTATTTGTCCCAAGCTTGCCTAGGGTGTCAGAAAAAAATCATTTTCCTTTCAATAGCATATTTTTAGTAGGTAGGACATTTGTTCTGCCTATTTTTGCTAAAAAATTCAGTTGAGGTGTTTATTTATATAGTTTGGAGTTTATTTGTATTGTTGTTCGTGCTTTTTTGATAAAATAGTTATAGAAATTGGGAAAGTGGAAGAAAAAAATGAAGAAGGTTTTAAGATATTTTTTAGTATTTGTTTTTCTATTTTTAATGAATATTTTCATCTTTAAGATACTAGCAACTCTGGGATTTCAGCTGACAATGAGTGAAAAGAGTTATATTGTACCACCGTTGTTTTCGATTATAGTTTTATATATGATTGACAAAAGAATTAGGAAGAAAAAGAAATAAATATATATTTTGGGTAGGACGTTTGTTCTGCCTATTTTTTTATCCCAAAAGTGCATTTGGGAGGTAGATAGGCGCATTTGGGAAGGAAGTCCAGTTTTTGTTTGGGAATTGGGGTAAGATAGTTGTTATCAGATGAGTTTATACTCTTCGAAAATCAAATTCAAACCACGTCAACGTCGCCTTGCCGTATATATGTGACTGACTTCGTCAGTCCTATCTACAACCTCAAAACAGTGTTTTGAGCAACCTGCGGCTAGTTTCCTAGTTTGCTCTTTGATTTTCATTGAGTATTAGGAAAAGGAGATGGATATGAAATTTGGGAAACGTCACTATCGTCCGCAGGTGGATCAGATGGACTGCGGTGTAGCTTCATTAGCCATGGTTTTTGGCTACTATGGTAGTTATTATTCTTTGGCTCACTTGCGAGAATTGGCTAAGACGACCATGGATGGGACGACGGCTTTGGGCTTGGTCAAGGTGGCAGAGGAGATTGGCTTTGAGACGCGAGCAATTAAGGCGGATATGACGCTCTTTGACTTGCCAGATTTGACTTTTCCTTTTGTTGCCCATGTGCTTAAGGAAGGAAAATTGCTCCACTACTATGTGGTGACTGGGCAGGATAAGGATAGCATTCATATTGCCGATCCAGATCCTGGGGTAAAATTGACCAAACTGCCACGTGAGCGTTTTGCGGAAGAATGGACAGGAGTGACTCTTTTTATGGCACCTAGTCCAGACTACAAGCCTCATAAGGATCAAAAGAATGGTCTGCTCTCTTTTATCCCTATATTAGTGAAGCAGCGTGGCTTGATTGCCAATATCGTTTTGGCAACACTCTTGGTAACCTTGATTAACATTGTGGGTTCTTATTATTTGCAGTCTATCATTGATACCTATGTGCCAGATCAGATGCGTTCGACGCTTGGGATTATTTCTATTGGGCTGGTTATCGTCTATATTCTCCAGCAGATCTTGTCTTATGCTCAGGAGTATCTCTTACTTGTTTTGGGGCAACGCTTGTCGATTGATGTGATTTTGTCCTATATCAAGCATGTTTTTCACTTGCCTATGTCCTTTTTTGCGACACGTCGGACAGGGGAAATCGTGTCTCGTTTCACGGATGCTAACAGTATTATCGATGCGCTGGCTTCGACCATTCTTTCGATTTTCCTAGATGTGTCAACGGTTGTCATTATTTCCCTTGTTTTATTTTCACAAAATACCAATCTCTTTTTCATGACCTTATTGGCACTTCCTATCTATACAGTGATTATCTTTGCTTTTATGAAGCCGTTTGAAAAGATGAATCGGGATACCATGGAAGCCAATGCGGTTCTGTCTTCCTCTATCATCGAGGATATCAACGGTATTGAGACTATCAAGTCCTTGACCAGTGAGAGTCAGCGCTACCAAAAAATTGACAAGGAATTTGTGGATTATCTGAAAAAATCCTTTACCTATAGTCGAGCAGAGAGTCAGCAAAAGGCTCTGAAAAAAGTTGCCCATCTCTTGCTCAATGTCGGTATTCTATGGATGGGGGCTGTTCTGGTCATGGATGGCAAGATGAGTTTGGGGCAGTTGATTACCTATAATACCTTACTGGTTTACTTTACCAATCCTCTGGAAAATATCATCAATCTGCAAACTAAACTTCAGACAGCGCAGGTTGCCAATAACCGTCTGAATGAGGTTTATCTGGTAGCTTCTGAGTTTGAGGAGAAGAAAACGGTCGAGGATTTGAGCTTGATGAAGGGAGATATGGACTTCAAGCAGGTTTACTATAAGTATGGCTATGGTCGAGATGTCTTGTCGGATATCAATTTGACTATTCCCCAAGGTTCTAAGGTGGCTTTTGTGGGGATTTCAGGGTCAGGTAAGACGACCTTGGCCAAGATGATGGTTAATTTTTACGACCCTAGTCAGGGAGAGATTAGTCTGGGTGGTGTCAATCTCAATCAGATTGATAAAAAGGCTCTGCGCCAGTACATCAACTACCTGCCTCAACAGCCCTATGTCTTTAACGGAACGATTTTGGAGAATCTTCTTTTGGGAGCCAAGGAGGGGACGACTCAGGAGGATATTTTACGGGCGGTCGAATTGGCAGAGATTCGGGAGGATATCGAACGCATGCCATTGAATTATCAGACAGAATTGACTTCGGATGGAGCGGGGATCTCAGGTGGTCAACGTCAGAGAATCGCTCTAGCGCGTGCTCTCTTGACAGATGCGCCGGTTTTGATTTTGGATGAGGCGACCAGCAGTTTGGATATTTTGACAGAGAAGCGGATTGTAGATAATCTTATGGCTTTAGACAAGACCTTGATTTTCATCGCCCACCGCTTGACCATTGCAGAGCGGACAGAGAAGGTTGTTGTCTTGGATCAGGGCAAGATTGTCGAAGAAGGAAAGCATGCTGATTTGCTTGCACAGGGTGGCTTTTACGCCCATTTGGTGAATAGCTAGAAAGAGGAGAGGATGAAACCAGAATTTTTAGAAAGTGCGGAGTTTTATAACCGTCGTTACCATAATTTTTCCAGTCGGGTGATTGTCCCCATGTCCCTTCTGCTCGTGTTTTTGCTTGGATTTGCAACATTGGCAGAGAAGGAGCTGAGTTTGTCTACTAGAGCGACTGTCGAGCCTAGTCGTATTCTTGCAAATATCCAATCAACTAGCAACAATCGTATTCTTGTCAATCATTTGGAAGAAAATAAGCTGGTTAAAAAGGGAGAACTGTTGGTTCAATACCAAGAAGGGGCAGAGGGTGTCCAAGCGGAGTCCTATGCCAGTCAGTTGGACATGCTTAAGGATCAAAAAAAGCAATTGGAGTATTTGCAGAAGAGCTTGCAAGAAGGGGAGAACCACTTTCCAGAGGAGGATAAGTTTGGCTACCAAGCCACCTTTCGCGACTACCTCAGTCAAGCGGGTAGTCTTAGGGCTAGTACATCGCAACAAAATGAGACCATTGCGTCCCAGAATGCAGCAGCTAGCCAAACCCAAGCCGAAATCGGCAACCTCATCAGCCAAACAGAGACTAAAATTCGCGATTACCAGACAGCTAAGTCAGCTATTGAAACAGGTGCTTCCTTGGCCAGTCAGAATCTAGCTTACTCTCTCTACCAGTCCTATAAGTCTCAGGGCGAGGAAAATCAGCAAGCTAAGGCTCAGGCAGTGGCGCAGGTTGAAGCGCAGCTTTCTCAGTTAGAATCCAGTCTTGCTACTTATCGTGTCCAGTATGCAGGTTCAGGTACCCAGCAAGCCTATGCGTCAGGTTTAAGCAGCCAATTGGAATCACTCAAATCCCAACACTTGGCTAAGATTGGTCAGGAATTGACCCTTCTAGACCAGAAAATCTTGGAGGTGGAGTCAGGTAAGAAAGTACAGGGAAATCTTTTAGACAAGGGGAAGATTATGGCCAGTGAGGATGGGGTACTTCATCTCAATCCTGAGACCAGTGATTCTACCATGGTAGCAGAAGGTGCCTTACTAGCCCAACTCTATCCGTCCTTGGAAAAAGAAGGGAAAGCCAAACTTACAGCTTATCTAAGTTCAAAGGATGTAGCAAGGATCAAGGTCGGTGATTCTGTTCGCTATACGACGACTCATGATGCCAAGAATCAAATTTTCTTGGATTCTACGATTACAAGTATTGATGCTACAGCTACTAAGACTGAGAAAGGGAATTTCTTTAAAATTGAGGCGGAGATTAATCTAACTTCGGAGCAGGCTGAAAAACTTCGGTACGGGGTGGAAGGTCGTCTGCAGATGATTACGGGCAAGAAAAGTTACCTACGTTATTATTTGGATCAATTTTTGAACAAAGAGTAATGTTCGTGTTTTTAGAGTTAAATGATTTTTAAACCGTGAGAAAGCTTCTTCTTGCGGTTTTTTCTTTACGATTCTTGAGGTTACTATGTTATTTATTCGGCTGAATTCTTGTAATTTTAGGTTTTTTATGGTAGAATGTGCTCAAGTAATACGAAAGGCGAACTTTAAAATGTCAAAACAATTGATCTATTCGGGAAAAGCTAAAGATATCTATACAACTGAGGATGAAAATCTTATTATTTCAACTTACAAGGACCAGGCGACTGCTTTCAATGGTGTCAAGAAAGAGCAGATTGCGGGCAAGGGAGTGTTGAATAATCGGATTTCATCTTTTATTTTTGAGAAATTAAATGCGGCTGGTGTGGCGACTCACTTTGTGGAGAAACTTTCAGATACGGAACAACTCAATAAAAAGGTTAAGATTATTCCTTTGGAAGTCGTGCTCCGCAACTATACAGCTGGTTCCTTTTCAAAACGTTTTGGTGTGGATGAGGGAATCGCCTTGGAGACTCCGATTGTTGAATTTTACTATAAAAATGATGATTTGGATGATCCATTTATCAATGATGAGCATGTGAAATTCCTACAGATTGCGGATGACCAGCAAATTGCCTACTTGAAGGAAGAAACTCGTCGTATCAATGAACTGTTGAAGGTCTGGTTTGCTGAGATTGGGCTTAAGTTGATTGACTTTAAGCTGGAGTTTGGTTTTGACAAGGATGGCAAGATTATCTTAGCAGATGAATTTTCACCAGATAACTGCCGTTTGTGGGATGCGGATGGTAACCACATGGATAAGGATGTTTTCCGTAGAGGACTGGGAGAACTAACCGACGTTTATGAGATTGTTTGGGAAAAGTTGCAAGAACTAAAATAACAACCTAGAGGTCGTTTGGAAACATTGCAAGAGCTGAAATAAAGGAATAAGAATTGATGGATAAACGTATTTTTGTTGAAAAAAAGGCTGATTTTCAGGTCAAGTCAGAGAGTTTGGTGAGAGAACTCCAGCATAACTTGGGACTTTCAAGCTTGAAAAGTATTCGTATTGTGCAAGTTTATGATGTATTTGACTTGGCAGAGGGCTTGTTTGCGCCTGCAGAGAAACACATCTTCTCTGAGCAGGTGACAGACCATGTCTTGGATGAAGCTGCTGTGCAGGCGGATCTTGCTAACTATGCTTTTTTTGCCATTGAAAGCCTGCCAGGTCAATTTGACCAGCGTGCAGCATCTTCACAGGAAGCCTTGCTCTTGCTAGGTAGCTCGAGTGATGTAACGGTCAATACCGCTCAACTTTACTTAGTCAATAAAGACATTAATGCGACTGAGTTAGAGGCGGTCAAGAACTACTTGCTCAATCCAGTTGATTCTCGTTTCAAGGACATCACGACAGGGATTGCCAAGCAGGAATTTTCAGAGTCAGACAAGACTATTCCTAAATTGACTTTCTTTGAAAGCTATACAGCAGAAGACTTTGCCCGCTACAAGGCCGAGCAGGGCATGGCAATGGAAGTGGATGATTTGCTCTTTATCCAAGACTATTTCAAATCAATCGGGCGCGTGCCAACTGAGACTGAACTCAAGGTTTTGGACACTTACTGGTCTGACCACTGCCGTCACACGACTTTTGAGACAGAGTTGAAGCAGATTGATTTCTCAGCTTCTAAATTCCAAAAACAATTACAGGCAACCTATGACAAGTATATTGCCATGCGTGATGAGTTGGGGCGTTCTGAAAAACCGCAAACCTTGATGGATATGGCCACTATTTTCGGTCGTTATGAGCGTGCTAATGGACGTTTGGACGACATGGAAGTGTCAGACGAAATCAATGCTTGCTCAGTCGAAATTGAAGTGGATGTTGATGGTGTGAAAGAGCCATGGCTCCTAATGTTCAAGAACGAAACCCACAACCATCCAACTGAGATTGAGCCATTTGGTGGGGCTGCTACCTGTATCGGTGGTGCCATTCGTGACCCATTGTCAGGTCGTTCCTACGTTTATCAAGCCATGCGTATTTCAGGTGCGGGTGATATTACAGCACCGATTTCGGAAACTCGTGCTGGTAAGCTGCCACAACAAGTCATTTCTAAAACAGCGGCCCATGGCTATTCTTCATATGGTAACCAGATTGGGCTTGCGACGACCTACGTTCGTGAGTATTTTCACCCAGGTTTCGTTGCTAAGCGTATGGAGCTAGGTGCTGTTGTCGGTGCTGCTCCCAAGGGCAATGTTGTCCGTGAAAAACCGGAAGCGGGTGATGTCATTATCCTCCTTGGAGGTAAGACTGGACGTGATGGTGTCGGTGGTGCGACAGGTTCTTCTAAGGTTCAAACAGTTGAGTCTGTGGAAACTGCTGGAGCTGAAGTTCAAAAAGGGAATGCCATCGAAGAACGTAAGATTCAACGTCTCTTCCGTAATGGCGAGGTGACACGTCTGATCAAAAAATCAAATGATTTTGGCGCTGGTGGTGTCTGTGTGGCTATCGGTGAATTAGCAGACGGTCTTGAAATCGACCTCAACAAGGTTCCTCTTAAATACCAGGGATTGAATGGTACAGAAATTGCCATCTCTGAATCTCAAGAACGGATGGCAGTCGTGATTCGTCCTGAGGATGTAGATGCCTTCGTTGCGGAATGTAACAAAGAGAATATTGATGCTGTTGTGGTTGCGACAGTGACGGAAAAACCAAATCTGGTTATGCACTGGAATGGTGAAACCATCGTCGACTTGGAGCGTCGCTTCCTTGATACCAATGGTGTGCGCGTGGTCGTTGATGCTAAGGTTGTGGATAAGGATGTCAAACTCCCAGAAGAGCGTCAAACATCTGCTGAAACACTGGAAGCAGATACTCTTGAGGTTTTATCTGATTTGAACCATGCTAGTCAAAAAGGCTTACAAACCATCTTTGACTGTTCGGTAGGTCGTTCAACAATCAATCACCCACTTGGTGGTCGTTACCAACTCACACCAACTGAGGCATCTGTTCAGAAATTGCCAGTTCAACACGGTGTGACTCATACTGCCTCAGTCATGGCTCAAGGATTTAACCCTTATCTGGCAGAATGGTCTCCATACCACGGCGCTGCTTATGCGGTTATCGAAGCAACTGCTCGTTTAGTTGCTGTGGGTGCCAACTGGTCTAAGGCTCGCTTCTCTTATCAAGAGTATTTCGAGCGTATGGACAAACAAGCAGAGCGTTTTGGTCAGCCAGTAGCAGCTCTTCTAGGCTCTATCGAGGCACAAATTCAGCTTGGCTTGCCATCTATCGGTGGGAAGGACTCCATGTCTGGTACCTTTGAAGAATTGACAGTACCGCCAACCTTGGTCGCTTTTGGGGTGACAACGGCAGATAGCCGTAAAGTGCTCTCTCCAGAATTTAAAACTGCTGGGGAAAATATCTACTACATTCCAGGCCAAGCACTCTCAGCAGAGATTGATTTTGCCTTGATTAAGAAAAACTTTGCTCAGTTTGAAGACATCCAAGCTGGTCACAAAGTGACATCTGCATCAGCGGTCAAATATGGTGGTGTGCTTGAAAGTTTGTCTCTTGCTACCTTTGGAAATCATATCGGTGCAGAGGTGATCTTGCCTGAACTTGAAACAGCTTTGACAGCTCAATTAGGCGGCTTTGTCTTCACATCTCCTGAAGAAGTCGCTGGAGTAGAGAAGATTGGACAAACGAAAGCAGACTTTACACTGACTGTCAACGGTGTGAAGCTAGATGGACACAAGCTTGACAGTGCCTTCCAAGGCAAATTGGAAGAAGTTTACCCAACAGAATTTACTCAAGCCAAAGAACTAGAAGAAATTCCAGCTGTCGCTACTAACACAGTCATCCAAGCTAAAGAAAAGGTTGAAAAACCTGTGATTTACATCCCAGTCTTTCCAGGAACCAACTCAGAATATGACTCAGCTAAGGCCTTTGAAAAAGAAGGTGCAGAGGTCAACTTGGTGCCATTTGTGACCTTGAATGAAGAAGCCATTGTCAAGTCGGTTGAAACCATGGTTGACAACATCGGCAAGGCTAACATCCTCTTCTTTGCAGGTGGTTTCTCAGCTGCGGACGAGCCAGATGGTTCAGCTAAGTTTATCGTCAACATCCTGCTCAATGAAAAAGTGCGTGCAGCTATTGATAGCTTTATTGCCCGTGGTGGCTTGATTATCGGTATCTGTAATGGATTCCAGGCCTTGGTAAAATCAGGTCTTCTTCCATACGGAAACTTTGAAGATGCAAGCAGTACGAGCCCAACCCTCTTCTACAATGATGCCAACCAACACGTGGCCAAGATGGTGGAAACCCGTATTGCCAATACCAACTCACCATGGTTAGCTGGTGTGCAAGTAGGCGATATCCACGCTATTCCTGTTTCGCACGGTGAAGGGAAGTTTGTCGTGACGGCTGAGGAATTTGCGGAGCTCCGTGACAATGGACAAATTTTCAGCCAATATGTTGACTTTGATGGAAAACCAAGTATGGATTCTAAGTACAATCCAAATGGTTCTGTCCATGCCATCGAAGGAATTACCAGCAAGAACGGCCAAATCATTGGGAAGATGGGACACTCAGAACGTTATGAAGACGGTCTTTTCCAAAATATCCCAGGAAATAAAGACCAGCACCTGTTCGCGTCGGCGGTTAAATATTTTACTGGAAAATAAGACTTACAGATTTTCTAATAGATAGTATAAGTAATGTAAAAGTCATGTAGATTTATCTCTTGGTGCTACACAAATAAAAATTAGGTATAAAAAATGACATACGAAGTAAAATCTCTTAATGAAGAATGTGGTGTTTTCGGTATCTGGGGACATCCAGATGCTGCTAAATTGACCTATTTTGGTCTCCACAGTCTTCAGCACCGTGGTCAGGAGGGGGCAGGAATCCTCTCCAATGATCAGGGACAATTGAAGCGCCATCGTGACATGGGGCTTTTGTCAGAAGTGTTCAGAAATCCAGCTAATTTGGATAAATTGACAGGAACTAGTGCGATTGGTCACGTGCGTTATGCGACTGCTGGCGAAGCTTCTGTAGATAATATCCAGCCTTTCCTCTTCCGTTTTCACGATATGCAGTTTGGTTTGGCTCATAATGGGAACCTGACCAATGCAACCTCTCTTAAGAAAGAGTTAGAAGAAAGAGGAGCCATTTTTAGTGCGACTTCTGATTCAGAAATCTTGGCTCACCTCATTCGTCGCAGTCACAATCCGAACTTGATGGGAAAAATCAAGGAAGCGCTCAGCCTTGTCAAAGGTGGTTTTGCCTATATCTTGCTGTTTGAAGATAAGTTGATTGCGGCTCTTGACCCCAATGGTTTCCGTCCGCTTTCTATCGGGAAAATGGCTAACGGAGCTGTCGTAGTGTCATCTGAAACCTGTGCTTTTGAGGTCATTGGTGCAGAGTGGATTCGTGATTTGAAGCCAGGTGAGATTGTGATCATTGATGACGAGGGCATTCAGTATGACAGTTATACAGATGATACCCAGCTGGCAATCTGTTCTATGGAGTATATCTATTTTGCTCGCCCTGATTCTAACATTCATGGTGTCAATGTCCATACGGCTCGTAAACGTATGGGTGCCCAATTGGCGCGAGAATTCAAGCATGAGGCGGATATAGTGGTAGGTGTGCCCAATTCTTCCCTCAGCGCGGCTATGGGATTTGCGGAAGAATCAGGTTTACCAAACGAAATGGGCCTCATCAAGAACCAATACACCCAACGTACCTTTATCCAACCGACTCAAGAATTGCGGGAGCAAGGGGTGCGGATGAAACTGTCTGCAGTTTCTGGTGTTGTCAAAGGCAAGCGTGTGGTTATGATTGATGACTCTATTGTACGTGGAACAACCTCTCGTCGTATCGTTCAGCTCTTGAAAGAAGCGGGTGCAACTGAGGTTCACGTTGCTATTGGCAGTCCAGCGCTAGCTTATCCATGCTTCTATGGAATTGATATTCAGACCCGTCAGGAGCTGATTGCAGCTAATCATACGGTCGAAGAAACTCGCCAAATCATTGGTGCGGACAGTCTGACTTATCTTTCTGTTGAGGGGTTGATTGATTCGATTGGGATTGAAACAGATGCGCCAAATGGTGGTCTATGTGTCGCTTACTTTGATGGTGACTACCCAACTCCTCTCTACGACTACGAAGAAGACTATCGTCGAAGTTTGGAAGAAAAGACCAGTTTTTACAAATAGACAATAGATCCTCCATTAAAGAAAAGGAATATAAAAATGACAAAAAATGCTTATGCCCCACGTCTCACTACTGACTAAAAGCTAAAGCATTTGTCAGTAGACGCTTTCTCCTATGGGACAAAGCTAGAACCCTGACTAGTATTTTTATACTCTTCGAAAATCAAATTCAAACCACGTCAGCTTCACCTTGCCGTACTCAAGTACAGCCTGCGGCTAGCTTCCTAGTTTGCTCTTTGATTTTCATTGAGTATTAGATAAAATAATTGTTTATCTAAAAATACGTCGCAGTCTTTCCCAAAAAAAGAAAAGGAAAAATAAAATGGCAAATAAAAATGCGTACGCTCAATCTGGTGTGGATGTTGAAGCGGGTTATGAAGTTGTTGAACGGATCAAAAAGCACGTGGCTCGTACGGAGCGTGCAGGTGTCATGGGAGCTCTTGGTGGCTTTGGTGGTATGTTTGACCTTTCAAAGACTGGGGTTAAAGAGCCTGTCTTGATTTCAGGAACTGACGGTGTCGGAACCAAGCTCATGTTGGCTATCAAGTACGACAAGCATGACACGATTGGGCAGGACTGTGTAGCCATGTGTGTCAATGACATTATCGCTGTGGGTGCGGAGCCCCTCTATTTCCTTGACTACGTAGCGACAGGGAAGAATGAACCAGCTAAGCTAGAACAAGTTGTCGCTGGTGTGGCAGAAGGTTGTGTGCAGGCAGGCGCTGCCCTCATTGGTGGGGAAACGGCTGAAATGCCTGGCATGTACGGCGAAGATGACTATGATTTGGCTGGTTTTGCGGTCGGTGTGGCCGAAAAATCTCAAATCATTGACGGTTCAAAAGTGGCAGAGGGAGATGTTCTTCTCGGACTTGCTTCAAGTGGGATTCATTCCAATGGGTACTCTCTCGTCCGTCGTGTCTTTGAGGATTACACAGGTGAGGAAATCTTGCCAGAATTGGAAGGCAAGCAACTCAAGGAAGTTCTTCTTGAGCCGACTCGTATCTATGTCAAGGCTGTTTTGCCACTCATCAAGGAAGAGTTGGTCAACGGCATTGCCCACATCACTGGTGGTGGCTTTATCGAAAATGTCCCTCGTATGTTTGCAGCTGACTTGGCTGCTGAGATTGAAGAAGACAAGGTTCCCGTGCTTCCAATTTTCAAAGCTCTTGAGAAATACGGTCAGATCAAACACGAAGAAATGTTTGAAATCTTCAATATGGGTGTGGGGCTTATGCTAGCAGTTAGCCCTAAAAATGTAGGTCGTGTCAAGGAATTGTTGGATGAACCAGTCTATGAAATTGGTCGTATCGTCAAGAAAGAAAGCGAAAGTGTCATCATCAAATGAAAAAAATAGCGGTTTTTGCCTCTGGTAATGGCTCAAATTTTCAGGTGATAGCGGAACAATTTCCAGTGGAGTTTGTTTTTTCAGACCATCGTGACGCCTATGTGCTCGAGCGTGCAGACAAGCTCGGCGTTTTGTCCTATGCTTTTGAACTCAAGGAGTTTGAGAGCAAGGCAGACTACGAAGCAGCCCTTGTCGAGCTTTTGGAAGAACACCAGATTGACTTGGTTTGTCTAGCAGGCTACATGAAAATTGTTGGGCCGACTTTATTAGCAGCTTATGAGGGCCGAATTGTCAACATTCATCCAGCCTACTTGCCAGAATTTCCAGGAGCTCATGGGATTGAAGATGCTTGGAATGCTGGTGTGGGTCAGTCTGGTGTGACCATTCACTGGGTGGATTCGGGTGTGGACACAGGCCAGGTCATCAAACAGGTTCGTGTGCCACGCTTAGCCGATGATACGATTGAAAGCTTTGAAACTCGCATTCATGAGGCAGAGTACAAGCTCTATCCGGAAGTAGTGAAGGTTCTATTTACAGATTGACTTTTTGATGATTCATATGGTATCTTTGATTTAAAATTGGAGTCAGTGCTTGTTGAAGACGGCTTCAAACGGAGGTATTTGTGATGTTAGAATCTAAAAAAACAACTCGATATGTATTTTATGTCTATCTGATGTTATTAACTTGGGGAATCTTATTTAAGTTTGAAACAAATCCTGAATTTATAGCATTTTTCTTAGCTCCAAGGTACATCAATTGGATTCCATTTTCAGAACCACTAATAGTAGATGGAAAAATTGTTTTTGCTGAAATGTTATTTAATCTGATTTCCTTTATTCCATTAGGTGTTTGTTTCCCTCTGATAAAAACTAGTTTATCTAGTTTAAGAATAGTCGGGACAGGTTTCTTGATTAGTTTATTGTTTGAGTGCTTACAGTATATTTTAGCAATAGGTATAACAGATATAACGGATTTGGCTTTAAATACGCTAGGTGTTTGTGTAGGCTTATTGATTTATCAAATTTTTATAAGAGTGTTCAAATCACAGACTAGAAAATGGGTCAATATCTTAGGTATGCTTAGCCTTGGTTTTGCTTATCTTGTTTTACTGTTACTGCATTTAATTGGTGTTTAACTAATGATTAAAAAGGAGAATATAATGACTAAACGCGCCTTAATCAGCGTCTCAGACAAAGCGGGCATTGTTGAATTTGCCCAAGAACTTAAAAAACTTGGTTGGGATATTATCTCGACAGGTGGGACAAAGGTTGCCCTTGACAATGCTGGGGTGGAGACCATTGCGATCGATGATGTGACGGGCTTCCCAGAGATGATGGATGGCCGTGTTAAGACCCTTCATCCAAATATCCACGGTGGGCTCCTCGCTCGGCGCGACTTGGATAGTCACCTGGGAGCAGCTAAAGATAATAACATCGAACTTATTGACCTTGTAGTGGTCAATCTCTATCCCTTTAAAGAAACGATTCTCAAACCAGACGTAACTTACGCTGATGCAGTTGAAAACATCGATATCGGTGGGCCATCTATGCTTCGCTCGGCAGCGAAGAATCATGCCAGCGTTACAGTTGTGGTAGACCCAGAGGATTATGCTGTAGTTCTTGACGAATTGTCATCCAACGGCGAAACCTCTTATGAAACTCGCCAACGTTTGGCAGCCAAGGTTTTCCGTCACACAGCAGCTTATGATGCCTTGATTGCAGAGTATTTTACAACTCAAGTGGGTGAAAGTAAGCCTGAAAAGTTGACTTTGACCTATGATCTCAAACAGGCTATGCGTTACGGTGAAAATCCTCAACAAGATGCAGACTTTTACCAAAAAGCCTTGCCAACAGATTACTCCATTGCTTCAGCCAAACAGCTTAACGGTAAGGAATTGTCCTTCAACAATATCCGTGACGCTGATGCGGCCATTCGTATTATCCGTGACTTCAAAGACCGTCCAACCGTTGTGGCTCTCAAACACATGAACCCATGTGGAATCGGTCAGGCTGATGACATCGAGACTGCTTGGGACTACGCTTATGAGTCTGACCCAGTGTCTATCTTTGGTGGAATTATCGTTCTCAACCGTGAGGTGGATGCTGCGACAGCTGAGAAGATGCATGGTGTTTTCCTTGAAATCATCATTGCACCATGCTATACGGATGAAGCGCTAGCCATTTTGACTAACAAAAAGAAAAACTTGCGTATCCTTGCCTTGCCATTCGATGCTCAAGATGCCAGTGAAGTGGAAGCAGAATACACAGGTGTAGTTGGTGGTCTCCTTGTGCAAAATCAAGACGTAGTCAAAGAAAGCCCAGCTGACTGGCAAGTGGTGACCAAACGCCAGCCAACCGAGACAGAGGCGACTGCTCTTGAGTTCGCTTGGAAGGCTATCAAGTATGTAAAATCAAACGGTATCATCGTAACCAACGACCACATGACACTTGGTGTTGGTCCAGGTCAAACTAACCGTGTTGCCTCTGTTCGTATCGCTATTGACCAAGCTAAAGACCGCCTTGACGGTGCTGTACTTGCTTCGGATGCCTTCTTCCCATTTGCGGATAATGTGGAAGAAATCGCCAAAGCAGGGATCAGGGCCATCATCCAGCCGGGTGGATCCGTCCGTGACCAAGAATCCATCGAAGCTGCTGACAAATATGGCTTGACAATGGTCTTTACAGGTGTGAGACATTTTAGACATTAAGAACGTTAAAGGGAAGAAAACAGTTTCTTTCCTTTTTTGCGTAAAAATGCGGAGTGAAACAAGATTAAAACGAACATTTGTGATATAATGTTAGTAAATAATTCGTAAAAGAGGTTGTGAGATGAAGCTGTTAGTTGTCGGATCGGGTGGTCGTGAACATGCTATTGCTAAGAAGTTGCTTGAATCAAAAGATGTTGAAAAAGTCTTTGTAGCTCCTGGGAATGACGGGATGACTCTGGATGGTCTGGAATTGGTAAATATCTCTATTTCCGAACATTCTAAATTGATTGACTTCGCAAAAGCTAACGATATTGCTTGGACCTTCATTGGTCCAGATGATGCCCTTGCGGCTGGTATCGTGGATGATTTCAATGCAGCTGGTCTCAAAGCCTTTGGTCCGACCAGATTGGCAGCGGAGCTGGAATGGTCCAAGGATTTTGCCAAGGAAATCATGGTCAAATACGGCGTTTCGACAGCAGCCTATGGCACATTTTCCGACTTTGAGGAAGCCAAGGCCTATATCGAAAAGCAGGGAGCTCCTATCGTAGTTAAAGCGGATGGCTTGGCGCTTGGGAAGGGCGTCGTCGTTGCTGAGACGGTTGAGCAAGCGGTCGAAGCAGCTCACGAGATGCTTTTGGACAATAAATTTGGTGACTCAGGTGCGCGTGTGGTCATCGAGGAATTCCTCGACGGTGAGGAATTCTCTCTCTTTGCCTTTGTCAATGGGGACAAGTTCTACATTATGCCAACGGCTCAGGACCACAAACGTGCCTATGATGGCGACAAGGGCCCTAACACGGGCGGTATGGGTGCCTATGCGCCAGTTCCTCACTTGCCAGAGAGTGTAGTTGCCACAGCGGTTGAGACTATTGTCAAACCAGTCCTAGAAGGGATGATTAAAGAAGGGCGCCCCTATCTTGGTGTCCTTTACGCAGGGCTTATCCTGACAGCAGATGGACCTAAAGTTATCGAATTCAATGCTCGTTTCGGAGATCCAGAAACGCAAATTATCCTGCCTCGTTTAACATCTGACCTTGCACAAAATATTACGGATATTCTGGATGGCAAGGAGCCAACCATTACCTGGACAGACAAGGGTGTGACTCTGGGTGTGGTTGTCGCATCCAAGGGCTACCCACTAGATTATGAAAAGGGTGTTGAATTGCCAGCAAAAACTAATGGCGAAATCATCACCTACTATGCAGGTGCTAAGTTTGCTGAAAATAGCAGAGCACTGCTGTCAAACGGTGGACGGGTCTATATGCTCGTCACCACAGCAGATACTGTCAAAGAAACTCAAGACACCATCTACCAAGAACTCGCCCAACAAAAAACAGAAGGCCTCTTTTACCGAACGGATATCGGAAGCAAGGCAATTAGATAAAGATATAAAAGAATAACGCGACGTAGTCGTCAAACACGCTAATGGTCGCATAACTTGCGAGCGTTAGCGAGCTAATATAGAACAATCACCGCCGTTGTGAAAGAACGATTGAATGATAATCCAATCGTTCAGGGAAATTGGAAGACCTTGGGCTTCCAATTTAGGCATGAGACACCTTTGGTGGCTGCTGCCGTCCCTCACAACCTAAGGTGATTGTTGAAAAAGAGGAAAAAGGAGAAGAAATGAAACCAGTAATTTCCATCATCATGGGCTCAAAATCAGACTGGGCAACCATGCAAAAAACTGCCGAACTCCTAGACCGCTTCGGTATAGCATATGAAAAGAAAGTTGTCTCTGCCCACCGTACGCCAGACCTCATGTTCAGACATGCGGAGGAAGCACGTAGTCGTGGTATCAAGGTTATCATCGCAGGTGCTGGAGGTGCAGCCCATTTGCCAGGCATGGTCGCAGCTAAAACAACCCTTCCAGTCATTGGGGTGCCCGTCAAATCACGTGCCCTTAGTGGCGTGGACTCGCTCTACTCTATCGTTCAGATGCCGGGTGGGGTGCCTGTTGCGACAATGGCTATCGGTGAAGCTGGTGCGACAAATGCGGCTCTCTTCGGCCTCCGTCTTCTTTCAGTAGAGGATCAGGCTATCGCGACAGCTTTGGCAGATTTCGCAGAAGAACAAGGAAAAATCGCAGAGGAGTCGACAAATGAGCTCATCTAAAACAATAGGAATTATCGGTGGTGGCCAGCTGGGTCAAATGATGGCTATTTCTGCTATCTACATGGGGCACAAGGTTATCGCGCTGGATCCTGCGGCTGATTGCCCTGCCTCTCGCGTGGCGGAAATCATTGTGGCACCTTATAACGATGTGGACGCCCTCCGTCAGTTGGCTGAGCGATGCGATGTCCTTACCTATGAATTTGAAAATGTCGATGCTGACGGTCTGGATGCTGTCATTAAGGAGGGACAACTTCCTCAAGGGACAGACCTACTTCGCATTTCCCAAAATCGTATTTTTGAAAAGGACTTCCTATCAAACAAGGCTCAAGTCACTGTAGCACCCTACAAGGTTGTGACTTCTAGCCAAGACTTGGCGGAGATTGACCTGTCCCAAAACTATGTCCTCAAGACTGCAACAGGTGGCTACGATGGGCATGGACAAAAGGTCATTCGCTCAGAAGCAGACTTGGAAGAAGCCTATGCGCTAGCTGACTCAGCAGCCTGCGTTTTAGAGGAATTCGTCAACTTTGACCTTGAAATTTCTGTCATCGTGTCAGGAAATGGTAAGGAAGTGACAGTTTTCCCAGTTCAGGAAAATATCCACCGCAACAACATCCTTTCAAAAACTATTGTGCCTGCTCGCATTTCTGAAAGTTTAGCTGAGAAAGCCAAAGCTATGGCAGTGAGAATCGCTGAGCAGCTGAACTTGTCTGGAACTCTTTGCGTGGAGATGTTTGCGACAGCTGATGATATCATTGTTAACGAGATTGCACCGCGTCCACATAACTCTGGGCACTATTCAATCGAAGCCTGCGACTTCTCCCAGTTTGACACTCATATTCTGGGAGCTCTGGGAGCACCATTGCCAGCTATCAAACTGCATGCGCCAGCCGTTATGCTTAATGTACTCGGCCAACACGTCGAGGCTGCTGAAAAATATGTCACAGAAAATCCAAGCGCCCACCTCCACATGTATGGTAAAATAGAGGCGAAGCACAACCGCAAGATGGGGCATGTGACTTTGTTTAGTGATGTTCCAGATAGTGTGGCTGAGTTTGGGAAAGGGATAGATTTTTAGGAGAAACCTATGATTCAAATCATCGTTAATGCATTTATTGAAAAGGATAAGACTGGAGCAGTCGTGGAAGTCTTGTATGCTAGTGCTGATCAAGATAAGGTACAGGCTAAATATAAAGAACTAACTGTACAATACCCTGAAAACTATTTAGCCATTTATGATTTACCATTGGATACTGATCTCAATGAATTACCACATTATCCGTCTGTGTTTATTGGGAAAGAGGAGTTTGAACAGTGAATTAAGTTTTGATTATATCTTTCTTATCTGAGGACGAATATATCTGTTATAAATATTGAAATAAGTAACATAAGAATAAATCAATTATTGAAAGTGAGTGATAATTAGAATGAATGAGCTTAGTCAGTTTATTCCACAAAACATAGTGACTAAATTTAAACAATTCGAAGCTAAGATGAAAGATAATCTTCAAGAGTATGTAATGTTAAACAAAGCAATGAGGGGGTATAATCTTGAGAATACTCCTTATCCGAGTATATATTCTGGTGAGTTAATTTATTCTAAGGCGATATTTTATTCTGGCAAGAAATCTCATTTATAGATTTTAAAAATGCAAAGCTTCACTTTATTGAAGCCATCACAATGTTTGAGAGTTATATTAACTATTTAGCTGAAATTAGGTTAGTCACCTTAAAATATTTTTTAAAAGGATCTATGTAAGTTGGAATTAAAAAATTATTTTAATGATAATTATAGAGAAGAAATTACATATTTTTCGAATATAATTGCTAGAAGAAATACCATAATTCACAATAATTCACTAGTTGATACAAAATTTTTAAAAGAATGTAAAAATTCAAATTATAATATAAATGAAAAAATTATTATAAGCGAAGAGTATTTATTGGCGACAACCTCCCTTCTTGTTGGTTTAGCTGGAGAAGTTACATCAATATATTTATAAATTTATTCCGAGAAAAACTTCGATTCTATATGATAGTACAAAAAAATTTAGAACTCTATGTAGAATAGGTAATTTGTTAAAGGTTTTATAGTTATGGAAATAGAAATTATAGATTCTTCTTTATCCGGTTACTCTGAGGATGCGAAGAATAATATTAAGGAAGCGATTGAAGAGTATTCAGAAATACTCGTTGAAGAAACTGATAAGGTAGAAAAAACTCATAGGAGTAGAACATCTTCGAGCGTTAAAGAAGTAGTTGGAAGTCATGTTTTAGAGGCGAATTCTAATCTTAAAGAGAATTTTAAACAATCCAAACGAGATAAAATAATTATAGGAATACTTCAAATACTTGCATCAATATTATTGGTCGTAGTAGGATGGATGTGGGATAGTGATGCTAATAAAATTAATTTACCAATGTTTATTATTATAATAGCGATCACTTTACTTATTTTATTTGCACAGTTTTATTACACTGTGTTAAAGGAGAGATAATGCTTATGAATAATAAAATATTTGATTACTTAGATGATGCGGCAGAGGAATATAAAGAATTATTATTGAAAAAACTTATGGAAGATTCTAGAGATGTAGGTGACATTACGGTAAATAACTTAGTAATTATAGATGAAAAAATAAAGGTTTCTTTACGTAATAAACTGGAGAATCGTTACAGTAGATTTCAACTATTAGGTCTATTATATGCTTTTAGTGGCTTAATGCTACTGTTAATTTCTTTTGTTTACAACTCGGATTATTTATATTCTAGAGATAGCATTTTTGTTATAACATCAATAGTATTAATATTTTTAGGAGTATATATATATTTGTTTACACTTCTTTCTAAAAATTTAAAGCTAAGAAGAAGATATAATTTGGAGAAAAGTGATGTTTCCCTTGATAGTCTTATTATTTCTCAGTATAGAAGATTAGAATATATTTTGAAAAAGTGCATTTCGAATGCTACAGAAAAATCAATACAAATAGCTTTGATGGAACTTAAGGATAAAAAAATCATTACGGAAGAGGAATTAATTTTTCTGAGAGATTTTATAGGCCTTAGGAATCATTTTGTACATTATAGAAACGATGCAGTAGATTATTATAATAGTTTCAAGGTGATTTTTCGTGCTGAGGAAGTAATTAATAGATTAGAAAAAGAGATTTAAACTAGTCTTTTAATTGATTCTTTGTTATTCTTGGTAACAAATTTGAAGTAGAAAAAGAAAGGAAAAATGAACAACATGATCAACCGTTACTCTCGCCCTGAGATGGCGAACATTTGGAGTGAAGAAAATAAATACCGTGCTTGGCTTGAGGTGGAAATCTTGGCTGACGAGGCATGGGCTGAGTTGGGGGAAATCCCTAAGGAAGATGTGGCTTTGATTCGCGAGAAAGCGGATTTTGACATCGACCGTATTTTGGAAATTGAGCAGGAGACTCGCCACGATGTGGTGGCTTTCACGCGTGCGGTTTCTGAGACTCTTGGTGAAGAGCGCAAGTGGGTCCATTACGGCTTGACATCAACTGACGTGGTGGATACGGCTTACGGTTACCTCTACAAGCAGGCCAACGACATTATCCGTCGTGACCTTGAAAATTTTACCAACATCATCGCTGATAAGGCTAAGGAGCACAAGTTCACCATCATGATGGGGCGTACCCACGGTGTGCACGCTGAGCCTACAACCTTTGGTCTTAAATTGGCGACTTGGTACAGCGAAATGAAGCGCAACATCGAGCGTTTCGAGCATGCGGCTGCTGGTGTGGAAGCTGGTAAGATTTCTGGTGCGGTTGGAAACTTTGCCAACATCCCACCATTCGTTGAGCAATACGTCTGCGACAAGCTTGGCATCAGTGCTCAGGAAATCTCTACACAGGTCCTTCCTCGTGACCTTCACGCTGAGTACTTTGCGGTTCTTGCTAGCATTGCGACTTCAATCGAGCGTATGGCAACAGAAATTCGTGGTCTGCAAAAATCTGAGCAACGCGAAGTGGAAGAGTTCTTTGCCAAAGGTCAAAAAGGATCTTCAGCAATGCCTCACAAACGCAACCCAATCGGTTCTGAAAATATGACTGGGCTTGCGCGTGTTATCCGTGGCCACATGATTACAGCTTATGAAAACGTGGCTCTCTGGCACGAACGTGACATTTCACACTCATCAGCTGAGCGCATCATCACACCAGATACAACCATTTTGATTGACTACATGCTCAACCGTTTTGGAAATATCGTCAAGAACTTGACAGTCTTTCCAGAAAACATGATCCGCAACATGAACTCGACTTTTGGTCTAATCTTCAGCCAACGTGCCATGTTGACCTTGATTGAAAAAGGCATGACTCGTGAGCAGGCTTATGACTTGGTACAACCAAAAACGGCCTACTCTTGGGACAATCAAGTGGACTTCAAACCACTTCTTGAATCAGATCCAGAAGTAACCTCACGTCTGACACAAGAGGAAATCGACGAGATCTTCAACCCTCTTTACTATACCAAACGGGTGGATGATATTTTTGAACGTCTTGGATTAGGATAATTAGAATAAAAATCGAATTTCTATTACTCCATTTATAGGAGTAGAAGAACTTCGATTTTTCTTGTTTATTAAAGTGTTTTTGAAAAAATAACCAATATTTTATAATCTGTTGAATATAGTATACTGTGACTTCTAAAATATTACTAGAAATTCCTTTAAATTTCCTAATCGATTTGTCCATATTCTATTTCAATCTGCTATATCATATAATAAGCATAGAAAAAGCCCAAGCGATTAGGCTCAGGCTTTCTTCTTAGTGATCACGGTCACATGAGATGAATTTAATCTTGTAATAATCAGATCGTTTGTAAGTTTCACTGTATCCCAAAACTTGACCAGTTGATTCGAGTTTGGTGATTTTAGTTTGTAGGACAGTAGGGAATTGTTCATCGACTCCGAGGACTGAAGCCGCATGTTCTGGAGTTGGAAAGACTATTTCATTGATTTCTTCAAAGTGTTCATCATTCATGTGAATGTGGTAGTCTAACTTGAAACGGTTATAGATGGAACTATAGTATTCAAGGTTTGGATAATTTGCGTTGATATATTGTTCTGGGATGTAGGATGTATGGTAGATATAAACGACACCGTTTGATTCGCGGATACGTTCAATCTTGTAGTAGAATTGATCGCCGCGTAGACCCAATTTTTCCAAGTAAGCGAGCTTGTTTCCGCGTTCAATTGAAAGAACAGTTACCTTATCATCTTTAGCATTAAAGAGTTCAATATCTGAAAACTCTACAAGCTTGTGTTTGCGTGCACGTGAAACGAAGGTTCCTTTTCCTTGTTGGCGGACAATATAGCCATCTTTAGCAAGGTCGTTTAAGGCGCGGACAACTGTGATAGAACTGACATCGTACATTGAAATGAGCTCTGCTTCAGTGTAAAATTTATCTCCACTGCTAAACTGCCCAGAGATGATTTTATTTTTTAATTCGTCTTTTATGTATTGATATTTGGGAATTGCCATATTTTTACCTCTATTTTCCTTCTCCACAGAAAATTTTACCATAAAAGCGAAAAAAATAGTAGTCTTTTGAATAAAAAATTAGAAAAATAGTTTGAAAAATTAAGCTACATAAGCATTACTCATATTTTATAAATGTATTTTATACAAAATTATTTTAGGTTCTCTATTCTGAATGTAAAGAGCGTTTGAAATGGGTCTGAAAATGTTTGAAACTAATTGAACGTGTGTATAATAGTAAAATTCCAGCAAATATTCCGACAATTTCTATTGACAATTCAAACAGACTGGTTTATAATTAGTATAACAACAAATGAAAGCGTAAACTTTCGCGGTCAGAAGGTAGTTTTATGACACGATTTGAGATACGGGATGATTTCTATCTCGATGGAAAATCATTTAAGATTTTATCTGGCGCCATTCATTATTTTAGGGTTCCTCCAGAGGATTGGTATCATTCGCTCTATAACTTGAAGGCTCTTGGTTTTAATACGGTAGAGACTTATGTTGCTTGGAATTTACACGAGCCTCGTGAGGGTGAGTTTCACTTTGAAGGAGCTCTGGATTTGGAGCGATTTCTCCAGACAGCACAAGATTTGGGTCTCTACGCTATCGTTCGTCCATCACCCTTTATCTGTGCGGAGTGGGAATTTGGTGGCTTACCAGCTTGGCTTTTAACCAAAGATATGAGGATTCGTTCCTCAGATCCAGCCTATATTGAGGCTGTCGGTCGCTATTATGACCAGCTCTTGCCACGATTGGTTCCACATCTGTTGGACAAGGGTGGCAATATCCTCATGATGCAGGTTGAAAATGAGTATGGTTCTTATGGAGAAGATAAGGCTTATCTGAGAGCGATTCGACAGCTGATGGAAGAGCGTGGCGTAACCTGTCCCCTCTTTACATCAGATGGTCCTTGGAGAGCTACTTTGAAAGCGGGAACCTTAATTGAAGAGGACCTCTTTGTAACAGGAAACTTTGGTTCTAAGGCACTTTACAACTTTTCACAGATGCAGGAATTCTTTGATGAACATGGCAAGAAATGGCCGCTCATGTGTATGGAGTTCTGGGATGGCTGGTTCAATCGCTGGAAAGAACCGATTATCACACGGGATCCTAAGGAATTGGCAGATGCAGTTCGAGAGGTTTTGGAGCAAGGTTCTATCAATCTATACATGTTTCATGGTGGGACAAACTTTGGTTTCATGAATGGTTGTTCGGCTCGAGGGACTTTGGACTTGCCACAAGTCACATCCTATGATTACGATGCTCTTCTTGATGAAGAAGGAAATCCAACTGCCAAATATCTGGCAGTCAAGAAGATGATGGCGACACATTTCCCAGAGTATCCGCAGTTGGAACCCCTCTACAAAGAGAGTATGGAGTTGGATGCTATTCCACTAGTTGAAAAAGTTTCCTTGTTTGAAACCTTGGATAGTCTGTCAAGTCCTGTAGAAAGTCTCTATCCTAAAAAGATGGAGGAGTTGGGACAAAGCTATGGCTACCTACTCTATCGAACAGAAACAAACTGGGATGCAGAAGAAGAAAGACTTCGTATCATTGATGGTCGGGATAGGGCTCAGTTTTATGTCGATGGTCAGTGGATTAAAACCCAATATCAGACAGAGATTGGGGAAGATATTTTTTATCGAGGCGAAAAGAAAGCGTTATCTAGGATTGACATATTGATAGAAAATATGGGGCGTGTCAACTATGGGCATAAGTTCTTAGCGGATACGCAACGTAAGGGAATTCGGACAGGAGTTTGTAAGGATTTGCATTTCTTACTGAACTGGAAACACTATCCACTCCCACTAGATAATCCTGAGAAAATTGATTTTTCAAAAGGATGGACTCAAGGACAACCAGCCTTTTACGCTTATGACTTTACAGTCCAAGAGCCAAAAGATACTTACCTAGACTTGTCTGAGTTTGGTAAGGGAGTTGCCTTTGTCAATGGGCAGAATCTAGGACGTTTTTGGAACGTTGGTCCAACTCTCTCACTTTATATCCCTCATAGCTATCTTAAGGAAGGTGCAAACCGCATCATTATCTTTGAGACAGAGGGCCAATATAAAGAAGAGATTCATTTAACTCGTAAACCTACACTAAAACACATAAAGGGGGAAAACTTATGACAATTGTAGGATGCCGTATTGATGGACGTTTGATCCACGGACAAGTAGCCAATCTTTGGGCTGGAAAACTAAATGTTTCACGCATTATGGTTGTAGATGATGAAGTTGTCAACAACGACGTTGAAAAGAGTGGTTTGAAACTTGCGACACCACCAGGTGTGAAATTGAGTATTTTGCCAATTGAGAAAGCTGCAGCCAATATTCTTGCTGGTAAATATGATAGCCAACGTCTCTTTATCGTGGCTCGTAAACCAGACCGCTTCCTTGGTTTGGTAGAAGCAGGTGTACCACTTGAAACCCTTAATGTTGGGAATATGTCTCAAACACCAGAAACTCGCGCTATCACACGTTCTATCAACGTAGTAGACAAGGATGTGGAAGACTTCCGCAAACTAGCAGAAAAAGGTGTTAAACTTACTGCTCAAATGGTTCCAAATGATCCAATTTCAGACTTTTTGAGCTTATTAAAATAGGAAAAAATTTTTAGGAGGTCATTGTTATGATACAATGGTGGCAAATTTTACTTCTCACTTTGTACTCAGCTTATCAAATCTGTGATGAGTTGACGATCGTTTCATCTGCAGGTTCCCCTGTATTTGCTGGTTTCATTACTGGTTTAATTATGGGAGATGTGACTACTGGTTTACTTATCGGTGGCAACTTGCAACTGTTCGTTCTTGGGGTTGGTACCTTCGGTGGTGCTTCTCGTATCGACGCAACTTCTGGTGCGGTTCTTGCGACAGCCTTCTCTGTTTCACAAGGAATTGATGCACCGCTTGCAATTACTACAATCGCTGTACCAGTAGCAGCTCTCTTGACTTACTTCGACGTTCTTGGACGTATGACTACTACCTTCTTCGCTCACCGTGTGGATGCTGCCATCGAACGCTTTGACTATAAAGGTATTGAACGCAACTACTTGCTTGGTGCGATTCCTTGGGCTCTATCTCGTGCCCTTCCAGTCTTCTTTGCCCTTGCTTTTGGTGGTGAATTTGTACAAGGCGTAGTAGACTTCGTTACAGAATACCAATGGATTGCAGATGGTTTGACACTTGCAGGACGTATGCTTCCAGGTCTTGGATTTGCAATCTTGCTTCGTTACCTTCCAGTTAAACGTAACCTTCACTACCTTGCTATGGGATTTGGTTTGACAGCTATGTTGACTGTTCTTTACTCATATGTAACAGGTCTGGGTGGCGCTGTTGCTGGTATCGTAGGTACTCTTCCTGCTGAAGTTGCTGAAAAAATTGGTTTCGTGAACAACTTCAAAGGTTTGTCTATGATTGGTATCTCTATCGTAGGTATTTTCCTTGCAGTGCTTCACTTCAAAAATAGCCAGAAAGTAGCTGTAGCAGCACCTTCTACACCATCAGAAAGTGGGGAAATCGAAGATGACGAATTCTAATTACAAACTTACAAAAGAAGATTTTAATCAAATCAACAAACGTAGCTTGTTTACTTTCCAATTAGGTTGGAACTACGAACGTATGCAAGCTTCTGGTTACCTTTACATGATCTTGCCTCAATTGCGTAAAATGTATGGGGATGGCACTCCTGAATTGAAAGAAATGATGAAAGTTCATACTCAATTCTTCAACACTTCACCATTCTTCCATACCATTATCGCTGGTTTTGACCTTGCCATGGAAGAAAAAGATGGTGTGGGTTCAAAAGACGCCGTTAACGGTATCAAGACAGGTTTGATGGGGCCATTCGCTCCTCTTGGGGATACAATCTTTGGTTCACTTGTACCTGCTATCATGGGGTCAGTCGCAGCAACTATGGCGATCGCTGGTCAACCTTGGGGTATCTTCCTTTGGATTGCAGTTGCAGTAGCCTATGACATCTTCCGTTGGAAACAGTTGGAATTTGCTTACAAAGAAGGGGTTAACCTTATCAACAACATGCAAAGTACTTTGACAGCTTTGATTGATGCTGCATCTGTGCTTGGTGTCTTCATGATGGGTGCTCTTGTAGCAACATTGATTAACTTTGAAATTTCTTATAAATTGCCAATCGGTGAAAAGATGATTGACTTCCAAGACATCTTGAACTCAATCTTCCCACGCTTGCTTCCAGCAATCTTTACTGCCTTTATCTTCTGGTTGCTTGGTAAGAAAGGTATGAACTCTACTAAAGCTATCTTTATTATTATCGTACTTGCTTTGGTTCTTTCTGCCCTTGGTCACTTTGCATTTGGAATGTAATTTTTATGACGAAATCATTGATTTTGGTGAGCCATGGTCGCTTCTGTGAAGAGCTTAAAGGCAGCACAGAAATGATTATGGGCCCACAAGACAACATTTACACAGTAGCTCTTCTTCCAGAAGATGGCCCAGAAGACTTTACTGCAAAATTTGAAGCTGCTATTGAAGGATTGGATGATTTCTTAGTCTTTGCGGATCTTCTCGGTGGGACACCTTGTAACGTGGTCAGTCGTTTGATCATGGAAGGTCGTGACATCGAACTTTACGCAGGGATGAATCTTCCAATGGTGATTGAATTTATCAATGCGAGCCTTACAGGCGCAGATGCGGACTACAAGAGCCGTGCTGCAGAAAGCATTGTGAAAGTCAATGACCTGTTAGCGGGCTTCGATGATGACGAAGATGAATAATACTCTTCGAAAATCTCTTTAAACCATACTAGTGTTGCCTTGCCGTAGGTATGGTTACTGACTTCGTCAGTTCTATCCGGCAACCTCAAAGCAGTGCTTTGAGCAGCCTGCGGCTAGTTTCCTAGTTTACTCTTTGATTTTCATTGAGTATACGATGTGACAACGTGAAAATCACAGGGAAAATAGGCGATAGGAGGATGGAGCGATGCTCCGACGATAATCGGTCTTTTTCCCACAGATTTTAGTTGGAACTTGATTCAACTCATGTGACAATGTGAAAATCGTTAGAGCATTTTATATAGAATATACATGGGAATGGGGCTTACTCCCATTCCCATATTTAATAGAAAAAGAGGAACTCAATGCTACATTATACAAAAGAAGACTTAATTGAATTGGGTGCAGAAATCACTACACGTGAAATCTACCAACAGCCTGATGTATGGAAAGAAGCTTTTGAATCTTATCAAGCAAAACGTGAAGAAATTGCAGCCTTCCTACAAGGAATTGCTGATAAACATGACTATATCAAGGTTATCTTGACAGGTGCTGGGACTTCTGCTTATGTAGGAGACACCTTGCTACCTTACTTTAAGGAAGTCTATGACGAACGCAAATGGAATTTCAATGCCATTGCGACAACAGATATCGTTGCCAATCCAGAAACTTATTTGAAAAAAGATGTGGCGACTGTCCTTGTGTCTTTTGCTCGTAGTGGGAACTCGCCTGAAAGTGTAGCGACTGTTGATTTGGCCAAAGCCTTGGTGGATGAGCTTTATCAAGTGACGATTACTTGTGCAGCGGACGGTAAGTTGGCTCTTCAAGCCCATGGAGATGACCGCAATCTCTTGCTTTTGCAACCAGCTGCTTCTAATGATGCTGGATTTGCCATGACTTCTAGCTTTACGTCTATGATGTTGACAGCTCTCTTGGTCTTTGATCCTACAGAATTTGCTGTTAAAGCTGAACGTTTTGAAGTTGTATCTAGTCTTGCCCGTAAAGTTTTAGACAATGCAGAAGATGTCAAAGAACTTGTTGACCTAGACTTTAACCGTGTCATCTACCTTGGTGCGGGTCCTTTCTTTGGACTTGCTCATGAAGCTCAGCTCAAGATTTTGGAATTGACAGCTGGTCAAGTTGCGACTATGTATGAAAGCCCAGTCGGCTTCCGTCACGGTCCAAAATCTCTTATCAACGAAAATACAGTTGTCTTGGTCTTTGGGACAACGACAGACTACACTCGCAAGTACGACTTGGACTTAGTTCGTGAAGTTGCAGGTGATCAGATTGCTCGTCGGGTTGTGCTTTTGAGTGATCAAGCCTTTGGTCTTGAAGATGTCAAAGAAGTTGCCCTTGGTTGTGGCGGTGTCTTGAATGATATTTACCGTGTCTTCCCTTACATCGTTTATGCCCAACTCTTTGCCCTATTGACTTCACTCAAGGTAGAAAATAAACCAGATACACCGTCTCCTACAGGTACAGTAAACCGTGTGGTACAAGGTGTTATCATCCACGAATATCAAAAATAAGACAGTGTTTATGAATTCTTGACAAGAGGATTTGTACATCATCAGGCAAACCATAGATTGTCAGTAGGCTTTCTATGGTTTGTTTGCTTGAGAGAAATAGTAAAAGGAGAATAGAATGAAAGCATACACAGAGCGTGTATTTGGAAATGTTGAGGGCAAGGATGTCTTGGCCTATCGATTTGAGACAGACAGTGGCTACCAGCTTGAGATTATGACTTATGGTGCGACCATCTTGCGCTATGTCACACCTGATAAGGCTGGAAATTTTGCCAATGTTATCTTGGGATTTGATGATTTTGATAGCTATGTAGGCAATAGTCCCAAACATGGAGCTAGTGTAGGTCCTGTGGCAGGCCGTATTGCTGGTGCGACTTTTGAGCTCAATGGTAAGACCTATGACCTTGAAGTCAACAATGCTAGCAACTGTAACCACAGTGGTTCAACTGGTTGGGATTCTAGCTTGTTTGAACTAGTTGAAGTGAGCGACCATGGTCTGACCCTCTATACAGAGCGTACAGATGGGACAGGGGGATTTCCTGGAAATCTCAAGATTTGGATCAGTTATCACTTGGAAGAAACTGGTGCCTATGAAATCAGCTACAAGGTAACAACAGATCAGGATACGCTGGTCAATCCAACCAACCACAGCTATTTCAACTTGTCTGGTGATTTCACAAAGACGATTGACCGCCATGTCTTCCAGCTAAACACAGAGGGGATTTACCCAATCGCTCCCGACGGTGTTCCTGACAAAACTCCAGATGCCAATCGTGATGTGGTCAAACACATCTACAATGGTGCCTTGTTGAAGGATATCTTTGCAGAAGAAGATGAGCAAATCCAGCTGGTATCTGGTTTGGATCATCCATTTGCCCTTCCTGCAGGTCATGATAATGCTGGTTTCCTTTATGACCAAAACTCAGGTCGCTTCCTGCTCTTCAAGACAGAGGCTCCTTGCTTTGTAGTCTACACAGCAAACTTTGTGGATGAGAGTGTCATCATAAGAGGTCAGCCAATGGTACAGCACAATGGGATTGCTCTTGAAGCGCAAGCTTTACCAGATGCCATTCACAGTAACCTCAAAGACCAAGTCATTCTCAAAGCCGGTCAAACCTTCACCAGTAAGACACGTTATGAACTTGTTGTGAAGTGAAGAATTATTGCGCCTACTTTTGGGATTTAAGAATAGGTAAGCAAAGACAAATAGTAGGAAAATATGATATAATTAAACGTTGAAAGGTATCTGTTAAGATAATATTCAAACTACAATAAGGAGTAAGAAAGAAATGAAGAAAATTGTATTTGCTAGCGCCTTGGCCTTGACCTTGGCAGGAGCAGTTTTGACAAATGATGTTTTTGCCAATGACAGATTGGTGGCAACACAATCTACTGATGGTAATGTATTGACCTCAGAGGTGCTAAAACCTTCTAGTGGCAATGTTTTGGTTGGAATCAAGGGAGAATTTTTGCCTCCTCATCAACAATCTATTTTAGATGCTATCAATAAAATTCGTAAAGAAGCAGCTGACGAAGGTTTGGTAGATAAGTATGTTCCTGTCAAATGGTCAGTTGACCATGAGAAAACGGCTTTTGTACGTGCTGCTGAGGTATCCGTTGCGCTGAAGGCTGAACGTCTTTCCAGTAAAAACAACTGGACTGCCTTTCCATCTGGTAATAGCCTAAGTGGAGAAGCTTTAGATTTGAATCCTGAGGGATTTCTAAAAGCCATTGAAAATTGGCATGCTGAAAAGGCGAACTATGTGGCGAAAAAGAAAGATAAAACATCAAAAGAATTTTCGTCTTATTATGAGAACTTGATTAACCCTAAATTTACCCATGTGGGTCTTGCTGCTTTTAAAAATGCAGCTAATCCTCAGAAAGCAGCAACCGTTGCTTTGGCTCTAGGAACTACGACTTCTTCAGAGGAATTGGCTGGTAGTTATGGTTCTGCTATTCAGTATACAGAAGTAACTGCATCAAACCTCTCCACAGTTAAAAGTAAAGCTACAGTTGTAGAAACACCGCTGAAAGATTTCAGAAAGTCTACGTCTGATCAGTCTGGCTGGGTACAGTCTAATGGCAAATGGTATTTTTATGAGTCTGGTGAGCTCAAGACAGGCTGGTTGAAAACAGGTGGTAAATGGTACTACTTGAATGACCTAGGTGTCATGCAGACTGGATTTGTAGAAGTTGATGGATCGGTGTATTATCTAAGTAACTCAGGCGCTATGTTTACAGGCTGGGGAACAGATGGTAGCAGATGGTTCTACTTTGATGGCTCAGGAGCTATGAAAACAGGCTGGTACAAGGAAAATGGTACCTGGTACTACCTTGATGAAGAGGGTGTCATGAAGACAGGTTGGTTTAAAGTAGGTCAACACTGGTACTATGCCTACGGTTCAGGAGCTTTGGCTGTTAGCACAACAACACCAGATGGTTATAAAGTAAATGGAAATGGTGAATGGGTAAGCTAGGCTGAAAAGAGCAAGTCATAGGTAAATTATTCATCTTACTTAGCAAAAAGAATGAACGATAAGAAAGAGGTTGATGGTAGACATTGACCTCTTTTTTGGAGTGTTTAGAACCAGTTGCTACTAGCTGAAAACAAGGGCGAGTCACCATCTATCGCAAATATGCTAGACTATTCCTAATTCAGAAATCAACCTTTTGATATATGGGAATGTGAGTTTTATCTGCAATCGAAAAGAAAATACACACCTTGTCTTTGAAGTCAAGTGAGTATAAAAGAGAAACTCTAAGGGAGAAAATGTAAAGAAATACAAAAGTTTTCAAAACGATTTTCATAAAAACTTTGATAAAACAAATAAAATCCCGAACAAAAATGTAACACAATTGTAATATAAAACACTTGACAAGTATTTACGGGGGGGGGTATACTTAATATAAGTATAGTCTAAAAATGATTATCAGAAAAGAGGTAAATTTAGATGAATAAGAAAAAAATGATTTTAACAAGTCTAGCCAGCGTCGCTATCTTAGGGGCTGGTTTTGTTGCGTCTCAGCCAGTAACTGTGAAAGCGGAGGTGGCATCTACAGCATCTGCTTCATCTACCGTAGAACAGGCAAAGAGCAAGGTTGCTGAGGCAGAAAAAAAGGTGGCCGAAGCTCAGAAAAATTACGATGAAGCTCAGAAAAAAGCCGAAGAAAAGGCAAGTGCTGTTAAAATATTAGATGAAGAACTGCAAAAAGCTAATGAAGCGGTGCAAAAAGCTTATGTGGAACAAAGAAAAGCACAAGAAGAAAAAAATAAACATTCAGGAAAACAAGAGTACGCTAAAAAATTAGAAGAAGCAAATAAAAAGATAGATGAAGAACAAAGAAAACAGAAGGAGAAGCAAACAGCATATACACAAAAAATGTATGAGTCTATTCCTGATGTCGCCTCTCTGTTGGCAAAATTAAACACCGAAAAAGGCAACCTCGAAGCTGCCAATCAACAACTTGAGGCGGCTGAAAAGGCTGAGAAAGAAGCTGAAGTAGCTGCTCAAAAAGAATTCTTATCTAATTTTGATAAAGCTTTAGAAACTACAGTTAAAGAATTAGAAGAAGATTTAAAAAATGCAAAAAATGATCCAGAATTAGAAAAACAAATTCAAGGGTTTATTGATGAATTAAAAAAACGAGCTGCAGATAAGAAGGCTGATTATGAAAAACGCTTCAAAGAAGGTCTAACTGCAGAAGCCGCTGAAAAAGAAATAGAAGAAAAAGCTAAAGAAGAGGAAGTTGCAGAAGAAAAAGAAGCTAAGGAAGAAGCAGCTGCCCAAAAAGAATTTTTAGCTAATTACGATAAAGCTTTGGAAGCTACAATTAAAGAGTTAGAAAAAGCTGATACGAAAAATAATCCAGAACTAGAAGCACAAAAACAAAAAACGATTGAAGCATTAAAGAAAGAAGCAGCTGAAACGAGAGCTAAAATTGTAGAAGGTTTCAAAAATGGATTAACTGCTGAAGATGCTGAAGAAGCAATAGATGAAGCTAATAAAAAAGCTGCAGAAGAAGAAAAAGCAAAAGAAAAACCAGCTGAACAACCACAACCAGCTCCTCAACCAGAGAAAACAGATGACCAACAAGCTGAAGAAGACTATGCTCGTAAATCGGAAGAAGCATATAACCGCTTGACTCAACAGCAACCGCCAAAAACTGAAACTCCAGCACAACCTTCTGTTCCTGCAAGACCATCTAATCCGACATATGTCCCTTCATACTCATCATATGTTCCATCATACAGCTCATATTCTGTAGTAAAACCAGCCACTCCAAAAACAGGTTGGAAACAAGAAAATGGTATGTGGTACTTCTACAAGACTGATGGTTCAATGGCGACAGGATGGCTCCAAGACAACGGTTCATGGTACTACCTAAACGCTAATGGTGCTATGGTAACAGGTTGGCTACAGTACAATGGTTCATGGTACTACCTCAACAGCAATGGCGCTATGGCTACAGGATGGCTACAGTACAATGGTTCATGGTACTACCTAAACGCTAATGGCGCTATGGCTACAGGATGGGCTAAAGTCAACGGTTCATGGTACTACCTAAAAGCTAACGGTTCAATGGCAACAGGTTGGGTGAAAGATGGAGATACATGGTACTATCTTGAAGCATCAGGTGCTATGAAAGCAAGCCAATGGTTCAAAGTATCAGACAAATGGTACTATGTCAATGGCTCAGGTGCCCTTGCAGTCAACACAACTGTAAATGGCTATAGAGTCAATGCCAATGGTGAATGGGTAAACTAAACCTAATATAACTAGTTAATACTGACTTCCTGTAAGAACTCTTTAAAGTATTCCCTACAAATACCATATCCTTTCAGTAGATACTATACCCTTGTAGGAAGTTTAGATTAAAAAAACTCTGTAATCTCTAGCCGGATTTATGGCGCTAGAGACTACGGAGTTTTTTTGATTGGTAAAGAATGGCGGCACTCAAGAGGTTCTTGGTTTGCGATTTGATTTGAAAATTACAAATTCTTTCTCTTCTTGGCATTCTTGGTCAGGGAAACCTGATAAGTATCTTGTTCTTTAGTGAGGTAATTGATGACTTGGAAATCGTCAGTTTGAGCCTTGAAATCCACTTCATAGACAGTGGTGACTTGTTCTCCATCATTGCTGGTATCAATGGAGATGAGGTCTAACTCGGTACAGAATTGTGATAGCCCAGATTGGATAGTTTGAAGTTTTTCTTCTTGGTTGGCAATTGTGATGGTTAATAGTCTACGACGTTGGTGATTGCTCTTGCTTTGTTGTTTTTCTAAAAGAAGCCATACCGCTAAGATAAAGACAGTGAAGAGAACAGCTAAGGCTAGATAGCCTGTCCCTGCGGCCAGCCCGATAATCATGGCAAGAAAGATAGCAATTAGCTCTCTCGAACCACTGGTGGCTGAACGGAAACGAATGAGGCTAAAGGTTCCTGCAACGGCAATAGAGGTTCCTAAGTTGCCATTTACCAGAAAGATGACCAAGGTCATCAAGCAGGGGAGTAGGGTCAAACTAACAGCAAATTCCCGTGTATAGAGGGTACGCTGTTTGTAAGCCCAGGTCAGCGCCAAACCTAAAATCAGGCTGACCAAGAGAGCCAGAAAGAGCTGGATAGGATTGGCAGTGGCAGTTGTATCGTTGAAAATAGAGTTGAAAAGATTAGACATAAGTAGTACCTACACTTTCTGTGCTTGGTCGTGGGCTATAGTCCAGCCCTTGAGACTTGTGGTAGGCGCAGCTGTATTTTGAAAATTTCTGCTCTACCAGTCCATATTGGTCGAGAATATCTTGTAGCCATTGGGGTTTTCTACCTGGAGCTTTAATTTCCATGATGACAATGTCCTCGTTTAGTAGAGGGAAACCGTCCTTTCCTGAAAATAAACTGACATTCTCATCACGATAGGTTAGATTTTGGTCAATGGTGACACGAATTTTATTGTAGGGAAATCCACTAATTTCTTTCTTTTCCTTGAGAGAAAAGCGGTCGTAGTAGATATACATACGAGGGATAATGGCTTGTTGATATTCCTCTTGGAGTTGCTGGATTTTTTCAATCATCATTTGGTCCTTGATGCTGCCATCCAGCTGTCCTTTGGTCATAAACTGGGTGATAGACTGGGGAGTCGATAAGAGGCGATATTTTCGTCCGACACCAGTTCTATCCTTGGATTTGATTTCTAAAAATACCTGACTATCAGGCTGGACTTGACTGAGATAGGTTCGCATCCGAATCTTTTCTTTGCGCTTAGTACCCTGCCCATCATCTTGAATCATATCAAATTGCTCTGTATCAAAGTAGATGTTGGAAATGGTCGAAGTTGGATAATCATCCTCGACGAGGTATGTTTTTAAGTCTTCTATTAAAGCAGCCAAGTCAGTCTTGGCAACGACATATTTGGTTTCAATTCGTTTAAAGCTTGTTTCAATTGGTTTCATAAATCCTGTCTCCTTTATCAAACTGTTTCAGCACTCTATCTTATTAGAAGATATATGTGTCTGGGCAAGTTGAACTTGCTTGTGACTAGTCTAGTGAACTTTCCTAAAAGTTTTGTTAAAGATAACTTAACCGAAACTGAATTTAAGAAAACTTTCAGAAAAAGTTTAGATTTTTTTCAGACTTCCCCTGTAAACTAAGCTCAAGCTAAATGAAGGCGAGGAAAAAAGTATGAAATCAAAAAAATGGACTCTAATCTTAACCAGTTTAACAGCTTTGACCTTGATGACAGCTTGTGGGCAGTCAACGATCAAGTCAAGTACAACTGCAGCAGCAGATACCACTGCCATCACAACTTCAACTAAAAACAGTCAATCTTCTTACTTTACAGAAAAGGATTACGACACTTCTTATGATGAAAATACGGCCTCTAAGATTGAATTGTCGGGCTCATCTGCAAACGTCTCTGGAGACGGTGTGACAGTTTCTGGCTCAACAGTGACTATCTCAAAAGCAGGTACCTATGTCATTTCTGGTCAGTCTGACGGAGTGCAAATTAAAATTGCAGCTGATAAGTCTGATGATGTGAAACTTGTTCTAAAAGGCGCAACCATGACCAACACAGATGCGGCTATTTCGGCTACAAGCGCAGGTCATGTCTACCTCACTCTAGCAGAAGGAACGACAAACAGTCTCTCTGACTCAAGCTCTAACAGTGATGAAAAGGCAAATGCCGCTCTCTTTTCTAAGGTTGATTTGACCATCAATGGCTCAGGAACTCTCAATGTAGATGGCAAGAAAAGCAATGCTATCAAGGCTAACGACACCCTCCACATCACAGGTGGAACCTTTAACATCACATCAGTTGGCGATGCCTTTAATGTTAATGATGAACTTAATGTCACTGGTACAACCATGACCATCGATGCTAAGGAAGATGGTGTCAAAGTTGACAATGATGACGATATGACTGTCGGAAATATGTATTTGGCGAACAATACCATAACAGTCACAGCAGGCGATGACGGCATTCACGCTTCTGGCAACCTAGTGATTGATAGTGGTACTTACACAGTCAAGAATGCGACTGAAGGAATTGAAGGGAAAGCCATTACGATCAATGGTGGCGATATCAATGTCTACTCGACAGATGATGGAGTCAATGCAGCCAATAAAAATGCCCAGCAAAGTGATATTTACTTTACTATGACAGGTGGCAATCTAACTGTAGAAGTCGGTCAAGGGGACACAGACCCAATTGACTCAAATGGGAATATCACAGTCACAGGCGGAACCATTAAATTGATAGGACAATCAGGCTTTGACTTTGATGGAACAGCAACTTACACAGGTGGGGATATCTATATCAACGGCGAAAAACAAACTGATATTGTCAATTCTATGCCTGGAGGCGGAGGACCAAATGGAGGTCCTCAAGGCGGCGGTCCTCAAGGTAGCAGACGAGGATAAACAAAAACGAGGCTGGGCAAGAAGTCTTTGAAATCAGAAAACCGCATAGTATCAGGTCTTGAGAAACCTTGGTACTATGTGTTTTATTGTGGGGAGATTTACTTCATTTTCTCCTGAAGTCGACTTTTTTCCCATCATCGTTTTGTCCTGCTATTTGAGTTGTTCTACTTGACTCCAAGTAAAAAAGGAGTATAATGTTGTAATGGATAAGGTTACAATAAAAAGAACAAAGGAGAAATAGATGACCTACGCATACAATAGTAAGATTTATTTGGCAGAGGCAGTTTTAAATGTTAAGGATCTGGCAAGTCAGACTGCCTTCTATCATCAGATTCTAGGCTTGGAAATCCTTTCTCAGACAGAATCTGAAAGTATTTTAGGAGCTGGTGGAAAGGCTTTGGTTCATTTACTGAAAACAGATAGGCTAGAGGAGGTGCAAGATCACTATGGTCTCTATCACATAGCTATCCTTTTACCAAGTCGTGAGGATTTGGCAAATCTGTTTAAGCATATAGCAGAGCTGCAAATTCAGCTAGTCGGCGGGGCGGATCATGGCTACAGTGAAGCAATCTATCTGGAAGATTTAGAAGGGAATGGGATTGAAATTTATCGGGATAAGCCTGTAGAGGACTGGGATATTCGTAAGGATGGGCGCATTGTCGGAGTGACCGAAGCCTTATCTGCTCAAGAAATATATGAGATGGGACGTAAAGTAGAACCTTTTGAGATAGCCTCTACTACGCGCATGGGGCATATCCATCTTTCTGTCAAGGATAGTCAAGCAGCAAGCCAGTTTTATCAAAAGGTTTTAGGACTAGAGGATAAATTTAGTCTACCTAGTGCTAGTTGGATTGCGTCTGGGGATTATCATCATCATTTAGCGGTCAACGAGTGGGGAGGAAAAAGGCTAACCAGACGTGAACAAGGTTTACCCGGCTTGGCCTACTATGTCATTGAAGTCGCAAGCAAAGAAGAACTTCTAGCAATTGCCGAAAGAGGACAAGAAGTTGAGGCGCCTATCAAGTGGCTGACATCAACTCAGTTGGAAGTGACAGACCCAGATGGAATCGTGACGCGTATCCGCTTAGCTAGATAGGATGTGATAAAGACCAGAATCTAATACTCAATGAAAATCAAAGAGCAAACTAGGAAACTAGCCGCAGGCTGCTCAAAACACTGTCTTGAGGTTGTAGATAAGACTGACGAAGTCAGCTCAAGACACTGTTTTGAGGTTGCAGATAGAACTGACGAAGTCAGCTCAAGACACTGTTTTGAGGTTGCAGATAGAACTGACGAGGTCAGCTCAAGACACTGTTTTGAGGTTGCAGATAGAACTGACGAAGTCAGTATCATATACCTACGGCAAAGCGACGTTGATGCGGTTTGAAGAGATTTTTGAAGAGTATAAAATGTAGAAAATGCTCCTTATCCTAGTCAGATATGTAGAAAATTTGATATGATAGTAGGGAATAAGGAGAAGAATGCAATGACTAGTGAATACCAGAAAATGATCGCAGGAGAGTTTTACCGTCCATCAAACCCAGAATTGCGCGCCTTGGCTCAGGTTTCTCGCCAAAAACAGGCTGCCTTTAACAAGGAAGAAGATCCCTTGAAGGGGGCGGAGATTATCAAGACTTGGTTTGGTTCGACTGGGAAAAATCTCTACATCAATCCACGCCTGGTGGTCGATTATGGGGTCAATATTCATCTAGGGGAAAATTTTTATTCTAATTGGAACTTAACCATGCTGGATGTCTGCCCTATTCGTATCGGGGACAATGCCATGATTGGTCCCAACTGTCAGTTCTTGACTCCTCTCCATCCATTGGACCCGCAGGAACGCAATTCAGGTGTGGAATACGGCAAGCCTATTACTATCGGAGACAATTTCTGGGCTGGAGGTGGTGTCATTGTCCTGCCTGGAGTTACACTTGGAAATAATGTCGTCGCAGGAGCAGGGGCCGTGATTACCAAGTCCTTTGGAGATAATGTTGTCTTAGCTGGCAACCCTGCGCGCGTGATTAAGGAAATACCTGTGGAATAGAAGTAAAAAGGAACAGCGGATGTTGTTTCTTTTTTGTAGGTTTCATCATCTTTTACCCAACCCACATTTATCTACTCTATATCTTAGCAAGTCTGCTTCATTAAGCAATTTTAAAGCATCTCGTAACTGGGATGTTTTTTGATACAAGAGGTATTAGTGTAGGAGAGAGTTTTTGTGGATGACTAGATGATGTCAATGATTTCTCTATTTATTTTCAGTCAAAGATGATACAATAGCACGGTCGCAAACACTAGACTGCGCAGGCAGGAGGTGATCTTATGTGCGTTTTCATCGAACTTGTCTTGCTACCTATTCTTGCTGGTACACTAGCGAATGTCTTATCGGAGTGGCTTATCCGATTTGTAGCAAGCAAATGCGACAAGAAAAAGAAATAGCCTGAGCGCCTTGAGCAAGCGCAAAAAAACACCACTGGCGGCAACCGGTGGTGTTTTCTTATATGCTTATTTCATCGAACTTTTAAGCAAATCCATTGTACCATTAAAAAGAGTCTCTGTCAAAAATATTGTTATTGTATTGTTTTTATTCTCAGCCCTCTCCTTGACACTCCGTCAATTTTTGATACAATAGTACAAAATTAGAGGAGGCAGGCTATGATTCAGAAACATGCGATTCCTATTTTAGAGTTTGATGATAATCCTCAGGCGGTCATCATGCCCAATCACGAGGGGTTGGATTTGCAGTTGCCAAAGAAGTGTATCTATGCTTTTTTAGGTGAGGAGATTGACCGCTATGCGAGGGAAGTAGGGGCAAACTGTGTCGGTGAGTTTGTTTCTACCACCAAGAATTACCCAGTCTACGTTATGAGCTACGAGGGTGAGGAGGTCTGTCTGGCTCAGGCTCCTGTTGGTTCAGCTCCAGCAGCCCAGTTTATGGATTGGTTGATTGGCTATGGTGTGGAGCAGATTATTTCCACAGGTACCTGTGGTGTGCTAGCCGATATAGAAGAAAATGCCTTTCTAGTTCCTGTTCGGGCTTTACGAGATGAAGGAGCTAGCTATCACTATGTGGCACCTTCTCGTTATATGGAAATGCAGCCAGAGGCTATTGCAGCTATTGAGCGAGTTTTGGAGGCCAGAGGGATTCCCTATGAAGAAGTCATGACCTGGACGACAGACGGTTTTTACCGAGAAACGGCTGAAAAGGTGGCTTATCGTAAGGAAGAAGGTTGTGCTGTTGTGGAGATGGAGTGTTCTGCGCTTGCGGCAGTAGCCCAGCTGCGTGGGGTTCTCTGGGGAGAGTTGTTGTTTACAGCTGATTCTCTAGCGGATTTGGACCAGTACGACAGTCGTGACTGGGGTTCGCAAGCTTTTGATAAGGCGCTAGAACTGAGTTTAGCAAGTGTTCACCTCCTTTAGTTGTGCTGGCAAAGGATTTGTTTTATCATAAAATGTCTAGCTCATACCTTGCGAAAATAGTGTTAAACGAGGTCATCTTCCTCTTTTTGGACGCATGTTGAGATTGGGAAAAATCTTTAAAATCATAAAAACGCATCATATCAGGTGAAAAACCTTGATACTATGCGTTTTTATTGTGGTAATATGAAATAAAATCTCAACAAATTGATTAGGTAAGTTACATCAATTTCTAGTAATGTTTGAGAAGTTGTAGCCTACTATTTCAGATTCAAAATGGTGTGTGTCATTTTCTCCTGAAAAGCATATAGAGTAGCTGGCGTTAAAAGCTCCTGTCTTGCTTTTTTGACCTATAGTCACATCTATCAAGTATTGTTCTTGCCTAAGCTATCAATAAAAAGGTGGCATTTTTTAGGCTTGGTGTTAGTGAATTTTGCCTTATCCTATCTAAGTCATTTCGAACTTTTTATGGTACAATGGAAACATGTTATTCAAATTATCTAAGGAAAAAATAGAGCTAGGCTTATCTCGTTTATCGCCAGCCCGTCGTATTTTTTTGAGTTTTGCCTTGGTCATTTTACTAGGCTCTCTTCTTTTGAGCTTGCCCTTTGTCCAAGTTGAAAGCTCACGAGCGACTTATTTTGATCATCTTTTCACTGCTGTCTCTGCAGTCTGTGTGACAGGTCTCTCAACCCTTCCAGTAGCTCACACCTATAATATATGGGGCCAAATAATCTGTTTGCTCTTGATTCAGATCGGTGGTCTAGGGCTCATGACCTTTATTGGGGTTTTCTATATCCAGAGCAAGCAAAAGCTTAGTCTTCGTAGCCGTGCAACTATTCAGGATAGTTTTAGTTATGGAGAAACTCGATCTTTGAGAAAGTTTGTCTATTCTATTTTTCTCACGACCTTTTTGGTTGAGAGCTTGGGAGCTATTTTGCTTAGTTTTCGCCTTATTCCTCAACTTGGCTGGGGACGTGGTCTTTTTAGTTCCATTTTTCTAGCGATCTCAGCCTTCTGTAATGCCGGTTTTGATAATTTAGGGAGCACCAGTTTATTTGCTTTTCAGACCGATTTACTGGTCAATCTGGTGATTGCAGGCTTGATTATTACAGGCGGCCTTGGTTTTATGGTCTGGTTTGATTTGGCTGGTCATGTAGGAAGAAAGAAAAAAGGACGTCTGCACTTTCATACGAAGCTTGTACTATTGTTGACTCTAGGTTTGTTGTTATTTGGAACGGCAACTACTCTCTTTCTTGAGTGGAACAATGCTGGAACGATTGGCAATCTCCCTGTTGCCGATAAGGTTTTAGTTAGCTTTTTTCAAACAGTGACGATGCGAACAGCTGGCTTTTCTACGATAGATTATACTCAGGCTCATCCTGTGACTCTTTTGATTTATATCTTACAGATGTTTCTAGGTGGGGCACCTGGAGGAACAGCTGGGGGACTCAAGATTACGACATTTTTTGTCCTCTTGGTCTTTGCACGAAGTGAGCTTCTAGGCTTGCCTCATGCCAATGTTGCGAGACGAACGATTGCGCCGCGAACGGTTCAAAAATCCTTTAGTGTCTTTATTATCTTTTTGATGAGCTTCTTGATAGGATTGATTCTGCTAGGGATAACAGCCAAAGGCAATCCTCCCTTTATCCACCTCATATTTGAAACCATTTCAGCTCTTAGTACAGTTGGTGTAACGGCAAATCTGACTCCTGACCTTGGGAAATTGGCTCTCAGTGTTATCATGCCACTTATGTTTATGGGACGAATTGGTCCCTTGACCTTGTTTGTTAGCTTGGCAGATTACCATCCAGAAAAGAAAGATATGATTCACTATATGAAAGCAGATATTAGTATTGGTTAAGAAAGGAAAGAGCATGTCAGATCGTACGATTGGAATTTTGGGCTTGGGAATTTTTGGGAGCAGTGTCCTAGCTGCCCTAGCCAAGCAGGATATGAATATTATCGCTATTGATGACCACGCAGAGCGCATCAATCAGTTTGAGCCAGTTTTGGCGCGTGGAGTGATTGGTGACATCACAGATGAAGAATTATTGAGATCAGCAGGGATTGATACCTGCGATACCGTTGTAGTCGCGACAGGTGAAAATCTGGAGTCGAGTGTGCTTGCGGTTATGCACTGTAAGAGTTTGGGGGTACCGACTGTTATTGCTAAGGTCAAAAGTCAGACCGCTAAGAAAGTGCTAGAAAAGATTGGAGCTGACTCGGTTATCTCGCCAGAGTATGAAATGGGGCAGTCTCTAGCACAGACCATTCTTTTCCATAATAGTGTTGATGTCTTTCAGTTGGATAAAAATGTGTCTATCGTGGAGATGAAAATTCCTCAGTCTTGGGCAGGTCAAAGTCTGAGTAAATTAGACCTCCGTGGCAAATACAATCTGAATATTTTGGGTTTCCGAGAGCAGGAAAATTCCCCATTGGATGTTGAATTTGGACCAGATGACCTCTTGAAAGCAGATACCTATATTTTGGCAGTCATCAACAACCAGTATTTGGATACCCTAGTAGCATTGAATTCGTAAAGAGGGATGACCCCTCTTTTTTGATGCCCAAGATGGCAAATAGAGACAGAAGCCCCTTGTCTTCTAGTAAAAGTTCTTCAAAGGCTGGACTTTATGGTAAAATAGAAAGAAGTGACAAGAGAGAGTAATACTCAATGAAAATCAAAGATCAAACTAGGAAACTAGCTGCGGGCTGCTCAAAACACTGTTTTGAGGTTGTGGATAGAACTGACGAAGTCAGCTCAAAACACTGTGCAAGGCGACGTTGACGCGGTTTGAAGAGATTTTCGAAGAGTATAAGAAAAAATCAGTCCCCTAAAGGAGCAGATTATGAAGTTATTGTCTATCGCCATTTCTAGCTATAATGCAGCAGCCTATCTTCATTACTGTGTGGAGTCGCTAGTGATTGGTGGTGAGCAAGTTGGGATTTTGATTATCAATGACGGGTCTCAGGATCAGACTCAGGAAATCGCTGAGTGTTTAGCTAGCAAGTATCCTAATATCGTTAGAGCCATCTATCAGGAAAATAAATGCCATGGCGGTGCGGTCAATCGTGGCTTGGCAGAGGCTTCTGGGCGCTATTTTAAAGTAGTTGACAGTGATGACTGGGTGGATCCTCGTGCCTACTTGAAAATTCTTGAAACCTTGCAGGAACTTGAGAGCAAAGGTCAAGAGGTGGATGTCTTTGTGACCAATTTTGTCTATGAAAAGGAAGGGCAGTCTCGTAAGAAGAGTATGAGTTACGATTCAGTCTTGCCTGTTCGGCAGATTTTTGGCTGGGACCAGGTCGGAAATTTCTCCAAAGGCCAGTATACCATGATGCACTCGCTGATTTATCGGACAGATTTGTTGCGTGCTAGCCAGTTCTAACTGCCTGAACATACTTTTTATGTCGATAATCTCTTTGTCTTTACGCCCCTTCAGCAGGTCAAGACCATGTACTATCTGCCTGTCGATTTCTATCGTTATTTGATTGGGCGTGAGGACCAGTCTGTCAATGAGCAAGTGATGATTAAGTGCATTGACCAGCAACTCAAGGTCAATCGACTCTTGGTAGACCAACTTGATTTGTCCCAAGTGAGTCATCCCCAAATGCGAGAATATCTGCTGAATCATATTGAAATCACGACGGTGATTTCCAGTACCCTGCTCAACCGATCTGGAACAGCGGAGCATCTGGCAAAAAAACGCCAATTGTGGACCTATATTCAGCAGAAAAATCCAGAAGTCTTTCAGGCTATTCGTAAGACCATGTTGAGCCGTTTGACCAAACATTCTGTCTTGCCAGATCGCAAACTGTCCAATGTCGTCTATCAAATCACCAAATCTGTTTATGGATTTAATTAATATAAGTGTTTTATAAGAGGGATTTAAGAAAAATTTTAACTTTTTCTTAGTCCTTTTTAATTTCAGGAGATTATACTAGAGTCATCAAATAAAGAAAGACTCTAAGGAGAATCCTATGAAATTCAATCCAAATCAAAGATATACTCGTTGGTCTATTCGCCGTCTCAGTGTCGGTGTTGCCTCAGTTGTTGTGGCTAGTGGCTTCTTTGTCCTAGTTGGTCAGCCAAGTTCTGTACGTGCCGATGTGGTCAATCCGACCCCAGGTCAAGTCTTACCTGAAGAGACATCGGGAACGAAAGAGGGTGACTTACCAGAAACTCAGGGAGACACCGTTCTTGCTCAAGCGAAACCTGAGGCCGTTGCTGGAAATACGAATTCACTTCCGACACCTACAGAAGGAACTGAAGTGAGCGAGGAAACAAGCCCTTCTCGTCTGGATACACTTTTTGAAAAAGGTGAAGAAGCTCAAGAAAATCCAGAGCTAACAGATGTCTTAAAAGAAGCTGTAGATACAGCTGATGTGGCAGGGACAGAAGATATTAAAAAAGCTGTCGATGAGGATGTTAAAGACAGTATCGATGTCCCAGCTGGCTACCTAGAACAAGCCAAAGCTACCGGTCCTTTCTTGGCTGGTGTAAACAAACCGCTTAAATATGAACTTTTCGCAGGCGATGGTATGTTAACTCGTCTCTTGCTCAAAGCATCTGACAAGGCACCATGGTCAGATAACGGTGTCGCTCAAAACGCGAAAATTCCACCAGTGAAAAATTTACCCGATGGCAAGTATTACTATCAAGTATCTTTGAATGGTAACACTACAGGTAAGCAAGATCAGGACCTATTAGATACACTTCGTACTAATGGTACAAATACCTATGAAGCTACCCTGACTGTCTATGAAGCAGACGGTGATAAACCTGATTTGAATAAGGTTGTCAAGACACGTAATGTCAATATTACCTTGAACGGTCTTGTAACAAAAAGCGATGTCAAAACTGCAGTGAAAGACAACGTTAAAGACAGTATCGATGTTCCAGCAGCCTACCTAGAAAAAGCCAAGGGTGAAGGTCCATTCACAGCAGGTGTAAACCAAGTAATTCCTTATGAACTCTTCGCTGGTGATGGTATGTTGACTCGTCTATTACTAAAAGCTTCTGATAAGGCTCCATGGTCTGATAATGGTACAGCTAAAAATCCTGCTTTATCTCCATTAGGAGAAAATGTGAAAACAAAAGGTCAATATTTCTATGAAGTAGACTTAAATGGCAATACTGTTGGTAAACAAGGTCAAGATTTAATTGATCAGCTTCGTGCTAATGGTACTCAGACTTATAAAGCTACTGTTAAAGTTTACGGTAATAAAGACGGTAAAGCTGACTTGACTAATCTAGTTGCTACTAAANATGTAGACATCAACATCAATGGATTAGTTGCTAAAGAAACTGTCGAAAAAGCTGTTAAAGATAACGTTAAAGACAGTATCGATGTTCCAGCAGCTTATCTTGAAAAAGCTGAAGGAAAAGGTCCTTTCACTGCCGGTGTAAATCAAGTAATTCCTTATGAACTATTCGCTGGTGATGGTATGTTGACTCGTCTATTACTAAAAGCTTCTGATAAGGCTCCATGGTCTGATAATGGTGCAGCTAAAAATCCTGCTTTATCTCCATTAGGAGAAAACGTGAAGACCAAAGGTCAATACTTCTATGAAGTAGACTTAAATGGCAATACTGTTGGTAAACAAGGTCAAGATTTAATTGATCAGCTTCGTGCTAATGGTACTCAGACTTATAAAGCTACTGTTAAAGTTTACGGTAATAAAGACGGTAAAGCTGACTTGACTAATCTAGTTGCTACTAAAAATGTAGACATCAACATCAATGGATTAGTTGCTAAAGAAACTGTCGAAAAAGCTGTTAAAGATAACGTTAAAGACAGTATTGATGTTCCAGCAGCTTACCTAGAAAAAGCCAAGGGTGAGGGTCCTTTCACTGCCGGTGTAAACCAAGTAATTCCTTATGAACTCTTCGCAGGTGATGGCATGTTGACTCGTCTATTACTAAAAGCTTCTGATAAGGCTCCATGGTCTGATAATGGTGTAGCTAAAAATCCTGCTTTATCTCCATTAGGAGAAAACGTGAAGACCAAAGGTCAATACTTCTATGAAGTAGACTTAAATGGCAATACTGTTGGTAAACAAGGTCAAGCTTTAATCGATCAGCTTCGTGCTAATGGTACTCAAACTTATAAAGCTACTGTTAAAGTTTACGGAAATAAAGACGGTAAAGCTGACTTGACTAATCTAGTTGCTACTAAAGATGTAGACATCAACATCAATGGATTAGTTGCTAAAGAAACTGTCGAAAAAGCTGTTAAAGATAACGTTAAAGACAGTATCGATGTTCCAGCAGCTTATCTTGAAAAAGCTGAAGGAAAAGGTCCTTTCACTGCCGGTGTAAATCAAGTAATTCCTTATGAACTATTCGCTGGTGATGGTATGTTGACTCGTCTATTACTAAAAGCTTCTGATAAGGCTCCATGGTCTGATAATGGT
>NZ_CRPU01000010.1 GCF_001096185.1 Streptococcus pneumoniae
AAATGGCAATACTGTTGGTAAACAAGGTCAAGCTTTAATCGATCAGCTTCGTGCTAATGGTACTCAAACTTATAAAGCTACTGTTAAAGTTTACGGAAATAAAGACGGTAAAGCAGATTTGACAAACATCGTAGCAACTAAACAAGTTACTATTAAGATAAATGTTAAAGAAACATCAGGCACAGCAAATGGTTCATTCTCACCTTCTAACTCTGGTTCTGGCGTGACTCCGATGAATCACAATCATGCTACAGGTGCGACTCATCAAACAGCTACTGACCATAAGGACATGATGGCACCAGCCAAAGAGACTGATAAAGCAATGCCAGCAAATGACCAAATGGAAAAATCAGGTATGAAGACTGAGACTCCAGCTCCAAGTACTACAGATAGCATGCCTGCTGACACCATGGCAAGCTCTACCAATACGATGGCAGGTGAAAACATGGCTGCTTCTGCTAACAAGATGTCTGATACGATGATGTCAGACAAGATGATGTCAGATGATAAAGCTATGCTACCAAATACTGGTGAAGCTCAAACATCAATGGCAAGTATTGGTTTCCTTGGACTTGCACTTGCAGGTTTACTTGGTGGTCTAGGTTTGAAAAACAAAAAAGAAGAAAACTAATCAGCTAAGGAAATAAATGATGGATAGTGGACTGACTAAGGCTAGTTTACCAACTCAATCAGCAATCAGGACTTTCTTTCAATAGCAGATTAAAATCATCGTAAAACAATAAAAATAGTGTTATACTTAAAGCAGTATAGCACTGTTTTTATCAAAGGAGAGACAGATGGGAAAGACAATTTTACTCGTCGATGACGAGGTAGAAATCACAGATATTCATCAGAGATACTTAATTCAGGCAGGTTATCAGGTCTTGGTAGCCCATGATGGACTGGAAGCGCTAGAGCTGTTCAAGAAAAAACCGATTGATTTGATTATCACAGATGTCATGATGCCTCGGATGGATGGTTATGATTTAATCAGTGAGGTTCAATACTTATCACCAGAGCAGCCTTTCCTATTTATTACTGCTAAGACCAGTGAACAGGACAAGATTTACGGTCTGAGCTTGGGAGCAGATGATTTTATTGCTAAGCCCTTTAGCCCTCGTGAGCTGGTTTTGCGTGTACACAATATTTTGCGCCGCCTTCATCGTGGGGGCGAAACAGAGCTGATTTCCCTTGGTAATCTGAAAATGAATCATAGTAGTCATGAAGTTCAAATAGGAGAAGAAATGCTGGATTTGACTGTTAAATCATTTGAATTGCTGTGGATTTTAGCTAGCAATCCAGAGCGAGTTTTCTCCAAGACAGACCTCTATGAAAAGGTCTGGCAAGAAGACTATGTGGATGACACCAATACCTTGAATGTGCATATCCATGCTCTTCGACAGGAGTTGGCAAAATATAGTAGTGACCAAACGCCCACTATTAAGACAGTTTGGGGGTTGGGATATAAGATAGAGAAACCGAGAGGACAAACATGAAACTAAAAAGTTATATTTTGGTTGGATATATTATTTCAACCCTCTTAACCATTTTGGTTGTTTTTTGGGCTGTTCAAAAAATGCTGATTGAGAAAAGCGAGATTTACTTTTTGCTTGGAATGACCATCGTTGCCAGCCTTGTCGGTGCTGGGATTAGTCTCTTTCTCCTATCGCCGGTCTTTACGTCGTTGGGCAAACTCAAGGAGCATGCCAAGCGGGTAGCGGACAAGGATTTTCCTTCAAATCTGGAGGTTCAAGGCCCTTTAGAATTTCAACAATTAGGCCAAGCTTTTAATGAAATGTCCCATGATTTGCAGGCCAGCTTTGATTCCTTGGAAGAAAGCGAACGAGAAAAGGGCTTGATGATTGCCCAGTTGTCGCATGATATTAAGACTCCTATCACTTCAATCCAAGCGACGGTAGAAGGGATTTTGGATGGGGTTATCAAGGAGTCGGAGCAAGCTCATTATCTAGCAACCATTGGACGCCAGACGGAAAGGCTCAATAAACTGGTTGAGGAGTTGAATTTTTTGACTCTAAACACAGCCAGAAATCAGGCGGATATGACCAGTAAAGATAGTATTTTTCTGGACCAGCTCTTGATTGAGTGCATGAGTGAATTTCAGTTCTTGATTGAGCAAGAGAGAAGAGATGTCCACTTACAGGTAATCCCAGAGTCTGCCCGGATTGAGGGAGATTATGCTAAGCTTTCTCGTATCTTGGTAAATCTGGTCAATAACGCTTTTAAATACTCTGCTCCAGGAACCAAGTTGGAAGTGGTGGCTAAGCTGGAGAAGAGCCAGCTTTCAATCAGTGTGACCGATGAGGGGCAGGGGATTGCCCCAGAGGATTTGGAGAATATTTTCAAACGCCTTTATCGTGTAGAGACTTCGCGTAACATGAAAACAGGTGGTCATGGCTTGGGTCTTGCGATTGCGCGTGAATTGGCCCATCAATTGGGTGGAGAAATCACAGTTACCAGCCAGTACGGCATTGGAAGCACCTTTACCCTCGTTCTCAATCTCTCTGGCAGTGAAAATAAAGCTTAAAACCCCTTTACAAATCCAGCTATTCATGGTAGAATGGATTTTGTGCGAAATATCAGCAGGAAAGCATGAAGCTCGTCAACAGGTGTCTTATGATAAGTAACCTTGGCTGTTTAGGCGAAGGGCATCTGCACGAATCAGGGCTTTCTAAGTGACTATTTCCACCGAAATATTATTTATATCAGGAGGACATTCACATGTCACGTTATACAGGACCATCTTGGAAACAAGCTCGTCGCCTTGGCCTTTCACTTACAGGTACAGGTAAAGAATTGGCACGTCGTAACTACGTACCAGGACAACACGGACCAAACAACCGTTCTAAATTGTCAGAATACGGTTTGCAATTGGCTGAAAAACAAAAACTTCGTTTCACTTACGGTGTAGGTGAAAAACAATTCCGTAACTTGTTCGTACAAGCTACAAAAATCAAAGGCGGCATCCTAGGTTTTAACTTCATGCTTCTTTTGGAACGTCGTTTGGATAACGTTGTTTACCGTCTTGGTCTTGCAACTACTCGTCGTCAAGCTCGTCAATTCGTAAACCACGGTCACATCCTTGTTGACGGAAAACGCGTTGATATCCCATCATACCGCGTAACTCCAGGTCAAGTGATCTCAGTTCGTGAAAAATCATTGAAAGTTCCAGCTATCCTTGAAGCAGTAGAAGCTACTCTTGGACGTCCAGCATTCGTATCATTCGATGCTGAAAAATTGGAAGGTTCATTGACTCGCTTGCCAGAGCGCGACGAAATCAACCCAGAAATCAACGAAGCACTTGTCGTTGAATTCTACAACAAAATGTTGTAATATTTTATTGAATCAGATAGGCTTTAGAGCCTTGATATTAAGCACTTTGGGGCGCTTTCCCTTAGTGCTTTTTTTGTTTTTACAATAGCTTTTAAGCATACAGCTATAAGTATCTATACGCGACTAGACTCGTATACTTTAAAGTGATATAATGGTCTAAAAGGAGGTACTACTATGGATGTTTTAGAAAAAAACACACAGGTAAACTTTAAGACTAACAAAGACTTGTTAGAGAAGGCTAAAGCTATTATCACAGCGCAAAATCTTGATATGACAGCCAGTTTTAACTTGTTTTTAGAACACATTGTAGAAAATAAAGCCTTGCCATTTGAAACTCAAGTAGATAAAGAAAGAGAAGAACTTCTGTCAGGGTTGCGTGCTGAAATTGCCCGTAGCTTTGACGATTTAGAACATGGAAGAACTTACAGCCTTGATGAAGTGAGGGCTAACCTTGGAATTTAACGAGAACTCATATAGCCTGATTATCTCAGAAACAGTACAAGAACAGCTAAGAGGTATTAAAGATTATATCTCAGCTAACTACTTTTCAGAACAGGCAGGAGCAAACACAGTTAAGAATATTCTTTACGGATTGGAACGTCTTGAAGTTTTCCCGGAAGCAGGATTTGATGCTGATGAAAGAGTAGGAGTTATTATATACCCACCCCACAAAACTCGATGCATCATTTTAGGCGATTACCTAGCCTTCTATCATATTTTAGAGGACAGAAAAGCTGTCTTTGTATCAGATATTATTCATAGCAAACAGGATTACATTCGCTTGTTCAAGAAAAAATAGTGCATATTATTGAACTGCGTTTTGGATTCCAAAAATTTTAGAAAAGATTACTCTATTTCAAAAATTTTTAGGAATGAAAATATAAAAAAAGAGAAACCTCATAATGAAGTTTCTCTTGCTTTTAATCGTCCGAATCAATATTCTTATTTCAAAAAAATATAGTCATTCGAATGATTTCCCTTGCAATGTACTAAAATTAACCAAAAGAAAAAAACGCTTGAATCAGCGTTTTTCTTCTGTATTGATTCGTATTGAATGCTTACTTAACTTCTGTAAACACAACGTGTTTGCGAAGTTTTGGTGAGTATTTCTTCAATTGAAGACGGTCTGGAGTGTTACGTTTGTTTTTAGAAGTAAGGTACAAGCGTTCACCAGATTCTTTGTGTTCAAGTGTAATATTTACGCGCATGGTATCTCCCTTCTATTATTCAGCTGATGCAGCTTTAGCGATTTTACGTCCTTTGTAGTATCCTTTAAGTGATACACGGTGAGAACGTGAGTAATCTCCAGTAGTTTCGTCAAAGTTTACAGATGGAGCTGTTACTTTGTAGTGTGTACGACGTTTGTTTTTCTTCGCTTTTGAAGTGCGACGTGCAGGTACTGCCATTTTGATTTCTCCTTTAGGTATTTATATTCGATTCAATCTACTGATTTTCATCAACCATACTAGGATAACACATTTTTTTTGTAAAGTAAAGTTACTTGACAAAAAAAGATGAAAAAATTCTCCTGTCAGACCTAGCAGACAGGAGAAGGTCTTAAATATCAATCTCAAATGGTTCGTCAATGGTTTCTGATACGTATTTTCCGTCTTTCTTCCGTTGTTTGACACACTCTGTGAGGAGATACTCGATTTGCCCATTGACTGAACGAAAATCATCTTCTGCCCATGATGCGAGTGCAGCGTATAACTTTGTTGAGAGTCGAAGGGGGATCTGCTTTTTTTAGCTTCAGCCATCTTTAGTAAAGACTTCCTGTGTTGACAATTGGTTGTGCATCATGATTGCCGCAGAGAACGACTAGGAGATTTGAAACCATGGCAGCTTTTCGTTCTTCGTCAAGTTCTACCAATTCCCCTTCATTGAGACGTTCCAGTGCCATTTCAACCATTCCTATTATTTGATATCTAAATAATATCGCTTTAATTTATAAATTCAAGAAAAAGTAGAAAAATCATTACTAAAAACTTTCAGCCCAATAATTTCTTTTAAAAGGTGAGATTATATTGTGCTCAAATACTCTTTTATTCTTATAACTTTTACACTATAATTGTAGTTAGAAAGGAAGAGAAATGTTTGATTATAGAGCACTAGTTATTTTGATGACTTTGATGGATCATTGTGAGCTATCATTATATGAATTATCTGTTAAGGTGAGCTTGCCTATAAAGGAAGTCAAAGAAGGAATAGATTATTTAGTGCCTTATCTAGCTAATAAAGGGATAGTGCTGGATAAAAAGCAAGGTCGCTATAGTTTATCAAATCGTACGAAGCAGTCTTTGACAGATATTATTAAGTCGGATGAATTGGTTTTACCAAAGTCGACTCGCTTAGCTTTAATCTATCTTTACACTTTTTGCCGATTAGATTTTATATCGAATAATCATTACCAAGACTTTTTGAAAGTAAGTAAGAATACAACCTTATCTGATATTCAATCATTAAGAAAGATTATGTTAGATAATGATTTGGAGCTAGGGTATAGTAGAGCAAAAGGCTATACTTTACACGGTTCAGAGTGGAATAAGCACCGCTTAGCTTTTCAAATGGTTAGTGAGCTGCTGGAATCCTCCATAGGGATTTGGGGTTTGGATTATGTTTTATCCAGTTGGGGGTATTCATTAACTTATGATTTGATAAATCAGGTAGTTAAAGATTATTATGAGAAGCTACAGCTAGTACCTATTGTTAATCAATTAAAAGTTTGCCTTTTCGGTTTAGTATTCATTCTGTGTAGGTATCAAAGGGATGTTGAAAGAGTATGTCTTTCAGAGACATTAGTATCTCCTGTTATTCAAGATATAACCACTATTTTATTGGATACAGTGGTTGATTTGGGAATTATAGATACAGTGTTTTCTGAGGATGATTATCGCTATATCACCGTTTTATTATCAAGTTGCTTTGAAGGTGAAGTAGATGTTGCTCCGGTTTACTTTAATCAATTAACAGAGGCTATTATAAGTAGAATGGAAGATATTTCTTTGTTACATTTTAAACAAAGGGAAGGATTGAGAGAAAATCTTCGCCGCCACCTTATACCGGCTTACTATAGATTAAAGTTCGGCCTACCTAGTTCAAATGAATATGTATTGCATGTTAAAGAACATTATCCTGATTTATTTGAATTAGTCAAAGATTCTTTGATGCCCTTGATGGACGCTATTGACAATCCCATACCTGATAGTGAAACAGCATATTTTGTTATCCATTTCGGAGGTTATTTAAAGAAAGCAGATACTTTGCCTCAAAAATGCTATAAAGCAGCAATCATTTGTCCTAATGGTGTTAGTTCTTCATTGATGTTAAAAGAGAATCTATTAGCATTATTTCCTCAAATTGAGTTTATAGGAACCTCAAAGATTGATGATTTACAGGTGAAAGCTAGTAGTGACTATGATATGGTTTTTTCTACCATAAAGGTGGAGACAGAAAAGCCAAATTATCTAGTTTCGGTTATGATGACTGAAGAGCAAGCAATACAACTAGTAGAACTAGTGTTAAAAGATTTTCCGAATTTAGAGTATGGGGATTTTGAGATTGAACAAATCCTGAATATTGTCAAAAGATATGGAATTATTACACAAGAATTGGAATTAAGATTGGCGTTAAAGAATTATCTTTATCAAAAAAATGATAGAAAGGAAATTGTACCAGTGCTAGAACAACTTATTACCAAAGAAACCTATCAGGTTAGTTCGCAAAAATTAGGATGGAAGGAGGCGATTCGTTTAGCAGCTAAACCGCTTTTGGATCAAGATAAGATAACTGAGAACTACCCTGAGGCAATGATTCAAAAAGTAGAAGAGTTTGGGCCTTTTATTAATTTAGGGAAGGGAGTAGCAATTCCTCACGCTCGGCCAGATGAAGGTGTGAATGAAATAGGAATGTCAATGTTAGTTTTGGAAGAACCGATTTATTTATTGGATAATCCAGAACAAGAGGTAAGATTGTTGATTTGTATTGCAGCCATTGATAATGAGAGTCATTTAAAGGCTTTGTCACATTTAACAACAATTTTAAGAGATAAAAATCATGTTCAAACTTTAATATCATCAAAAAACTATGATGACATTAAAATGATAATTAAACAGGAGGATTAGATAATGTTAAAAATTGGTACAGCTTGTGGTTCAGGATTAGGTTCAAGTTTTATGGTACAGATGAATATTGAATCTGTATTGAGTGATTTGAATGTTTCGGATGTAGAAGTTGAACATTATGATTTAGGTGGAGCAGATCCAAATGCAGCTGATATTTGGATTGTTGGTCGTGATCTAGCTGATTCAGCTAGTCATCTTGGAGATGTTCGTATCTTAAATAGTATTATTGATATGGATGAACTACGAGAATTAATTACTAAACTTTGTGAAGAAAAAGGACTTATATAGGAGGCTAGCGTCATGATGAAGTTCATATTGGATATTGTTAGTACACCAGCTATTTTAGTAGCTTTAATTGCAATCTTAGGATTAGTTCTTCAGAAGAAGAAATTACCTGATATTATTAAAGGTGGAATTAAGACCTTTGTTGGTTTCTTAGTTGTATCTGGTGGTGCAGGAATTGTACAAAATTCTTTAAATCCATTTGGTACCATGTTTGAGCATGCTTTTCATTTATCTGGCGTTGTGCCGAATAATGAAGCAATTGTAGCTGTAGCTTTAACAACATATGGCTCAGCTACTGCAATGATTATGTTTGCAGGCATGGTGTTCAATATCTTAATCGCTCGTTTTACTCGATTTAAATATATTTTTTTAACAGGGCACCACACTCTATATATGGCATGTATGATTGCGGTCATTTTATCAGTTGCTGGCTTTACTAGCTTGCCTCTCATCTTACTAGGAGGATTAGCACTCGGTATTATTATGAGTATTTCCCCAGCATTTGTGCAAAAATATATGGTTCAATTAACTGGAAATGACAAGGTAGCTTTAGGTCATTTCAGTTCTTTGGGATATTGGTTGAGTGGTTTTACTGGTAGCCTTATCGGTGACAAATCAAAATCAACAGAGGACATTAAATTTCCAAAGAGTTTAGCTTTTTTACGTGATAGTACTGTTAGTATCACTTTATCCATGGCAGTTATTTACATTATTGTAGCTATCTTTGCAGGGTCAGAATATATAGAAAAAGAAATCAGTAGTGGTACAAGTGGTCTAGTTTATGCTTTACAATTAGCAGGTCAATTTGCAGCAGGGGTATTTGTTATTTTAGCAGGTGTTCGCCTTATTTTGGGTGAAATTGTTCCAGCCTTTAAAGGTATTTCAGAGCGTCTTGTACCTAATTCAAAACCTGCTTTGGATTGTCCGATTGTTTATACTTATGCACCCAATGCAGTTCTAATTGGATTTATCTCTAGTTTTGTTGGTGGTTTAGTAAGTATGGCAATTATGATTGCTTCAGGAACGGTTGTTATCTTACCAGGTGTTGTGCCTCATTTCTTCTGTGGAGCGACTGCAGGTGTCATTGGGAATGCATCTGGTGGTGTTCGTGGAGCCACTATTGGAGCATTTTTACAAGGTATTTTAATCAGTTTTCTTCCAGTCTTTTTAATGCCAGTTTTGGGAGGACTTGGTTTCCAAGGATCAACTTTCTCAGATGCAGATTTTGGTCTATCAGGAATTATTTTAGGAATGTTAAATCAATTTGGCTCACAAGCAGGCATTGTGATTGGTCTTGTTCTTATTCTAGCAGTTATGTTTGGAGTATCCTTTATTAAAAAGCCATCTGCAAAGGAGGAATAAGGGATGATTTTAAGTAAAAATAGAGAAGATGAGTTAAGAAAATTTGCGACTAACATCCGATTAAATACTCTTAGAACATTGAATCATCTTGGATTCGGACATTACGGAGGAAGTCTGTCTATCGTAGAAGTTTTAGCGGTGCTTTATGGTGAAATAATGCCAATGACTCCAGAAATATTTACAGCACGAGATAGAGATTATTTCATATTATCAAAAGGCCACGGAGGACCAGCTCTATACAGTACACTCTATTTGAATGGTTTCTTTGACAAAGAATTCTTATATTCTTTAAATACAAATGGAACCAAATTACCGTCTCATCCTGATAGAAATCTAACGCCAGGCATAGATATGACAACGGGCTCTTTAGGACAAGGAATTAGTGTTGCAACTGGACTTGCATATGGTCAGAGAATAAGAAAGAGTCCCTTTTATACTTACGCTATTGTTGGAGATGGTGAGTTAAATGAGGGACAATGTTGGGAGGCTATGCAGTTTGCTTCTCATCAACAGTTATCCAACTTAATTGTGTTTGTTGATGATAACAAAAAACAATTAGATGGTTTTACAAAGGATATTTGTAATCCAGGTGATTTCGTAGAAAAATTTTCAGCATTTGGATTTGAATCCATTAGGGTCAAGGGTTCAGATATTAGAGAAATTTATGAAGGGATTGTCCAATTAAAACAGTCAAATAATTCATCTCCTAAGTGTATTGTATTAGACACTATTAAAGGTCAAGGAGTTAGAGAGCTGGAAGAAATGAAATCCAATCATCATCTTCGCCCTACTGTAGAGGAGAGACAAATGTTAACTTCAGTTGTAGAAAGATTAAGTCAGGAATTGGAGGAAACAGAATGATGAGAAGTACGAAGGAATTACGGCATGTATATAGAGACTTCCTTTTAGAGGCTAACCAAAGTTATTCTGATATAGTAGTTTTAGAAGCAGATTTGTCAAGTTCGATGGCTACTAATAATCTTGAAAAGGACTTTGGAGATCGTTATGTGAATGTTGGGATCATGGAAGCAGAGATGGTCGGACTTGCAGCAGGTTTATCTATTCAGGGGTTTAGACCTTATCTTCATACATTTGGCCCTTTTGCTTCACGAAGAGTATTTGATCAATTATTTATTTCTCTTGGATACGCACAATTGGATGCCACTGTGATTGGATCAGATGCAGGAGTAACTGCAGAAATGAATGGTGGGACACATATGCCATTTGAAGAAATTGGATTGTTACGTTTAATTCCTAAATCAATCATTTTCGAAGCAACTGATGATATCCAATTTCGTGAAATCTTGAACCAGACATTAGACTTAAAAGGACTAAAATATATTCGAACAATTCGAAAAGCTCCAGAGGCTGTATATCAAGGTGGAGAAGATTTTTCTAAAGGCTACGTTGAGTTAAGACATGGTGAAGATGTTGTAATCGTTGCTTCTGGCATAATGGTTGCTCCAAGTATTCGAGTTGCAGATGAACTATCTAAATTAGGTTATTCAGTAGGTATGATAGATTTATTTAGAATCAAACCGATACCAGAACAGATAAAAACAATGTTAAGTGGAAAAACTATATTTACTGTAGAAAACCACAATCAGATAGGTGGAATTGGCAGTGCTTTATGTGAATTATTCTCTGATGATGGAATGACAAAAATTCATCGGATGGGTGTTCAAGAAAGATTCGGTCAAGTAGGGAAAATGGATTATCTTCTTAATGAATATGGTTTGAGTGAATCGAATATAAAAGAGAAGGTTCTAGAAATTTATAATGCAAGATAGATGTTAAATACACTGTTCTGAAAGAATTTTTGTAACAATTACAGTACGTTATTTAAAGAAAGCGGATTAAAAAGCATATTCTGGTCATCAGAAAGTGCACTAATCCGCTTTGTTGTTTTTAGTTTTAAATATTTCATATGTATATAGAATTTTCTGAAAATTCAAGAATTTTCTTCTGTTCATTGCTTTTAAAATGTGCTATAATAGTAAAAACTGAAATGGGAGGGAACAAATGACTGAATTAGATAAACGTCACCGCAGTAGCATTTATGACAGTATGGTTAAATCACCAAACCGTGCCATGCTTCGTGCGACTGGTATGACAGATAAGGACTTTGAAACACCGATTGTGGGAGTGATTTCGACTTGGGCGGAAAATACACCATGTAATATCCACTTGCATGATTTTGGGAAATTAGCCAAAGAAGGTGTCAAATCAGCAGGTGCTTGGCCTGTGCAGTTTGGGACTATCACTGTAGCGGACGGGATTGCCATGGGAACGCCTGGTATGCGTTTCTCTTTGACATCTCGTGATATTATTGCGGACTCAATCGAGGCAGCTATGGGTGGTCACAATGTGGATGCCTTTGTTGCTATCGGTGGCTGTGACAAGAACATGCCTGGTTCTATGATTGCTATTGCTAATATGGATATTCCAGCCATTTTCGCCTATGGTGGAACTATTGCACCGGGAAATCTTGATGGTAAAGATATCGACTTGGTTTCTGTCTTTGAAGGTATCGGAAAATGGAATCACGGTGATATGACAGCTGAGGACGTGAAACGTCTTGAATGTAATGCCTGCCCTGGCCCTGGTGGCTGTGGTGGTATGTATACTGCTAATACCATGGCGACTGCTATCGAAGTTCTAGGGATGAGTTTGCCAGGCTCTTCATCTCACCCAGCTGAATCAGCTGACAAGAAAGAAGACATCGAAGCAGCAGGACGTGCTGTTGTCAAGATGCTGGAACTTGGTCTCAAACCGTCAGATATCTTGACTCGTGAAGCCTTTGAAGATGCCATCACTGTAACCATGGCTCTCGGTGGTTCTACAAACGCCACTCTTCACTTGCTTGCTATTGCCCATGCTGCCAATGTTGATTTGTCACTTGAGGACTTCAATACAATCCAAGAACGTGTGCCTCACTTGGCTGACTTGAAACCATCTGGTCAGTATGTCTTCCAAGATCTCTATGAAGTCGGTGGTGTGCCTGCGGTTATGAAGTACTTGTTGGCGAATGGTTTCCTTCATGGCGACCGCATCACATGTACTGGTAAGACAGTTGCTGAGAACTTGGCTGACTTTGCAGACTTAACCCCAGGTCAAAAAGTCATCATGCCACTTGAAAATCCAAAACGTGCAGATGGTCCGCTTATCATCTTGCACGGGAACCTTGCCCCTGATGGAGCGGTTGCCAAGGTATCAGGTGTTAAAGTGCGTCGTCACGTTGGGCCAGCTAAGGTCTTTGACTCAGAAGAAGATGCGATTCAGGCTGTTCTGACAGATGAAATCGTTGATGGCGATGTAGTCGTTGTTCGTTTCGTTGGACCTAAAGGTGGTCCTGGTATGCCTGAGATGCTGTCACTTTCATCCATGATTGTTGGTAAAGGTCAAGGAGACAAGGTTGCCCTCTTGACGGATGGCCGTTTCTCTGGTGGTACTTATGGTCTGGTTGTTGGACATATCGCTCCTGAGGCTCAGGATGGTGGACCGATTGCCTACCTTCGTACAGGTGATATCGTTACGGTCGACCAAGATACTAAAGAAATTTCCATGGCCGTATCCGAAGAAGAACTTGAAAAACGCAAGGCAGAAACAACCTTGCCACCACTTTACAGCCGTGGTGTCCTCGGTAAATATGCCCACATCGTATCATCTGCTTCACGCGGAGCCGTGACAGACTTCTGGAATATGGACAAGTCAGGTAAAAAATAAACTCAAAAAGCAAGCCAACTTCGGCTTGCTTTTTTTCATCTTCAAGAGTAATTTGGCTGCTTAACGAGGTGGTAGTCCAAGGGCAATACGGCCGTAGCGACTGATTCGTGTGATTTTCCAAGCAGGCGACCAGGTGACTTCAACCTTGACATCTTCGATACCTTCGATTTGTTTCAGACCTGCCACGATTTCGATAGGCAGACTTTCGGCACAATCACAGGCAGTATCGGTGAAGGTCATGACAATCTTGCAAAGACCTGTTTCGTCCAGATTGATTTCATAAATCAGCCCTAGATTGTAAACATCCAATTCCACATCTGTATCAAAAACCTTCTCTAGTTTTTCGATAATTTGGTCTTGCAAGGCCAAAGCACGGTCATTGATTTTGATATCCTCTCTCATTACAGTCCCTCCACGTGATAAATATCCTCTATTTTCTCATAATTCTGACAATTTGGCAAGTTTTTGATGAATTTTCTGAAAAATATGATAAAATGAAGAAAATACTGAATCAAGGGGAAGCCTATGGAGCAGATTGGAAAAGTCTTTAGACAATTACGAGAGTCAAGAAATATCTCGCTGAGACAAGCAACTGGGGGACAATTTTCGCCGTCTATGTTGTCCCGCTTTGAAACAGGTCAGAGTGAGCTTTCGGTGGAAAAGTTTCTATTTGCCCTAGAAAACATATCTGCCAGTGTGGAGGAGATCCTCTTTCTGGCGAGAGGTTTTCAGTATGATACAGATTCTGAGTTGAGAAAAGAAATCATAGATGTCTTGGATCCAAAGAATATAGCTCCACTTGAGGACTTGTATCGCAAGGAGTATCAAAAGCAAGCCCATTCTCAAAATAAACAGAAACATATTCTAAATGCCATTATTATCAAGTCTTATATGAAGAGTATGGATGATACGGTAGAGTTAACGGCAGAGGAAGGGAAAGTTCTTCATGATTATTTGTTTTCCACTGAGATTTGGGGAATCTATGAACTCAATTTATTTTCAGTCAGTTCACCATTTTTATCTGTTTCTCTTTTCACTAGGTATGTTAGAGAGATGGTACGAAAATCTGATTTTCTAATGGAAATGTCTGGTAATCGAAACCTTTTTCACACTATACTATTGAATGGTTTTTTGGCCAGCATCGAGTGTGAAGAATTTACTAATGCCTCTTATTTTAAACGTGTTATCGAAGAGCATTTCTACAATGAAAATGAAACCTATTTCCGAATTGTCTATTTGTGGGCGGAAGGTCTCCTTGATAGCAAGCAAGGCAGAGTCAAGGAAGGCCAGAAAAAGATGGAGGATGCTGTCCGTATTTTTGAGATGCTTGGTTGTAATAAATCTGCCGAATACTATAGAAAAACCCCCGATTGTTGAATATCTGCAAACTACGAAAATAATTTGAAATTTTAAGCGATAGAACTGTTGGGCTCTCTCGTGCCACTGGAGAAGTTCTCTCGATTCTTTTTGATCATTTCATTTGTTGCATATATTCAAAAGTTCTCCCTTTCAAATTTCTAAGTGCTATACTATAGTCATACTTCATATAGAACTTCGAACAAGAAGGGAGATTATTTATGAAACTATTGTTCAGAAATCAAGCTTATCGTCTCTTGACTTTGTCACGCTTCTTCAATGCTTTTGGTGCTTCGATTTTCAACCTGGTATTTATCGTCTATGCATCGACCTTGCCACAAGCCTCTTTTGCGGTTGCTATGGCGAATATTGTCATGCTTCTTCCGACTCTCTTTACAGTTTTTGTAGGGATTCGGGCAGATTACACGAGGGACAAGGTCAAATGGATGGTCTATAGTGGCTTGTTTCAGGCGGTTTTATTTTTTCTAGCAGCCCTAGTTGTCCAGCAAGCGAGTCTCTTTGCCTTTTCTAGTCTGTGTTTAATCAATGTCATTAGTGATGTCATTAGTGATTTTGCAGGTGGTTTGCGCATGCCTCTTATTAAGGAAAAAGTAGCTGAAGATGATTTGATGGAGGCTTACTCTTTTTCTCAGTTCATCACCTATATTTCAGCTATTGGGGGTCAAGCTTTCGGAGTCTGGCTCTTAGGGCTATCGGTCAACAATTTTTCCCTCGTTGCGGGAATCAATGCCTGTTTCTTCCTCGTATCAGCCTCTATTCTCTTTTTAGGAAAAAGCAAATTGAGCCTGTCGATTTCATCTGCTGATGGTGAATCACTAAAAAATGAGAAACTTTCTATCAAAGACCAATTTCTAACGATTTATCGAAATTTACGCCTCGTTTTTCTTAAAAGTGGACAGAAAAACTTTGGTTTTATGCTCTTTGCTGTCTTGCTTATCAATGCCTTGGGTGGCGCTTTGGGTGGAATTTATAATATCTTCTTTTTGAGCCATTCTCTCTTGAATTTTTCTTACACAGAGACACTATTTATCAATCAAGTCTGTGTTTTGTTAGCAATCATCATCAGTAGCCTTACGGGCAATGATTATTTTGGGAAGCAGTCCTTGTCTAGATTGATGATGTGGGCTACCATAGGGCTCACTCTAATTGGTCTGGCTAACGTATTCAATCAAGTCGTGCTTGGTTTGCTATTTCTCTTTTTAACTCTGTATGTGTCTGGTAAAGTTCAACCAAAGATTAGTGCCATGCTCATGAAAAATCTAGCTCCAGAGGTTCTAGCTCGTACCAGTAATTTTTTAGGTCTCTTGTTCACCTTATCCATACCTGTTGGAACAGCCTGTTTTTCACTTGTTGCCGTATGGAATATACAGTTGACTTGGATGCTATTTGTTGGTCTTTCCTTGCTGGCTATTCTTTTGACAGGTCTTAATCTCAAAAATGATATCTAATACTCTTCGAAAATCTCTTCAAACCACGTCAGCGTCGCCTTACCGTACTCAAGTACAGCTTGCGGCTAGCTTCCTAGTTTGCTCTTTGATTTTCATTGAGTATAAATCCTAATTTTTTCTTACTGTTTTAATCCCTCTATTTATGGTAAAATAAGACTATTAAGTTTAAAGAGGATTCCCTATGAAATTACAAAAACCAAAAGGAACGCAGGATATTTTACCTGCTGAGTCTGCCAAGTGGCAGTACGTTGAGGGCTTTGCCCGTGAAATTTTCAAGCGCTATAACTACGCAGAAGTGCGCACGCCCATTTTTGAGCATTACGAGGTTATCAGTCGCTCTGTCGGAGATACAACGGATATCGTAACCAAGGAAATGTACGATTTCTATGACAAGGGTGACCGTCATATTACCCTCCGTCCAGAAGGAACAGCGCCCGTTGTCCGTTCCTACGTGGAAAATAAACTCTTCGCCCCAGAAGTGCAAAAGCCAAGTAAGTTCTACTACATGGGCCCTATGTTCCGTTATGAGCGTCCGCAAGCAGGACGTTTGCGCCAGTTCCACCAGATTGGTGTTGAGTGTTTTGGCTCTAGCAATCCAGCTACCGATGTGGAAACAATCGCGATGGCAGCTCATTTCTTGAAAGAAATTGGCATCCAAGGTGTCAAACTACACCTCAATACGCTTGGAAATCCTGAGAGCCGTGCGGCTTATCGTCAAGCCTTGATTGACTATTTGACACCGCTTAAGGAGACCTTGTCTAAGGATAGCCAGCGTCGCTTGGAGGAAAACCCTCTCCGTGTCTTGGACTCTAAGGAAAAAGAAGACAAGGTGGCAGTGGAGAATGCACCGTCTATCTTGGATTTCCTTGATGAAGAAAGCCAAGCTCATTTTGATGCTGTGCGTCAGATGTTGGAAAATCTAGGTGTAGACTATATCATCGATACCAATATGGTGCGTGGTCTGGACTACTACAACCACACCATTTTCGAGTTTATCACTGAGATCGAGGGCAATGACTTGACCGTCTGTGCGGGTGGTCGCTACGATGGCTTGGTTGCCTATTTTGGAGGCCCTGAGACTGCTGGATTTGGTTTTGGACTTGGTGTAGAGCGCCTACTTCTCATCCTTGAAAAGCAAGGTGTGTCTCTCCCTATCGAAAACGCCCTAGATGTTTATATTGCAGTCTTGGGAGAAGGAGCAAATGTTAAGGCCTTGGAATTGGTACAGGCTCTTCGCCAACAAGGATTCAAAGCAGAGCGTGATTACCTTAACCGTAAACTCAAAGCTCAGTTCAAGTCAGCTGATGTCTTTGCAGCTAAGACCCTCATCACCCTAGGTGAGAGTGAAGTCGAAAGCGGACAAGTGACGGTCAAGAACAACCAAACCCGAGAAGAAGTTCAAGTGTCACTTGAGACAATCAGCCAAAACTTCTCAGAAATCTTTGAAAAACTAGGATTTTAATGATAGATAAGCTGGTCAGGAACCTACTCCTGACCTTTTTCTTTTGCAAAATGACAAAAATCATAAACTTTTTGACAAATATGCTTGTCAAAAAGAAAAAGATGTGTTACAATGTAAGCAAGTTAAGAAATAGGAGGGAGCCACATGTGGGTATGGATTTTGTTTCCTTTTCTCGTCTTGATTTATATGAGTCAATCTAAGAAAATCAAGCGGTTAGAGAAGAGGTTAAAGGTAATCGAAAGAAAAGAGAAAGGAAATATAGAAATGTCAAGATTATTGCAAGAAATGATTGGAAAGAAACCAACAATCATTGGAGAACTATTTGGAACAAATTTTTGGGAAGTTGTGGATGTTGATGAGGAATGGGTCAAGCTACGATATGTAGACAAGACGGGAAAAGAAAAAATCAAGTTGCAACGTATTGAGGATATCCAAACAGTTGAATTTGACGGAGAGTAGGTGTGTAACATGCAACTAAAAAATCGTCTAAAAGAGCTTCGAGCTCGCGATGGCCTCAATCAAACCGAACTAGCCAAGCTAGCAGAGGTTTCCAGACAGACCATTAGCCTATTAGAACGGGACGAATACACCCCGTCCGTTGTGATTGCCTTGAAAATATCTCAAATTTTCAACGAAACAGTCGAATCGGTATTTCGCTTGGAGGAGGACGAGTGATGAACAAGTATAAAGTGATTTATTACATGAGTGTTCTTGCCCTCATTGTGAATGCTTTCGCTATGATTGGAACATTACTGGGGTGGTTCTATTTTGTTGACAGTAAGTATTTATTTTGGGTTAACTTAGTCCTCTTGTCCATTTTCAACTGGTTGAAGAAGAAGGAGAAAAATGATGAACAAGTATAAAGTGATCTATTATGTAGTTGCCATAGCTCTATTAGTCAGCCTGTGTCTACTAATTGGAACAAATCTAGGATGGTTTGATCTCTATTACAGCGACCAATTTATCTGGGCCTACTTTGCTCTTATCCCAGTCGTTGACTGGATTGAAAAGAAATCCAAAAATCTAGCAAGTGAAAAAGGAGAATGAATATGAAAAAGAAAAAGAAACGTGGATTGTTATTTTTAATGTCTGTTGTCTTGGGAGGTTTCTTGGGCGGTTTTGTAGGGATGTTTAAGGCTGCTACCGAATCCCACGGAATTATGTTAGATGTAAAAGTCTTGATACCATGGATATCAGCTATTTGTTTAGTGTTAGGTTTCATTAGCATTCTTTTGACATTCAATTTCTTAAAGAAAAGCAGAAAATTTCATTCCTTGTACCAAGAGGAAATGGATGATGATCTGAATGAAACCTATTATGTGCAAATGTATCGGAATCTCGAGTTTGGAACCATTGCTTTTAATATTGCAAGTGTAGCGATTTTATTGGCTCTTTTCATCTCAGGTAGTGAAGCGGTTGTACTAAATGGAAGCCATATAACCTTATCTCTTTCTTTTTTGGCATTAGTGATGATTTTCAGTGTTCAAAAATATCTTTTCAAGACGATTTCGATTGTTCGTCAGTTTGATTTGGCATTTTTCTCTATTCCAAAGGATATGTTAGATTATGTCAATTCTTACGATGAAGGAGAACGACAAGCTAATTTGGAACAGAGTTTTCGGATTTTATTTCAATTAAACCAATATGTTTTGCCAGGTCTCTACATTCTAATTGATCTCTTTTCCTTACTGACAGGAGAGATTCAGTTACTAGCTTTCTTGCTTGTCGGAGCCATTCATGTTTATATCAATGTGATGCAGTTACCTATGGTAAAACGCTATTTCAAATAAAGGAGTTTCTATGATTCGTGTTGAAAATGTAAGCAAAAGTTTTGGGAGCAAAAAAGCTCTTCATCAGATTTCTTTTGAGATTAAGGAAGGTGAAATCTTTGGTTTTCTTGGTCCTTCTGGCTCAGGTAAAACAACCATGATCAACGTCTTGACAGGTCAGTTGCCTGCGGATCAAGGTAAAACAGTTTTGTTAGGCAAGAATTCTCAAGATTTAACCTCAAATGATTTGGAACAGATCGGTATAGTTAGTGATGGCAGTGGTTTTTATGAAAAGATGAGTCTTTATAAAAATCTTCTCATCTATGCTAAGTTATATGGCCTCAAGTCAGATAGAGTAAATCAGGTGCTCCAACAGGTTGGATTGGCAGATGCTAAAGATATTATCGCAGAAAAACTATCTACAGGAATGAAACAACGAATGTTCTTGGCTCGTGCTCTTCTGAATGCACCTAAGATTCTCTTTCTAGATGAGCCAACCAGTGGCTTAGACCCTACAACATCCAAGATGATTCATACCCTACTCCAAGAATTAAAGCAGGCGGGGACAACTATCTTTCTGACCACGCATGATATGAATGAAGCAACTCTGCTTTGTGATCGCTTATCTCTTTTAAATAAGGGTAATTTAATAGAGTATGGAAGTCCGCAAGATATTATCCAGAAGTACCATGTGGATAAGAAAGTACGTGTGGTTTATAACGATGGACGAGAACAGATAGTTCCATTTGAAGAGTTACCACATTTAGACACGACAGATTTGATGGTGGTTCACTCTTGTGAGCCGACTTTAGAAGAGATCTTTATCAGATTGACAGGAGAAAAGTTAGATGTTTAGAAAATTAAATGCCCTACTATGGTTAAGATTACAAGTTCTTATTAGTAATTCAACTTTGTTAGCGACTTTATTGATGCCTTTTGGTATTGCTGTTTTATATAATGAATTTTTAAATAAGAATGGACAATTGAGCCTATTTTTACTATCTGCTAGCTTGACGATGGTCTTGAGCATGGGAAGTGGTTATATGGTATCGATTATGATGGCAGAAGATAAGGAAAAGCGCAATCTTAAATCACTCATCCTAAGTGGTGTGACAGCAACAGAATATACTTTTAGTATGCTCGTTCTCCCTATTTTGATAATGTTGGTTGCTATGATTGTACTTCCCATCTATCTTAAAGTAGATGTATCTGGTTATTTATTTGCCTACGTTATCTATTTGCTCCTAGCAACTATTAGTATTATTTTTCTCAACCTTCTAATCGGTGCGGTGTCAGATACTCAATCTAAAGCGCAAGTTTATAGTATCTTCCCTATGCTAATCGTATCTTTTTTACCCATAATTGCTCTTCAAAATGATACGGCTCAGAAAGTGTTGGATTACTCGTTCGTTGGTCCTATTGTAAATCTTTTAAATAAAAAAGGTGGGGAAATATCTTTTTCTAATATTGGTATGTTACTTGCATGGGTACTTGTGTTAGGGATAGCAAACCTCTTTGTATTGAAAAACAGCTATAAAGCAAGATAGGAGAATTTTATGAAACTACTTAAAAACCTCGGCTGGTTTCTTCTAGCCATTCTATCCTTTTTATTCATCTATGGCTTCATTCAGGGGCTCGCGACTACTTCGCTTGCCTTAGGCGCTTCACCCTATGCTGTGACCTTGCTCTATGTGGCCTTGGCTGGAGTTTATGTGTACGGCATTTACAAATGGTACCAGAAAGGTTCTGTTCGTATTGAGAAGAGTGGCTTTAACCGATTTATTTGGCTTCCTGCCTTGGTTTGGTTCTTATCTCTGGTTGTCCAGTTTTTCTTGCCAAATGACCCTTCAGTAAATCAGCAAATAGCGATAGACTTGACCTTGTCTCAACCACTTTTCTCATTCTTTGCGGTCGTTATTTTTGCTCCTTTGACGGAAGAACTTATCTTTAGAGGGATGTTAGCACGCTACCTCTTTCCTAAGCAGGACAATAGTAAACAAACTCTGATTTTTCTTCTGGTATCTAGTGTTCTGTTTGCCTTGATTCATTTCCCAGGTGATGTGCAACAATTTTTTGTCTATTTTAGCCTTGGTTTTAGTTTGGGCTTGGCTTATATTAGCAGAAAAGGTCTGGTCTACAGTATTTCTCTCCACGCTTTGAATAATTTAGTCGGCTTTTTAATGATTCTCATGCTATAATAGAGTCAGGAGGTCACATGAAACGAGTAATTTTATTAGCAGTGATTCAAGCAGTTGTTCTATTTTTCATCATTGGAGCGCTAGCTTATGCCTTCAAGGGCGATTTCTTCTACAACTATCTAGCAGTGGTCTTTGCTCCTATTGCAGGTGTCTTGCGTTTTGGGACGGCTTACATAACGGAAATCGTCTTGCCTCGAAAGGCAGCTGAAATCGCTGAAAAGCGTAAAGCAGGCAACAATTCAAAATAAAAGAGTCCGGTGAAGTTCATCGGATTTTTTATTGGTGCTAATTTTTAGGGACTTTACCTGATTTTTAAAGACTGACAAACTTTTCTGCTGATTTTCATGAAGAGCCTGCGCTTTTATGGTAAAATAGTAACAGAATAAAAGAGGAGAGAAAACATGAAACGTAGTATGTATGCTGGTCGTGTTCGTGAGGAACACATCGGACAAGAAATGACCTTGAAAGGATGGGTTGGCCGTCGTCGTGACCTTGGTGGTTTGATCTTTATCGATCTTCGTGACCGTGAAGGAATCATGCAGTTGGTTATCAATCCTGAAAAAGTATCTGCAGAGGTCATGGCAACAGCTGAAAGCCTTCGTAGCGAATTTGTTATCGAGGTGACAGGTCAGGTCGCTGCGCGTGAGCAAGCAAATGATAAGTTACCAACTGGTGCAGTTGAGTTAAACGTGACAGCTCTGACAGTGCTTAATACAGCTAAAACAACACCATTTGAGATTAAGGATGGGATTGAGGCCAATGACGATACGCGTTTGCGTTACCGTTACCTTGACCTTCGCCGTCCAGAAATGTTGGAAAATCTTAAACTTCGTGCTAAGGTGACCCACTCTATCCGCAACTACTTGGATGAGTTGGAGTTTATCGACGTGGAGACACCATTCCTTTCTAAGTCAACGCCAGAAGGGGCGCGTGACTACTTGGTGCCATCTCGTGTTAATAGAGGGCATTTCTATGCTCTTCCTCAAAGTCCACAAATCACGAAACAACTCTTGATGAATGCTGGTTTTGACCGTTACTACCAAATTGTCAAATGTTTCCGTGATGAGGACTTGCGTGGAGACCGCCAACCTGAGTTTACCCAGGTCGACTTGGAAACGTCTTTCCTTACTGAGCAAGAAATCCAAGATATCACAGAAGGCTTGATTGCGCGCGTGATGAAAGAAACTAAAGGCATCGAAGTGACGCTGCCATTCCCTCGTATGAAATACGATGACGCTATGGCTCTTTATGGTTCTGACAAACCTGATACGCGTTTTGACATGTTGCTTCAGGACTTGACAGAAGTGGTCAAAGGTGTAGACTTCAAAGTCTTTTCAGAAGCACCTGCTGTAAAAGCAATTGTAGTCAAAGGAGCTGCTGACAACTATTCACGTAAAGACATCGATAAGATGACTGAAGTAGCCAAGCAGTACGGTGCCAAAGGTCTTGCTTGGGTCAAGGTGGTTGATGGAGAATTAAACGGACCAGTTGCTAAGTTCTTGACTGGCATCCAAGCAGAATTGACAGTAGCACTTGCTCTTGAAGATAAGGACTTGGTTCTCTTTGTGGCAGATACGCTTGAAGTGGCCAATGCAACACTGGGTGCTCTTCGTGGACGTATTGCCAAAGAGCTTGGCTTGATTGATAACGATAAATTCAACTTCCTTTGGGTGGTTGATTGGCCAATGTTTGAATGGTCTGAAGAAGAAGGTCGCTACATGAGCGCCCACCATCCGTTCACCCTTCCACAGGAAGAGACTGCTCACGAATTAGAAGGTGATTTGGCTAAGGTTCGTGCCATTGCTTACGATATTGTCTTGAACGGTTATGAGCTTGGTGGTGGTAGTCTTCGTATCAACCAAAAAGACCTTCAAGAACGCATGTTCAAGGCTCTTGGTTTCTCAGCCGAAGAAGCAAATGACCAGTTTGGCTTCCTTCTTGAAGCCATGGACTATGGTTTCCCACCACACGGTGGCTTGGCTATCGGGCTTGACCGCTTTGTAATGCTCTTAGCAGGAGAAGAAAATATCCGTGAAGTCATTGCCTTTCCTAAGAACAACAAGGCAAGTGACCCAATGACACAAGCTCCTTCAACAGTCGCTCTCAAACAACTAGAGGAACTCAGCTTACAAGTAGAAGAAGATGAAACAAGCAAAACGAATTAAGCGGTGGCGCTATTATCTGCGCCGCTTTGCTTATCAGATAAAAATTTTACGTGTCTTACAAAGCATCTCTCGAGAGAAGTATGATGAGAAGATTTCGGCCTCTCTGGTCTATGGATTTTTATCAGCAGTGGCGGTCAATTTCTTTTTCCAACCAGGGCATGTGTATTCGAGTGGTGCGACAGGTTTGGCACAGATTATCTCTGCCTTGAGTAATCACTGGTTTGGTTTTCATATTCCGATTTCGCTAACTTTCTACGCCATTAACTTCCCTTTGATGGTCTTAGCTTGGTATCAGATTGGCCATAAGTTCACCGTCTTTACCTTTATCACGGTATCTATGAGTTCCTTCTTTATCCAGTTTGTCCCTGTGGCGACCTTGACGGAGGATCCCATTATCAATGCCCTTTTTGGGGGCGTTGTCATGGGCTTGGGGATTGGTTTTGCTCTTCGAAACAATATCTCCAGTGGTGGGACGGATATTGTCAGTTTGACTATTCGCAAGAAAACGGGTAAGAATGTCGGTAGTATTTCTTTCTTGGTCAATGGGACTATCATGCTGATAGCAGGTTTGACCTTTGGTTGGAAATACGCTCTCTACTCTATGATTACCATCTTTGTCTCTAGCCGTGTGACAGATGCGGTCTTTACCAAGCAAAAACGGATGCAGGCTATGATTGTGACCAATCATCCAGATAAAGTAATTGAGAAAATCCATAAAAAATTGCACCGCGGAGCAACCATGATCCACGATGCAGAAGGAACCTATAATCACGAGAGAAAGGCAGTTTTAATCACTGTCATTACACGTGCAGAGTTTAATGAATTTAAACAGATTATGAAACAGGTGGATCCGGGCGCCTTTGTCTCTGTATCTGAGAATGTTCATATTCTAGGAAGATTTGTTGAGATAGATAACTAGTGACTAGTACTTAAAATGAGTCTTCCCACAATAAAACGCAGACTATCAAGTTTTCAACACCTGATAGTCTGCGTTTTTTGCTTTTAACGACTTTTTGCCTAGTCTCTTATTTTTCAATAATTTTGTGGGCAATCAACTGGCGGTAGCAGATTTGTCTATTTTCTTTAGAATCATTGATGATGCAGAGAATAGTTTCTAAAGAAGTGCGTCCGAGGGCTAGGCTATTGATATCTATATAGGCTGCCAAATTAAGCTTGGGATTAACCGAGTCAAAGCTGAGAACAGGGACATCCAGTTGGTGTTTGGCAATATAGTCACAGACCCCTTCAGCTAGGAGGCTATCGGTTGTGATGATAGCATCAATTTGTGGATCGTGCTTGAATAATCGCTTGCTAAATTTATAGCCCTTTTCTTCCAGAAACTCGTCTGCAAAGTAGATGCGATTGTTGTCAGTGGTAAGTTTGTAATGTTTAAGCGCCTGTTCATAGCCGGTTAAACGGTCTTTGGTCACGAAGAGCTTTTTACTTCCTCCGATAAAGGCAATGCGTTTGCAGCCTTTTTTGATGAAATATTCGGTTGCATCAAAACCAGCTTGAACATTGTCGTTGTCGACAAGTGGGATGAAAGGAGATAGAGATTTACCTAAGATAAGGAAGGGGAACTGTTCTTCTGCTACGAGTTTTACGAGAGGGTCTTCTTCTTGGGCATAGAGAAAGATTAGCCCATCTACACGCTTGCCGTAGACCATTTGTGAAATAGCGTTGAGACGCTCCTTCTCATCTTTTCCTGTTGCTATCTGAATGGCATAGTGATTTTCAGATGCGACTTGAGAGATGCCACGTAGAACCGATGGAAAGAAAGGATTCTGGTAGAAGGCATCTGAGTCATCAGGAAGAACCAAACCAATCACCTGAGTATAGCTACTTACCAAGCTGCGAGCGTTGAGGTTGGGGTGATAATTGAGCTCCTTCATAGCCTTGCGAACGCGTTTTTTTGTTTCATCGCTAATGGTTGATTTATTTTGAATAACACGGGTTACGGTTGAAGGTGAAACACCAGCAGCCTTGGCCACGTCTTTAATCGTAACGGGCATAAAAATCTCCTATTTATGGTAATCTGGATCACGAAAATGCGTTTTATAAAAGATAGTAACCAGATAAAGGACAAAAAGAATGTTTTGTACAGTAATGAGAGTTGTCATATTTTGGCCAAATAGTCCCAAAATAAGCGTAATCAGAGTTGGTAATCCTAAACAGTTCAAGATAAAATGGTAGCACTCTTTAAAGGACCTAAATGAAAAGAGGCGTGATTTCTTAGTGATATAAAGGAGAAGACTAGCCCCTAGAGAGACGATAAAGAAATTCAAACCAAAGAGGAAGCTGGCACCGAGAACTAGGAAGAGACTGATATAGACACGATTTTGTTGGTACCAGTCTTTAGAAATCGCTTGGGTTAAGCTGTCCTTGCTTTTGAAACTCTCAGTCTGAATAGCTCGGTAATAGATGCGTGTCAACTCTTTACTTTCCTTGCTGATGACTAGCTCATTTGTATCGAAATGCAGTTGCAAGTCCTTCGGGAACTCCTTACTTGGGCTTGGACCAATCACAACAGAAGGCGCTTGACTAGCTGTACCTGTATAAGTTAGCTTACCATCGACAATTCTAGCATGCTCAGAAAGATCTTGGACAACCTCATCTGTCAATGGTTCATAGACATTATCGATAAAGGTTTCTAGCGGATAAGTCTCCTGGGAGCTGTTTTGGATGGCAATGGGTACCATCGACAAGCTGATAAGGAAGATACTGGTAAAGAGAAGCTGAAACCAGTTGAGCCCGAAACGTTTGGACAGGGGCTTACGAAATCCCCAAATACTTGAAAAATAGGAAAATGGATATGGAAGCATAGGTATCTTTCTAAAAGGTGTTTTCTATATGAGTATTATTATATAGAGAAATGTGCTTTATTTCAAGTCTAGGAGACAAATTGCTTGTTGTAAGGACATTACTTACAGTAACAATCGCTAATACTCAATGAAAATCAAAGTTCAAACTAGGAAGCTAGCCGCAGGTTGCTCAAAATACTGTTTTGAGGTTGCAGATGGAAGCTGATGTGGTTTGAAGAGATTTTCGAAGAGTATAAAATGAAAAAGGGTGGCGGGGGATATATTATCCCTTGTCGCCACCACTTGTAAGTCCTGAAACAAAGTTCTTTTGTAGGAAGAAGAAGAGAATACTGATTGGAAGGGCGATGAGGATAGCACCTGCTGAGAAGTAGGCAATCTTCATGTTTTTCGCATTGTTAACGAAGGTTTGGAGACCTACGGCAACAGTAAAGTATTCTTTCTCACGAAGCAAGAAACTAGAGAGGATGTAGTCCCCGAAAGGTCCCATGAAGGCCCAGAGAGCTTGTACGGCAACCATTGGGCGAACAAGTGGAAGAACAATTTGCCAGAAGCGGCGGAAGTGTCCTGCACCGTCTAGTTTTGCAGATTCGTCTAAAGACATTGGTACTGTATCGAAGTAGCCTTTCATGAGCCAAGCATTCATCGGGATACCACCACCAACGTAGAGGAAGATGAGGAACCAGCTGTGGTTAAGGGCGTTCAACATAAGCGCCATAACGAAGAAGGCTGTCAAAGCGGCCATGGTTGGCACCATTTGAATAATCAAGAAGAAGATCAAACTTTGTTTACGAGCCAAGAAGTTGTAACGGCTATAGGCATAACCAGCAAGTACGATGATACTTGTTTGAACAGCCATGGTAATTAAGGCGATAATCAAAGTGTTGAGGTACCAAGTACCGTACAAGGTTTCCGTGAAGAGTCCTTGGAAGTTAGCAAAACTAAAGTCGACGTTATTGTCTAGTTTAAAGGCTACTACGTTACCAGTCTTGAAGGCTGACATGATGGTAATCAACAATGGATAGATAATCACGATTGAGAGACCAATCAAGTAGAGGTAAGTGAGGGTTTGAGTCAGTCTACGTTTGAGTTTAATTGAGTTATTCATCTTAGACGTCCTCCATATCAAATGCGTGTAGTTTCTTGAATGCAATCATAGAGATTGAGATGACAATGATAGAGATAATCAAGGTAACAGCTGCCGCCATTGAGTATTGAGGAGATGTACCTGTTGTCAAACGGTAAATCCATGAGATCAAGATATCGGTTGAACCAGCTCCACCACCGACACTACCAGGTCCTCCAGCATTGAAGAGGTACATGATAGAGAAGTTGTTAAAGTTGAAGGTGTATTGGCTAATCAAAGTAGGTGCCGCAACGGCCAAGATCATTGGGAAAGTGATGTTGCGGAATTTTTGCCAAGCATTGGCACCGTCAATATAAGCTGCTTCGTAAAGGTCGTTAGGAATAGATTGCAAGATACCCAAGGTTAAAACGTAGATGTATGGGAATCCAAGCCAACCTTGCATCATAATCAAGGCAATCTTAGTCCAAGTTGGGTCTGTTTTCCAAGGAATAAGAGCCCCATCAAGGAAAGGAAGGAATTTAGCCAAGATTGGCAATACTTGAGTGTTGATAGCTCCGACACTATCGTTAAACATGTTTGAGAATGTCAAGATAGTGATGAAGGCTGGGACAGCCCAAGGAAGAAGGAAAATAACACCGAAGATACGTTTTCCTTTGATAAATGGTTGGTTAGCAATGATAGCTGTGAAGATACCGATGACGATCTGTAAAGTTGAGGCAGCCAAAGCCCAGATGATAGTCCAAGAAAGAACGGCACCGAAGGCAGAACGGAAGGTACTCAAACTCCAGATATTACTAAAGTTTGTTAAACCAACCCAGTCCAACAATTTGTTTGGTGGTAAGTGTTGGAAGTCATAGTTAGTAAAGGCGATCATCAAGGTTACGATAACTGGGAAGATAATCGCGAAGGTCATGGCAACATAAGATGGAATAATCAAGAGGTAAGGGAAGCCATTTTCATAAATCCCTTTGATCATGTCTTTGAGGGTACGTGGAACTGGAATTCCATTGTTAATGCGTTTTGCAATTGTATGTGCATCTTTGATATTTGAGAAATAAAAGAGTACATAAACGACTACAAAGATTAAATGGAAGGCACCACGAATCAGCATAAAGAGGGAATTATCACGACCTGGTTTGTCACCAAGAGTGATGAGATTGCTCAATTCAGGGGCTGCAAGTGCTAGGAAGTAAAGGACAAATACGATGGTTACACCAAGGAAGATAAAACCTTTGGCTTTTTGTTTATTGTAAATCTGTCCTAACCCAGGAATGATAGACAGCAGGGCTGCTTTACTAGGTTGTTGCTTTTCCATAATAACTCCTTTCATAGGATACTGCTTTTTTATAAGAAAGCTAAATTATTTGTGTTTCTATTGATAAATTCAAAGGGGGATTTGATTTCCACCCCCCTTGAACAAATTTTTTATTCACCAAATTTTTGTTTGATTGTTTCTTTGATCAATGTTACAGCATCGTTAGCAGCTGTTTTAGCATCTTTCTTACCACTTACAGCATCAAAGAGCATGTTAGCAGCTGGTTCCCAAACTGCAGACATTTGAGAGATGTTTGGAATTGGTTGAGCGTTCTTGAATTGTTTGATAACAGCTGTTGTCAACTCATCGTTTTTACCTTCAGCGTATGAACGAGCTTCAGTGTTAGCTGGGATTTCGTTAGTTGCATCGTAGAAGGCTTTTTGTTGTTCAGTTGAAACAAGGAAGTCTACAAATTTTTGTGCGCCTTCAAGGTTCTTAGTACTTGATGGAATGATCCAAGCTTTACCACCACCGAATGCTGCGTAGTTTTTCCCGTTTGGAAGAGTTGGGATAGTTGCAACACCGTAGTTTACTTTAGCATCTTTGAATGCTTGAGCTTTCCAAGGCCCATCAATGATAGCAGCTGTTTTACCTTCTTGGAATGAAGTTTGAATCAAGTTTCCAGCAGCTGTACCATCTTGCATACCTTTAGGCCATTTTTCATACCAAGATTTAGCGTAGTTGATACCTGCGATAGAACCGTCGTTTGCAAGACCGATGTCTTTAGGGTCTTTACCGTTTTGTCCGAATACGTAAGCGCCGTTACCAGCAAGAAGTCCGTATGCATAGTAGAAGTTTGTCCAGTCAGCTAGGAAAGCAGAAGTTTTTCCATCTTCTCCAGCGAAGGCATATTTGCTATCTTTAGCAAGTTCTTCTAGTTCAGCAAAAGTTTTTGGAGCTTCTTTTACCAAGTCTTTGTTGTAGTACATAACAAGTGACTCGATAACGGCAGGAGCACCGTAAACTTTACCGTCAGCAGCTGTTACAAGAGATTTAGTTGTATCTTCTGTTTTAGCACCATCGCTCAATTTCACTTCTGAAAGTTGTCCGTCAGAACCAAGGCTACCCACACGGTCGTATGGTGCCATCATAACGTCAGCAGCTTGACCAGATTGGTTGTCAAGAGAAAGTTTGTCAAGTCCACCAAGTTGGTCACCAGATTTGATGTTAATTGTTGTGCCTGATTGCTCTTTATAAGCTTTGGCAACTGTTTCAGCATAAGCTTTGTATTGGTCCTCAACGTAGAAAGTGAGTTCTTTGGCTTCAGATGAACCAGAATCAGCAGGCTTATCAGCAGTTTTGCTTCCGCAAGCTACCAAAAGCAAGCTAGCAAGTGTAACAGTTCCAAGCACAGCAGCGCTCTTCATGAATTTAGATGACATAGTGTATTCCTCCTAAAGAATAACAAGTTTTATTGACAAGAAAAACGCAAACGTTTTCCTTTATGAGCTTAGTATAGCACAAATAGAAAACGGTTGCAAGTGTTTTTGTCAAAAATTTTAAAAAAATTTTAAGCTTGATTTGATAGCATGATTTTGCTTTTTAATAGAAGAAAAGTGTGAAATAGATAAGAATACAGTATTTTTAATAAAAAATAGATGGAATCTGTCTAAAGAGGGAAATCAGGAGGGGTTACCTCCCTGTTTCTAATTCCTATCTATTTTCTATAGACCTTTGTGCCCTTTACATATAAATTAAAGTTTTCTAAGGAGGTTTTGCACTTTGTAGACTGTCCCGTGAGAGTCAAACTTTAGGATTAGATAGTTTTAATACTCTTCGAAAATCTCTTCAAACCGCGTCAACTTTATCTGCAACCTCAAAGCTGTGCTTTGAGCAACCTGCGGCTAGTTTCCTAGTTTGCTCTTTGATTTTCATTGAGTATAAGTTATCTTTGCTAAAATGAGTTAGTCTCCTTAAAAATAATCCAAAAAGTTTTTTTAAAAACGCTTGCAATTATGCTTGAAAAGGAGTATACTTATAAGTAGCGCAAACGTTTGCGTCTGCAAAAATACGCAACGTTCCATTATTTTAATACACGAGGTGTTATTTATGAAAAAACGTCAAAGTGGTGTGTTGATGCACATCTCTTCTCTTCCAGGAGCATACGGAATCGGATCATTTGGTCAAAGTGCCTACGACTTCGTTGATTTCTTGGTTCGCACGAAACAACGTTACTGGCAAATCCTTCCATTAGGAACAACTAGTTATGGGGATTCTCCTTACCAATCTTTCTCAGCCTTCGCAGGAAACACTCATTTTATCGATTTAGATATCTTGGTGGAGCAAGGTTTGTTGGAAGCAAGTGACCTTGAAGGAGTTGACTTTGGTAGCGATGCGTCTGAAGTTGACTATGCTAAAATCTACTATGCACGTCGTCCTCTTTTAGAAAAAGCTGTGAAACGTTTCTTTGAAGTCGGAGATGTTAAAGATTTTGAGAAATTTGCTCAAGATAACCAATCATGGCTTGAGCTCTTTGCTGAGTATATGGCTATCAAAGAGCATTTTGAAAATCTTGCTTGGACTGAATGGCCAGATGCGGATGCTCGTGCTCGTAAAGCTTCAGTACTTGAAAGCTACCGTGAGCAATTGGCAGACAAATTGGTTTACCACCGTGTGACTCAGTACTTCTTCTTCCAACAATGGTTGAAATTGAAAACTTACGCTAACGACAACCACATCGAAATCGTTGGGGACATGCCAATCTACGTAGCGGAAGATTCAAGCGATATGTGGGCAAATCCACATCTCTTCAAGACAGATGTCAACGGTAAGGCTACTTGCATCGCAGGATGCCCACCAGATGAGTTCTCTGCAACTGGTCAGCTTTGGGGTAACCCAATCTATGACTGGGAAGCAATGGATAAAGACGGCTACAAATGGTGGATTGAACGCTTGCGTGAAAGCTTCAAAATCTACGACATCGTTCGTATCGACCACTTCCGTGGTTTCGAATCTTACTGGGAAATCCCTGCTGGTTCTGATACAGCAGCACCTGGTGAGTGGGTGAAAGGTCCTGGCTACAAGCTCTTTGCAGCCGTTAAGGAAGAACTTGGTGAGTTAAACATCATCGCAGAAGACCTTGGCTTCATGACTGATGAAGTTATCGAATTGCGTGAACGTACTGGCTTCCCAGGAATGAAGATTCTTCAATTTGCCTTCAACCCAGAAGACGAAAGCATCGATAGCCCACACTTGGCACCTGCTAACTCAGTTATGTACACAGGAACTCACGATAACAATACGGTCCTTGGTTGGTACCGTAACGAGATCGATGATGCGACTCGTGAGTACATGGCTCGCTACACGAACCGTAAAGAATATGAAACAGTGCCACATGCTATGCTTCGTACAGTCTTTTCATCAGTTAGCTTCATGGCAATTGCAACTATGCAAGATTTGCTAGAATTGGATGAGACAGCTCGTATGAACTTCCCATCTACCCTTGGTGGAAACTGGTCTTGGCGTATGACTGAAGAGCAATTGACACCAGCTGTCGAGGAAGGTTTGCTTGACTTGACAACAATCTATCGCCGAATCAATGAAAATTTGGTAGAATTAAAGAAATAATACAATATCAGGAGACACCTTAAACATGTTATCACTACAAGAATTTGTACAAAATCGTTACAATAAAACCATTGCAGAATGTAGCAATGAAGAGCTTTACCTTGCTCTTCTTAACTACAGCAAGCTTGCAAGCAGCCAAAAACCAGTTAACACTGGTAAGAAAAAAGTTTACTACATCTCAGCTGAGTTTTTGATTGGTAAACTCTTGTCAAACAACTTGATTAACCTTGGTCTTTACGACGATGTCAAAAAAGAACTTGCAGCTGCAGGTAAAGACTTGATCGAAGTTGAAGAAGTTGAATTGGAACCATCTCTTGGTAATGGTGGTTTGGGACGTTTGGCTGCCTGCTTTATCGACTCAATTGCTACTCTTGGTTTGAATGGTGACGGTGTTGGTCTTAACTACCACTTTGGTCTTTTCCAACAAGTTCTTAAAAACAACCAACAAGAAACAATTCCAAATGCATGGTTGACAGAGCAAAACTGGTTGGTTCGCTCAAGCCGTAGCTACCAAGTACCATTTGCAGACTTTACTTTGACATCAACTCTTTATGATATTGATGTTCCTGGTTACAAGACAGAAACGAAGAACCGCTTGCGTTTGTTTGACTTGGATTCAGTTGATTCTTCTATTATTAAAGACGGTATCAGCTTTGACAAGACAGATATCGCTCGCAACTTGACTCTCTTCCTTTACCCAGATGATAGTGACCGTCAAGGTGAATTGCTCCGTATCTTCCAACAATACTTCATGGTTTCAAACGGTGCGCAATTGATCATCGACGAAGCAATCGAAAAAGGAAGCAACTTGCATGACCTTGCTGACTACGCAGTTGTCCAAATCAACGATACTCACCCATCAATGGTGATTCCTGAATTGATCCGTCTTTTGACTGCACGTGGTATCGAGCTTGACGAAGCAATCTCAATCGTTCGTAGCATGACTGCTTATACTAACCACACAATCCTTGCTGAAGCCCTTGAAAAATGGCCTCTTGAATTCTTGCAAGAAGTGGTTCCTCACTTGGTACCAATCATTAAAGAATTGGACCGTCGCGTGAAAGCAGAAGTGAAAGATCCAGCTGTTCAAATTATCGACGAGAGCGGACGTGTTCACATGGCTCACATGGATATTCATTACGGATACAGCGTTAACGGGGTAGCAGCACTTCACACTGAAATTTTGAAAAATTCTGAGTTGAAAGCCTTCTACGACCTTTACCCAGAAAAATTCAACAACAAAACAAACGGTATCACTTTCCGTCGTTGGCTCATGCATGCTAATCCAAGACTTTCTCACTACTTGGATGAGATTATTGGAGAAGGTTGGCACCATGAAGCAGATGAGCTTGAAAAACTCTTGTCTTACGAAGACAAAGCAGCTGTCAAAGAAAAATTGGAAAGTATCAAGGCTCACAACAAACGTAAATTGGCTCGTCACTTGAAAGAACATCAAGGTGTGGAAATCAATACAAACTCTATCTTTGATATCCAAATCAAACGTCTTCACGAGTACAAACGCCAACAAATGAACGCTTTGTACGTGATCCACAAATACCTTGACATCAAAGCTGGTAACATCCCTGCTCGCCCAATCACAATCTTCTTTGGTGGTAAAGCAGCTCCAGCCTACACAATCGCTCAAGACATTATCCACTTGATCCTTTGCATGTCAGAAGTTATTGCTAACGATCCAGCAGTAGCTCCACACTTGCAAGTTGTTATGGTTGAAAACTACAACGTTACTGCAGCAAGCTTCCTTATCCCAGCATGTGATATCTCAGAACAAATCTCACTTGCTTCTAAAGAAGCTTCAGGTACTGGTAACATGAAATTCATGTTGAACGGAGCTTTGACTCTTGGTACTATGGACGGTGCTAACGTGGAAATCGCTGAGTTGGTTGGCGACGAAAATATCTACATCTTTGGTGAAGATTCAGAAACTGTTATCGACCTTTACGAAAAAGCAGCTTACAAATCAAGCGAATTCTACGCTCGTGAAGCTATCAAACCATTGGTTGACTTCATCGTTAGCGATGCAGTTCTTGCAGCTGGAAACAAAGAGCGCTTGGAACGTCTTTACAATGAATTGATCAACAAAGACTGGTTCATGACTCTTCTTGATTTGGAAGACTACATCAAAGTCAAAGAGCAAATGTTGGCTGACTACGAAGACCGTGACGCATGGTTGGATAAAGTTATCGTTAACATTTCTAAAGCAGGATTCTTCTCATCTGACCGTACAATCGCTCAGTATAACGAAGATATCTGGCACTTGAACTAAGATACAAATTCATACTAATACATTTTGTAAAAAAGCGAGTTTCGATTGAAATTCGCTTTTTTAAATGCTGTGGATTTGGGTCAATCTTGTCTAAAAATAGGGAAATCCTAGATACAGTGAACGCTTTAAATGCTGGTTTTTACGGTCTTTCAGCTTCAAAATCTACTTAAAAATCACCTCAAATTTCTTGTATTCGCTTACATAGAGTGTTATAATATGATTATAGGAAAGAAGGTGTTCTTATGTGGAAAAAATATTTTTCAAAATATAAATGGACGGATTTATTTTGGATTTTATTTGTTATTTTGACCTGCTTCTATATAGGTAACCATGATTTGTTTCCTCTCAATCAGCAAGAAATCTCTCTTCGAGGTAGTTTCTGGGGGTCTGTACTTGCCTTATATCAATTGCTATTTATTGATAAGTTTGTTATCTCGAATCGAAAATAAAGATTAGAACTATGCTTGACTGCCTACTTTTATGATTGATTTTGGAGGAAGATTTTGTCTCTGTTATTTATTATTTTAAATTTGTTTATCTTGTACAAGATTTATTCTTTGAGGCGGGAGAAATCGAAATACTTGATTTATACGGCCTATATCATATTTGGGGTAAATGTAGTATATGGTATTCAATGGTTATTAAAAGAACTGGTTTCAAAGATTTCCACTTAATGTGTATAGAAACTCCAGTGATTTTTGCATAACAAAACGCATAAGATTAAGGTTTTTGAGTACTGACCCCAAAAAGTTGGACAAATAATTATTGCAAGGATTTAGTTCTGTATTGCACAGGACTGAGTCCTTTTAGTTTTACTTTAATTCGTTTGTTATTGTAACAATCAATATAGTTTACAATAGCTTGTTCCAATTGCTTAAGCGACTGAAACGACTTCTCATAACCATAAAACATCTCCGATTTCAGAATGCCAAAGAAGGACTCCATCATACCATTGTCTGGGCTGTTACCCTTACGTGACATGGATGCTTGAATTCCCTTACCCTCAAGAAACTGATGATAAGAATCGTGTTGATATTGCCAGCCTTGGTCACTATGGAGAATCGTATTCTCGTAATGCTTCTCTGTGAATGCCTGTTCCAACATTGTTTTTACTTGTTCTAAGTTGGGTGAAGTTGAAAGATTATAGGCGATAATTTCGCTATTAAAGCCATCTAAAACTGGTGATAAGTAAAGCTTTTGAGTACTTGCTGGAATGGCAAATTCTGTCACATCTGTGTAGCACTTTTCCATTGTTTTAGAGCTTTCAAATTGACGTTGAATGAGATTCTCTGCCTTTTTGCCAACGTCTCCTTTATGAGAAGAATATTTTCGTTTCTGTCGCATTTTAGCTTGTAAATTGAGTACTTTCATCAAGCGTTGAACTCTTTTATGATTTACCAGATAACCACGATTTCTTAGTTCTAAATGAATCCGACGATAACCATAATTTCCCTTGTGTTCGATAAAAATGGATTGAATTTCAGCTTTAAGCTCTTGGTCCTTATCTGGTTTGTCTAGCTGTTTCAAGTGATAGTAGTAGGTCGAACGAGCTAGTTTAATGGCTTTTAGAAGAATATCTAACGAAAACTCAGTCATTAGTTCTTGAATAATTTCTGTCTTTCTTCTTTCTCTTTTCCCTCCTTCAATCGGAGTTCTTTTAACTTTTTTAGGATAGCATTCTCCGCTCTCAGGTACTCATTTTCTGCTTGAAGACGTTCTAATTCTGTCCTCTCTTCAGGTCTCTTTTTTGGCTTACGTCCCATTTTAGGTACTCTCCCTCTTGTTTTCTAAGTTCATAGATCTGAACTTTATCATCATGAGTTAATTTCATAATAAAAACACCCCAAAAGTTAGATTTTTTCTGTCTAACTTTTGGGGTGCAGTTCATTCACTAAATTACCGTTTTTTATTTGAATTCTATTGCTATTAACTACCTATTATTACTAATATTAGTACTAATATTATTACCAACAGTACTAATATTAGTACTAATTACCCTGAGGCCATCGTTTGTAAATTGACCCAAAACGTCAAATCCGTCATAAATTCCTTTATAAATAAAGAGTCCTAAAATTATAGATGAAATAATAATACTTGCACAAATAAAATATGTATGTTTTTTTTCGTTCATAATATCAATCCTCCTTTTTATTTGTATCCGCTTACATTTTATCATATAATGTTATTGTAGTCAAGAAAATGTGCTATTATGTTAAAAAATATTTTTCAAAATATAAATGGACGGATTTATTTTGGATTTTATTTGTTATTTTGATCTGCCTCTATATAGGTAACCATGATTTGTTTCCTCTCAATCATCAAGAAATCTCTTTTCGTGGTAGCGTTTGGGGTCTGGTACTGGCCTTATATCACTTATTGTTCATTGATAAGTTTGTAATTTCGAATCGAAAATAAAGATTAGAACTATGCTTGACTGCCTACTTTTATGATTGATTTTTGGAGGAAGATTTTGTCTCTATTATTTATTATTTTAAATTTGTTTATCTTGTACAAGATCTATTCTTTGAGATGGGAGAAATCGAAATACTTGATTTATACAGCCTATATCATATTTGGGGTAAATGTACTATATGGTATTCAATGGTTATTGAAAGAACTGGTTTCAAAGATTTCCACTTAATGTGTATAGAAACTCCAGTGATTTTTGCATAACAAAATGCATAAGATTAAGGTTTGAGTCCCTGTTCTTATGCGTTTTTGTAATATTGGAGATTTTCGGTAAGTTTTATACCTTTGGGAAGTATAGTTTAGAGTACTTTCCCAACCAGAATCTCAGCCTCAATAGTAATCTCTGTCAGTTGCCTCCAGTCAATTTTGCTCTGGTCGATGTGAAAGAGGAGAGGAGTCATACTGAGTAGGGCTTGAAGTTGCTCTGTTGTGATAGTCTTAGTCAGAGAGGATGTTTGGCTAGATAGGATGGTAAAGTGTTCTTGGAAATGATTTTTAATATCTCGGTTGGAATAGTCCTTGTTTGTCAGCTGGTCTTGTACCTTCTGACGGATTTCTTTGAGGTGATTTTCAGTTGGGATGACCTTTATCAAAATACCGTCTTTGGATAAAACGCGACGAAATTCTCCATAGTTTGCAGGTGAGAAGATATCAAGCAGGATATCCATGCTGGCGTCTTTTATAGGAAGACGAGCCAAGTCGCCAACGAACCAATTGACTGCCCAGTTGGGTTCGCTCTTGGCAGCGATTTGGACGGAATCTTTGGAAATGTCAAAGGCATAGAAAGTTTTTTCAGAGTGACTTTCTTGGAGTTTTCGAGAATAGAATCCTTCGCCACAACCGATATCTAAGACTGTGGTGCTAGTTTCTGAACTGGCTAGCAAGTCAGATACAGCCTCTAAGATAGCTTGATAAAATCCAGCTTCTAGGATTTGTTGACGGTTTTGAAAATTTTCCTTGTCATAGTTAGCAGATTGCTTGATTTGGGGAGCTAGATTGACATAGCCGAATTTTGCCAAGTCAAAAGAATGACGATTGCAGCACTTGAGACTAGTCTCTAGCAGAGTCAGATTTTCTTGACAGATAGGGCAGGCAAAGGCAGTCGCAGAAGCAAAACGCTGAAGTTTGGGTTTGAGATTTGTATTCATAGTTTAAGTGTATCAAAAGAGGCAAATGAAAGCAACTTTAGGATGAGTTGTAATAGAATTAAATAGTAGTATCATTACTTTTCAAAGTACCAAAATTAAATTGCTTTTATATCCAAAATGCTATATAATAATGATAAGGAGGAAATAAGTATGTTAAAAGAAGTATTAACCGTTGCAAAAGTTGCGAAAAAATCATCACTCTTTTTAGGTGGTGTCGCATTTGGTACCCTTGGTTTGAAAATCTTAGCAAGTAAGGAAGCTAAAAAAGGTTATTCTAAAGCCTTGGCTAAGGCTTACAAGTTGAAAGACGGGCTAGATGCATCTGTTTCTGTTGTGAAACAACATGGAGACGATGTCTTGCAAGATGCCAAATATTTGTACGAGCAAGAGAAAAAAGAAGAGCAATTAGATAGCCTTATAGGAGAATAATATGTCTTTTAAAGTGCTACATAGAGGATACCAACATATCCGACTATCATCTTCTTTTTCACTCACCTTGGATATTCAAGACTATCTTCGTTCCTTGGCGAGAGATGAAAAGGGGATTGAGTCTATCCAGTTTTACATGGATCAACAGCACTTTACTCTACGCATAAAAGAAGGCTTTTCTGTATTAGATAATGCAGAAGCCTTTTTAAAAAGAATTGATAAAGGTAAAGTTTCTGAGTTGATGACTCTTCCCATTCGTAGAGAAGAGAGTGCTTATTCTATTGTTTCAGGTGCAGCGATTAAGCGTATACTTTTTCGTAGTTTTGTGCCGTATCCTATTCGCTATATATGGACTTGTTATCAGGCTTTTGGCTATATTAGAGAAGCCTATCAAACACTAGCGCGTAAGGAACTAACGATGGAGGTCTTGGACTGTTCGGCGATTTTATTGTCCTTGTTTATGAACCAATCCAAGACAGCTAGCAATATCATGTTTATGCTTGATTTGGGGAATCATTTAGATCGGTGGTCCTTGAAAAAAACTGCAACAGATTTAGAACAGAGTCTTCTTGCAAAAGAGAGCGACGTATTCTTAGTGCAGGGCGATACGGTCGTTAGTATCAAGAGTTCCGATGTTCAAATAGGAGATGTCTTGATCTTATCTCAAGGAAATGAAATTCTGTTTGATGGACAAGTGGTTTCAGGTTTAGGTATGGTCAACGAAAGTTCCTTGACGGGAGAGAGTTTTCCAGTTGAAAAAAGAGAGTCTGATTCGGTTTGTGCAAATACAGTATTAGAAACTGGAGAGTTACGCATTCGTGTAACCGATAATCAGATGAACAGCCGGATTTTACAACTGATTGAGTTGATGAAGAAATCTGAAGAAAACAAGAAAACGAAACAACGCTATTTCATCAAGATGGCGGATAAGGTCGTCAAATATAATTTCTTGGGGGCTGGTCTGACTTACCTATTAACAGGTTCTTTTTCTAAGGCTATTTCTTTCCTATTGGTCGATTTCTCCTGCGCTTTGAAAATCTCTACTCCTGTAGCTTATTTGACAGCTATCAAGGAGGGGTTGAATCGTGAAATGGTGATTAAGGATGGGGATGTTCTGGAGAAATATCTGGAAGTTGATACGTTCTTGTTTGATAAGACGGGAACAATCACAACTAGTTATCCGATAGTTGAAAAGGTGTTACCTTTTGGGGACTATAGTGAGGAAGATATTCTCAGAATCAGTGCCTGTCTTGAGGAACACATTTATCATCCTATCGCTAATGCCATCGTCAAGCAAGCTGAGATAGAGGGGATTGAACATGAGGAAATGCATGGGAAACTCCAATATATCGCAAGTAAGGGAATCAAATCCCATATCGATGGCCAACCAGTTCTTATTGGGAATTATGTTTTGATGCAGGATGAGCAGATTCATATCAGTTCGGAGCAAAATGCTTTAATTGAAGAGTACAAGAGTCACTACAATCTCTTATTCTTGGCTTATCAGAATGAATTGATTGGAATGTTCTGTATTCATACTCCTTTGAGAAAAGAAGCAAAAGCAGCCTTGGAGAAACTTAAGGCACAAGGGAAAAAATTGATTCTGGCAACAGGGGATACCCTGGTTAGGACAGAGGAATTAGTCAAAGATTTGCCCTTTGATCAGGTCTATACAGACTTGAAACCTGATGGAAAATTTGAGTTAGTAGAGGAACTGCAGAAAGCAGGTCACACTATTTTGATGGTTGGAGATGGATTGAATGACTCAGCGGCTCTAACCCTATCAGATATCGGTGTGGTGATGAATGAGAGTGCAGATATTTCTAAGCAGATGAGTGATATCTTATTGTTAGATAATCGCTTGGATTTCTTCCAAGAGTTGGATTGGCTATCATCATCTTTGCAAACACTCATCAAGAAGAATATTCAAGATACCGTCGTCGTAAATAGTAGTTTGATTGGCTTTGGCTTGTTTAATTGGCTCAGTCCTTCAAATCTCTCTATCTTACATAATCTAACAACCTTACGCATAGTCCTGCGTAGCCTGTCTATTAAGGCTAGATAGATGTGGTTATCAACAACAAAAAGGAGTTACCTTTCTCGAGGGTAACTCCTTTTTTTATAGGTAAATGTTGAACAGTTTAGTAAGTCAATACAAAGTATTTTTTCTTTCCACGACGGATAACAGTCAGTTCGTTCTCCAACTTATCTGCGTCACTCAAGACATAGTCAAGGTCTTGGATACGGTCGCCGTTGACGTAGATAGCTCCGTTTTGGACATCTTCACGGGCTTGGCGTTTTGAGTTAACCACACCAGATGACACGAGAAGTTCTACGATATTGTGGTTTTCATCCGCTTGAACTTGGTAGTTTGGTACTCCACGAAGTCCTTGTTTGAGTTCTTTGACAGAAAGGTTTTTGATGTTTCCTGCAAAGAGTTGCTCAGTGATGTTGAGGGCTTCTTTGTAAGCTTCTTCTCCGTGAACAAGTGTAACGACTTCACGAGCCAAGACTTTTTGAGCCAAGCGTTCGTGTGGCGCTGCTTCAAATTGTTTACGAATTTCTTCAATCTCATCAAGTGATAAGAAAGTAAAGATCTTCAAGAAGCGAACAGCGTCAGCGTCCATAACGTTCATCCAGAATTGGTACATTTCATATGGGGAAGTCTTTTCAGGATTGAGCCAGACGGCATTTCCTTCTGATTTACCAAATTTCTTACCAGTTGCATCTGTGATCAGTGGAACAGTTATAACGTGGCCAGTCTTGTCAGCTTTACGCCGAAGCAATTCGGTACCAGCTGTCATATTTCCCCACTGGTCAGAACCACCGATTTGAAGAGTGACATTATGGTCTTGGTTAAGGACGAAGAAGTCGTACCCTTGCATGATTTGGTAGGCAAACTCAGTGTAAGAAATCCCAGTTTCAATCCGTTTTTTAACAGATTCCTTACTCATCATGTAGTTGACCGTGAAGTATTTTCCAATGTCACGGAGGAAGTCAATGAAGCTGATGCTGCCAAACCAGTCGTAGTTGTTGACCATGACAGCTTTATTTTCGCCATTTTCAAAGTCAAGAAAACGAGAAAGTTGTCCTTGGATAGACTTGACCCAGCCATTTACTGTGTCTTTTGTTTGGAGACTACGTTCAGCATCTTTGAAGGACGGATCTCCGATGAGACCTGTGGCACCGCCAACGAGCGCATAAGGTTTGTGACCTGCTAGTTGCAAGCGACGACTTGTCAAGATTGCGACAAGATGGCCTAGGTGAAGGCTGTCAGCAGTTGGATCGTAGCCAGTATAATAAGAAACTTGACCTTCTTCTAGGGCTTTACGCAAAGCTTCTTCATCAGTCGTTTGAAAAATCAAACCACGCTCTTTTAGCTCATCAAAAATGTGCATGTGTCTTTTCTCCTTTTTAAAATTATTGTTTCTACCTATTGTATCACAAACTTGGGCAATAGCCTAGCAGAATAGGGAAGAAAGTGGCTATTTTATTGAAAGTTTCCCTTTTATGGTATAATAGATAGAGTGAGGAAATCCATGCAAAATCAATTAAATGAATTAAAACGAAAAATGCTGGAATTTTTCCAGCAAAAACAAAAACATAAAAAATCAGCTAGACCTGGCAAGAAAGGTTCAAGTACCAAAAAATCTAAAATCTTAGATAGGTCAGCCATTTTTCCAGCTATTTTACTGAGTATAAAAGCCTTATTTAACTTGCTCTTTGTGCTCGGTTTTCTAGGAGGAATGTTGGGAGCTGGGATTGCTTTGGGGTACGGAGTGGCCTTATTTGACAAGGTACGGGTGCCTCAGACAGAAGAATTGGTACATCAGGTCAAGGACATCTCTTCTATTTCAGAGATTACCTATGCGGATGGGACGGTGATTGCTTCCATAGAGAGTGATTTGTTGCGCACTTCTATCTCATCTGAGCAAATTTCGGAAAATCTGAAGAAGGCTATCATTGCGACGGAAGATGAACACTTTAAAGAACATAAGGGTGTAGTACCCAAGGCGGTGATTCGTGCGACCTTGGGGAAATTTGTAGGTTTGGGTTCCTCTAGTGGGGGTTCAACTTTGACCCAGCAACTGATTAAACAGCAGGTGGTTGGGGATGCGCCGACTTTGGCTCGTAAGGCGACAGAGATTGTGGATGCTCTTGCCTTGGAACGTGCCATGAATAAGGATGAGATTTTAACGACCTATCTCAATGTGGCTCCCTTTGGCCGAAATAATAAGGGGCAGAATATTGCAGGGGCTCAGCAGGCAGCTGAGGGGATTTTCGGTGTAGATGCCAGTCAGTTGACTGTTCCTCAAGCAGCATTTTTAGCCGGACTTCCACAGAGTCCCATTACTTACTCTCCTTATGAAAATACTGGGGAGTTGAAGAGTGATGAAGACTTGGAAATAGGCTTGAGACGGGCTAAGGCAGTTCTTTACAGTATGTATCGCACAGGTGCCTTAAGCAAAGACGAGTATTCTCAATACAAGGATTATGACCTTAAACAGGACTTTTTACCATCGGGCACGGTCACAGGAATTTCACGAGACTATTTATACTTTACAACTTTGGCAGAAGCTCAGGAACGTATGTATGACTATCTAGCTCAGAGAGACAATGTCTCCGCTAAGGAGTTGAAAAATGAGGCAACTCAGAAGTTTTATCGCGATTTGGCAGCCAAGGAAATTGAAAATGGTGGTTATAAGATTACTACTACCATAGATCAGAAAATTCATTCTGCCATGCAAAATGCGGTTGCTGACTATGGCTATCTTTTAGACGATGGAACAGGTCGTGTAGAAGTAGGGAATGTCCTGATGGACAACCAAACAGGTGCTATTCTAGGCTTTGTAGGTGGTCGTAATTATCAAGAAAATCAAAATAATCATGCCTTTGATACCAAGCGCTCGCCAGCTTCTACTACCAAGCCTTTACTGGCCTACGGTATTGCTATTGACCAGGGCTTGATGGGAAGCGAAACGATTCTGTCTAACTATCCAACAAACTTTGCTAATGGCAATCCGATTATGTATGCTAATAGCAAGGGAACAGGAATGATGACCTTGGGAGAAGCTCTGAACTATTCATGGAATATTCCTGCTTACTGGACCTATCGTATGCTTCGTGAAAAGGGTGTTGATGTCAAGGGTTATATGGAAAAGATGGGCTACGAGATTCCTGAGTACGGTATTGAGAGCTTGCCAATGGGTGGTGGTATTGAAGTCACAGTTGCCCAGCATACCAATGGCTATCAGACCTTAGCTAATAACGGGGTTTATCATCAGAAGCATGTGATTTCAAAGATTGAAGCAGCAGATGGTAGAGTGGTGTATGAGTATCAGGATAAACCGGTTCAAGTCTATTCAAAAGCTACTGCGACTATTATGCAGGGATTGTTGCGAGAAGTTCTATCCTCTCGTGTGACAACAACCTTCAAGACGAATCTGACTTCTTTAAATCCTACTCTGGCTAATGCAGATTGGATTGGGAAGACTGGTACAACCAACCAAGACGAAAATATGTGGCTCATGCTTTCGACACCTAGATTAACCCTAGGTGGCTGGATTGGGCATGATGATAATCATTCATTGTCACGTAGAGCAGGTTATTCCAATAACTCTAATTACATGGCTCATCTGGTAAATGCGATTCAGCAAGCCTCCCCAAGCATTTGGGGGAACGAGCGCTTCGCTTTAGATCCTAGTGTCGTAAAATCCGAAGTCTTGAAATCAACAGGTCAAAAACCAGGGAAGGTTTCTGTTGAAGGAAAAGAAGTAGAGGTCACAGGTTCGACTGTTACCAGCTATTGGGCTAATAAGGCAGGAGCGCCAACGACCAGTTATCGCTTTGCTATTGGTGGAAGTGATGCGGATTATCAGAATGCTTGGTCTAGCATCGTGGGGAGTCTACCAACTCCATCAAGCTCCAGCAGTTCAAGTAGTTCAAGTAGTAGTTCTAGCGATAGCAGTAACTCAAGTACTACACGACCTTCTTCTTCAAGGGCGAGACGATAAGTTCTATAAACTGTGCTAAATGAAGTGGCTAATCAATGGATTGCCACTTTTTTCTTTTTTCCTTTCGTGTTACAATAAAGGTATGAATCAGTATCAGAAAAAGATTGTTAAAGGAACCATTTATTCGCTTCTATCCGGCCTAATCTGGGGAATCTGTGGAATTTTAGGAGAATATTTCTTTACTCATTATCAAGTGTCCTCTGGCTGGATTACCTCTATGCGTTTGACACTGGCAGGGAGTCTTGTGCTCGTTTGGTCTGCAATACAATTAAAATCGCAAGTGCTAGATATTTGGCGAGATAAGAAAAATTACCTTCCCTTTTTGGCCTATGCTATTTTGGGAATTTTCTCAGTCCAGTATTTTTTCTATCTCTGTGTAGAATTTTCTAATGCTGCTACAGCGACTATTTTACAGTTTATCAGCCCTGTCTTTATCCTCTTTTACAATCGCTTGGTTTATCAAAAACGAGCGTCAAAAAGCGCTATTTTTTATGTTTTGGTTGCCATGTTGGGTGTTTGCCTGATGGCGACAAAGGGAGATCTCTCTCAATTATCCATGACACCACTAGCACTTGTGACGGGGTTGCTGAGTGCCATGGGGGTCATGTTTAATGTTATCTTGCCCCAACCTTTCGCGAAGCGTTATGGTTTTGTTCCCACGGTTGGGTGGGGGATGATTTTGGCAGGTTTGTTTAGCAATGTCCTTTCGCCGGTTTATCAGCTTTCCTTTACTCTTGATATTTGGAGTATCTTGATTTGTCTCATTATCGCTTTCTTTGGTACGGCTTTTGCTTTTTTTATTTCCATGAAGGCTGTGTCCTTGGTTTCTCCTTTAGTGGTTTCCGTTATCAGTGCCAGTGAACCTCTCTCTTCTGCCCTTTTGAGTGTTTTATTTTTAGGCTTGGTAGTGGATTGGTCCCTTCTTCTAGCTATGGCCCTGATTATTTTGCCCATGATTTTCCTATCGGTAGAAGAAGCGAAAGAAAGTAAATAAAAAGTCTTTTCTTAATTCTAAAAGTGTGCTATACTAGAATAGTCAATAAAACACGGGGAGATAGTTGTGAAGAGTGTTTTTAGGTTGTATCGGTAGGAGCTTGCTTTTACCGACAGCACGTTTTATCTCACATCCCTAAAAAATCATACCTAAAAACAGACAAAAAGGCTTCAAATTTGAGGCCTTTTTTGGTAGAATAGTTATCATTATAAAGAATGAGAGGCCTTTTATGACTGCTACAAAAATGAACGCACAAGAAATTATCCAATTTATCGCCAATGCTGAAAAGAAAACCAGTGTGAAAGTAACCTTTGAGGGACAACTCGCAACTACTGTACCTAGCTCTGTTGTCAAATTAGGGAATGTTCTATTCGGAGACTGGAAGGACGTGGCTCCGCTTCTCGATGGTTTGGTAGAAAATCAAGACTATGTTGTTGAGCAAGATGCTCGTAATTCTGCCGTTCCTTTGCTAGATAAACGTGCTATCAACGCTCGTATCGAGCCAGGTGCTATTATCCGTGATCAGGTTGAAATTGGTGACAATGCTGTTATCATGATGGGAGCCGTTATCAATATCGGTGCTGAAATCGGTGCAGGAACCATGATTGACATGGGGGCTATCCTTGGTGGCCGTGCTATCGTTGGGAAAAACAGTCACGTTGGTGCAGGTGCCGTTCTTGCAGGTGTGATTGAGCCAGCTAGCGCAGAACCAGTCCGTGTTGGGGATAATGTTCTTATCGGCGCTAATGCAGTGGTCATCGAAGGAGTTCAAATCGGAAGTGGTTCAGTTGTCGCAGCAGGAGCTATTGTTACCCAAGATGTCCCAGAAAACGTGGTGGTGGCAGGCGTTCCAGCTCGTATTATCAAAGAGATTGATGCCCAAACCCAACAAAAAACAGCGCTAGAGGATGCGCTTCGTACCTTATAATTGTAAAAGTAATAAAGAGGCGGAACCCTTCTTCCAGCCTCTTTCTGCTATATCGGAGGATAGATAGATGTTAGATTTGATTCAGACTAGACGAGATTTGCACCAGATTCCAGAGATTGGCTTGGAGGAGTTCAAGACTCAGGCTTATCTGTTGGATGTGATTGAGAAATTGACTGTGGGCAAGAATTTTGTCCAAGTTCGTACTTGGCAGACAGGGATTTTGGTTTATTTGCAGGGAAGTCAACCAGAGCGAACCATTGGTTGGCGAACAGATATTGATGGTCTGCCTATTGTTGAACAAACAGCCCTTCCTTTTGCTTCTCAGCACCAAGGTCGCATGCATGCTTGTGGCCATGATTTTCATATGACCATTGCCTTGGGCTGTCTTGAGCGAGCCCTTGAGGAGCAACCTAAAAATAATCTACTCTTCCTATTTCAGCCTGCTGAAGAAAATGAGGCTGGTGGTATGCTCATGTATGAGGATGGCGCTTTTGGAGACTGGTTGCCAGATCAATTTTATGGCCTCCATGTTCGGCCAGATCTGAAGGTTGGACAGATTGCGACTAATACTCATACACTCTTTGCAGGGACTTGCGAGGTGAAGATCCGTTTCAAAGGCAAAGGTGGCCACGCAGCCTTTCCGCATGAAGCCAATGATGCCTTGGTGGCGGCTAGTTACTTTGTGACCCAGGTGCAGTCAGTTGTCAGCCGCAATGTTAACCCAATCGAGGGAGCAGTGGTGACCTTTGGCGTTTTTCAAGCTGGAACAACCAACAATGTTATCACAGATACAGCCTTTTTACATGGAACTATTCGGGCCTTGACACAGGATATGAGTCTCTTGGTGCAAAAGAGGGTCAAAACAGTTGCAGAAGGAGTTGCAGCTGCCTTTGATATGGAAGTTGAAGTGGAACTCAAGCAAGGTGGTTATCTGCCTGTTGAGAACAATCCAGCCTTGGCGCGTGAACTGATGGACTTCTTTGAAGAAAAAGATGGAATTGAGTTGATTGATATCGAACCTGCTATGACAGGTGAGGACTTTGGTTATCTCCTTTCAAAGGTTGATGGCGTGATGTTTTGGCTAGGTATCGATAGTCCCTACGCACTTCATCACCCTCAGATGAGTCCCAAGGAAGAGGCTTTAGCTATTGGGGTGGATGCGGTCTCTAGTTTCCTGAAAAAGAAGGCAGCAGAGTAGAGGGCTTGTCTATGAAAGCAGAACTACGCAAGAAAATTTTGCAAGAAATGAAGGCTATCCCTCGAGAGCAAAAACAGTTTATAGACCAAGCTTTAACCGAGCGACTTTTACACCATCCCTTTTACCAAGAAGCGAAAGTCATCGCAACCTATCTCTCTTTTCCGCACGAATTTCAAACGCAGGAACTGATTGAGCAGGTACTGAAGGACGGCAAGAAGGTTCTGATACCTAAAACCTATCCCAAGGGGTGCATGGAGTTTGTGGTCTATAATCCGCAGCAATTAGTAAAAACTTCCTTTGGCTTACTGGAGCCACAGGGAGAGTTGGAAGTAGTGGAGGCCTCTCAGATTGATTTGATTCATGTTCCTGGCTTGGCTTTTACAACGGAAGGATGTCGGATTGGATACGGTGGAGGTTATTATGATCGCTATCTGGAACATTTTACTGGCCATACTTTGAGTACGGTTTATCCTTGTCAAGTTCAGGACTTTATCCCTGAAAACCATGATATTCCTGTTGAGGAGGTTCTGATTGATGAAAGAAATCTTTGATAGGCGTTACCCTGTGACGAGTTTCTTCCTCTTAGTGACGGCCTTGGTATTTCTACTAATGTTGGTGACCACAGGAGGAAACTTTTACAGGGCGGATACCTTATTTCGATTTGGAGCCATGTATGGCCCTGCCATTCGTCTCTTTCCCGAGCAAGTTTGGCGTCTCTTCTCTGCCATCTTTGTCCATATTGGTTGGGAGCATTTCATTGTCAATATGCTTTCGCTTTATTATCTTGGTAGGCAAGTAGAGGAAATTTTTGGATCCAAGAAGTTTTTCTTTCTCTATCTCTTATCAGGAATGATGGGCAATCTCTTTGTTTTTGTATTTAGTCCCAAATCCTTAGCCGCAGGAGCCTCTACTTCTCTCTATGGACTATTTGCTGCAATTATAGTTCTTCGCTATGCAACACGTAATTCTTATATCCAACAGCTAGGGCAATCTTATCTGACACTTTTTGTGGTTAATATTATTGGAAGTGTTCTGATTCCAGGAATCAGCCTAGCAGGCCATATCGGGGGAGCAGTTGGTGGAGCATTTCTAGCAATTATCTTTCCAGTTCGAGGAGAAAGACGGATGTATAGCGCTAGTCAGAGACTGGTAGCATTAGTGTTGTTCGTAGGACTCGCAGTTTTGCTTTTCTACAAGGGAATGGGATGAAAATTTGTGTAATGAAAAAAGATAAGGCATTTTTTGAACCTTATCTTTTTATTTTATACTCAATGAAAATCAAAAAGCAAACTAGGAAACTAGCAGCAGGTTGCTCAAAGCATGCTTTGAGGTTGTAGATAGAACTGACGAAGTCAGCTCAAAACACTGTTTTGAGGTTGCAGATAAGACTGACGAAGTCAGTAACCATATATACGGTAAGGCGACGCTAACGTGGTTTGAAGAGATTTTCAAAGAGTATTATTCCTTCTCAGCCAATTCTTTTCCAAGTTGGATGAGGTAATCCTTCAAGTCATCTTTGACTTGTGGATGTTTGAGGGCGTAGTCAATAGATGTTTTCATAAATCCAAACTTATCCCCAACGTCGTAACGAGCTCCTGTAAATTCACGGGCGAAAACACGTTGTGTTTTATTAAGAGTATCAATAGCGTCGGTAAGCTGGATTTCATTTCCAGCGCCAGGAGCTTGCTTTTCGAGAATCTCAAAAATTTCTGGTGTGAGCAGATAACGACCGATAATTGCTAAATCACTTGGTGCATCTTCGGGAGCTGGTTTTTCAACGAAAGTTTCAACGCTATAAAGACCGTTAATCCCCTCACCTTGAGGAGCGATAACTCCATATGATGAAACGTCTTCATGAGGGACAGGCATGACAGCAATGGTTGATGCGTGTGTCTTTTCGTAATCATTCATCAGTTGTTTTGTCAAAGGAACAGCGTTCTCGTCTGTGATATCCATAAGGTCATCGCCCAGCATAACAACGAAGGGCTCATTCCCCACAAAAGCTTTGGCTTGTAAGACAGCGTCTCCAAGACCACGAGGGTGAGTTTGGCGGATGAAATGAAGGCGCATACCAGTTGCTTCATCTACTAATTTTAACAGATCTGTTTTACCTTTCTCCTTAAGATTGTATTCAAGCTCAAAGTTTGAGTCAAAGTGGTCCTCAATAGAACGTTTTGATTTACCAGTGACAACTAGAATATCTTCAATACCTGATTTGAGAGCTTCTTCCACGATAAACTGGATAGTTGGTTTGTCTACAATTGGCAACATTTCTTTGGCAAGAGCCTTGGTTGCTGGTAAAAATCGAGTTCCTAGTCCAGCGGCAGGAATGACTGCTTTTCTCACTTTCAGTGCCATAAGAATCCTTTCTTTAGAGGGTTAAGACCACTCATTTTCTGCTTTAAATTCATTGTTCATGATGTCATAAATGGCATCTTTGATATTGGTTCCGTGGTAGATAACTTGGTAAATGGCCTGCGTAATCGGCATATAGACTCCAAGTTCTTGCGCTAGTTCGTAGGCTGCTCGAGTCGTTGAAATTCCTTCAATCACCATGCCCATATTGGCTTCGATATCAGCTAGGGATTCTCCACGACCAAGGGCATCTCCAGCTCTCCAGTTACGAGAGTGGATGGAAGTTCCCGTTACGATCAAATCTCCCACACCAGATAAGCCACTATAGGTCAGTGGATTGGCCCCGAGTGCTACCCCTAGGCGGGTAATTTCTGCCAAGCCTCGAGCGATGATGGCTGCCTTGGCATTGTCACCAAATCCCAGACCATGTAAAGCTCCGGCACCGACAGCGATAATATTTTTAAGAGCACCAGCAGTTTCAACTCCAATAACATCCGTATTGGTATAAAGTCGGAAGTAGTGATTACTAAAGAGCTCTTGAACGTATTGAGCTGTTTGTAAATCTTTAGAAGCAGCAGTGATTAAAGTCAGGTCACGCACAATGGTTTCTTCTGCATGACTAGGACCTGAAACAACGACAATATCACTGCGGAGATGTTCAGGAATTTCTTCTTCAAGGATGGTTGATAATCGTTTATGGCTATCAGGTTCTAATCCCTTTGATGCGTGCATGATGATAGCCTTATGGTCTAAGGTTTGTGCAACTTGCTGGGCAACAAGTCGTGTCACTTTTGTTGGGACAACAAATAAAATCGCATCTACATCTTTCAGTGCCTCTGCTAAGTCGGTGTAGGCAATGATATTTTCATCTAGGACGACATCTTTAAAGTAGTGCTTATTAGTATGATAGGTATTAATTTCATTGATTTGCTCGGGAAGATTTCCCCAAATACGTACCTCGTGTCCATTGTCATTTAAGACTTGTGAAAGGGCAGTTCCCCAAGAACCAGGCCCCAAGACGGCGATGGTTTGTTTTTCCATGATTTCCTCCTTAATAGAGTTCTTTCTCTTATTCTATCATATTCTAGGGGATTTTGCACTTGCATTGCTGGGGAGTGGTGGCTTTGTGACTTGAAAAATATATAAAAACCGAGACGAAGTGATAAACTCTTAGTCTCTAGTCTTTAGTTAAAGTGAGAAGAAATCTGATAGATAGTTTGATTCAATATATGCTATAATAGAGGTAAACAACTCAGGAGGTTCTTGTAGGTTGCGAGAGTTTGGCGAAAAAATTAAAAGATTACGTTTGGCTAAAAAAATCAGTCGTTCAGAATTTTGTGGTGATGAGTCTGAATTAAGTATTCGTCAATTAATTAGAATTGAAAATGGAGAATCTAGACCAACACTAACAAAGTTAAAATATATCGCTGAACGTTTGGGGGTTGAAGATTACAAGTTGATGCCAAGTTATATAGAGTTGGATAAGGAATACCTAGAATTGAAGTATTTCTTGATGAGGACTCCTACATACGAAGATGAAACTATCGCCCAAAAGAAAGAGAGTGTTTTTGATAAGATTTTTGAAGAATATTATGATAGACTTCCTGAGGAAGAAAGGTTTATCGTAGATGTTTTACAAGCATATGATGACTTTGGTTGGTGGAATGATGATAGCAATTTAGGAATGATTTTACAAGAGTATTTCGATCACATTTTGTTGAAATCAAAATATGAAGTTAACGATATTTTAATCATAAAGCTATTTTTGGTAAGATTAGTACACCAAGATACGATAATAGATGAGATTGAAGTGAATACCTTCTTAGTAATAGCTGATAAAATTTTACAACAAGTTGAGATGTTTGATATTGAATATTCATTTCTAATCAGAGATTCATTACTTTTGTTGTTAGGAATATTTGAAAAAATTGCTAATTACAGTCAATTTGAAGATATTCTTTATAAATTAAATGAAATTACCTCAAAATCATACGACTATCAGAAAAAACCAATTATTCGACTATGGGAGTGGCGCTATGCATTATTTGTAAAAAAAGATTACCCAGTAGCTGAAAATTATTTTCAAGAAGCAAAAATATTTGCTAGAATGATTGATAATCGTCATTTGATAGAACAGCTAGAAAAACAATGGCAACATGACCTCCAGGATTTTTTTAAAAATAAACATTAGAAAATAAAAAAGTGACAAAAATGTCATTAGTTAAAAAGACCGAGAGAAAGTTTTCAAAATCATAAAAACGCATGATATCAGGTGTTTAAAAACTTGATATTATGCGTTTTATCGTTTAAAGAGTTATTATGTTTTTCCCTTAGATTTAGCTCGGATCGAGTTCCTTTTTATACTAATTGAGTACTCATTAGTAGATAAGTTGTTGAAATTAGTGACATTTATGACCTTGGCGAATGTGTAACATAGAAGTATAATAATCCTGTAGAAAAAATAAGGAGAGAAAATATGTTAGTGCTAGTTGTTGCCATTTTTTGGATTTATAAATAATAAAGATAGAATGGGAAGGTCTATGTTAGAACTAAAAAATATTAGCAAAAGTTACGGACAAGGGACGCTAAAAAATAATGTCTTAAGAGAAATAAATTTTAAGGTAGTTGAAGGAGAATTTGTATCGATAATGGGACCATCAGGTTCGGGCAAATCGACATTTATCAATATTTTGGGACTGATTGATTCTGAATTTGAAGGAGAATATATATTAGACGGAAAAAGTATTGAGAAGTTAAATGAAAATCAACAAGCAAGTTACCGTAATCGTGATATTGGATTTGTTTTTCAACAATTTCATCTTATTGATGAATATACTGTTAAAGAAAATATTTTATTATCATTCCTATATTCTGACCAACAGCCAGATATAGAATACATTGATAGTTTATTACAAGACTTAGGGCTTATAGATAAGATGAATGAGTACCCAAGTCATTTATCAGGCGGACAGAAGCAACGAGTTGCTTTAATTAGAGCTCTTGCTCATAAACCTAGATTTCTTATAGCGGATGAACCTACAGGTGCATTAGATGAGAAAAATAGGAATGAGATATTGCAAATTCTACAAAATTTGAATCATTCTGGAACGACAATTATTGTAGTAACTCACGATGAGTTTGTTGCTAGTCATTGTAGAACAAGGTATCGAATGAAAAATGGGTATCTAACATCTGAAGGAGAAGGATTACATGAAGTTTAAAAAGCTGTTAATAGATACTCTAAAGCTGTTAAAGAGGAATAAAAGACAAAGCATTCTGACGTCCTTAGCCATCACAGTGGCAACATTTGTTTTATTAGTAATACTATCAAGTTCTTCCTATACAACTTCTACATTAGGGAATGATTTAAAGATAGAAGAAGACACAGCAACAATGACTTATACTCCTCAGAATATGTTGGATATTAGAGGGTTTACACAGGAAGATAAACAATTGGTTGAGCAAACTATTGGAAAACCTGCAAGACTTTCTTCCAGTTCTTATGCTTTGTATGCTGAAACGTATTTTAATGATTCTAAGCAGAATCTTAGTTTTCGAACATTAGGCGATTTGAATAAGAATGGTTTAGTTGTGCCTGCTTTATTAAAAGGAAGAGCATTAGAGGAACTAGATGGAGGTGTCGCTATTAGCGATAAGGCTCTTATGTCATTGACTCGAAAGGAAAATATTGAAACTTTTTTAGGAGAGACTATCAATATATCTGGGAAAGAATATTCAATTCAGGCAATATATTATGGATCAGCTGTTAATGAAAGATTACCTTCTTTATTGGTTACCAATGAAATCAAAGAGTTACTTTTAGGAGGAAGAGAATATTTTGATGAATTAGTAGTAGAAACTAATCAGTTGGAGAATATAAATAAGGCTTTATCTGCTTTAGATACTTATGGAACATTCCGTAAGGAAGGAACCTATGCATATGTAGATAATAGAAGGGTATATGAGGAAACAAAGGCCCAAGCTACTACAATATTAAATTTCATTGCACTTTTATCAAGCATTTCAATTTTTGTAGCTGGTTTTGGGGTTATGAATGCTATGTTGTCTTCTGTTAGCGAACGTAGCAAGGAGATAGCCATTCGTCGAGCTTTGGGAGCTAAAAAATCTGATATTTATCAATCATATATGATGGAGGGGATTCTTTTATCGCTTCTGGGAGCTATAACTGGTATTGGAGTAGCGACATTATTTGTTGTTTTAATGAACATGAGTGGTTTTGTTACGACACTAACTCTGGATCATATTTTGATTACTCTATTCACAACGGGTGTATTTGGAATTGTATTTAGTATTATGCCTGCAATGGTTGCAGCAAATAAAAATGTTATTGAAGGTCTAAGGTAATGATGGATGTGAATTTAAAGGAGGTAGAATGAAATTTACAAAAATAGATAGAGTATTTTCTCTATTGCTAATTGTGGAATTTACAATATGTTTTTTTACACTAGATAATTTTAATCTTTTTCAATTTATGCTGTTTGTACAAATTATACCATCAATATTATTAGCTTTGTTATCGGGAAGTATTTCTTCTAGGAGTAAGCACAGCTGGGTGTTATTAATTATTTTTGGAATAATCTATGCCTTAATGATGTTTGGAATTTTCAGAGTTACTCCTATGACGCTTATAGAACAAAATACGATTCAATCTGAAACTTCCGTATTTACATTCAATAGAAATTTACAGTTAGGAACTTATTTTGGATTTTTCTTGCAGGAATTTTTACTAGGAGCTTTTATTTGCACTATTTCAAAATGTTTTGGGAGAATTAAACAAGGGAAATTTTAATGAAGCCTGCATTAAAAAGAAGAATTGCTTCTGCGGTTATTTAGAAAATGATATTATTGAAATGGTGTAACATTTGGAGAAAATTATTTTTGAACGAAAAAGATTTGAGTATATCAGTCCTAAAAGAAAGCAAGTAAAGGATTTTATGATTCTAAAAAATTTCATGTCTAAGACAATTCAAGTTGAAATCAGAGTGGAGGGATACTTGTTAGACCTTCTTATTTTAAAAGAGATGAGTACAGAATTTTATAAATTAGATTTTCTTTCTTTGCCCTATGATGTCAATATAGATGTGAAAGAAGTTGTAGAGGATGTTGATTTAACAGTCTATAAGAATAGTAAATATAGGGAGTTTGATTTCTTTAAAAATATTTGTAAATGATATTTTTGAAAGCCTATCCATCCTTATATTAGAATTGCTACAACAAGTTTTCAACACTTGTTTCAATTGAACATACTAAAAACCGAGGCTAAGTATTAAACTCTTAGTCTCGGTTTTGATATTCGTTATAGTATAGCTAGGTTTATTTCAATTGATCTGTAATGTCTTTTGATAGCAACATTCCCAGATGATACGTTTTATTGATATAAGCAATGACATCATTGATATTTTCAGTCGTGTGAATTTTTTCTTTGATGTCAGCCCTAAATGTTTCATCCTTCAACAGTTGTTCTTGGTAGAGTATTTGAAGTCGTTCTTTTTCGTACTTATTGAGCAGAAAAAGGAAAACCAAGCTAATCACAACGAGGATATAAGCATATTGGCTCATAGGAAATCTCCCTGTATGATAAAGAAGTAGTAGTGAGTAGATTGAATTAGTCAATTCAAAGTAGCAGAGCAAGTTAGCAAAACTTGTTAAGATCTTTGATAGACTTCTAAACTAAAATCCGTATAGGCTTTAGTGTAAGTTACTTAGATTACTTTGCAATCAAGTAATTTAAAATATTACGACATGAAACAAACCAAATCGATATTATTTGGTTTGATGAATTAGTAAATCGTTTAGGCAAGTGTCCCTGATTACGACGTCATGGCTCCTGAATCGATTATATTTAGGGACCATGACTAGTGAAGCAGTTAGCTAGTCCGCATATAAGCGCGGCTAGCGTCTAACAATTAGGAACTTTAGTTCCAATAACTTTAAGATTACGACGTTGTAGGACATAAATCGATCATATTTATGTCACAGAACTAGTGAAGCGCCTAGCCAAATACCTGATAAGATTTGGCGTTAGTTACTTAGACTATTTTACAATAAAGTGATCAAAAGATTACGACATGAACCTAACCAAATCGATATTATTTGGTTAGGTGAATTAGTGAAGCGTTTAGGCAATTCGCCATATAGCGATTGCCGTCAAGAGACTAGGAACTTTAGTTCCAGTCTCTTGTAACGATTTACATCTTCTCTGGCGCCTCTACTCCAAGCAAGCGAAGGGCTTCTTTGAGAACGACTGCGGTTGCGTAGCTGAGGGCTAGACGGCTGTCGCGTTCTGGACTTTCATCCAAGATACGTGTATGTGCATAATATTTGTTGAAGGCTTGAGCCAGGCTAATTGCAAATTTAGCAATGATAGAAGGTTCAAAGTTATCCGCCGCACGGTTAATAATACGTGGGAAATCTTGGATGAGTTTGATGATTTCCCAACTTTCAGCATCATTCAAGCTATAGTTACCAGCAGTTTCTGGTTTGAAATCTGCTTTGCGCAAGATAGATTGGATACGAGCGTAGGCGTATTGAACGTAAGGTCCAGTTTCTCCCTCGAAGGACACCATAGCCTCTAGGTCGAAGTCGTATCCATTTGTACGGTCGGTCTTGAGGTCATAGAATTTAATGGCTCCAACTCCAACAGCATGTGCTACCTGATCTTTGTTTTCAAGTTCAGGATTTTTAGCTTCGATTTGGGCTTTGGCACGACTAATGGCCTCTGCGACAGTAGGCTCTAGCAAGATGACATTCCCTTTACGCGTAGAGAGTTTTTTCCCTTCTTTTGTAACCAAACCAAAAGGAACGTGAGTAATGTCGTCACTCCAATCGTAGCCCATCTCTTGCAAGACAGCTTTGAGCTGTTTAAAGTGGGCAGATTGCTCTTGACCAACTACGTAGATAGATTTGGCAAATTGGTATTCATTTTTACGGTAAAGGGCTGCAGCCAAGTCACGTGTGATATAGAGAGTAGCACCATCAGACTTCTTGATGAGGGCTGGATGTTCAATTCCATATTTCTCAAGATTCACAACTTGGGCACCTTCTGATTCAACAAGAAGGCCTTTTTCAGAAAGAATGTCTACAACGGCATCCATCTTATCGTTGTAGAAGGCTTCTCCGTTGTAGCTGTCAAATTCGACTTGTAATTCATTGTAAAGTCGGTTAAATTCCACCAAACTTTCATCACGGAACCATTGCCAAAGTGCGAGAGCTTCCTCGTCTCCATTTTCAAGCTTACGGAACCATTCGCGTGCTTCTTCATCCAAGCTAGGGTCATTTTCAGCCTCAGCATTGATGCGGACATAGAGTTTAAGAAGTTCATCGATTGGATGAGCTTTTACAGCTTCTTCGTCGCCCCATTTTTTGTAGGCCACAATCAACATCCCAAACTGTTTACCCCAGTCTCCCAAATGATTGACCTTGACTGTTTGATAACCGATTTTTTGGAAAATATGTGATAAGCTATCTCCGATGACAGTTGAGCGCAGATGACCAATAGAGAATGGTTTAGCGATATTGGGACTAGACATATCGATAACAACATTTTCTTGTTTACCAATATTTTGATCAGCATAGTGTTCTTTTTCAGTGATAACAGCTTGCAATACTTGAGCAGAAATGGCAGATTTATCAAGGAAAAAGTTAACGTAAGGTCCTGTTGCAACAACCTTTTCAAAGGCTTGGCTGTTAATTTTTTCAGCCAGTTCAGCTGCGATCATTTGAGGTGCTTTACGTTCGACTTTTGCAAGAGAAAAAGCAGGGAAAGCAATGTCTCCCATTTCTGAGTTTTTAGGGGTTTCCAGTAAATTTAAAATAGCCTCTTGGTCTAGGCTATCAATGACGCTAGCCAATTCGCTAGCAATCAATTCTTTTGTATTCATTAAGAGCTCCTTTTGGACTTTTCTACTATTTTATCACAATTTTAAAGAAAGAAGAAAAAATTTTTGAAATCTCCTATTTTTTTGGTATAATATAGTTATAAAAATAGTTATAAATATTCACATAAGAGGATTTTATGAGAAAAAGAGATCGTCATCAGTTAATAAAAAAAATGATTACTGAGGAGAAATTAAGTACACAAAAAGAAATTCAAGATCGGTTGGAGGCGCACAATGTATTTGTGACTCAGACAACCCTGTCTCGTGATTTGCGCGAAATCGGCTTGACCAAGGTCAAGAAAAATGATATGGTGTATTATGTACTAGCAAATGAGACAGAAAAGATTGATTTGGTTGAATTTTTGTCTCATCATTTAGAAGGTGTTGCAAGAGCAGAGTTTACCTTGGTACTTCATACCAAATTGGGAGAAGCCTCTGTTTTGGCAAATATTGTAGATGCAAACAAGGATGAATGGATTTTAGGAACAGTTGCTGGTGCCAATACCTTATTGGTCATTTGTCGAGACCAGCACGTTGCCAAACTCATGGAAGATCGTTTGCTAGATTTGATGAAAGATAAGTAAGGTCTTGGGAGTTGCTCTCAAGACTTATTTTTGACAAGGAGAGACGGACAATGGCGACAGAAAAGCTATCACCTGGCATGCAACAGTATGTGGATATTAAAAAGCAATATCCAGATGCTTTTTTGCTCTTTCGTATGGGTGATTTTTATGAATTATTTTATGAGGATGCGGTCAATGCTGCGCAGATTCTGGAAATTTCCTTAACGAGTCGCAACAAGAATGCCGACAATCCGATTCCTATGGCGGGTGTCCCCTATCATTCTGCCCAACAGTACATCGATGTCTTGATTGAGCAGGGCTATAAGGTAGCCATTGCTGAACAGATGGAAGATCCTAAACAAGCAGTTGGGGTTGTGAAACGAGAGGTTGTTCAGGTTATTACGCCAGGGACAGTTGTCGATAGTAGTAAGCCGGATAGTCAGAACAATTTCTTGGTTGCCATAGACCGTGATGGCAGTCAATTTGGCCTCGCTTATATGGACCTAGTGACGGGTGATTTTTATGTGACAGGTCTTTTGGATTTTACGCTGGTTTGTGGGGAAATCCGCAATCTCAAGGCTCGAGAAGTGGTGCTGGGTTATGACTTGTCTGAGGAAGAGGAGCAAATCCTTAGTCGTCAGATGAATCTGGTACTTTCCTATGAAAAAGAAGGCTTTGAAGACCTTCATTTACTGGATTCACGATTGGCAGCTGTGGAGCAAGCTGCATCTAGTAAATTACTCCAGTATGTTCATCGGACCCAGATGCGGGAATTGAACCACCTCAAACCTGTTATCCGCTATGAAATTAAGGATTTCTTGCAGATGGATTATGCGACCAAGGCTAGTCTGGATTTGGTTGAGAATGCTCGTTCAGGCAAGAAGCAGGGCAGTCTTTTCTGGCTTTTGGATGAAACCAAGACAGCTATGGGAATGCGGCTCTTGCGTTCTTGGATTCATCGCCCCATGATTGATAAGGAACGAATTATCCAACGTCAGGAAGTGGTGCAGGTCTTTCTCGACCATTTCTTTGAGCGCAGTGATTTGACAGACAGTCTCAAGGGTGTTTATGACATTGAGCGCTTGGCTAGTCGGGTTTCTTTTGGTAAAACCAATCCCAAGGATCTCTTGCAGTTGGCGACTACCTTGTCTAGTGTGCCACGGATTCGTGCGATTTTAGAAGGGATGGAGCAACCTGCTCTAGCCTATCTCATCGCACAACTGGATGGAATCCCTGAGTTGGAGAGTTTGATTAGCGCAGCGATTGCTCCTGAAGCTCCTCATGTGATTACAGAAGGTGGCATTATCCGGACGGGATTTGATGAGACTTTGGATAAATATCGCCGAGTTCTCAGAGAAGGGACTAGCTGGATTGCTGAGATTGAGGCCAAGGAGCGAGAAAACTCTGGTATCAGTACGCTCAAGATTGATTATAATAAAAAGGATGGCTACTATTTCCATGTGACCAATTCTCAACTGGGAAATGTACCTGCCCACTTTTTCCGCAAGGCGACGCTGAAAAACTCAGAACGCTTTGGAACTGAGGAATTAGCCCGTATCGAGGGAGATATGCTGGAGGCGCGTGAGAAGTCAGCCAACCTAGAGTATGAAATCTTTATGCGTATCCGTGAGGAAGTTAGCAAGTACATCCAGCGCTTGCAGGCTCTAGCTCAAGGAATTGCGACAGTTGATGTCTTGCAAAGTCTGGCGGTTGTGGCTGAAACCCAGCATTTGATTCGGCCAGAGTTCGGAGAGGATTCGCGAATTGATATCCAGAAAGGGCGCCATGCTGTCGTTGAAAAGGTTATGGGGGCTCAGACCTATATTCCAAATACGATTCAGATGGCAGAAGATACCAGTATTCAACTGATTACAGGGCCCAATATGAGCGGAAAGTCAACCTACATGCGCCAGCTGGCTATGACGACGGTTATGGCCCAGTTGGGTTCTTATGTGCCAGCAGAAAGCGCCCATTTACCGATTTTTGATGCGATTTTTACCCGTATCGGAGCAGCAGATGACTTGGTTTCAGGTCAGTCAACCTTTATGGTGGAGATGATGGAGGCCAACAATGCCATTTCGCATGCGACCAAGAACTCTCTCATTCTCTTTGATGAGTTAGGTCGTGGAACTGCAACTTATGACGGGATGGCTCTTGCTCAGTCCATCATCGAATACATTCATGAACATATCGGAGCCAAGACCCTCTTTGCGACCCACTACCATGAGTTGACTAGTCTGGAGTCTAGTTTACAACACTTGGTCAATGTCCACGTGGCAACTTTGGAACAGGATGGGCAGGTTACCTTCCTTCACAAGATTGAACCAGGGCCTGCTGATAAATCCTACGGTATCCATGTTGCCAAGATTGCTGGCTTGCCAGCAGATCTCCTAGCAAGAGCGGATAAGATTTTGACTCAGTTAGAGAATCAAGACACAGAAAATCCTACTCCCGTGAGCCAAACAAGTGCTGTCACTGAACAAATTTCACTATTTGACACGCCTGCAGTGCATCCTATCCTAGCAGAATTAGCTAAACTGGATGTTTACAATATGACACCTATGCAGGCTATGAATGTCTTAGTTGAGTTAAAACAGAAACTATAAAACCAAGACTCACTAGTTAGTCTAGCTGTATCAAGGAGACTTCTTTGACAATCACCCACTTTTTTGCTAGAATAACATCACACAAACAGAATGAAAAGGAGCTGACGCATTGTCGCTCCCTTTTGTCTATTTTTTAAGGAGAAAGTATGCTGATTCAGAAAATAAAAACCTACAAGTGGCAGGCCTTGGCTTCGCTTCTGATGACAGGCTTGATGGTTGCTAGTTCACTTTTGCAACCGCGTTATCTGCAGGAAGTCTTAGACGCCCTCCTTGCTGGGAAATATGAATCCATTTATAGTATCGGGGCTTGGTTGATTGGTGTGGCCGTGGTCGGTCTGGTTGCTGGTGGGTTCAATGTTGTCCTCGCAGCCTATATTGCCCAAGGAGTTTCATCTGACCTTCGGGAGGATGCCTTCCGTAAAATCCAAACCTTTTCTTATGCTAATATTGAACAATTTAATGCGGGAAATCTAGTCGTTCGCATGACAAATGACATCAACCAGATTCAGAACGTGGTCATGATGACCTTCCAAATTCTTTTCAGACTTCCTCTCTTGTTTATCGGTTCCTTTATCTTGGCGGTTCAAACCCTACCTTCTCTGTGGTGGGTGATTGTTCTCATGGTAGTCTTAATTTTTGGCTTGACTGCTGTCATGATGGGAATGATGGGGCCTCGTTTTGCCAAGTTTCAAACCCTTCTTGAACGCATCAATGCCATTGCCAAGGAAAATCTGCGTGGCGTTCGTGTGGTCAAGTCCTTTGTCCAAGAAAAAGAGCAGTTTGCTAAGTTTACGGAGGTTTCAGACGAGCTTCTCGGTCAAAATCTTTACATCGGTTATGCCTTTTCAGTAGTGGAACCTTTCATGATGTTGGTCGGTTATGGGGCGGTATTCCTCTCTATTTGGCTAGTTGCAGGGATGGTTCAATCGGATCCGTCGGTTGTTGGCTCCATTGCCTCCTTTGTTAATTACCTAAGCCAGATTATCTTTACTATTATTATGGTTGGATTTTTGGGAAATTCTGTCAGTCGTGCTATGATTTCGATGCGTCGTATTCGAGAAATTCTTGACGCAGAGCCAGCTATGACCTTCAAGGATGTCCCAGATGAAGAGTTGGTCGGAAGTCTTAGCTTTGAAAATGTGACCTTTACCTATCCAATGGACAAGGAACCGATGCTGAAAGATGTGAGCTTTACTATTGAACCTGGTCAGATGGTTGGTGTCGTTGGAGCGACTGGTGCAGGAAAATCAACCTTGGCTCAATTGATTCCACGTCTCTTTGATCCACAGGAAGGGGCTATCAAAATCGGAGGCAAGGATATTCGAGAAGTGAGTGAAGGAACCCTGCGTAAAACAGTTTCTATCGTTCTTCAACGTGCCATTCTCTTCAGTGGAACGATTGCAGATAACTTGAGACAGGGTAAAGGAGATGCTACTCTATTTGAAATGGAGCACGCAGCCAATATTGCCCAAGCCAGTGAATTCATTCATCGTATGGAGAAAACCTTTGAAAGTCCAGTTGAGGAACGGGGAACCAATTTCTCAGGTGGACAAAAGCAAAGGATGTCGATTGCGCGTGGGATTGTTAGCAATCCGCGTATTCTGATTTTTGACGATTCGACCTCAGCCTTGGATGCTAAGTCAGAGCGGCTGGTACAAGAAGCCTTGAATAAGGACTTGAAGGGAACAACAACCATTATCATCGCTCAAAAGATTAGCTCGGTTGTCCATGCAGATAAGATATTGGTGCTGGATCAAGGACGATTGATTGGTCAAGGGACGCATGCAGACTTGGTTGCCAACAATGCCGTTTACCGTGAAATCTACGAAACACAGAAAGGAAAGGAGGAGTAATATGAAGACAGTTCAATTTTTTTGGAATTATTTTAAAGTCTATAAGCTATCATTTGTAATTGTCATCCTGATGATTGTTCTGGCAACTCTTGCCCAAGCTCTCTTTCCGGTCTTTTCTGGACAAGCAGTGACGCAGCTAGCTAATTTAGTTCAAGCTTATCAAAATGGAAATCCAGAACTTGTTTGGCAAAGCCTATCAGGAATCATGGTCAATCTTGGTTTGCTGGTTTTGGTTCTCTTTATCTCCAGTGTCATATACATGTGTCTTATGACGCGCGTGATTGCAGAATCGACCAACGAGATGCGCAAAGGCCTCTTTGGTAAACTTGCTCGGTTGACGGTTTCTTTCTTTGACCGCCGACAAGATGGAGATATCCTGTCTCGTTTCACCAGTGATTTGGATAATATCCTCCAAGCCTTTAACGAAAGCTTGATTCAGGTCATGAGCAATATTGTTTTATACATTGGTCTGATTCTCGTTATGTTTTCGAGAAATGTGACCCTGGCCCTCATCACCATTGCCAGCACACCAGTAGCCTTCCTCATGCTGATTTTCATCGTGAAAATGGCACGGAAATACACTAACCTCCAGCAAAAAGAGGTAGGGAAGCTCAACGCCTATATGGATGAGAGTATCTCAGGCCAAAAAGCCGTGATTGTGCAAGGAATTCAAGAGGATATGATGGCAGGATTTCTTGAGCAAAATGAGCGCGTGCGCAAGGCAACCTTTAAAGGAAGAATGTTCTCTGGAATTCTTTTTCCTGTCATGAATGGAATGAGTTTGGTTAATACAGCTATCGTCATCTTTGCTGGTTCAGCTGTACTTTTGAATGATAAGACTATTGAAACCAGTACAGCCCTAGGTTTGATTGTGATGTTTGCCCAATTTTCACAGCAGTACTACCAGCCTATTATCCAAGTTGCAGCTAGTTGGGGAAGTCTTCAGTTGGCCTTTACAGGTGCTGAACGGATTCAGGAAATGTTTGATGCAGAGGAAGAAATCCGACCTGAAAAGGCTCCAATCTTCACTCAGTTGCAAGAAGGTGTTGAAATCCGTCATATCGATTTTTCATACTTGCCTGATAAACCTATTTTGAAAGATGTCAGCATTTCCGCTCCAAAAGGCCAGATGACAGCAGTTGTTGGTCCAACGGGTTCAGGAAAAACCACTATTATGAACCTTATCAATCGCTTTTATGATGTTGATGCTGGTGGTATTTATTTTGACGGCAAAGACATCCGTGACTATGATTTAGATAGTCTCAGAAGCAAGGTGGGAATTGTCTTGCAAGATTCCGTTCTTTTTAGCGGAACCATTCGAGACAATATCCGTTTCGGTGTGCCAGAGGCTAGTCAAGAAATGGTTGAGTCAGCAGCCAAAGCAACCCATATTCACGACTATATCGAAAGTTTACCTGACAAATACGATACTCTTATAGATGATGAGCAGAGCATCTTTTCGACTGGTCAGAAACAATTGATTTCTATCGCTCGAACCCTGATGACAGATCCAGAAGTTCTCATTCTCGATGAAGCTACTTCAAATGTAGATACGGTGACAGAAAGCAAGATTCAGCATGCCATGGAGGCGGTTGTAGCGGGCAGAACCAGTTTTGTCATTGCCCACCGTTTGAAGACCATCCTCAATGCTGATCAGATTATTGTCCTTAAAGATGGAGAAGTCATTGAACGCGGTAACCACCATGAACTCTTGAAACTAGGTGGATTTTACTCAGAACTCTATCACAATCAATTTGTCTTCGAATAAGGAAGAAGTTGTCCTATGTGGGCAGCTTTTTCTTGTCCATAAAAAATTTTTATCACGACCTTTAAAAAAACATATTAGACGAAAGGCGTTTTGAGTGATATGATAGGACTATCGTTATACTCAATGAAAATCAAAGAGCAAACTAGGAAGCTAGCCGTAGGTTGCTCGAAGCACTGCTTTGAGGTTGTAGATAAGACTGACGAAGTCAGCTCAAAACACTGTTTTGAGGTTGTGGATAGAGCTGACGTGGTTTGAAGAGATTTTCGAAGAGTATTAACATTCGAAAGGAGAGATATTATGGCTAGAACGGTTGTAGGAGTTGCTGCAAATCTATGTCCCGTAGACGCAGAAGGTAAAAACATTCATTCATCTGTATCTTGTAGATTCGCAGAGAGCATTCGTCAAGTCGGTGGTCTCCCTTTAGTCATTCCTGTTGGTGATGAGTCAGTCGTACGCGACTATGTGGAAATGATTGACAAATTGATTTTGACAGGAGGCCAAAATGTTCATCCTCAGTTTTATGGAGAGAAAAAGACCATCGAGAGCGATGATTACAATCTAGTACGTGATGAGTTTGAACTAGCTCTCTTGAAAGAAGCGCTTCGTCAGAATAAACCAATTATGGCAATCTGTCGCGGTGTTCAACTTGTCAATGTTGCCTTTGGTGGAACCCTCAATCAAGAAATCGAAGGTCATTGGCAAGGCCTACCTTTTGGAACTTCTCACTCTATTGAGACAGTGGAGGGAAGCGTGGTGGCCAAACTATTTGGAAAAGAAAGTCAGGTCAACTCCGTCCATCGTCAAAGCATTAAAGATTTGGCACCTAATTTCCGTGTAACTGCTATTGATCCAAGAGACCAGACCATCGAAGCGATTGAGTCTATCGATGAGCACCGCATTATCGGTTTGCAGTGGCATCCAGAGTTTCTGGTTAATGAAGAAGATGGCAATTTAGAATTATTTGAGTATTTATTGAATGAACTGTAACGACTGGAACATCTGGTCGTTCTTTCTTTTATTTTTTCAAATTTTTTGGAATATGAGATTTTTACGCAAACGTTTGAATTCTGATAAAAATTGGAGAAATTCGACAAAAAAACTTGAAAAAAACGAAGGTAAGCGTTATGATAGAAAAGAAGAAATATTGGAGGAATAACATGTCACATATTAAATTTGATTATTCAAAAGTCTTAGACAAATTTGTTGCACCACATGAAGTGGAGTACATGCAATCACAAGTAACAGCAGCAGATGAATTGATCCGTAAAGGAACTGGTGCTGGTAGCGACTTCTTGGGATGGTTGGACCTTCCTGAAAACTACGACCGCGAAGAATTTGACCGCATCTTGAAAGCTGCTGAGCAAATCAAGTCAGACAGCGATGTTTTGGTTGTGATCGGTATCGGTGGATCTTACCTTGGTGCTAAAGCGGCAATCGACTTCTTGAACCACCACTTTGCAAACTTGCAAACAAAAGAAGAACGCAAGGCTCCACAAATCCTTTATGCAGGAAACTCAATCTCATCTACTTACCTTGCTGACCTGGTAGAGTATGTTGCAGACAAAGACTTCTCAGTAAACGTGATTTCTAAATCAGGTACAACAACTGAACCAGCCATTGCTTTCCGCGTTTTCAAAGAACTCTTGGTTAAGAAATACGGTCAAGAAGAAGCAAACAAACGTATCTATGCCACAACTGACCGCCAAAAAGGTGCTGTTAAGGTTGAAGCAGACGCTAACGGTTGGGAAACATTTGTTGTTCCAGATGACATCGGTGGACGCTTCTCAGTATTGACAGCCGTTGGTTTGCTTCCAATCGCAGCATCAGGAGCTGACATCAAAGCCCTTATGGAAGGTGCGAATGCAGCTCGAAAAGACTACACTTCAGATAAAATCTCTGAAAACGAAGCTTACCAATACGCAGCAGTTCGTAACATCCTTTACCGTAAAGGCTATGCAACTGAGATCTTGGTAAACTATGAGCCATCACTTCAATACTTCTCAGAATGGTGGAAACAATTGGCTGGTGAATCAGAAGGAAAAGACCAAAAAGGTATCTACCCAACTTCAGCCAACTTCTCAACTGACTTGCACTCATTGGGTCAATTTATCCAAGAAGGAACTCGTATCATGTTTGAAACAGTAGTCCGTGTTGACAAACCTCGCAAGAACGTGATTATCCCTAGCTTGGAAGAAGACCTTGATGGACTTGGTTACCTTCAAGGAAAAGACGTTGACTTTGTAAACAAAAAAGCGACTGACGGTGTTCTTCTTGCCCACACAGATGGTGATGTACCAAACATGTACGTGACTCTTCCAGAGCAAGACGCTTTCACTCTTGGTTACACTATCTACTTCTTCGAATTGGCTATCGCCCTTTCAGGTTACTTGAATGCTATCAACCCATTTGACCAACCAGGTGTTGAAGCTTACAAACGTAACATGTTTGCCCTCCTTGGAAAACCAGGATTTGAAGAATTGAGTAAAGAACTTAACGCACGTCTATAATAGAAGAAAAGAGTGGTTTGTCCACTCTTTTTACTCTCTTTATTCATAGCAATTGGACTCAGCCAAGACTTGTGATATAATATAGAGAGCAAAAAGGCAGACGCCTAGAGACTTTATAGGAGAAACTATGTCAAAAGATATCCGCGTACGTTACGCACCAAGTCCAACAGGACTACTACACATCGGAAATGCCCGTACAGCATTGTTCAATTACCTTTATGCCCGTCATCACGGTGGGACTTTTATTATCCGTATCGAAGATACTGATCGTAAACGCCATGTCGAAGATGGTGAACGTTCACAGCTTGAAAACCTTCGTTGGTTGGGCATGGATTGGGATGAAAGTCCAGAAACACATGAAAACTACCGCCAGTCTGAGCGTTTGGACTTGTATCAAAAATACATTGACCAACTATTAGCTGAAGAAAAAGCCTACAAATCTTACGTTACAGAAGAAGAGCTGGCAGCTGAACGCGAACGCCAAGAAGCAGCTGGTGAAACACCTCGTTATATCAACGAATACATCGGTATGAGTGAAGAGGAAAAAGTGGCTTACATCACAGAACGTGAAGCAGCAGGGATCATCCCAACCGTTCGCTTGGCTATCAATGAGTCAGGTATCTACAAGTGGCATGATATGGTTAAAGGCGATATCGAATTTGAAGGTGGCAATATCGGCGGTGATTGGGTTATCCAAAAGAAAGACGGCTACCCAACTTACAACTTTGCCGTTGTTATCGATGACCACGATATGCAAATCTCTCACGTAATCCGTGGAGACGATCATATTGCTAATACACCAAAACAGCTTATGGTTTACGAAGCCCTTGGTTGGGAAGCTCCAGAGTTCGGTCACATGACCTTGATTATCAACTCTGAGACTGGTAAGAAGTTATCTAAACGTGATACTAATACTCTTCAGTTTATCGAAGACTATCGTAAAAAAGGTTATTTACCAGAAGCAGTCTTTAACTTTATTGCTCTTCTTGGTTGGAACCCTGGTGGCGAGGACGAAATCTTCTCTCGTGAAGAACTCATTAAACTCTTTGATGAAAACCGCCTTAGCAAGTCTCCAGCAGCCTTCGACCAGAAGAAACTCGACTGGATGAGCAATGATTATATCAAGAATGCAGACCTAGAAACTATCTTTGAAATGGCTAAACCATTCTTAGAGGAAGCGGGCCGTTTAACTGATAAGGCTGAAAAACTAGTTGAGCTCTATAAACCACAAATGAAATCAGTAGATGAAATTATTCCATTGACAGATCTCTTCTTCTCAGATTTCCCAGAATTGACCGAAGCAGAGCGCGAAGTCATGGCGGGTGAAACAGTCCCAACAGTTCTTGAAGCCTTCAAAGCAAAACTCGAAGCGATGACAGATGATGAATTTGTGACAGAAAATATTTTCCCACAAATCAAAGCAGTCCAAAAAGAAACAGGTATTAAAGGGAAAAATCTTTTCATGCCTATTCGTATTGCAGTTTCAGGTGAAATGCATGGGCCAGAATTGCCAGATACAATTTTCTTGCTTGGACGTGAAAAATCAATTCAGCATATCAAAAACATGCTAAAAGAAATCTCTAAATAAGAAGGATGCAACAATGGACATCTGGGAAAAGATGTACGAAGAAGCACAGAAACTATACAATCCACATGAAGTATCAGACTTTGTTTATGCCAATCATGTTGTAGCCGCAGTAGAAGCAGAAGATGGGCAAATATTTACAGGTTTCTGTATGGAGGGAACTTGTGGAGTTTTCCATCTCTGCGCAGAGCGGGCAGCACTCTTCAATATGTACCAATTTTCAGGACAAACTAAGGTTAAGAAAGTATTAGCCTTTCGAGATAAACCACCTTATGGTGGAAGTTCAGCCATGCCTTGCGGTGCTTGTAGAGAATTCCTTTTAGAGCTTAATGCTGAAAATAAAGATGCAGAATTCATGATGGACTATAATATAAGAAAAACAGTTAAAGTCGCAGAACTAATCCCTTATTGGTGGGGAGAAGAACGTGCTTCTAAGTTTAATAATCAATAGAAGAGTCAGTATAATTCTGGCTCTTTTTACTATAAGTTGAAAAAGTTGATTTAAAAAAAAGGTAAATTCCCAAACTAAGTTCCACTGCTAATCCAAGTGGAAGTTAGTCTGATAAAAATCGTAAAAACCAGTGGAAATTCGTGTCAGGGTAAGTTCCACTGGTTTTACTCATGCTTGATTTCATCGCTTTTGTAGCCGAAAGGAATCGAAAAAAAGAGCGCACAAAATCCCCTTATCTGAAAGCGTTTCAGATTAAGTTCCGCTATGGTGGAAGTTACTTTGAGAAGTTACCATGCAAAAAAATAAAAAAAATTCAAAAAAGGTGTTGACAAAGTTAGAAAAGTCGGTATAATAGTAAGAGTTGAAAATAACACCTCTGGTCCGTTGGTCAAGGGGTTAAGACACCGCCTTTTCACGGCGGTAACACGGGTTCGAATCCCGTACGGACTATGG
>NZ_CRPU01000011.1 GCF_001096185.1 Streptococcus pneumoniae
TACGGGATTCGAACCCGTGTTACCGCCGTGAAAAGGCGGTGTCTTAACCCCTTGACCAACGGACCAGAGTTGTTATTTTCAACTCTTACTATTATACCCACTTTTTAAACTTTGTCAACACCTTTTTTTAACTTTTTACAATTTTTTTCGACTTTTTAAAATTTGACTATTTTAGCCCAATAGCAAACTCTTTAAACACTATACGTAAATCTCTCAATACTCTTTGACGCCCTCGGAAGCGTTCATTTCTTAAAATGCGTTCTAGCTCTTCTTGTTGCTCTTTAGTTTGTTTGTTTCTATAATCTCTTAGTGTTTCATGAAAGAGATAATAATCATCTAGCCACAGACCGCCCTCACTTATACGATGACTAATCTCACCCACTTCTTCATATGGTTCTTTATCATATCTCCGTTTTTGACTTTCTTGCTTACGGATATAATCTAAAATCCGATTCCGGAATTTTGTTTTGAAATATTTACGTAAGCGTGGGATATCTTCTACAAGCCCTTCTTCTCTACTAATCAATTCATGTAAGCAAATCATTCCCTCTTGATCCCAGTCCGATAACTCCCACAAATGAAGGTAATATTCATTTCTACACTTGTATACAATTCCTTGGACTTCTTCATACAATTCTTTAATCATTCTTTTCCCCTTTCTGTGTACAGTCTAACAGATTCAGAAACACTTTTGGTACATTTCATCCATTCTGTTCCCTTTAGCTCCTCAACTGCACAAAAAAGAGAGGTCTTGCCTCTCTTAGGGTTATAATTCTGCAATTTGGTTTAGGTTTACTTCTGCAACTGTATCATTACCAAACATAGAGATAATCATCTTCACTTTGTTATTATCAATTTCTGTAATCTTACCAGTGTAGTCTGCAAAAGCACCATCAATAATACGTACAGTTTGACCAACCTCAACATCGAAATCAAATTCTTGTACAGTTTGTCCCATAGATACCAAAATGTCACGAATTTCTTGTTCCAATAATGGAGTTGGTTTTGATCTGTTCCCGTGTGATCCGACAAATCCTGTAACATTTGGTGTGTTTCGAACAACAAACCAAGCTTCATCTGTCATCACCATTTCTACAAGAACATAACCTGGAAAGCGATTTTCTTCTACTTCTTTTCTCTTTCCATTTTTTTCAACTTGCACTGTTTGTGTTGGAATTTCAACGCGTAGAATATTATCCAACATATTGTAGGTTTGTGCACGTTGTAATAGATTTTCTTTTACCTTATTTTCATAACCAGAATAAGTTTGTAAAACAAACCACCCTTTATCAAAACTATCCATGATATTTCCTTTCATAAATAGAAGATTTTTAGTGTACTTTCACTACTCTTCTAAAAAATGTTAATAAATCGAATCAAACCTGAAACAATCAACTGGTCAAAAATGTAAATAATTATTACAAAGAAAGCTGTGTATTCCATTATAGAACGAAAATCTCTCCAGCTTTCCTTGCGAGTTGGCCATGTTGTGTCTTTAAGAAGTCTAAAAATATCTCCAATAAAACGCATCGCTCTCTCCTATCTCGTTTCTCTGTGTGTAGTGTACTTGCCACAATGCTTACAAAATTTATTTACTTCTAGTCGTGTAGGCTTGGGGGTTCCACTAATCTTGATTGAATAGTTTCTCGAACCACAAACCGCACAAGCTAGGCTTGCTTTTTTTAGTGCCATAACGCCTCCATCTTATCTATTATAACAAGAAAGCCAGGCTTTGACAAGCATCTTAGCGAAATAGATTGACTACCGAATCCCATATTGTTTGAGCTTTTTCCTTAATCTTAGCATCCGAGATAGCCCGACTAGCCTCATCTACTAGACTTTGCGCACGTCCTCGAATATCAGACAAATTATCATCTGTCTGGCTATTATCATTGGTTTGTACTTGTCTTTTTGTGTTAGCTGGTGCAATTCCATTTTGCTTATAAGCATTTTCAACTGTAAAGGTGCTTCCTGGTGTATAAGGTAAAATGGTATTTGCAATATTTCTAAAGACATGAGCAGCACCATTTGATGTAGAACCCGCTAGATAGTGATTTTCATCAGTGGTCGGAAAACCAAGCCAATGACTAATCACCACATCCGGAGTATAACCAATTACCCACTGGTCACTTGTGTACTCCGGGTTGAAAACAGCTTCAGTTGTACCAGTTTTTCCTGCCATAACATAATCTGCAGGCGATGAACTAATACCTGTTCCGTTTGTAAATGTTCCCAACATCATACTGGTCATCTTGTCAGCTACAGACTTATCAATCACCCGTTTTTGTGAATGTTTATGGCTCGCAATGGCCTGACCACTAGCATTTTCAATTCTACTAATAAAATGAGCTTCCGGCATTAAACCTTCATTGGCAAAAACAGCATATGCTTGAGCCATTTGAAGTGGGTTGGTTTCGACACCACTTCCCAAGGCGACACCAAGAACACGGTCGACCTTTTCCATGTTGAGTCCGAATTTTTCGCCCGCCTCAAAAGCCTTATCAAGGCCCAAATCATTAACAGTGGCAACAGCAGGTAGATTAAGCGATTCTGCCAAGGCTTGATACATAGGAACTTCTCGACTCGTTTTAATTCCTGCATAGTTATCAACCTTATAGCTGTCATACTGCATGGTATGGTTATCCAAGAGCTTATTCAAAGCCCAACCTGCTTCAACTGCAGGCGTATAAACAACTAAAGGCTTAATTGTAGAACCAGGGCTACGTTTTGATTGGGTTGCATAGTTGAAATTTCGGAATCCAGTTTTATCATTGTCAGCAACTTGACCGACAACTCCACGAACTCCTCCTGTTTTCGGTTCAAGAGCTACACTTCCTGATTGTGCAAATGTTCCATCCTCTGCCCTCGGAAATAGCGCTGTATTTTCATAGACAACCTGCATATTTGCTTGGTAGTTTTGGTCCAGCTCTGTATAAATGCGGTAGCCATTATTGACAATTTCTTCCTCTGTTAGATTATACTTAGAAACAGCTTCATTAACCACCGCATCAAAGTAAGAAGGATAGCGGTAATCTGAGATTTTTCCTTCATACTTATCGTGCAATTGCGAAGTCATATCAACTTCTGCAGCTTCGGTTTCTTGGTTTTTATCAATATATCCTGCTGCAACCATATTTTGTAAGACAGTGTCGCGACGATTGGTAGAATCCTCTACGGAATTCAAGGGATTATACAATTCCGGTCCTTTGAGCATCCCTGCCAAAGTCGCAGCTTGATCCAGACTCACTTCTGACGCAGAAACTCCAAAGTATTTCTTACTCGCATCTTCTACACCCCACACACCATTTCCAAAATAGGCATTATTAAGGTACATGGTTAAGATCTGATCCTTACTATATTTTTTTGTTAACTCTAAGGCAAGGAAAAATTCTTTCGCTTTTCTCTCAACAGTTTGATCCTGTGACAAATAGGCGTTTTTAGCTAGCTGTTGGGTAATAGTAGAGCCACCACCTGAACGACCAGCAGTGACAATCGCCAAGAAGAAACGACCATAGTTAATCCCGTCATTTTTGTAGAAGGAACGGTCTTCTGTCGCAATAACGGCATTCTGCAAGTTTTTACTGATGTCAGTCAGTTCAACATAAGTTCCTTTTTGACCAGACAAGGCACCAGCCTCTTTTTCTTCACGGTCAAAAATGATAGTCCGAGTTTTCAAGGCATTTTGCAAATCATTGACATTGGTTGACTTGGCTACAGCAAATAAATAGGTTCCAACTAGCAAGCCTGCACTCAAACCTAATATAAGGACAATCTTTGTTAGATGATAGCGACGCCAGAATTTTCGAATCGGACCTACTTGGGCTAATTTTTTTCGATCACTACGAGAGCGACGTAAGCTAGTAGACCCAGAATCCTCTAGTTCACTTGTTTCTTTTTTAAAAAGAGAAAGAAATTTCTCGAATAATTTATCTAATTTCATGCGTTTATTTTATCATCTTCATCATAGGAAGACAAGAATTTAGCTATTTTCTATCCAAATAGGGCATTTTTTGTTACAATATCTGTATGCAATTCACATTTACATTACCAGACTCTCTACCTCAAATGACGGTAAAGCAATTACTTGAGGAACAACTCCTCATCCCTAGAAAAATCCGTCATTTTTTGAGAATCAAGAAACATATTTTGATAAATCAAGAAGAAGTTCACTGGAATGAGCTGGTAAATCCTGGAGATGTTTGCCAGTTGACTTTTGACGAGGAAGATTATCCCACAAAGGAAATTCCTTGGGGCAACCCAGACTTAGTGCAGGAAGTTTATCAAGATCAACACTTGATTATTGTAAACAAATCTGAGGGGATGAAAACACACGCTAACCAGCCAAATGAAATTGCTCTTCTTAACCATGTCAGTGCCTATGTTGGCCAAACCTGCTATGTCGTTCATCGTCTGGACATGGAAACCAGTGGTTTGGTTCTCTTTGCCAAAAATCCTTTTATCCTGCCTATTCTCAATCGCTTACTGGAGAAAAAAGAGATTTCTAGGGAATACTGGGCTCTAGTTGATGGAAAAATCAACAGAAAAGAACTTATCTTCAAAGACAAAATCGGACGTAATCGTCATGATCGTAGAAAGAGAGTAATTGATACAAAAAATGGGCAATATGCTGAAACACATGTAAGCAGATTAAAGCAATTCCCAAACAAAACTTCCTTGATTCGTTGCAAACTAAAGACAGGCCGAACCCATCAGATTCGTGTCCACCTTTCTCATCATAACTTTCCTATCCTGGGTGACCCTCTCTATAATAGCAAATCAAAGACGAGTCGGCTTATGCTCCACGCCTTTCGACTGTCCTTTACCCATCCGCTTACATTAGAGAAATTAAGCTTCACTACCCTTTCAGATACTTTTGAAAAAGAATTAAAAAAGAATGGATGATTGTGTCATCCATTTTTCCATATAAGAAAAGCAAGACCAAGAGGCCTTGCTTTTTATCGACTCATGAATTATTTAGCAATTTTTGCGAAGTATTCAAGAGTACGAACAAGTTGTGCAGTGTATGACATTTCGTTGTCGTACCATGATACAACTTTAACCAATTGTTTACCGTCAACGTCAAGAACTTTAGTTTGAGTTGCGTCAAACAATGAACCGTAAGACATACCTACGATATCTGAAGATACGATTGGATCTTCTGTGTAACCGTATGATTCGTTTGAAGCTGCTTTCATAGCTGCGTTCACTTCATCAACAGTAACGTTCTTTTCAAGAACTGCTACCAATTCAGTAACTGATCCAGTTGGAGTTGGAACGCGTTGTGCAGATCCGTCAAGTTTACCGTTCAATTCTGGGATTACAAGACCGATAGCTTTAGCAGCACCAGTTGAGTTAGGAACGATGTTTGCAGCACCAGCGCGAGCACGGCGAAGGTCACCACCACGGTGTGGTCCGTCAAGGATCATTTGGTCACCAGTGTAAGCGTGGATAGTAGTCATCAATCCTTCAACAACACCAAAGTTGTCTTGAAGAGCTTTAGCCATAGGAGCCAAGCAGTTTGTAGTACATGAAGCACCTGAGATAACTGTTTCAGTACCGTCAAGAACGTCGTGGTTAGTGTTGAATACAACTGTTTTAACGTCGTTTCCACCAGGAGCAGTGATAACAACTTTTTTAGCTCCACCTTTAAGGTGTTTTTCAGCTGCTTCTTTCTTAGCAAAGAAACCAGTAGCTTCAAGAACGATTTCTACACCGTCAGTAGCCCAGTCGATTTGTTCTGGATCACGTTCAGCAGAAACTTTAACGAATTTACCGTTAACTTCGAATCCACCTTCTTTAACTTCAACAGTACCGTCGAAACGACCTTGAGTTGTGTCGTATTTCAACAAGTGTGCAAGCATAACTGGATCTGTAAGGTCGTTGATACGAGTAACTTCAACACCTTCTACGTTTTGGATACGACGGAAAGCAAGACGACCGATACGTCCGAAACCGTTAATACCAACTTTAACTACCATTAGTGATTTCCTCCTTATGAAAATCATGAAATTTTTATTGTGAAAAGAGTAACTTGAATCACTACAAATCACCTTTCAACAAACCTATTATATAACTATTTAAGTTGAATTGCAAGTACGGGCATTGTTTTTCTCTGTTAGTTTCTTTTTAGGGACGATAATCTAGTAACACCCTTGACTATTCATAGCGTAGCGATTCTACAGGGTCCATTTTACTAATTTTACGCGCTGGGAAGTAGGCTGATACATAGCCAAGCAAGAGAGCGAAAACTAGAGTTCCTAAAACAGATAACAAATTTAATTCAAAAACCTTAGTGATGGATGGGTAAAAGTGACTTACAACCGCATTCGCCAAACTTCCCACCCCTTGTGCTACCAAAAAGGCCAGTAGCAAGGCGATGCCTACAATCCAGATAGCCTCGTAAATAAAAATCCCTTTGACATCACGATTTTGATAACCAACTGCCTTCATGACGCCTATTTCCTTAGAACGTTGCATAATATTGATGTAAATGATGATACCAATCATGACCGCTGCTACCACAATAGCTTGTGATGAAAGTACAATCAACAATCCCTGAATGACACGAATAAAGGTAATCACAATATCAAGAACCTTCTGTTGAGAAAGAACAGTATACTTCTTGTTTTTCTGCAATTCTTCTGTTATCGCTTTTGTTTGTGATGGATCTTTGAGTTCCAAGATAAAATAAGATACAGCCTTTGTAAATCCAGCCTCTTTCAAGATTGCTTCCATTTGATGAGACGGCATGAAACTGTTGCTGTCCTCCAGGTCATCTTCATCATTGATTACACGTACAATCTTCGTTTGAAATTGAGCAGCCTTGCTAGCTTCGGCAGCATTTTCTACAATGCTTGCTGAAACTGATTTGCCAATAACATCACTAGCTGTCAGATTTTTTCCTGTCTGCTCATTCCAATTTTTTAGTAAACTGCTTGGAATCGTCAAACCCTGTTCATTTGCATCAGTATAGAGGGAACCGGCTAATACTTTGTCCGCCTCATTACTACTAACAGAAATACTTGTATCCTCATAGAGACTAACTACTTGAGCATAAGAAGGCATCGTTTGACTCAGATCCATTTCTTGACCATCTATAGTAATATTTGACATGGTCATCCCAAAAGGACTCTCCAAATATTTAATAGCTTCTTTCCCAACTGTATCCGTGATATAGTTCTTATCATCTTGGTTCAAGAAGCCTCGTCCAGCATTTTCTGTATTTAAAGCAATCTGAACTTGAGAAGGGATTTGACCTCCATTCGTATTTTCATCAATCATCGAAATCAAGGCATTTCCCAAGCCGAAAGAAATTAAGACTCCTACAAAACCAATTGAGGTTGCTAGCGCAATCAATAGGTTACGCCACTTTCTTTCCAGAAAGTTATTTAAAGAAAGTTTGAATTTGTTTTTCAATGATAATCCTTTATTTTTTGACTTCTTCAACGACTTCACCATCCTTCATTTTGATAATCACATCTGCATATTCGGCAACCTCTGGATTATGGGTTACGATCAATACTGTTTTCCCTGTTTGGGCTAATTTTTTAAACACTTCCAATACCATTTCTTGGGATTGAGAGTCTAGTGACCCTGTTGGCTCATCTGCTACAATCATATCAGGCTGATTTACTAGTGCACGCGCGATTGCTACGCGTTGCTTTTGCCCGCCAGAAAGCTGTTTAACATTTTTAGCCATAAAAGGTTCCATTCCCAAGTTGCTTAATTGCTCCTTTGCAATCATTGTCATCTCCCTGTCAGATAAATCTTTGACATAGAGAGGTAGCTTGACATTGTCCAAGACAGACTGATGTGGAATGAGGTTGAAGTTTTGAAACACAAATCCAATCTTATCTTTACGAAATTGAGTTAGTTCAATCTCTGATAAGTCACGGAGGGATTCCCCTTTAAACTCTAAATCTCCTTCATATTGTCTATCTAAACCACTGATAATGTTTAGCAAGCTAGTTTTGCCACAGCCTGATGGACCGTAAATAGCTGTAATTTTACCTTTTGCGATTTGCAGATTTATATTCTTTAAAGCCTGCTCTTGATGTTTACCGTCCAAGGCGTAAAACTTTGAAATATTTTTAATGGATAAAATGGACATTCTTTCCCCCTTGTTTAAAACTGTTGTCGTCATACATCACACTTATAGAAAATCCTTCAAGTTGATTGACCCCATAGACCTACTACTTAGAATTTTCTCTCTATTACCTCATTTGCTTCTGGATGTATATCAAGTAAAATTCATTGTAACAAAAAAGCGGCATTCCCTCAATGACAGAAATGTCACTCCTATAAAGCATTTAACTATACCTTTCTAAGTCCTCAGCCCATTCCTTATCTAAACTAATGATTAACTGCTCATTACCAAACATCCTCGCCATCATTTTTGCTTCTTCATACTTTTCTTTTGCCGTATCATAATCAGTCTGAAGATAATATTTCCACTCCACCATCAAGACAATCGGTTGCTTTTGAAAATCTCGTGTTTTTTCAGAAATCCAATTAAGTTTTTCCACAGCTAACTTAAATAACTCTAAGTCATTCAATAATTCACAACTTCCCAGCCCTGCAAATAACACATCACGAACAAGAAATAAATCGTCCGTACCGCTATTTTCTACGTTATTACACACTTTTTGAAACATTGATTGAAGTTTTGTCTGCTCGCTAATAGATAACTGTCCTTTTTTTATATTTTCTAAATAACTACATAAAAAATACAATCGAATTTTCAAAAGATCTGAAAAGGAAAATTCTCTTTGATTCCATAGTTCCTCAAAAGATTCATCTAAAAGCGCTATTCCATACTGTTCATTATCCGTCGCTCTCACTTCATCTATTGCTTGAAGACAATCCACTATCATCTTCTCATCACGTGGCAAATCATCATAAAAATTTTCAAAAATCTCATCGAAATATTCTTCCTTTTGTTCCTGCAACTCCTTGTCTCCATAGTCAGGATGATGTAAAAGAAAGTACTTTAATTCTTGGTAACGCTTCGGTAATTCCTTATAATCTGGCATCAAGACGTAGGAAGGAATTTCTAATCGTTCTGCAATATATTCTAGTGTTTTTATCGTCGGGCGAAATTCTCCTTTTTCTATCCGCACCAGCTGACGGACTGATAATTCAGACTCATCCCCGCAAAAAACTGGACGACTAAGTCCTTTTTCTTCTCTTAAACCTCTTACTTTTTCACCAAAACTGTTCATTCCTTCGACTTTCTCCTATATTTTAAAAATATAATTTTTTATATTCTATCATAGTTTGGTGAAAACGACAAAAAAGAGACAGGAAATTCCTGCCTCTAGGCTGATAAACAATTATTTACGGCGTCCTGGTCTTTCTTTGTAGCCATAGTATGCATCTTCGATGATTTCTTGCATATGGTCTACCATTGGAAGACGTGGGTTAGCTGGTGAACATTGATCTTCATAAGCAAGGAAGGCCAATTCACGTGAATGTTCTTTCCATTCTTTTTCATCAATTCCTTGTGCTTTGAAGTTCATTTGGATACCTACGCGCTCACCAAGTTCATAAACAGCTTTTGCGTAAGATTCCACACCTTCCTCTGGAGTAGAAGCTGGAAGTCCAAGCATGCGTGCGATATCTTGGTATTTTTCATCTGCACGGTAGTAGTTGTACTTAGGCCATGTTGCTGTCTTAGCTGGACGTGTACCGTTGTAGCGGATGACGTATGGAAGCAAGATAGCATTAGTACGACCGTGGATTGTGTGGAATTGGGCACCAATCTTATGGGCCATTGAGTGAGAAATACCTAGGAAAGCATTGGCAAAGGCCATACCAGCAATAGTTGAGGCGTTATGCATTTTCTCACGTGAGTGGAAGTCTGCATTCTTAACTGAGCTTTCAAGGTTTTCAAATACAAGCTTGATGGCTTGAAGTGCAAGACCGTCAGTGTAGTCGCTAGCCATTTGTGATACGTATGCTTCTGTCGCGTGAGTCAATACGTCCATACCAGTATCAGCAGCAACAAATCCTGGAACTGTCAATACCAAGGCAGGATCTACGATTGCCACAGTTGGTGTCAATGAGTAGTCAGCGATTGGGTATTTACGGTTGTTTGCTTTATCAGAGATAACGGCAAATGGTGTTACTTCAGATCCTGTACCAGATGTTGTTGGGATTGCGATGAATTTAGTCTTCTTACCAAGCAATGGGAACTTGAAGGCACGTTTACGGATATCCATGAATTTTTGGACAAGGTCACGGAAGTCCACTTCTGGTTGTTCATAGAAGAGCCACATTACTTTAGCAGCATCCATTGGAGATCCACCACCAAGAGCGATGATTGTATCTGGTTTGAAGGCACGCATAATCTCAGTACCACGGTTTACAGTTGTGATATCTGGATCTGGTTCTACATCAGCAAAGATTTGGTAAACAACCTTATTGCGACGAAGATCAAGTTGTTCGATGATACGATCAAGGAAACCAAGCTCTACCATGGCATGGTCAGTAACGATCATGACACGTTCAACGTCACGACATTTTTGAAGGTATTGAATTGAATCACGTTCAAAGTATGTTTTTGAAGGAAGTTTCATCCATTGCATGTTATTTCTCCGTCTTCCGACTTTTTTGATATTCAAGAGGTTAATGGCACTAACGTTATCCCCAACTGAGTTGCGTCCGTAAGAACCACATCCAAGTGTCAATGATGGCAAGAAGGCATTGTAAACGTCCCCGATACCACCGAAAGTAGAAGGTGAGTTACAGATAACACGAATAGCTTTAACAGCTTTACCAAATTCTTTAGTCAATTCTTCGTCAGCTGTGTGGATGGCTGCTGAGTGTCCAAGACCGTTAAATTCAACCATTTGACGAGCTTTGGCAATACCATCTTCACGGCTTTCAGATTTCAAAACTGCGATAACTGGTGACAATTTTTCACGAGTCAATGGCTCATTTTCACCAACTTCTTTACATTCAGCAGCAAGAATGTTTGTTCCTTCTGGAACTGTAAATCCTGCTTGTTCTGCAATCCAAGTTGCTGGTTTACCAACGATATCAGCGTTCAATTTTGCACCAGCACAGTTTTTACTATTTGCTTTCACGCCGAAGCAGAATTCTTCAAGAAGAGCTTTTTCTTTTTTGTTTACAAAGTAAGTGTGGTAAGATTTGAACTCTGCTACAAATTCATCGTAAATTTCTTTATCAATGATAACTGCTTGTTCAGATGCACAGACCATACCATTATCAAATGATTTAGACATAACGATATCGTGTGCTGCTTGACGGATATTTGCTGATTTTTCAACATAAGCTGGAACGTTTCCGGCACCTACCCCAAGAGCTGGTTTACCACATGAATAAGCCGCCTTAACCATAGCATTACCACCTGTTGCAAGGATTGTCGCAACGCCTTCGTGGTTCATAAGGGCACTAGTTGCTTCCATAGATGGTTGAGTAATCCATTGCACACAGTTTTCAGGAGCCCCAGCTGCGATAGCTGCATCGCGGACGATACGAGCTGCGTGAGCTGATGATTCTTGAGCTGATGGATGGAAGGCAAAAACGATTGGATTACGTGTCTTCAATGAAATCAATGATTTGAAGATTGCTGTTGATGTTGGGTTTGTTGTAGGAGTGATACCACAAACAACACCGACCGGTTCAGCAATAAGAGTCAAACCTGTTACATCGTCTTCTTCAATAACACCAACTGTTTTAGTGTGGCGCATGTTGTTTACTACGTGTTCACAAGCAAACAAGTTCTTCGTTGCTTTATCTTCAAATACACCACGTCCTGTTTCTTCAAAGGCATGTAAAGCCAATTCCCCGTGGGCATCCAAAGCTGCCACTGACGCTTTAGCTACGATGTAGTCAATCTGCTCTTGATCCAACTTACGCATTTCTTCAAGAGCAACTAGAGCTTTTTGCACCAATCCATCAACATGCTTTTCAGCAGCGAGTTTCTTTTCCTCTGGTGTCACAGTTTTTTTATCAGCCATATTTTCCTCCATAGCTTTCAAGGATGCAATCCTTTGTTAATTTTTTCACAAGTTTATTATAACGCATTATTTCAACTTTGTAAACAGTTTCATAAACATTTCACAAAGAATTTTTAGTTCCTTGTGAAATGTTTGTCATTATCTTTGCTTATTAGCCTTTTTCTTTAAAGTTTGTGAAATTTATTTCAAATATTTTTTATTTCACAAACTTACTTGGAAGAGGGGCTTGGAAAGAAAGGGGTTTACAGGTAAGCGCTTACCTTTCTGTTTTTAACAATACCTCCTTTGATAAGGAGGCCTTATTTTTGTTGAAAAACACCTTGTTTAAAAGTCCCTTCATAAACAACTTCTTGTTCTGTTGTTAGTTTTCCTTTTCCTTCAGCCTGACCATTTACAAAATCACCTTCGTAGGTCCAGCCTTCTTTAGATTGAAAGGTACCTTTTCCGTTGAAGGCTCCATTGTTGAAACCACCAGTATACTGGTCTCCATTTTGGAAGGTAATGGTACCTTGCCCATTCATTTTACCACGGACAAGACTGCCGTCGTAAACAATGGTTCCATTGTCAAGCTTTAGAACACCTTTTCCGGGAATATTTAGAAAAAAGACGAGTACAGCACAGAAAACAATGGCAACTACTGCTAAAAGCTCTAAACGTGGACGAGTCAGATAGACACGATACTTTTCGTAAAAATTCTTAAGATTTTCCATCTTCACTCTCCTTTTCTAAACGTTCTGACCAAGCTTGACAGCCCTCTTGAACACGCTGATAAGTTTCCTCAAAATCTCCTGTATACCAAGGATCTGGTACACTTTCAGATGCAAATGAGTAAATCTTATCTTGACAGTCTACTGGACACATCTGACGTAGGTCAGAAACATTTGAAGCATCCATTCCGATAATATAATCAAAGGCTTCAAAATCTTCCCTACTAATCTGAAGCGATGTCTTGGCTTTGTCATAAGGAATCTCATACTGTTGAAAAATCCCTTGAGTTCCCTTATGAATCGGATTGCCATGTTCCCAAGAGGAAGTCGCTCGACTTTGGATTTCGTAATTATCTGTCATTGATTTCATCACAAACTCGGCCATAGGGCTGCGGCAAATATTTCCTAGACAGACAAAGACTAATTTTTTCATCCCATTTCCTTTCTTTTATAGAAAAACGGGAGTTCGTAATCCCGTCTTATTTTTCAATTGCGCCTTCTAGTGAAGCTGTTTCTTTCAGCGGTAATACTGTCTTGATAGCAGCTAGTTCAAAAGTCAAGTAAACTCCATCTACGTCAAGAACAATTGTTCCCTTCTCCGTATCTACTTCATCGACTGTTCCATAAAGTCCACCGATTGTAATCACTTCATAGCCTTTTTGTAGTTTATTTAAGCTTTCCATACGTTTTTGCGCTTGTTTCTTTTGAGAGCGTTGCGTAAAGAACATCAAACCCACCATAAGGGCTAGCATGATTAAAAATGTATAATTTGGATTCATTGTCTTCTCCTTTGTCTTTTACATAGGACTACTATATCAAATTTCAGCTACTTTTACAAGATTGTACCTTACTTTTCTAGTAAGAAAAAACCAGAGCTTGCGCCCTGATTTTTAGAATTATTTCAAGTTTTGAACGACTTTTACTAGATTTTCGACAGTAAAGCCATATTCTGCCAATACTTTTGGTGCTGGGGCAGAGGCTCCGAAGGTATCAATACCAAGAACAGCACCATCTAGTCCAACATATTTGTACCAGTTTTGAGTTGCACCCATTTCAACTGCAACACGACGGCGGACTGCATTTGGAAGAATTTCTTCCTTGTATGCTGCATCTTGTTTATCAAAGACATCTGTGGATGGCATGCTGACTACGCGGACTTTTTCGCCTTGACTAGCCAATTCTTTAGCAGCTGAGACAGCTAGATTGACCTCTGAACCTGTCGCAATCAAGATTGTATCAAAGTCTGCTGCATTTTCATAGACAACATAGGCACCTTTTACAACCTTGTCAAAGTCTGTTCCTTCTTCGACAGTCAAGTTTTGACGGGTCAAGACAAGGGCAGTTGGTGTTTTCTCACTTGTCACTGCAAGGTACCAAGCTGCTTGCGTTTCACGCGCATCTGCTGGGCGGAAAACATTTAGATTTGGCATAGCACGAAGACCTGCTAAATGCTCAACTGGTTCGTGAGTCGGACCATCTTCCCCAACTGCGATTGAATCGTGGGTAAAGACATAAGTCACAGGAAGTCCTTGTAAGGCTGACAAGCGGACAGCTGCCTTCACATAGTCAGAGAAGACGAAGAAAGTTCCACCGTATACACGAAGTCCACCATGAAGGGCCATCCCATTCAAGATCGTTCCCATGGCAAATTCACGAACACCAAACTGAATGTTACGGTTCAAGCGATTGGCATCGTCTTGAAGTCCGTCAGTCTTGATATAAGTCATGTTTGAGTGAGCTAGGTCAGCTGACCCACCCAAGAAAGTTGGCAACTTAGCCGCTACAACGTTCAAGGCATCTTGGCTTGAATTACGAGTTGCTTGAGAGAAGCCATTTTCTAAAGCTGGGAAGTCTGCTGGAGTCACTTCGACTGGATCGCGTCCGTCGATGATAGCTTCTACTTCTGCAGCCAATTCTGGATGCGCTTCTTTATAGTCAGCAACTAATTTTGTCCAAGCTTGATAAGCTGATGCGCCACGGTCTGCAACATGTTCTTTGAAATCAGCATAAACTTGTTCTGGAATTTCAAATGGTTCATAGTCCCAACCGAGAGCTTGACGAGTAGCTGCAGTTTCATCTGCTCCAAGAGGAGCACCGTGTACAGCATTGGTTCCTTGTTTATTTGGAGAACCGTATCCAATAACCGTCTTCACTTCAATCAAAGATGGTTTACCTGAAGCTTTAGCTGTTTCGATAGCTGCATGGATGGCTTCCAAGTCTGTTCCATCTTCAACCAAGGCAGTATGCCAACCGTAGGCATTGTAACGGTCACGAACACTTTCTGTAAAGGAATCCTTTGTCTCACCATCCAAGTTGATGTCATTTGAATCATAAAGAACAACCAACTTGTCTAGTTTTTGCAAGCCTGCGTATGAAGCTGCCTCGCTTGAGACACCTTCCATCAAGTCTCCGTCTCCACAGATAACATAAGTATAGTGGTCAAAGATATTGTAGCCTTCGCGGTTATATTTGGCTGCCAAGAAACGTTCTGCCTGGGCAAAACCAGTAGCAGTTGAAATTCCTTGACCTAAAGGACCTGTTGTAGCATCAATTCCTGCGGTATGGCCAAATTCTGGGTGACCTGGTGTTTTTGAACCCCATTGACGGAAGCTCTTGATCTCATCCATACTAACATCTTCAAAGCCAGAAAGGTGAAGAAGGGCATAAAGAAGCATTGAACCATGACCAGCTGAAAGAATAAAACGGTCGCGGTTAATCCAGTTTGGTTGAGCTGGATTGATACGAAGTTGTTTTGTAAAGAGGCTGTAAGCCATCGGAGCCGCTCCCATAACCACACCTGGGTGACCTGAGTTGGCTTTGTTGATAGCGTCAATACCTAGAAAACGAATTGCATTAACAGATAGATTTGACATAGAATTTCCTTTCTATTTGAGGTGATTATTGGATCACACATTCTATTTTACTATTATATGAAAAAATACATAGAATAGCAATTAAACAATTCGACGTAAATAAGTATTCTATTTGCTACCCTCTGGTCACCTGATAGTAGGGATGCAAGCGCTCATAAGCTTCTTCTAATCTATCTAAAATCACTTCTAATGATTGATTTTCTATAAAAGAAACATCTGCCTTAACTAGCACTTTTCGGATTTCTTGGCTGCCTATCTTCTCGACTAAAGTACGACGATTTTCTTCGTTCGCCTCCCACCGTTGACTTTGACCATCGGAGTAGGCTAGATAATAAATCCCTTCTACAACTGGAATTTCTAGGACCTTGGTCTGCTTTCCTAAAGTTTGCTCATCTTTCTTGCGCTCGATAAAACTGACTTCCAAAGAAATTCCAAAATCAGTAGATGTCCCGTACAAACGAAGAGCCATCATAGGTTCTGTCACTTGTCCGTCTCTCTGTAGATAAACCCAAAAATGTGGTCGCAAACGCTGGGCCTGATTCATCCACTGGCTAGTCTGTTGGAGTTGCCATTCTGGATGATTTGCCTGAAAGGCTTTAGCCAATTCTGTAAAAGCCTTTCGTGCCTCTTGACCTTTGTGGCGCAATTCCAGCATTTTCTCTCGCTCTTCTCCCACTTTATCTGGATTACGGTACTGGATCCCTGCAAAGTCTAAATAATCTCTTAACTTATTCAACATCTGTTTAATCTCCTCCAGCTAGCAAAAAATCAGGTCAAGCCTGATTTTACTTATTCTGTATCTACAACGACATAGCGATTTGGCTCATCACCCTCAGAGTAACTAGTCACGCCATCCATACGTGAAATAATACGGTGGATAATCTTGCGTTCGCTATTCGACATTGGATCCGTTTGATGGCTGCGACCTTCTTCTAAAACACGAATCGCCAATTTTTGCGCATAGGTCTGCAAGACTTCTGCACGGTGTTCGACATAATCATTGACATTGATAGTAATGTAGAAAGTTCTTGAATAGCGGTTGTAAAGATAATTTTGAGCCAACAATTGCAAGGCCTTCAAGACTTTACCATGGTAGCCAATAATACGACCTGGTTCGTTAGTATCAATTTGCAAATTGATGCTACGACGGTTATAATCATTTGAAAGCGTGGCTTCAACATCCATGTCATCCACAATCGCTTGAACATAGGCAGTCACATCCGTAGCCACCTGGGCAATATCAAAGCTCGGTTCAACTTTCAAGCCCATCTCTGTCAAGTCTTGATTTTCAGTTTGGTCTTGCTCAGTTTCAAGGTCATCAGCGCCCGCTTCTTCCCCCATCGCTTCCTCGATTTGAAGTTCATTTAAAATCTCAATGTGACCAGTTTCTTCCAAGATAGTGCTGGCATGTCTTTCATGTTTTAAGATTTCAGCCTTGACTTCATCAGAAATACCTTGACCTTCCTCTTCAATCTTTTTAATTGCTTCTACAACATGACCCAAATCAACAGTTGCTTCACTCACCGTCTTCACAGGCTCGTTCAAATCATTGATTTGTTTTGGAACTCCCTTTACAGCTTGTTGGTTTGCTTTTACAACTGTCGTTTCACTAATCGCTTCAATGTCAACCTGGGCTGGTTTTTTACCAAATAAGCCAAGAAAGCCTTTTTTCTCACGAGAAATGACTTTAATATGTGCCTTCTTCCTTGGAATATCTAATTCTTTCAATCCTTTCTGGATTGCTTCTTCAACAGTCGAACCTGTAAATACTACCATTACCAGATTCCTCCTTATTATTTCGTTTTCTGAGCCTTTTTCTTGGCTTTTCTTTTTCTATTTTCCAAATCTTTCTGTGCCTGAGCTACCGCCTCTCGCTCTGCGATAATCTTGAATGGATTGTTCAAGAAATAGGTTTGCAAGACTTGATAAGCATTAGACACTGTCCAGTATAGGGCGACTCCACCTGGCGCATAAACTGCAAAGATAAAAATCAAGACTGGAATCCCATACATCATCGCAGTCGTAGCCCCATTACGCTCAGACAAGGCTTTGTTGGACAGCCAAGTACTTAAAAAGGTGAATACTGCTGCTAAAATCGGAAGAACAAGGGTTGTATCCACACCACCAAGGTTAATCCATAAGAAATGACCTGTCTTTAAAAAGTCAACTCTTGATAGAGCTTGGAACAAGGCCAAGATAACCGGCATCTGAATCAAAATCGGCCAAAGAGAATCTGACTGTCTGACACCCATTTCTTTAAAGACTTTACGCATTTCTTGCTCTAGCTTGGTTCTGCTTTCCATATCTCGACCCGGATATTGTTCTCGAAGCGCCTTAATGCGTGGCTGAGCTTCCTGCATTTTTCTAGAAGCCACCATTTGCACTTGAAAGACTGGCAAGAGAACTGTACGAATCAAGACCGTAAAGAGAATAATCCCCACTCCGATACTGATATCAAACGATAAAAAGCGAATAATTTCCGCAAAGAAGTAAACAAATTTACTCCAAAAATCAGCCGAATCGGCTGTAATATCACTAGTTGCCCCATTAGTCGCACAGGCTGTCATGATCAATAGAGACAGTCCTAGCAAACTAGTCAACTGTAGTTTCTTTTTCACTCCCATTTCCTTCCTGGTAAATCTTTGATAATTTTAATACGTGGAGTAGATTTTTCTCCATCTCTGCGTATCCCAAGGTTTCGACTCCTTTTCGAGCAATGACAACAAAGTCGACATCTTCTACCAGACTCCCTTTTGCATTCTGGATAATATGCCGAATCCGTCGCTTAATTTGATTTCTAGTGACGGCATTCCCCAGTTTTTTGCTAACTGATAGACCTACTCGAAAATGGTTTTTCTGATTTTCTAGTTGGTAGACAACAAACTTGCGATTGGCAAAACTTGTCCCCTCCTTGAAAATCGCCTTAAAATCTTTCTCTCTTTTTACACGAAAGTTTTTCTTCAAAACTCAACTCCATCTATTAAATTACTACTATTATACCATATTTTTCAAAAAAGCCAATCATAGCAAGGTTTTGGACAATTTCACCATAAAAAGAAGCTGGAAAAATCTCTTTCCCAACTCCTTGTACTGAATATTTTTTCTAATTTTACTTATTTTTTCAAACGTTCAACGTCACGGGCAATGACTAATTCTTCATCTGTTGGAATAACCAAAACACGGATCTTCGCTGACTCTGTTGAGATGTCTCCTGTCACACCAAAGACGTTCTTTTCTGGATCAACATCACAGCCAAACCACGAAATCCCTGAGATTACATCACGACGGAAATTCGCTGCATTTTCACCGACACCTGCTGTGAAAACAATGGCATCTGCTCCATTTAGCACTGCAAGGTACTGACCGATATGTTTTTGGATACGGTCAACATACATTTCATAAGCCAAGATAGCGTCGTGATTCCCTTCTGCTACAGCTGCTTCTATATCGCGCATATCGCTAGAATTAGCAGAAACTCCCAAAAGACCTGATTCGCGATTAAGGACGCGACTAATGTCTTCAGGCGTGTTAAAATCCTCTGTATATTGCATTAAGTAAGGAATGATAGCTGGATCAATGTCCCCTGTACGCGTTCCCATCATAATCCCACCCAGAGGAGTGAAGCCCATAGAAGTGTCGACAGACTTACCAGCTTTCACAGCTGTAATTGAGCCTCCGTTACCAATATGACAGGTAATTAACTTCAAGTCTTCTAATGGACGTCCCAAGAGTTTTGCAGCTTCTCCTGCTACAAACTGGTGACTTGTACCGTGGGCACCATATTTGCGAACCTTGTTTTCTGTGTAATATTTTGTTGGTAGAGGGTAGCGATAAGCTTTCTCTGGCATAGTTGTGTGGAATGATGTATCAAACACAACTACACTGGTAATGTCTGGCAACAATTCCTTGAAGGCACGAACACCTGCTGCATTGGCTGGATTGTGGAGAGGAGCCAACAAGCTCAACTCTTCAACTTTTTCTAAAACATCTCCTTCAACAACTGTTGATTCTTTGAAATATTCTCCACCGGCAACCACACGGTGTCCAACACCTGTAATCTCATCATAAGCCTTGATAATGTCGAAACGAATCAAGTCATCCAATAAAATTTTAACAGCTTGTGTGTGATTTTCAATATCTAAAATTTGTTGTTCAGAACGGCCGTCAAATTTTACAGTTGAAATTGAATCTTTCAAACCGATACGTTCAATCAAGCCTTTGGCTAACACTTTTTCTTCTGGCATTAAGTATAATTGCCATTTCAAACTTGAACTTCCTGCATTGATTGCAATTGTTTTTGTCATAACATGATACCCCTTTTAAGCGTTTTCAACTATTATAACAAAATCTATTTTATATTTCAGTACCTTGAGTCCATTTTTGAAAATTTTCTTTAAATTTCATTAAAACACTTGCATCTTGCAAGCTAGCAAGTGGATAAACAAAGGGTTCTACTACTATTTCACTTTTCTTCTGTAAGATAAAAATGGTCTTGGATTGTTTAGCACTGGCAAAGAGATTTTCAGGCAGACTAATCATGGCAACCAGACTGGCCTCTTCTTTCAACCAGCCTTTCAACAAATCACTTTGAGGACTGGTCAACAAATCACTCGGAGCTAGAAAAATAGCGTATCCGTCTGACTTGAGATACTTTAGACCTTGTTCCATGAGCAAGTGATGGGCGTAAGTATGTTCTTGGCTAGAAGCAACTTGATGTCGCGACGCAACGGCATCATCAGGATAATAGCCGACAGGCAAGTCGCTGATGACCACGTCGCTTTCTTTGAGCATTTGTGGACGAACGGCATCTCCTTGGACAAAACCAGCCTGCAAACCAATCACATCTGCCATACTTGCCGCCAAATCAATCAGCAAATCATCCACTTCCATTCCCAAGTAGTCCACTTTTTTAGCAAGCGAGGTCAAGAAAGTAGCGCCCAGAATTCCCATCCCAGAACCCATTTCAAGGATAGTGATTTCCTTCTCTTTAAACAACTCCTCCACAATAAACACCAAAAGCAAAGCAATAGCATCCGGTGTAAATTGGTGATTGGCCTGCAAGGGCTCTGTCTGCCCAGCCTTCATCAAGAGAAACTGGTAGGTCTTGAGCCATTCTTCTTTTCGAAGTGCTAAACGCTTAAGGGCTTGATTGTTCTCTCGGATCTGTTCTAGCTCTGTCTCACCATCCAGATAAATGCTGTTTTGCTCCACCAAGGCGTCATAAAAGTTGGTCGCCAAATCACTTTGGATGACTTGGACATTCTCTAATAAATAGATATAAGCTTGTTCAATTTTTTCAAAATCCATATTCCTATCTTATCAAATTTCCCTTCTTTTTTCCATCCTTATAGAAAAATCACTCCCTGACTAGGCGAGTGATTTTTGGGCTACTGTTAAAAAGAGTTCTGAGTAATTTTCTTGAAACAGGTCTTCAGCACTATAGAGAATCTGACTATGTACAGATGAAAAACCATGCTCAATTAGCTGTTTCTCCAGTTCAGCTAAATCAACTCCATGATTATTAGCCTCTGTCTTGGTAAAATCAGCAAGTAAAAGTTGTCCATCTTCCTTCAAATGTTGATGAAACAGTGAGAGAGCCGCATCCAAATCAGGCATATGGTGAAGAACCCGACAAACAACAATAAGGTCAAACTCTTGCTCCAAGGGATTTGCCAGTAAATCTTGCTCCAAAAACTGGATATTCTTGATGTCTTGCTGCTCTGCTTTCAAACGAGCTTGCTCCAGCATTTTCTCCGAAATATCCACTAATGTTACAGACTTGGCTTGTTTGGCCAGAGGCAAAGCTAATAGACCCGTCCCTCCACCGAAATCCAAAATTTCTTTGTCTGATAGAAGATCAAGCTGCTTCTCGACTGCTTGACATACCAAGTTTGCAAGAAAGATATTTTTAGGGGAATCGAAAGTCTCTGCTTTGTGGTTAAAATCATGTTTCATGCTTTTAGTTTAGCACAAAGTAGCTTGATTGGCTAGGAATTCTCTTTCTTTTCAACCTTCTCTTCTGATTTTTTCTTCTCTGCTTGATCACTTGAACTAGTTGCTACCTCTTCCTTTTTCTCTCTTTTCTCTTCTTTGATTTTGACTGAAGGAAACAGAAACTCATATTGGCTCTTAGACGTACGAACCCTTGTCACCAAGCTTGTTTTCTTATTTTGATAACTCACCTGACCCAGATTAAAGGCCTGCTCCCCACTTTCTTGTTCAACCTTATCTTTGGTTCGTTTGGCCATGGCAAAAGCAAGCAACTTTTCTTTATTCAAAGCATAGCCTTGATAGTGGGCAACTTGTCGGTTCAAGTAAAATTGTAACAAAAGACTAAAGATGGCTGCCATGGTGACTGCATAGAGGAGAACACCTGCCTTAACTTTTTTCTTTTTCCACACGATAGATGAACTCCCTTTCTAAGCCTTTTTGGAACTGGAAACGAAAGCGAACCAGTTGATTTTCCTCTGTAATCTGAGCGGATTTGAGGCCATAAACCATAGGCTGATAACCCCGTCCACTGGCATCGGTTTTCCGAAAATCATCTGATTTTGACTTACCTATCGCAATTTCCTTGCCATCCTGCTTCATGTAGAGGCGATTTCCCTCCACTTTTTCAAACTGCGAACGGTCTAATTCTGCCTCCAACTGGTCCACAAACAAGAGCCACTCCTTTTGCTCGCTTTGTTTCTGGTAGCGAACTTCTGAAATTAGGAGCTGACTCATGGCTTGAAAGAGGAGTAAACTTCCACTGATGACAATGAGGGCAATCAGGGATTCCAACAAGGTGAAAGCCTTGACCTTATGGCTCTTTGATTGCCAACAACTGTTCTGAACCATGATAAACCTCCAATCCTTTTTCACTAGAAAACACCTGAATCTCAACTCCATTGATGTTTACCTGATTTTGATCTGTCTGCAAGGCCATCTTAGCTACACGCAAGACTTCTTCCTTTTGCAAGATTTTTGCTTCTTCTTGCCTATTTTTCTGAATTTGTCCCAAAAGGAGGGTCGCAATGCTGGCAAAGATAGCTAAAGCAACCACTGCTTCCAGTAAAATCACTGCCCTAATTTTTTGTTTCCTTAATGCGTTTAATTTTTCCATTTCCTAGATATAATTGATAGCGAATCGTTCCTTTACCGTTCTGAAATTCAACCTTAGCCAGGGACGAATTGCCCCCAGCTCGGTCAAATGTGATACTTTGTCCCGATGGTGCCTGAATTCCTTTGGGGACTGTCAACTTTTGACTGCCATTGCTAATCGTCTGCCCATCTGAGTTTAGACTAGTCTTTTGCTGACTGGCTACACTGCGTTTTTGGGTTTCCCTATAGAGTTCTTCAAACTCCATAAAGAAAATCTGCTCCTCTACCGCCGCAAAAGTGGACTGAACAGAGCCGGATAAGCCCAAGGCAATCATACTTACAAGTCCCAAAACTAGAAGACTTTCCAGCATGGTAAAGGCCTTAATCTGCAACGGTTTGACTGGTATTTTGTTTAGCATGGTATTCTTTATAAGCTTTAGCCTGTTCTTCTGTGATTCGCCCATCTGCTTGTAACTTACTTAGGCTAGCATCTTCATTTTTATCTAAGCTATAAAGCTCTGCCTGGCTTTCCACCACCTTAACAACAGCAGCTTTTCCTTTGTCATTGACCGCTTCTTTTTGCTTGGTCAGATTAGGTACAAAGAGTAATAGAAGCACGCTGATGATGAGCAAGACCACCAACATCTCCACAAGTGTAAAAGCTTTAACCTTAGCTTTTTTCAAGAATGTCATCATTTTTTTCATGTTAAAAATTCACCTCCATATTTTGATACATGGGCATGAGCATTGCCGCATAAAGTAAAACGATAATCAGAGCCACAAAGATAAAGACCAGTGGCTGCACCAGATTCATGGTGCGATTGACTCGGGTAAAAAAGGTTTCCCAAGTTTTTTCAGCATAGATTTCTAACTCACTCCCCAGCTTGGACTTGACTTCTCCATACTCGATAATGAGACTCAACTCCTTCCTAAAGAAAGGATAGGTTCCTATCGTCTGAGAAAATTCCTGACCATTTTGTAAGGCTTGAGCCAGATCTTGACCGATTTCTTTAAAGAGCTGGGAACCTTGTTCCTGCATCATTTGAAAAATTTGCGTCAGCTCCATTCCCTGTGAAATCATATTCCCCCATTCACGCGCATAATAGGCTGTCAAATAGGTCTGCACAAAGATCCCAAGAAAGGGAAGGCGTGCTAAGATAGAAAAGACACGCATCTTAGAACTTCTTTTATAGAAAGTGAGTGCTAAAAGGGCAAGTAGAGAAACAACCCCTACCATGCCTAGAAAAATTTGTGGCAGATTGCCAATGATTTGAGTGGCAATATTGCTACTATCCAGTTGGGGTAGTAGGTAGTTGCGTAGCCCCAGCATAATTAAGAGAAGAAATCCCAGTAAAATCAAAGGATAGGTCGCTACTTCAATTAATTTTTTCTTGACCTTGGCTAGATTGTCTAGATACTCTTCTATCTTTCCCAAACTCAGGTGGAGATTTCCATGGACTTCCGCTAGGGATAACTGAGTGACAATGGCACTTGAAAATCCCAAACTTTCCATCATTTCTGAGAATGATTTCCCCTGAGACAAGCCCGTGCGCATCTGAGTCACACACTGCTTGTCCAACAAGGCACTCCTATCTAAAAATGAGATAGTCTCCACCAGATGAAAACCGCTGGAAAAGAGATTGTTAAACAAGGTGATGATATTTTTTTGCTTAGCTGTAGCTAATTTTTTCCGTTTCAGCCTGAAGACTTGTGATATGTCCATCTTTAAGAAGCTGGTCAATCTGTTCATTCCAGCTAGTTGGCTGGTGTGCTTGATAGTCTTTGTTTGCAAAGTCAACAATTCCTCCTCCCCCGATTAATCTCTGGTAGCAGACGCCTTGCAGAACGACTGCCAACTCTTCCTCACTCACACCCAACTCCAACAGGCGTTCATAAACACCTCGAATACTCTTGGCATGGATGGTTGAAAAGACTGTCGCCCCTGTCAAACTGGCTCTGACCACTGCACGCGCCGTCTCGCTGTCCCGAATTTCTCCGATAATCAAGAGATCCGGACGATGACGTAAGGAAAGTTTGATTAGATTTTCATAGGTTAATCCGATTGTCTCATTCAACTGTAACTGGAGCATGTCCTCCTGCTTGATTTCGACAGGATCTTCGATGGACATGACTTGCTGTCCTTTAAAGAGGGACTTGGCTAATTCGTGCATCAGGGTCGTCTTGCCACTGCCGACTGGTCCAGCAAAAAGATAAAGACCCCGTTGCCTGTACTGCTTGCCCAATTCGCCAATATCCTGAAACCAAAAATGCAAATCTTGCTCCTCATCGTGCAATAAACGAATGACTAAACTCTCATGCCCTCGATAGTCGCCTACGGTAGATAAACGTAAGGATGCCATCTTCTGGTCATATTCATAATCACAGGAACCAAGTTGACTACGTCTCTTCTCCCCAACATTCATACCCGCTACAAACTTAAAGTGACTGATGACGGCCGCAAATTTTTCAAAATCATAAGAACCGATTTTACAGCGCTCGTCTCCTATCCTCATATGAAGCTCATAGGCGTCTAACTTAGGAACAAAATAAATGTCTTGCGCCCCTTTTTTCCGGGCCGAACGAATGATTTCTTGTGCAATTTCTTGAACCATACTTACCTCCTCACCTATACTATTCGCAAAGATTTGGGAAAATAAAAAAAGCAACTCCAAAAAAGTTACTTTTTCTCTAATTTAATTTCATACGGCAAGAACGATGCCTTTCCTTACCTGTTTGTTTTTCATAGCCTGGGCGTAGTTTTTCATCTGGAATAACCTGCTCGTCCTGCAAAAGAGCCAGAGAATGGTATTGTTGTAAATACTCGTCACATTCATCACACCAACGCTGGTCTTCTGGATCCCAGAAAATGGTCATCAAGTCACTTCTACTTTTATAGAGAGGGGATTCTTGTTCCAATCTAAACCAGCAAGTTTTGTAGTATTTGAGAGCATCATAATACTGGTCAAATTTCTTACTAGCTACAATATCTTCTTCCCAACCTTCTAAGAACCACCAGGGTTCAAAATCTCCGTACATTTCTATAACACGATACATATTCATTCATTCCTTTGTACCGTATATTATAACCAATTCCGCCAGACAAGGAAAGAAATATGCTCATTTCTTAATTTTTTGATAAAAAATCCAGCCATCTGATGGATGACTGAATTTCTATTTGCTTATGTGATAAAAATTTTTCGTTTCCTAAGCTTCAGAAATGTCGTTTTCAATAATGACTTTGATTGCATGGTGGTCTGCTGCCTTACTGAAAACTTCATAGGCTTTTTCAATTTCACTGAGTTTGAAATAGTGAGTTACCAATTTTTCTGGTTCAATCTTATGACTTTCAAGAGCTTTCAACAATTGTGGAGTTGTATTTGTAGATACCAAACCAGTTGTTACATTGATGTTGCGAATCCAAAGTTTATCCAAGTCGAATTCAACTGGTTTACCATGTACACCACAGTTGGCAACTGTTCCGTCTACACCGATAATCTTTTGACAAAAATCAAATGTTGCAGGAATACCAACAGCTTCGATAGCAACATCCACACCACGACCATCTGTCAAATCATAAATTTCTTTAATGGCTTTTTCAGGGTCTGAAGAATTAACCTTATGAGTCGCACCAAATGATAGAGCAGTTTCCAAGCGGTTATCGTCTAAGTCCACCATAATCAATTTAGCTGGTGAATAGAATTGAGCTGTCAAAAGAGCTGCTAAACCAACTGGACCTGAACCAATAATGGCTACGCTGCAACCAGGTTCTACTTTTCCTTTTAAGACACCAATTTCATATCCAGTAGGTAGAATGTCTGATAGCATAACCAAAGCTTCATCTGACAAGTCTTCTGGAGTATGGTAAAGAGTATTATCTGCATGAGGGACACGTAGATATTCAGCCTGCATGCCATCAATCAAGTGACCGAAAATCCAGCCCCCTTCGTCTTCACAGTGGGCATAAATTCCTTTTTTACAGTAGTAGCATTTACCGCAGGCACAGACACAAGAAATCAAGACCTTGTCGCCTTTTTTGAAGTTCGAAACTCCTTCTCCAACTTCTTCAACAATCCCAATCCCTTCGTGACCAAGAATGGTACCACTTTGGCAAGCCGGGACATCCCCTTTGATAATATGGAGGTCTGTTCCACAAATGGTAGTTTTTACGATACGCACAATAGCGTCTGTTGGCTTGCGAATCACTGGTTTGTCTACATCAACAAAAGAAGCAAGTCCTGGTTTAACATAAGTATAGGCTTTCATAAAGCAATCCTCCGTTTTTTTATTTGTACTATTTATAATATAATTGTAAGCCTTTTCAATTGTTTGTTCAAGTTTTTTTGTGATTTTTCTAACTTTTTTATTTACTGGTAAAGCAATACAGATAAAAAAGCAGAAGCTAATCTCTAACTTCTGCTTTCTCTCTTATGCTTGATAACGTTTCACACCGTCTAGGTAGGTTGCTACCAATTCCAAATCTTTATCTAGTACGATAAAGTCAGCGTCGTAGCCTTCACGGATTTGGCCACAAACGTCATCGATGTGAACAGATTTAGCTGGGTTGAGGCTGGCCATCATGACTGCTTCATGCGGATTCGCAATACCCCACTCGACTACATTTCTCATACCATCTTTAAGTTTGAGGATAGAACCTGCCAAATTACCAGTAGATTTGAGACGTGCAGTTCCATTTGCTACTACAACAGGGAATTCTCCCAACATATAGTCACCGTCTTCAAGCCCACCAGCTGTCATACAGTCCGTAATAAGAGCGATGTTTTCTGTCCCCTTTTGCTTAAGTAAAATCTCACAAGCTTTTGGATCTACGTGATAACCATCACAAATCAATTCTGCGTAAGTATGTGGGAGCTCATACATAGCTCCTACCATACCTAGTTCGCGGTGTGTTAAACCACGCATCCCATTATAGGCATGTACCCATACACTAGCTCCAGCATCAACTGCCTTCTTAGCTTGTTCAAATGTCGCATCTGAGTGTCCAAGTGCAACTGTCACACCTTCACCTGTAATAGTACGTACAAAATCTTCCACCCCATCACGTTCTGGTGCAATAGCGATTTTATTTAGCATCCCTTTTGCAGCATCCTGCCAAGAATGAAACTCCTCAACACCCGGGTCTCTCATATAAGTTGGATTTTGTGCCCCCTTAAAAGTTTCTGTGAAATATGGACCTTCATAATAAATTCCACGAATCTTAGCACCTGTTGCTTCTTTATAATGGTTTCCAAGATTTTCAGTGACTGCAAGCAATTGCTCATAAGTGGCTGTTAAAGTTGTGGGCAAGAAACTGGTAACACCGGTACTAAGAAGTCCTTCACTCATAGTATGCAATGTACCTTCAATGTTGTTGTCCATCACATCTACACCTGCATATCCATGAATATGAGTATCCACAAGACCTGGTGCAATGCTATAACCAGTATAGTCAAGAACCTCTGCTCCTTCAGGAATTTGATCCACATGTTTCCCAAATTTGCCATCAACAAGTTCTAAGTACCCACCGCGACGAATGCCAAATGGATAGAAAAACTGATCCGCTTTAACGTAATTAGGCATAATAATGACCTCCTTAAAAGATTACTTTTGATATTTATTATGTCAATTACATTATAAACCTTTCTGATTCATTTGTAAATGGTATAGACCTATTTTCTAGAGATATTTTAAAAGAGCTGGATTTTTCCAACTCTTCTCTTTTTAATATAAGTTATTTTGATTTGACTGGCTTGTCTTGAGCTGTTTGCAAGGCTGTAGCAATGGTATCTGCATACAATTTTGCTCCTGCTTCAATTTTGCTAGTGTCACTTCCGAAATGGACTTGGTCTGTTCCTGTCCAGATTTCTGGATGTTCCTTAGCAACTTGATTCCAATCAGCAATGGTGATGTAAGGAGTCTTCTCTGCCAATTCTCTCATATAGGCAGCCGCCTTCTCAACGATGGCATAGGTCTCTTTTGTTTTATCTCCTTCATAAGGTGTCACCAAAATCATATGGTGGCCCTTAGGAAGATTTTTTACGATACTGTCCCAGTCATCCTTGTAATTTTCAGGATTATTTACCCCTGTTGCAATGACCACCATCTTAGGTAGAAATTTATTCTGGCTATTATTTAGCATGATTTCGTTGGCAGTCTTGGTTGTTCTGCTGACCTGCGCGTTAATCTGTGCTCCAGGAAGGGCTGTCTGCAAAGCTGTATTAGCTCTTAGTGCTACCGAATCACCAATTAACATAGTGCCATCAGCAATCCCCAAACTATTTGCATCTGCCCGTTCTGCCATCACTTTTGTTTGGGCAATATTACTAGCAGCTTGCTTCAAACCATTGACAGTTAAGTCTGTCTCAAACGCTCCCACTTGTGGTGCCAACAAAGTCACTAAGAGGACAATGAAGGCCAAGATTCCTGTACTCGCTGCAAGGATTGTGTGAATGTGAGGCAGAGGACGAAGAGTTTGTAAAACAGGTGTGTTCTTGCCTGCAATCCAAGGTTCCAATATATAAAATGAAAGACTAGAGAATCCATAAGAAAAAATCAAAGTCAGTAACACAGCAAGAAGATTTGATGTCAATTGTGAGAAAATAATGTAGAAAGGCCAATGGAAAAGATAAACCGCATAGCTAGTATCCGCTAAAAAGCTGATAATCTTTGGCTCCTGTACGTTAGGAGTCTTTTCATGCAAGACACGCGCCGCCAGAATCATAGCTAGGGCTGCAAGACTGGCAAGCAAGAAGCCAATAAGATAGGCAAAGAGATAGGTAAATTTGACAAAGAAAGTCAAAATGAGTAAGAAGCCAAAACCTCCTCCAAAAACTAAAAGGGTCTTGCGTAAATCCCAGATTCTACCCAACTGCTTAACTAAAGAAGTTGTCTGACGAACACCTACAATCGTTGCTAGAATACTTCCCAAAAAGAATGGATAGACATGAGTTAAACTGGAGAAGTAAACAGAGGAATAAGAGTTTACTAGAAAACTACCAATAAACATGGAGAAGAAACTAATCAAGAAGGCAGTAGCAGACAAGAGAAAAACTATTCCTCTCAACTGACCATTTGATTTAGCCTGTTTGGATAAGAACCAAACTGCCAATCCCCATAGAATATAGTAGTGAACCTCAACAGCCAAGCTCCAATTATGAACAAACAAATGAGGAATGAACTGAGATTCATAACTCCCACCTGTTAGGAGTTCATAGAAGTTGGTCATAAAGCCTAAGACACCCGCAATCTGACCCCCAATTCCAGCCACATAATCTTGGCGAACTAGGAAGGTAAAGGGCATGGTCACCAAGACCATCAAAACCACAGGTGGCACGATACGATAAAAGCGTCTCCTAAAAAATCCAACCAAATCAATCTCATGGTTTTTAGAAAATTCTTCGATGAGTAGAGCCGTGATCAGAAATCCTGAAAATGTGAAAAAGACATCTACCCCGAAAAATCCTCCAGGAAAGATGGTCTGAAAGAAATGATACAAGAGTACCAGTAGTAAACCTGTAATCCTAATCAAGGAAAACCATTTAATGCGCATACGAGTTTATTCTTCCTTTCATTGTACACTTTATTCTATCAAAAAAAGAAGAAAAATCCCAAGAGAAAACTTAGGATTTTTAGCTTATATCAATTCCATTTTAGAAATTACGCCCTGATTTATTATAGCCATATTTTTCCACAAAATACTCACGAAATTCCAAGAGATTGTCATCCATAATGGCTTGGCGCACTTGCTTCATCAAGTTAAGCAAGAAGTAAAGATTGTGGTAGCTAGTCAAGCGGATACCGAAGGTTTCATCAGCCTTGAGCAGGTGACGAAGATAGGCGCGTGTATAGTTCTTACATGTGTAGCAATCACATTCAGGATCCAGTGGCGTAAAGTCCTCAGCAAACTGGGCATTTTTGACAACCAAACGACCTTGGCTGGTCATACAAGTCCCATTACGAGCGATTCGAGTCGGCAAGACACAGTCAAACATATCCACCCCACGAATCACCCCATCAATCAAGCTATCTGGCGCTCCCACACCCATCAGATAACGAGGTTTATTTTCAGGCAGCAGTTGGGTTGTAAAGTCCAAGACAGCATTCATCTCTTCGTGGGTTTCTCCCACTGCCAAACCACCAATAGAGTAACCTGGGAAGTCCATGCTGACAAGGTCATGAGCCGATTGGCGACGCAGGTCTTCAAATCCTGCCCCCTGCACAATCCCAAATAACCCTTGGTCATGCGGACGACGGTGAGCCTTCAAACCACGCTCAGCCCAACGACTGGTACGCTCGATTGATTTCTTAACGTAATCGTAAGGTTGATAAAACTGAGGACATTCGTCAAAGGACATCATGATGTCTGAGCCCAGATTATTCTGAATAGAGATAGCTTTTTCTGGCGATAGGAACATCTTGGAACCATTGAGATGGTTTTTAAAGGTTACTCCTTCTTCTGTGATATTACGGCTATCTGCTAAGGAATAAACCTGAAAACCACCACTATCTGTCAAAATAGGCTGGTCCCAATTCATGAACTTATGAAGACCGCCTGCGCGTGCAATGAGTTCATCTCCAGGGCGAAGCCAGAGATGATAGGTGTTTGACAGGATAATTCCCGAACCCATCTCCTTCAATTCTTCAGGCGACTGAGTTTTGACAGTGGCTTGTGTCCCAACTGGCATAAACATAGGCGTTGGGAAGGTACCGTGGGGAGTGATGATTTCTCCCAGACGAGCTCCCGTGTGTTTTTCTTTCTTAATCAAACGATATTTAATTGGTGAATCTGACATTTTTTACCTCCGAAGCTGGGAAAGACAGTCCCAGTTCATACTTTGTGCCCAAGGGCATACTGTATGATTTTATCAAAAAAAGTAGGAACTGTCACGAACTATGGTATAAAGAATTTGCGTTTATAAACACTTTCCGTTGCTTGTTGATAGTTGAGTTTTTGCTTATTTTTCTTTTAAATCATTTCCATTAATTTCTATCGTTTTTTTAAATCGTATTCATCTTCGTATTCATTTTTGCCCGTATAGTTGAGAAGATTTTAATTTAATTCTAATAGTTTACAAAAGGATCAGTGAGTAATGTCACTGTTTTTATTTTTAACAAAACAAAAAACCGCAAGCCTGAGCCTGCGGTGAAAGAACATTTTAGAAAGTTTCCTTTCTATTTATTTTTAAAATTATTTCGTAGTAATTAAGCCATCAGGCTCAACCGTGAACTCTGGCTTGTCTGCCATTGTTCCGTCTTGTTTGATGTAGTACCAGCCTGTTCCGTCTGCTGACTGGACGAAAGCATTTGATACCATACTGCCTTCTTTACTATCAAGGTAGTACCATGTATCCTTATACTTGACCCAACCTGTCTTCATGGCACCTTCTACATCGAAATAGTACCACTTATCAGCGATTTTCTTCCAGCCTGTCGCCATTTCTCCTGATTGGTCAAAGTAATACCAGTTGCCGTCTGTGTGATTCTTCCATCGGTCTGCAAGCATATAGCCTGAGCCGTCGAAGTAGTACCAAGTGTCGTTGACCTTCTCAAACTTGTCTTTTGGATAAGAGCCATCTGAGTGTACGTACCAGTAGCCAATATCGTTCTTCTGCCAGCCTACTTCAATCGTCAAGCCGTTTTCAATATCCTGCTTAAACTGTTCACGGCTAATGCCCCATTTAGCAAGATATGGATAAGGATCAACGTGGTCTGAGTTGTTGTTAGGTTGGTTATTCGTACAGTATTCATGCGTTTTGATACCTGCTAGGTCGTCTGTATCAAGCGTTTTCGGCAAGCCTGCTTCATCTGCTAGGTTTCGTAGCAATTCGATATAAAGGCGATAGTCTGTCATGAACTCTTCTTCAGTTGAATGGCTTTCAATCAATTCAACTGCGGCATAGGTTTCAGCATTCCAACCGCCTCCTACGTCCCAACTTCCGTTATTTACAGGCCCTACCTGCATAACACGACCGTTACCAACCACATGAGAAAAGAACCCGAGTTCAGGATCCTTTCTGTAGTGGTAATCCGCCTCATTTTGAGCAGTTGAGTTGCGGTTGCCTGTTGAGTGGGCATGTACTTGACGGAAAGGCTCAAACCCAACAATCGGCAAGTCTGTACGTAGTCTGCTTGTATCGATATCCATACTATTCCTCACTTGGTTTCTTGTATTCTAGCGCTCGTGTGCTGTCTGTGATTCCGCTTGTGGTTGGGTCATTGACCAAACCGATAGCAGTCAAGAACACGAATACCGCATTTACAAGCAAAATCAGCTTGTTACCGATATCACCTAAATCCAGATGATATCCAAAGACTGCTGCACCAGCTTGCAAGACAAGCAAGAAGGCTGGGATTGCAGTCAGCCAAAAGTATTTATTTTGTAATCGTAGTTTCCAGTTAATCATATGTTTATCCTCCTATAGTTGGTAATTCTGATGGCCACTCATCTTCTGTTAAATAAGAAAATGGGTTGACATGATTATTTTCTACACCTAATTCACTAGTTACAATTTTTAAATTAAAAAATTTGTGTCTGTAGTAATATTTATAGTCTGTATATTGTTCTTCAAGAATCACAACACCTGTTCCTCGTGATTCTTCTGAATTTTCCGCACCCTCTGTTCCTACATAAATTTCATTAGAAACGTTAAATATAGTTTGAACTATATCGCTGACAGGTTGGAACCCTTGAATAGATAATTTTTCGTCATAGCTAGAAGTTCCACGATATAACGATAAATTAGTTCCACTATAATAGTCTTCATGAATATTTTCAGGGTTAAACTTAACATGCACAGTATCATTTATACGTCTGAAATACATTCTATTTATAACATCATCATTCGCCTTACCCGACCAAACTAACACCCACCCAGTGTCTCCATGAATAACTTTCCAGCCAGTATTGCCACCGTCAGTAGTTTTTATCCACTTGAGAGCCCCGTTAGTCACGTTGACATCTACGTAAGTTGTTCCGATTTCAGCAGTGATACGCCCTTCTGGTGAGCCTGTACCACGGATTTCATGGCCTACGTTATCTGGTCAGTGTCAGCCTTGGTTCAGGCTTTTGGCTCAGCGCCTTGACGTCACGCCCAACTGTTTGGGCAAATTCCTCTAAATTACTCATAGCTATCACGCTTTCGCTGCGTTGTAAATCGCTACCAAATCAACATTGGCAAACTGGTCTACACGTCCGCTGACTTCGGTAATTTTTCCAAGGAGTGCGCCGTTTTCGTCTTGTCCCATGTTCGTGATTTTGTCCGCAATCTCTTTCAATGTATCAAGGTTTTCAGGTACAGACTCACCCAAGATTTCAGCTTTGACCTCTGATTTAGCTTGAGTGACTGCCTGTGAGATAGCTTGCGTCATTGCTGAAGTTTCTACTTTAGTGCTGACGCTTTGTTTCACTTCCTTGATATCTGCTCCAACTGCTTGTGTGAATACTGTTAATTTTGTTGTGTCCATTTTTTTCTATACCTTTCCTAAATTGTAATAAAATAGTAGGTCTGGCAATTCCTGACCTACTGGGTTCTCGCCTACAGTTCTACCTGCAAGCTGTTTTTCGACTTCTTTTGCAATATCCAGCTCTTTGAGAGCGTGGATTTCATTTGTGACCAGATTCTTATCCGATTTTGTGATTCTAATTTGAGTCGAGTCGTCGCTTGGGAATGTATATCCCCCCACTGATACCTCAATTTGATATAAGCCAGCAGGTAAAATCATACCTAGATTAAAAGTAACTGCGCCATTTGTCACGACTGCCGTTTTGCGTAATTGCTCCTGACCTCTCGTCAACGTGATAGATGCCTCTTGTCCTTCAAGCTGTGAAATCGGCTCATGATTTTCGTCGAGCAGAGAAAAGGCAAATGTGGAAGCCACATCGCCCTGCTTGACTAAAAATCCACCATCAACTTGTTTGAGATTCGTTGAATTACGAACATAAGCCATTCTTTGCCCCTTTCTCAAGTTTTACTCTGAATCAACGTTTTTAACTCTCTCACATCTTCACCTAACGATTTAACTTGTTCGGCCAGAACCAGGATAGACTTGTCCTGTTCGTCGTGATTGTCTAGACGTTTATTTGCAGATTTTTTAAATTCGTTCAGATTCTCGATGTCTTTCTCTAGAACCGTGAGGCGATTCTCTTGTTTAGTCGCTCGGTCCTTCATCGAGAAATAAAGGCCGACAACAGGAATCAAAGAGAGGAAAATTTGGACAATTAAACGTTCAAATTCTGCCATACAACACCTCTATTCTTTTGGTGGCTTCGGTGCATTAAATTTCCAAGGTGCTAATACGCCATTTTGGTAAGGTGTCCCTTCAAGTTGAGCAAGTGTTTCTCCTTGATAGGTGAATGACTGATTTGTTTGAATCAAGATACGTTTACCTTCTCCGTTAATTTCAGCGTGACTTGGATCTTCAACCGCAAAGATTGAACCTGGTTCATAAACTTTTCCAATTTCGGCCAGTGGGAAGAGTTCGACCATCTCTTTGTAGGTCGTACCATAAGAGACTTTCTCACCCATGATGGAATCTTGAGCCATCACTCGAACCACTTTATTAATGCGGTTCGCAAGTGCTTCAAGGTCATTTTGCTTCGCTTCCGCTTGCGTCAATTTTTCTTGAGTTTGTTCAAGATTAGCTTGAGCTTGAGCTGCTTTCTGCTCAGCCTGTTCCAATTTAGCCAGAGTCTGCTCTAATTTAGCCTGCGCTTGTACAATGGCATTTGTCGGATCAATTTCCGTACGAATAAAGTCTAAAACTGCTTGAATCAACACTTCTTCATTATCATTCGTGCGATTACCTGGCAATTCAACACGCTCATAGCTGTAGCGTCCAGGTTCTTCTTTCTCAATCGTTACGATTGTGACATTCTTCTCCCCTTTTAAAATAGGGCTTCCTGTTAATTTGTAAGTCATTAGTTAGTTCCTTTCATTTTTGCTTGCGTTTCTTCAAATAACTCTTTGAGCGCTGGATCATATTCCAGCACGGCCTTAAAGGCCTGCAATTCAGCCAAAGTCAGCGTATAGCGTGCCTCTAAATGCGCACAATTCAATCCATCTTCTTTCAAGCGGTTAGCGAGCGACTCAGCGACTAGCTTGTCGATTATGTGATTATCCATGTATGTTCTCCATTTCTTTGATTTTTTGGTCTAGTTCTTGGACAGCCTTCAGCAAGTAGGGGACGAATTTTGAATAGTTGATAGACAGATAAGATGTTACTTCATCTGTTTCAATTGCTTCAGGTACTACGTTCTGTGCTTCCTGCGCAATCAAACCAATTTCTTCATGTTTTTGGCTCTCGATAAAATCAAAAGAGACCATGTTCAATGCTTGGATTTTATCCAAGGCATTAACTGGACTCTCTTTAATATTCTCTTTCAAGCGCCTATCTGAACTCGAAGTAATGCCAGCATAACCTCTCCATTTACCAGTTGTAATTTGATTCCACCAGACGACGGCATTCTCTCCTCCAGCTGGATTTGACCCAGCACCATAAATATCTGCATTTCCTGTCCAGATACCTTTAGTAGCATTGATCTTGCTGTAGAAATTAACGTTTGTAGAGCCAGAAAAGTCAACTTTCCCATAAAAACTAACTGTATTCTTACAATACATCTGCCCATCTGTGTCCACATGCCAAGAGTTCGGTCCTGCTTGGTTCCAGTTATTGCCCCAATTAGCCCAGAAAGCTGTCTTAGTGCCATAACCAGCACCATTCCCCATGCCGACCGAGAATTGGTTAACACCAGAAATCCAGCGACCGCCTCCGTTGTCAAATTGGCCCAAGGTGAAACCTCCAATTTCACCTTGGTAGGCTTGTAAGAAGGTTGAGCTAGATACAACTGACTCAATCTTGGTTGTGAAGATTTCCTTAGATGTCAGCTTGTCAATCAAGGCATCTCTAGCGGTCAGGTTTCGAATCAGGGCATCGTCTACGTTGATTTTATCGCCCGTAATGGCACCAGCTTGGATGTGTTCGGCAGTGACAGAGCCAGCAGCCATCTTCCTAGCTGTGACCGCCCCGTCTACCAACATATCCGACTGTACTCGAACGTGTGGAGCGATGATATCAACCCCTCTCGGACTTGCGGAAATGGTAGAGGCTAACTGCTCACCCGTTAAGGTAGTAGAGCCGATGGTCACACCTTCCGATGTCACTTGCACTCTCGCACTGTTAGCAGCGTCTCGCACTTCCTGCCTGATTTCTCTAGCCGTTTGAGCGATGGCGCTCTTAACATTCGTATCAAAGAACTGAGTCAGCGCCCCTTGATTGTTCTGCTGGATTTTGCCCCAAAGAGTACTGTTCGGGTCTCTCAATTCCAGTTTAATAGAACGCATATCCTTGAAGAGGCCTGACAAGGTACGTTGTGTGACAGTAGGCTCCACGAAACTAGTCGGGAAATCCCCTTGTTCAAGTTGGATATCCGTCAGCACCGTGTCTCCCACACATCCCATGTGATGAAGCTTCAGCAGTTCATCTCGTGTCCGTGGTTGAAATACCTTGTAATACCGTCCGTTATGCTCAAGAGCAGGCGAACGAACGTTTTGAATGGTTATGTCCATGTGTTACCTCCATACCGAGTAAAACTTCATAGAAGTTTCTCCATTTGAAGAATTAAAATCCCTCTTCGCTTTCTCAAAATCTTCAGTATTTCTGAAACGGGCTTTAATGTGGGTGCTACCATAACCTCGTTCTAGTGTTACTGGAATAACATTTGATTCAGTTTTACCGATGAAACGAACTTCGTCAATAGAATAGTTACTAAAACCAAATCTATAATCATAGATATTCATTACACTTTCTCCGTAACTCGGAGACGCAATAACAAATTTTGAAAAAAGTTCTAAAACTCGTATTCTTTTTTCCCAAACCAACCGTGTTCCTACATAACGCTGAATAACTTCCTTACCGCCTACGTAAATTCCTTCTCTAGCCATACTACCTCCTACGAATTACTATAGATGTCATAGATAGTATTACTATCCTTGTTAGGAATCGCATCATATTGATACCTTGTACCGGCCCAATACTTCATAGGTTGCCCACCGTTTTGATTGATGATGTTTTGACCAGGCGCTCCTGCTGGACCGGTATTTCCTTGAGGTCCTCGTTGACCTTCTGGGCCTCTCGGTCCTACTGCGCCTGCTGGACCCGCTGGGCCGGTTGGTCCTGCCGGACCTCTCGCACCCTGTGGACCTTGTGCGCCTTTCAACCCCTCTCTCTGTTGGGTTGTCAAGTTCTCGAACCGCATAACACCGTCCGCGCCTCGTGGTCCTGCTGGCCCTGTTTCTCCACGGTCACCTTTCGGACCTGTTAGATACTTCAAGGCTGGGAAATGGTCACTGCCATTTCCGACCTTGACGTTACCTGTGTCGCTCTCGATACCTAACTCTCCGTCGTACAACACAAAGTCACTTCTTGCCCACTCACTAGCTGGCATCCGTTTATGTCGTACCCTGATAGGTACTACTTCAGGCATTGTTTCCGTCATGTTCTACCTCCGTCAAAAATAAAAATTGGGTTCTCACTCCAACTTCCTTCATATCTAGCATTTTGCCCGTCAGCAACCGTCTTATAAACTGGTGCTAGTTCAATCCGTCTTGTCTGATTGTCAACCGTCACAGACTGCTCTACGTTCTGATACCAGTCCCCTGAGAAAGTCAGACGATAAACACCGTAGTAGACTGCCAAGACCTGCTCCTCTCTCTGAGTCAGGTCTTTGTCAATTACTGGCATGACTGTATTAGCAGGCGCAAGATGAACTTGGCCACCATAGAATGGTGTCTTATTGACTACCACAGTCACATCTGTCTTACCGTAAGGTGTACAGGTTGCTGACCAGCTGATGACATACTGCTTGCCAACTTCAAATCCATCGCCATTGTGGCCGACTTCCACGAAATCCGTTCCGTAACTGATTTTCTTGGCCGTACCACCATTGAGACGGTTCTTATTGTACTGGGTATTCCCGTCACCACCAATCAAGCTAGCATTGACCCTTGCAGTCTCACTAACCTGTTCCAGTTTCTTGCTTAGTTCAGCGATTGAGTCAGCGCCACTCATCAACTCTTCACGAATCCGCTTCACGAACTCAGGACGCTCTTTCTCTATTTCCTCATGGATTTTAGCGCCAAATTCTTCAGCCTTAGCCTTGTACTGCTCGATGGCATCCGTGATAGCTTTCTCACGCTTGGCAAACTCAGTGTCAAACGCACGGTCAGCGTTTGCGATCGCACGCTCCAGCATGATGTCAAATTTTGTTTCTTGCTTGTCCAAGATTGCGTTTGCTACTGCTGATACTCCACCACCATTCCCTCCTGATTTCACTTTATCATCAAAGGTAATGGTTAGATAAGCTCCCTGTCCATTGTTTGCCAAACAGTCATACTCGTAGGCAATGGCTTTCTTGTAAACGTCCACATTATGCTTATAGCTTTTCAGGTTAACTGTATCGCCCATGTGGACAGTTTGCCCATCAAGTTCATAGGCTTCAATCTTAATCGCATCTGTAGCCTTATCTATGTGTTCGTTAGTAAATTTAGCACTAGCCCACTTTGTCAACTCCTCAACGGTCTGAATGTTGTTATTTGTATAACTTCTTTCGTTGATGTAAGGGTAGGCACCAATTAAGGGACTATCAACCGTTATGGCAATCGTTGTATCTTCCTTGGCACCTTCTGCCTTAAATGTAGACTTAGCATGGACCCGAGTAACAACATTGTGTGAGTTTTTGGTTCGTTGATAGGATTTTAGGTTTTTGTGGGTGGAGATGATAACACCTCTGTCCTCTCCTCGATTTCGCTTAATTGAGATAGCGAAATTGTCCCGAACCATCTCTCCTTCCCATGTTCCCACAATTGAGTGAGCGCCATCCATTAACACGCTGTAGAGTGTTTCTACTTCTTTTGTGTTGATGGTTCTCCTGTCTGTGATATCACTGGTAAATGAAAAATCATTGATAGGAGACTTAGCAACTTGTACCAATTGAGAAAGAGCCTGCCAGCAACTCTGCTTGTTGACAGACAGAGGATTGATAGACCGCTGCATGACGTCGTCAGTGATATGATAAGCAGTGATTTCTAAATGATCATCATTCTCTACTGGTTTTTTGATGCGGAACAACTGCGGACCAATCACAGGCGCTGGTGCCTTTATCAACATATCTTCACGGAAAAGTTGATAAATCTCAGAGTCCGTGATAGGGTAGCGAACAGTAAGGGTAAAATCCCCGTTCATTTGCTCTTTGATGATAGCTGAAGTTGCTTCATGCAGTGGAATACCGTTCCATTTAACGTTACGAGTATCACTTTCAAGCAAATATAACATTACGCCCACCCCCAAACCGTCTCGATTTCAAGCGTTTGAATACCTGGACCTAAAACAACACCAACATTCTGCACTTTCGCTGGATCAACTGTGATAAAATCCCCGGACCATTTCACTGGTTTTCCTGTTGTTGTCTTAAAACTAGGATTATCAGGATTGTTGACCATCACAAGCGACTCAGCAAGCCTTTCAAGACGAATGACCTGACCAGCAATTGTAAACGAAGTCTCAGCAGCGCTCTGGCCAATGATTGTGATTTTAGGAAAAGCAAGAGCAGAACCTTGCACGGTTAAAGTTCCACTTCTTGTCAATCTCTGTGTATCGGAGCCTTTAAAGTATTTGGTAGGGTGACATGTGAATTTTACATCCACCGTCCATGCACCAAAATCATCTTTAATAATTTTGAAATCATCCACTTTATAGCACCAATATTTCACGCTTGGCTCTTGTTCATTCTCCAACCAAAATTTTTCACGATTTAACAGAGAAGAAAAGCGGTATAAGTCTTCATCCGTTGGGTTAATCAAGCTGATGTGGTAGCTTTTTTCAATCAACCTACGATGCCTATTTGATTGAACAATTGCACCACTGATCCCATCATGTTCTAAAAGACTAGTTTTTGAGGAGGATACGATGACTTGTGGTCGTGTTTCAACCAGAATCTCACATTTAAATGATGATGTTTTCACTCCGTCGATGGTTAACTCATTAATTTTTGTCATGCGAAACCTCCTCTCAAATTAGTTTTTCTTTGTAGTTCTTCAGCAATACGTGTTCCGACTACGTCAGCTAGTCTATTCAAATCTGCTTCTTCTCGGATGGTCACTCCTGAAAAGTTGACATTGATGCTATTCGATGTGTTCATCGTATTAGCAATGCTTTGTCCAATTGCACCAAGAGTTGACTTGTTAAGGGGAAGGATTGCTTCTGCACCAGCTTCTCCACCAACCATTGCTCTATTTCCATTCATTCCAAATAAAGTCGGCTTGGTCAAGATACCACCCTTGGCATACCACTCTACGCCAATACTTGGCAACCCGTTACTCAACCAGTCAACTGGGTTAAGAGATCCTGAAATACTAAAGTGTGGTAGAGGGATATGAGGCCATCTAAATTCAAAGTTAAAGAATCCCTTAATAGCTTCAATTGCACTACCTACCGCATCTTTAGCACCGTTAATAGCATTTGAAACAGTTGATTTGATAGTGTTCCAAATATTGCTAGCAGTGGATAAGATACCATTAAAAATTCCTGAAATCGTGCTACTCAAATTATTAAACAAATTTGACCCAGTTGAGACCAGGCCAGACCATAAATTGGAAAGGGTAGAAGTAAAAGTTGACCACAGTGACTGAACTCCTGAAATCAAACTTGAGAAAATATTGGACAAGGTGCTAGTAAAGCTAGACCACAAAGACTGTCCCGTTGAGACTACTGAAGACCAAATTTCAGAAAGCCAAGCAGTGAAACTTGACCACGCTGTAGTAGCCGTCGTGACAATATTAGTCCACAATTCAGAAAGCCAAGCGGCGCAAGCGTCCCACGTCGACTGAAGCCATTCGGATATAGCCCCCCAGTTCATGATGGCCTGAATGATGAGTGTAATAGCGGCAATAGCAGCAACTATTGCCGCTACGACAATTCCGACAGGCGCACCTATTGCACCTATAGCAATGACTAGCGGTGCTATTGCACCAAGCAGTAGCATTACAGCAGTTGTAACGAGGCCAAGAATCACGATAGTCTGTTGATCAGTTTCATTTAAGCTGGTAAACCAATTGACAGCAGATTCAAGCATACCCATCAAAGGTTCTAAAGCTGGTATAACAGTCTCAAGTAATTTACCACCTATCTCAGCAAGACCTTCTTTCGCTTTGTTGGAATAGGTTGTTAGGTCATCGAATGGATCTTTTGTCTCTTCAAATGTTGTTGCTACAGTTCCTGATGAAGATTTAGCTGCTTCAGCTAAATCATTAAAGCTAAATGCCCCACGTTGGATAGCATCTACCATTTTAGGAGCGGCTCTATTTCCGAAAACTTCAGAAGCAATTCTTATTGCTTCTGTCTCACTAGTAGCGTTCTGAATCGCATTAACAGTCTCGTTCAATCCATCTGTTAAAGTCTTCCCGTCTTTGGCATAGTTTACTGCGGCTTTTGAAAGAGAAGATAAAGCAGCAGAAGAGTCAATCCCGCTTTTTTCAAATCTACCAATTAGTGTCGCTCCCTCTTCAAAAGATAATCCAAGCATCTTAATCTGTGGAGCTCCATCAATGGCTTTTTGGAAAATAGAGTCATAAGATTGACCAGTATCCTGGCCGACCTTTGTTACTGAGTCCAATACTCTCGCTAGATCCTCATTAGATAAACCATAAGCATCAATTGCTTTCTTGGCATTTATTGCGGAATTTGAAATATCTTCTCCAGTTATTTTCGAATATTTCAATAGGTACTCTGCTGCAGATTGCAAAGTATCGCCAGTAAGTCCAAATTGTGTGTTTAACTCACCGACTGCGTCAGCAGATTCTTGAAATGTAGTCGCTGGTAAAGATGTAGCGATTCCTTTTGCAATTTCCTGAAGTCCTAACAAGGCTTCGCCAGTAAGTCCAGTCTTCGTCGTAACAGTATCCATCGCTTCGTCGATTTCAGACCATGCATCTACTGTTTTTTTACCAGCATCAACCATTTTTTGACCTAGTTGTCCTGCCTTTTCAGCAACATTCATCATTACATCAGCCTTTAAATATCCTGTAGCTTCCTTGATGTTTCCTGTTGCAGAACGGCTTGAATCCCCTAGATTCCCCATGGCTTTATCTATCTTTAACACCTCAACTTCTGCTTGCCCAATTTCACTTTGAAGTTGTCGCCATTCCTCTGTTCCTATTTTTTCCTTTCCTAATTCCTCTTGTTTCCGTTTCAACTCCTGGACCTTATCCTTAGCTAATGAAGATTGTTTACCTAATAACTTCATTTTTTCTTCGGACAACTCTATATTTTTAGGATCTAATTCAAGCTTCTGGTTGACGATATCAAGTTCTTTTGCAACATTGTTGATTTCTTTGTTGAGATTTAAAATAGACTTTGGATTTCCTACATCTTCGATATGTTTTTTGGTTGAATTCATTGCCTGGTCAACAACCTTCATCTGTGATTCAACTTTAGAAATTTCAAGTTGAAGCTTATTCCACTGTGCTGACCCAACTTCAGATTCTCCCAGTTCCTTTTGTTGCTTTTTGAGTTCAGCAATTTTCATAGCACCAACACGAGCTTGTTCCTGTAAGTTGAGCAACTTACGATTCAGCAAGTCGACATTGTCTGGATCCATCTTCAATTGTTTATTGATGTTGTTGAAGTCTTTTTTCAAACTAGATAAAGCATTATTGATACCTTTTACAGACCTGTCAAATTCAACAGTATTGGCACCAAATTTGACGTATAAGCCTTCAAATGTTTCAGCCATAGATTTCCTCCTTTCAATTTTAGTCAGACATTACATTTAGTAATTCTGCGTTTGATAAAGTTTTCTTCTCATTTTCATTGATACTCATCTGATGTAGTGTTCCCATCAGATAATTAAAGTGTTGACTTTCTGCCCAAAAAACATCCATCCGATTTTCAAAAATAACCTTATAAATTTTTTCAGAAGTTATGACTTCTGTTGAGGCTTTTTTCTATCTTGAGGAACCTTTGCTCTACTTCTGTTAAATTCATAAAAGAGGTCTGAGAAAAAACCAATATCGATCAAATCACCAAACCAAGGAGCAAGAGAGGCTGTTTCAGCAGTCAGCTCATTCTGTACCAAGCGACCATTCTCAACCTCACCGTACAGACAAGGTATGACTTCAGTTAGGAAGTTCATAAAATCTGGCTCCATAAGTAATGGCATTAGTTTGACTTTTTCTTCATCAGTTAAATCAGATAAGCTACCATTTACACCAGTTGCAAGAGCAAGCTGTGTGTAAGCTGTGAGTGCTTTTTGGTTGTCATCAAAGAAGTTGCGACCTGTTCGCTGTTCATACATCTTGATAGCTGGTAAAGAATAAAGAAAGCGCACTGTTTCAGTGTGCTCTCTTTCTTCACCATAACTATCAAACGCTGTGAATGATAGTTCTTTTTTAATCATTTTAGCCTCCTGGCACGATGGCTGTTGTTCCTAAAGCTTCATTGATAAAATCAATCAATTTCGTTGGGGTACTTGAAGCGAACAATTTATCAAATTTAGCACGGACAACGCCCTTGTCTGTATCACGCCATACAATTTCTGAAACAGGTTTTTTATCTGAATCTAGAATGAAATTGTTAGGTGACGCAGTACATGGAATTTCGATTTCTTTTGGTGTAGCAGAGCTTTCATCTGTTGTAGTGCTGCCTTTTGGAGCCGATGCTTTCACATTGGTCCAGATGTGGAATTCTTCAACCTCCGAACCAAACTCATCTGTCACTGTTTCAGCATATCCCCAAATGAAATTCGCATTCACACCAGTATCGATGAGCGCTGGAGGAGTTGAAGTTGTCAGCTTTTTACCCAAGTGGTCAATCATGAATTGTTTAGGAATTTGATAAGTCGTGATGGATCCCTCAGTTGATTTCTTACCTTGAAGACGAACGTGCTCCACATTGTCTGCGTAGTATGCATTTGATTCTTGTGAAGTTTCAAAAGATGTTTTTCGCAATCCTGTAAATGGGTATGGTGTTTTTAGATCGAGTGCGCCAGATTCTGTTTTTGAAATCTTAGCAAAGAATCCCATGGCATTACCATGAGTAACCTCTCGTGTGTCATATTTATAAGTCATTGTGACTCCTTCCTTAATTTGGTCTGATTTTTATTGATTTCATATTATTGAGAAAGATTTCTTTATTTTTGAGATAAGCTGGTCTGATGTGTTCTTGAGGTGCTACAAATCCACCATTTTTTGTTGCGTGGCCATTTTCTAACAAGTGAGCAAGCGACTTCTCTTTCCCATTGTTATATACTACAGCGATATCTTCAATGGTCTCGTGAGTCCATCCTTTTTCATATACTCCGTTTCTTCTAGGACTTCCGTCTCTAATATCTCCAGCGGTGCTTTTTCCTGCTTTTTCTATGATTTCTAAAACTTGATTCTGTATATCGATTTTTAATGTTTTCACATTAACACTACCACTTCCCACTTGTGAATACCTCGATTCTGTAGGTTGTAAGTAAGTAATCTGTATCAGGCTGTTTTAGATTCAACTGACTAGGTTCACACATAAAATTAGACAACATCAATTCCTCAATGCTGTCTAGTTTCTTCTTGTGATAGTGACTGATTTGAATAGTAACTTTTCTTATGTGTACTGTGTCATCAGCAGTAATACTACTACCCGGAGTTAAACGATAGTAAAGAATAACGTTGTCAGGAGAGGACTTTTCCTCACGTTCCATATAGAACACTTTTGATTTTAAAGTGTTTTTTTCTAGGATTTCTTGAATTTCTTGCCTGGTGAAGAACTTCTTAGCCATTATTTCAATTCTCCTAATTCAATTATCGTGTAGTGGCCATCATCAGATTCAGTTCCAACATTTACCTTGTACTCTTTCCCTTTGTACTTCACGTAGTCTAAGGAATCTGTCACATAGTTAGAACGTATCCGAAATCTTGCTGTCAAAACTTGACCATCTGCCAAAGCTTTATCAAGCCTACGTTGGTAGATTTTCTCTTTTTCAGCTTTGACTTTCTTTTCTACAACTTGTTTTTCAAAAACACCTTTTTCGACCTCTGTACGCTTATCGTAACAAAGGATGATTGATACTCTAGATGATTTCATGATTAAACTCCGTAAATAGCTTTTAATTGATAGAGAATATTTGTCAATTCTTCATCAATCCAGCTCATTGTTGTTGAGTTTCCTGTCATCAAGGATTTATCAAATCTCTGAACACATCTCAAATGTAACCAATCTAAAATTGTTTCTTTATCATCCTCTTCAATCTCATCCCATTCTGTCAATTCGCTTTCTTTATCAATGCGAGTGATAGGAATGTTGTTTCTCGTTAGATATGAAATCCCACTATTTATGTAGCTTAAAAGTTGAGTGTCAAAGATTTCTTCTTCGACATCAACTTCAACCATTTCTTTAATTTGATTAAGGATTGTCATTTTAGACTCCCCTTTCTATTTAAAATCAACCTTTTGTGAATTTCACAGCTGATTTGTACTGACCAAGTCGGCCACCAAGCACGCTAGCAAGTTCGATATGACGGCGATTCATCGTTACATCATAATCTTCGAAGCGATCAGCAGAGACATCATCACCAATCATCTTATAAGCCTTGTCAGCAAATGCGATAATTGGGTTAGTCGCATCTTCCATCCAGTCATAGACATATACTTGGTAACCAGCAATGACATTTCCTGTTTGTGAAATTGGTGCGAATGGTTGTGGATCAATATAGCGTTTTTCGCCATCCTTAACCATTTTAAGTTTACGGGCAATGGTTTTTGAAGTTACCAAAATTGGAGTTGTATTTGCAGCAAGTTTATCAATCCCTTTGACGAGGGTTTCTAAAACAGTACTGTCAAATTCCCCGTCAACACTGATTTCTTGTGTATCAAATAGTTGAGCAAGTGTTTCTTCTGCAATAGATTTAATTTCAGTGATTTTGTCATCATCATCACTATTTTTACCGTCGCCGATAACAACAGCACGTTCAACTGCACGGATAAAGCCGTGGGCTAATTCATTCATCACATAGTTGAAGTAAGCACCTGTTGTATCCTTCTTCAAGTCAGCATACTCAAAACTGTACTTGATGTAGACAGCTGCAGAGTTGATTGTATAATCGATAAATACAAAAGATTCATCTTTCTTTGTTTTGCCATTCTGATGGCCTTTAGCTTTTGATTGTTGCGTTTGAAGTGCAACACGTACTGCATAACGAGGATCTTTGGTTACATGGTTCAGGATACCGTCGTAATCATTAAATGCATTTTGGATTGCAATCAATACTGGTTCAGGTAAGATTTTGTCAACATCAGTTACACCTTTTTCAACCAGATTTGCTTCCCACGCTTTTCGGGCACTGTTTGAGCTTCCTTCGTTATCCATGAGGATTCGAGCGAAATCAAGTGCAGCTTCTTTTGTTTTTAAGTATTCCATTTGTGTCTTGCCTTTCTGTACTTCCTTGATAGATTTAGCAGCTTTGTTGAGATTGTCTTCTTTTTCTTTAATCTCAACATCTAACTTAGAAATTGTTTCCTTTAGTTCCTCTGCTTTGGATACCAATTCTTCTGCATCTGATTTCAATTGTGCAAGATCTTCATCTCCGATAGTTGTTGACTTCAATTTCTCTTCGATTGAAGCTTTTTTTAATTTGACCTCAGATAGCTCATCTGCATGTTTTTGTCGTTCTTCCATCAATTCGACTAGTGTTTTCATTTTTTCTCCTTTTTTAAATTGTTGCAAGTTTACTCATGATGTCTTGCTTCATGTTCGCCTGAGCGATTCGCTTGTCAACCACAGACATATCAAATCCCTTAATATTATCAACGGTTGCTTGAGGATTGGCTGGCACGGTCACGACAGATATTTCAAAGATTTCAACTTCTTTAAAAATCCATCCACCGTAAGGTTGCTTGGCGTCAACTGGCTCATAATCATTGATAAAAAATCCAATGCTCAGACTATCCAATGCCCCCATCTTCATGAGGTCATAGGTTTTCTTAGCTTCTGGATCACTTAGATTGAACGTTGACCGTGTTCGCAGACCTTTTTCATCTACCGACAGCTCATGCTTACCGATGACACGATTGCGATCGTGATTTAAGCACATGGGAACGACAGCCTTAGTTTTAAGGGTATTGTCAAAACAACCCTTGGCCATCACATCGCCGTCTCTGTCTGTATTGCCATAGGTGGAGGCATAAGCCTCAAAATGAAAGTCAGCTGACTCTTCCTCAACTGACTTGACGACAAAGGTTTTTAACTTTTCCATAGCCTACCTCCTTTCTTAAAATTTCTGCCAACCGCCCACCCTATTTTCAATTACTTTCACTCGGCTCGATACGAACTGCATTTAGATTAGTTTCGAATACTTCTCCACCTTCATAGCCTGGAAGTCCTAGATACGTTTCACGGAATTCATTTGAATTCATCAAACCTGCGTATTTAGATTTAAATCCACCTTCAACTAGATCTTTGAATGAAATCATATCAGCCATATCAAAGAAGACTAAGAGTTTGTTGCCTTGTGTCCGTGCTGTCTTCGTGAAGTATTTCCTGTTTATCTCTTCAGAAAATACACGTTGATATAACTTCATGACGCTAGAATAGTAAGCTCTATATTGCTCTTCTGTGTAGTCGCAAGTAAATAGTTTCTCATTGATACCATGAGCATGATAAAGTTGAGATTTCAGAAACTCCATTTCTTCTTTAGAAGCAGTTGAGTAATCTTTGTTTAACTCCATAAACTCTTCACCTTGCTCGAGATAGGCAATACCACCATTTTCAGCAAGTTCCATCATGCTATCAACTCGACTCTTAGCTTGTTTCTTCAAATGTTCATCTGCTGCTTTAGTTGGTAGTTTTAAGAATCCTCTCAACTTTGAATTCCCTCTGCCTAACTTCTCGGTTAACGCATCAAGGTTGATATCAATTAATTCTGTGATTTGGTTTAGTTGACTTGTCACGTTTAATTTAGGATTCTCAAAAACCCAGACATCGCTAAGAGGTAGCTCAATCTCTACATCATCAATCATGATTTCAACTCTCTCTGCAGTCCATGATATGGTTTTCTTTGCAAGCCAAATTTCAATCAGTCGACCATTTTCCCAACGTGGAACAACGACCGCAACACCATCTTTCAGCATAGCTCTTGTTACATTTGCCCAAAATACAACTGGTATTTCAAGAGGATTTGGAGAGAAAGATAAAACATTTGCAAGATCACTATTTTCAAACCACTCCATCTTATCAACTCCTGTCGGATTTCGAGTGATTCTCACATGCTTAAATCGAACTTGTGCAGTATCTGTTGAAATCTTATTGTAGATATTATCTAAGTAAATCGAATTTCTTCTCCAATAATTCAAATTTCTTTGTAAATAGGTCCTTGTGGATTTTCTATTACTTGGTCTGAAAATCCTAGCAAAAACCTCTCTTAGATTATTTATATATTTGTTCATTCTTCACCTCAATCAAAGTAATAACTCAAGTCTTCCTTGAAATTTTCGTAGCAGATAAAAGCATCTAGCTGACTAGCAAATACGTCAATCTTTTCTTTTGCTTTTTCTTTATTTGGAAATACATTGTTATTCGCATCTATCTTGACACGAACATTTGCGTGGTTCCAAGTTGCCACAGGATCGTCAAAGATGATTTTCCCCATCTTAGCTTTTTCTTTATACACTTTTAAAGGATTGGATAAGCTCTTGACCGTTTGTGGAATGTCGTGACATATATCTCCGTAGTAGTCATTAATTAAGCGGATAAGCTCTTTTGCATTCCAGCGGTCATATCCGACTGCAACTGGTAAGATTCTATTCTCACTCATAAACTGCCTTAACTCTTCAAAGATATAAGCTTGGTCATTGTAATCCAACTCATGAACATGAAGCTGTCCACTAAGTTCCCACTCAGCGTATTTGTCCCTCAGTTCTTTCGGGAGTCCTTCAATCGTATGACGTGGCATGAATTTCTTGTTCAAATACTGACGCTCTTCGCCACGCACGACCATAAATGAAACCGAACAAATATCATTGACATCCGACAAGTCAACACCAAGCACACAGCGAGCACTCCGTTCCTCATTTCCGACAAACAAACTCTTATCAAACTTATCTGACCAACCCTTACACTCTTCATTACTGAAGTAAGCAAGATAGTTATTAACAGGGAGATTAAATGTTTTAGCCATCAGCTCAGCCTGTTGTGCTGGATCATTCTTGCTCATTTCAATATCCTTGGCAATCGTCTCCTTCTCAGTCGTTATACCGAGTAAAGGCATAGCTTTCTGCCACATATCTGGATTGTGAATTTCAGAAACATCATCCAGCTGATAAATCCAAGGCATGACCGAATCATTGACAATCTTTTCATCAAGAATATCTACCCAGATGTTGTAATACTTATCAAAAAGCTTGTCCCGTTTCGTCCCATTGGTGGAGATGTACCAGGTTATCCAATTTTTTCGCTTACGACTCGAACCATCATTCACAACCTTGATGAAGTCATCATCATAAGTGTGCACTTCATCAAAAATATTGTAGTGAGCATTAGTACCATCAAGGCTTTCATAGTCGGAAGTCTTGATTGACATAAGACTATTAGTTGTCTCGTACAAGATACCTTGTTTAGTTGACCGTAGTATGTCAGCCTCACGCATATAGTGTAGTAAGCTCTCTTCGTTCGACAGCATAGCTCTAGAAGCATTAAACAGATAGCCAGCTTGTTCACGACTGTAAGCTAGAAGCTGAATATCAGCACCCCACTCACCGTCAATAATCTGACCAACCTCACCAATGGCAGAACCAAGGGTGGTTTTTCCTGTACCACGAGGTACAATAATAGGCACCTCATGAATGAGACGCCTTTCTTCGAAATCTTTATATTCTTCAAGTGTATCGGGATCTGTTTTTGTAACTTCAACTGTATGATAAAAACCCCACGTTGTTTCTAGCCAAACCTTCTGAGATAAGGCCAAACGTAACTTGCCAGCAAGACCTTTAGTGTTGCTACACTCTTCCTCAATGAACTCAATCCGTTTGTCAGCTTCTTCTTGTTTGAAGATGTATTGCTCCTTGTACCTCTCTACTCGTTTAATAGATTTCATAGTGAGTGCACAAACGCGAATCTTACCTGAGTAGACCAGCTGAGCATATTTATCAAAATATCTCATCTCAACCATATCGAGCCAACTTCTCCTGAATCATTTCTTTGAGACTGTCGCCCTGTGGGCTTTGCTTTTCAATCGTTGACATAATCTGCATGTTTAGCTTTTGATACTTTTCCATTCCATCAAGTAGATACTTATCAGGTAGCTCACCGTTATTGATGACTTTATTGATTTCCAACTGGAAGTTTTCAATCACTTTTTGATTATGATTGTATTGAGTTTTTAAATTTTTCAAACCTACTGAATCATTGTCATTGATTTCAAGCATTTTTTCTTTTGGAATCAACTTGAAAGTCTTACGAGAAAGTTCAACACGTTCTTCTCTTGTATACTTTTGGCGTTGATTTGCCAGCTTTTCTAACTCTTTGAACTGACTTTTTGTGATATTCGACCGAGTTTCTTCAAATATGCCTAGCTTTTTTCGATACCTGGTGAGGGTAGCACGACTTATTCCTAGCTTTTCTAAAACTTCATTGATTTTCAAAATCATGCTCCTTTCTTGTATCAATTTTCGTCATTTTTGGGGGAGAGGTATATAAGAGGATTGACACCGTTATTATTTTGGGTGTGTGAAAATTTTAAACAGGGGGGATCTGATAAAAATAAAAAATTCAAAAATAAAAAATCAAAATAAATTAATATTCCGATTTTCTAAATTTAAATTTATTTTACTTTGAAATGTTTTTGTATTATGACACTCGAGACAAAGTAGTTGTAGATTGTCTTCGTTGAGAGTAATAGACTCATCTTGATAATTAGTTTCATCAATCTCTATGATATGGTCAACAATGCTCTTGCTATGAATTAAACGTCCACACATATCGCAGCGCATACGCTTTGTACTTCTGATTCTATTTCTCAGAGTTATCCAAGGTTTCGAGTTGTAGAATTTAATCTGCCAAGTTCTAAACCAGTCAGAGTGTTTAGGATTTTTAAAATAAGCCATCGCCTATGCAGTCCCTTCAACTTCTGGATTTTTTTCATGATACAAATATATCAGATTCATTTTGTCAATTCTATATCTTTTTTTGACAAGATTTATTTTTGAGTTTTGAATTTATGTAAAATATCCCTGTTGAATTAGTTATATCTTATATTTTATCCAATTTTGTTTCACACTCAAAAACTAATACGGACAATGCTTTGAGCCCTATTCAAAATATAAACTAGAAACTTCCTCGTTATGGATAGTTGAAAAAATCAAAAAAATATTAGAGGCTAAAATTACTCATCTTAGTATCAAGTTCATCTTGCCTTACACAAATATAAATTAGTGTGACTGCTGGACTTGAATGATTGAATAATGACATCAAGTCTGCAACGTTCTTGTACTTCTTGTAGTAATGATAGCCAAATGTTTTTCGCATCGTGTGGGTTCCGACATTATCGATGCCTAAGTCTTCAGCAGCTCTTTTAAGAAACCAGTATGCCGTCTTATAGCTGAGCGCCTTATTCTTTCCAACACGACTCTGAAATAGATACTCATGTAGTTCTTTATCTTTGACAAATTCCCTCAATTCATTCTTGAGTGGCCTTGTCATTTTGATGCTCTTGTATTTCCCTGTTTTCTGTTCCCTAACTTTAATATGCCAACCTTGAACATCTTTAACTTTTAGTTTGAGAATATCTCCGACACGAAAACCTGTATTGATTCCCAAAAGAAATAGCATATAATACTTTTCATTCCAAGATGATAGATAGTCCTTCATGGCTTGGATATCATCCTTATCTCGTAACGGTTCAACAATATTCATAGTTTTGCTCCTTTCAAAAAAAATAAAGCACTAAGATTTTCTCAGTGCTTTGGATAGTATCAATCTATCATTTTCTTTTTGTCAATACTATACTTTTTTTTGACAAGTTACATGAACAATAACTTTGCGAGTGTATCGAGAATGACTTCACGTCTTCTGTAAATCTGCTTACTGTGCCTGTATAGATACCCAGTGTCACCATTCTCCATAATATGCCAAACTTGAATCCAATCGTATCTAGTATGTTCTCCCCATCTCAAATGAAAGATTTTTTTATCATCAGGTTCAAGTGCATCAAGTAGTTTGGAAATTGCTGTTTGAAAGTTTTCCAGTCTTAAAACCATCGGATCGCTTGCATAAGCAACCGCTAGATTCTCCGACCTGTTGACGAATGTTCCGCTTCCACTTGCACCAGTATCATCAATACCAGGAACAGTTAGATGTTTCACTTCGTACAATCGTTCTAATTCATGCCTACGCTGACCAATAAGTTTATCAATCTTCAGGTATTTATCATCGAGTTCAAACTCAAGATAATCTCTCCGTGATTTTGTTAAATTCTTTTTGCCCAAACCTTACCTCCCATATATCTTTTAGTTTTGACCCATTTGATAATCTTACCATCGTTATTATTGTTAAAATAATCTGGCAATCTTGCTGTTGGGCTTTCTTTGTAGACCACTTTTTCGACTACCTGTATTCCAGGCATCATTTCATCATCTATCCACCCAACAAGCCACGCAGGGTTTACATCATAGGTTTTAGCAATCATTTCAATTTGCTTAATGGACGGATATCCACCTCGCTCGTACAAATGAATTGTGTTTTGGGAGACACCTGTATCTCTGGCCATATCTTTGACAGAGATACATAGGTCCTCTCTAAGTTCTTTTAATCTTAGCTGCATTTTGCAAATCTCCTTGCGTATTTCAAATAATTTTCCCTTCAAATATCAGAGTTATTGTTCCTGTCCCGTCTTTGTGTCTAGATACCAAAGCACGACAATCTGATCCAAGCTCAACTCCTTCAATTGTGATGCTATTCTTCACGCTATCAACGTTGATGATAGAATCATTACAGAAGACTGGCTTCTTCTTTGATTACAGTTTCAATCTGATATTCCCATTTTGCTTTAAAAAAAGGACTTCTATATCGTTTTACTATATCCCCCTCAAAGATTTCCTTACCGTTCTTGTCTTTGAGCCCTGTCGATTGCATGAGGTGAATGTCATTGTTCACAATCCATTCACCAGCAACAGAATCCTCATCAATAATCCAGATATCACCATTTCCAGCCATCACTTAGTCTGGTTGATACATGCGACTTAATGAGCCACTATCATACGCTCTAAATTTCGGTATCATCCCAAATCCTCCTTAAATAAACAAACTAGCTAGCCAAATTAAAAATGAACATGTAATGATTTTTGAAATGCTACTTTTTACAGCATTTGAATAATCCTCTTCAGATTCTTTTTTGCTGGATAACACAGGCCAGATGAAAGATAGTAGTGCATCCATCCCTAATGCTTGCCAGACTGTAATTTTACCAACTGGGACAATCGTTGTGATGATTTCATTCCAACCATACTGAACCACAAATGGCGATACAACGATTACAAATACAGCACCTAAAACAATACCTAGTTTTTTCATTTTATAAATCCTCCTCTTTAACAAACGAACCATCAATCCAACGACCCTTGCGGTCTTTGATTTCTTGGTAAGCCAGTTCAAAACATTCTTCGAAATCATAACCGAGTGACTTACTGATTGATTTTAGATGACCAATCAATAGAGTCAATGATTTTATACGTAAGGTCATAAGTTTCAGATGTTGTTCTGTTTGAATGTTGCTAATACATGTATTTGCGTACGCGAATGACGTCATAATATCGTTCTTTCTAACATTTTTCGACTCTTCAAAAATACTATCCACATCCACTTTACTCAACAAGCCCAAACCAACAATCACAACTGCACAATCTCCGATGCTATCCTTGGTCAGTTTCTCATTCTTCTTGAGATAGCCTGCACATAACTCACCGAACTCTTCACTAAGCTTTAGCGACTGCTTGTCTAGCCGTCCACCGTTTTCTAAATCACGGTCTATAAACCATTGTTTTACATTTTCTAATGTGTTCATGATAACTCCTATCTCTTCGTTAATCTTGGTAAAATTTCATTCACGATGAATATATAATTTGGTGCAAGAGTTACTTTTAAAATAATTGCAACAACTAATGTTATCAAGCTTGCGCTCGATGAAATGCAACTAATTTTTATCGGTAATTTTAAATCCTTTCTTTTTCGTTCAATGCGTTCTAATTTAACTTCTTCTTCACTTTTACCTTTACATTCGTACGTGTAGACAAAACCACCATCATAAGTGAAATATATGATAGTTAAAATTGCTAAAACCACTGATGAGACAACCAGTATTGCAATCGAAATACTTTGAAAAAGATTGAAGATATCATAAAACATCTTTTCTTTAACGATTACTTCGTAAACCTGCGGTGCATTCCCTTTAAATGTTGTAATCAAAGAACTTACTTCATCAACAGTCATATTTAGCATTTTTGCTAAAGCTTGTAAAATATCGTCCATTATAATAACACCTCATCCCCAACTTTCACTTTCTCGTACACATCCTTCGTAACCACGAAAATCCCATAATCACGAATCGTTAGCGTGTATAGCTTTCCATGTCGTCCTTTCTCGACGACCTTACCGAATATCTCAGCGCCTGCGTTATCTGCCTTGTAGATAACCATTAGCTTCTTTTCTTCCAAATCTCGAATCCTGTCCATCTGCCAGATGTTGAGTCCAGCAGATAGCAGAATCCAGATAGCTATGAATCGTTTCATCACTCCACCTCAACAGGGTAAAAGTTCCCAAAGGAACCCCTTAATGCCTTGCCAACCTGTACAGCTGCCGCCCGAGAAACAAACCGCAATGCTTTCTTCTCCTCAGAACATGAAATGTCCAAGCCAGTCACTCCAATAACCACGGATCTCAGAAACGGCTTATCCTCTCTTGTCCCATGCTTTAAAATAAACATCAGCCACCTCCATTCTAAAAATATTGCTTCCGCTTGTTTGTCAAGTCGTTGAAAACCATTAAATGGTCTTTATCCACACCCTTCATCAGTCTGGACATAAAGGGTCTGCCATATCTTTTCTGAATATCAGCAGAAGTCAAATTGGTGGTAATGATTGTATTTGAACGCTTATTCAGGATATTGTAGAGAATAGTAAACGACCATTCGCTATCCTTCTCCATCCCCAAATCATCTAAAACCAAGAACTTAGCACTCGCAATTTTATTGACCAGAAACTCTTCCTGACTAAAATCAGCTTTAATTTTCATCAGCAAGTCAGTTACATTGATAAAAATAGCAATCTCTTTCGTGTACTCCGATAAAGCTTTGACCATAGCAAAAGCCAAATGACTCTTGCCCGTCCCAGCTTCTCCCTGAAGTACAATATTGTTTCTAGCACCCTCGGACCACTCACGACAAATCCTCTTTGCAAAAGCTAGCTTTTCCGCTTCTTTTTCGGTTGGTGTTTCAAAATTGTCTAAAGTAGCATTTTTCAAAACCTCATCATAAAGAGAGAACTTTTCAAGATAGTATTTCCTCTCTCGCTCATTCTCAGCGTCAGCCAGTTCATTCACTCTTGCTTGATTCTCCTCATGGATCCGCTCAGATTCGCACATTCGACATACAACACTATCAGTCCTCAATATCTTTATCAAAGGGATGTTATGCTTTTCGCAAAACTCTTCTTGTTGTTCAGTATTTCTGTGATAAGATAAGGCAATTTCCTCAAACACATTGTCTACCATGACAGACGACCTCCACATTCATGCCAGCTAGCCATTTCAGACAAGCAGGTAATCACTTGATGAATCGGCTGGTTGGCTAAAAGAGTTTTCTTCTCGTAGCTTAACGGATAGTAGTCTATCTCGAATTGTTCAATTAGTTCTAATACCCCCATTCGTCCTTAGCCTCCTGTTCCAATGTTTTATCGTTTTGTTGTCCTGAGCGATTATAGTTCTTACCCTCTTTATATTTACGGTCGTTCTCATCCACCTGTTCAATCGTTGTGAAACCTTTCTTTTTCCAATTTTCAAGAATGCCTCTTAGATACTTAAAACTAGGTTGATGAACCTCCGAAGTTATCTCAATTGCACGGTTTAACATATCAAAATTCATTCCATCAATTCCTACATATTCAAGCAACTGTTGATGTTGTTTATCGTTGATTCGAATACCACTATGTTTCAAATTGTCAGAGAGACTGGAACTAATCATCACCTTATTATTTTTATCTATCTCTATATCTATCTCTTTATCTATATCTATATCTCCGTTACACTTTGTTTCATCGGCGTTACATTGTAACGCCTGTTTGTTCTCTCGAAACTTGCGAACCCTTCTGGCAGTTGCTGTTTCACTACCTACCATCTCAGGAACTTGCTCTAAGAAATAGTCCCTGTCATTTTTTCTAGTCAGCAATCCTTTGCTTTCTAAAAAAATCAATGTAATTTTAATATCTTCAACATTTTCGTCAATGACAAGAGCAATTTCTTCGGCTAGATTGTCAGCAAGTCCATCATAGTAAATATGCCCTCCATCTTCCAAACTAATTAACATCATTTTGAGATAAATGATGGTATGTGTATCTCCACCAGCAATTTTGCGAAGTAGTTTCATCTCCTTTGACTTAAAGAAGTCCTGAGCAAGCTGGATCCAGAAATACCGCTTGTTTTTTAACGCCATAATCTCACACCCCACTTCCTACGGTTAGCACGGTACTTCATCCGCATATCCTCATAGATGTACCTGCCTTCTAACTCTAGTTTTTCAAGCTTGAGCAGACGATTTTGAGAGACCACATCATGATAGTTCTTAGCTAGTTTTTCATAGTCTTTGGTTAGTTTTTCATAGTCAGTTATGTATTCTTTGACTAACAATAGATTTTTATGATTATATTCCCAAATCGTAATAAAATGTCTGTTATCTGATCCCTTTTCTATCGCTTCTTTGATATACATAATCTGGTCATCCAGCCATCGAATCAATCTTTCCATTTCCTGACCTCCTCACTTCAAGATGTGCATTTTAGGCTCTGGTAATGCCAGAGGTTCTTGGCGTAAGTCTAGATGTTCTGAACGCAAGCCTACGGGCGGTTCGTTGTCGTAGGTGAAGCCTTTAAACTCTCGACGAATATTCTTGCGGATTTCTTGACGTTCTGCCTCTCTACCACGTTCGTATGCATGGTTGTACCCTTGGATAATCATAGACGCAAATTCTTGCTCTTCTCGTCTTTCTTTTTCCTTACGCTCCTCTTGCAATTTTATATGACGGCAAAGCCCTGCAAATCCAATCAGCAAAGCTCCAACACCCATCAACTGGTCTAAAATCGGTGGTTCAAACATTTTTTAATCTCCTTATGCTCTTAATTTTCGTACTTCTTTCTCTAATTCCAAAATTTCATAAACATCATTGACATCGTACATAATATCTTTTCCTTGCTTACGAAATCTTAATCCTTTACGTTCTAACTTTTTGATATAGCCATGAGTAAAGCCGAACTTCTTCATCAAAGCTTGTTGATTGATTGGCATGCGATCATTCTCTAACTGCTCCTTGACTTGCTTTTCAGCAAAGGCTAGTAATTGGTTTGTGAACAATTCAGCACTTTCGCCGTCCAATCGTAATTGTAACGTGATACCTTCCATTTTCTACATCCTCTCAACTATGCGGGCAAGCATTTTTGTGATATAATGGTTTAAATTATTTAAGTATGCGCCTGATTTCTATCAGGTGCTTTTTGTTTGAAAAGTTTTACTTTCCATAGCTCTGAGTTCTATCTCATGGCTGACTTGTTCCAATAGCTTCTCACATGCTATTTTAGCTTCTCTGTACGTTGTGGATTCGCTGATGAAGTAATCAGCAAGTTCAATGATTTTATCTTCCATTCAATCTCCTATATCAGTCTCAAGGCTGATGTAATATCCTCCTAAATTGCTATAATAATTTTGACTAGGACCTCTCACGTTTTAGTCAAAATTCCATCAGAAAGGAGGAAAACTATATGTCTAAATTAACTAAAGAAGATGTTTTACAAGTTTCTCAAGACATTATCAACGATGCTATTCCGGTTATCGAAGATATGTTGGATGAAGTATTTAAAAAATACCCAATCGACATGGAGATTAGAAAGGCTATTCTCCATAGCGTTCTTGTTGCTCATAAACTCAGTACCGAAACTACAGTTTCGTTACTAACACAACTTGTAAACAATCACGAAAACTAGTGTTTCTTAGAGCATTTTCTACTAATTTAGGGTCTGCCTTCACAAAGGTGGACTCTTTTTTTCCACTATACGGATATCGTCTTGGTCTCATTTCTCCCTCCCTACGCTTGACTAAATGCGTTCAGTTCCATAATCTTCATCTTGGTATTGGTGCTTGGCTCCCACGTCAACCAGTAATCTATAGCAGCGTCCACATGCTTCTTGGGTAGCAGGTCATAGCGACTAATATTGAAGTGTTCTTTAAAGTCAATCTCAGCTTGTCTAAAGACTGACTGAGCGAAAGTCTTATCCGCATAAGCTGGACTATCGATACCACCTAGGCATGCCACAACCCTAACCTTACGCTTCTTCAGGAGCAACTGAGCATGGCTTGGATGAATCGGTTGCTCACTCTTGAGGTAGTCGATATCTTCCAGCATAGTAGCCTGCTGTTCACGCAATTTCTTCTGTCCAGTAAATAGAGCGATAAAGGCATCCTCGTCCAAGTCCTCACTAATGAAACCGCCCTGCTTGCGAATAGCTGGTAAGACCTCTGAAGTCACCCAGCGCTTAAACTCTTTCGCTTGAGGCAATTTGCTAGATAAGATAAGAGAGTAGAGACCAGATTCGTTGATAATCAACATATCCTGTGTTCCACCACTAGTAGGGATGCCCTATTTTAGGGCGTCCTCTTCATCAACGTGAAGAGCAATCGCATTTCTAGCCTTACTATATCCTAGGATGTCTGCGACATCTTTCCCGACGAACCAAGGCTCGTTATCAATTGTCAAAGTACGGACTTCCTGCCCGTGAAAATTAAAAATTTCGTTCATAATATTCCTTTCTAAATTTGGTATAATGAAATAAAAACGATTGGAGAGAAAATATGACTGAAAAAATTTGTTTTATTGTAACTGCTATTGGCGAATCTGGAACACCTACCAGAGAGCGAGCTGACAATGTATATAAATATCTTATCGCCCCCGTTTGTGAAGACCTTGGTTATAAGCCTGTACGTGTTGACCACGTAAATGCGGTAGATAACATCAACGCTACAATTATCAATTACCTTAAAACTGCTCCTATGGTTGTAGCAGATATGACAGACCATAATCCCAACGCATTTTACGAATTAGGTTTCAGACAAGCTCTTGAACTTCCTCTTGTACCAATTATAAAAGTGGGAGAAAGACTTCCTTTCGATGTTATGACGACTCGTACCGTTTTCTATGATACGGATGTAGCAAAAATCGAAGAATCTAAAGAGAATTTAAAAGCTAAAATACAAAGTTTTAAAAACTTTGAAATGCCTGAGAATCGTGCTGAAAGAAATCTTACACTTGACGATCTCAATGACAATTTGACCAAAAAGCTAAACAAGATACTAAATCTGTTAGAAAAGCAACAGTCTTATTCTCCTCTCGTACACACGCATGATTTTGATTTTAAAACATCGCATGACGGTAAGGTAATTATTACACGAACTAGAAAGAACCGTCCATTATCCCCCGAAGATAAGAAATAGCTAGCTCTTGTTGACTTTGCAGTTCACCAATCTCAGCAACTTTTTCATTTATAAGTCTAACGGTCCTCAATACTTCATTGAGGGCTTTTTTTTCGAGTTCATTCATCTTCTCCTCCTACTCCAGCACCTTACTGCCGACTACCAATCGTTTAACGACAACGTCCATCTCCTTAAATTCGGCATTCTCTGCACAGTAGCGGACGCTCTCGCTGATGATGTGACAAATAGATACTCCGTACTCGTTCGCCAGCTCCGTAGCTATCTCCCAGGCATCTTTGTCAATCCGTGTTACTTTTTGCGCTGCGTTGTTCATACTATTTCCTCCTCGCTTATTTTCAATCATCATTTTCAAATGACCACGTTTCGTGGTCTTGGGTCTGAAAAAATTTCGCCAATATCTTTCTCTAGAACATCAGCGATAATAAACATCTCATCAGATTTAAAAGCACGTTTTCCTCTTTCTTTCTGACGATATGCAGTTTCTGAAATACCAAGTTTTTGGGCTAATTCTTTCTGAGTAATGCCTTTTTCTTTTCTTAGTTGGTACAGATAAATTTGCACATTCCCACCCCCTTATCTAAATTCATCTAAGCTGATTTTCAGTGCATCAGCAATTTTACACATATTAGGCCATGAAAGGTATTTTACCTTTCCACTTTTCAAGTCAGAAAAGAAACTTCGATTAACTCCAGCCATCTTAGATAACTGATGTCCGTTCAAATTTCTTTCCTGCATTATTCTACTTAATTGTTTCCACATTTTACACCTCCAAAAACACTATATGTTGTTAAACAAATATATTTAATTACAATATGTTGTGTTTTTCTGCTATCTATGTTATAATCATTCTTGACTAAGACCTCTCACCGTTTTAGTCAAAATTCCAATAGAAAGGAGGAAAACTATGAATTTAAATGAAATTCGTATCTTAGAGGCATGTCATAAATTTTTAATTGGTCTTACGGAATTTGAGGAAAAATTACAAAACGATTCCCTCGTCTACCTATTCCAAGATAAAAACATTACGTTTGTAACCTATCAAAAATACAGGAATTTATCATTTATCGATTTTAGATTAAGATATGATCGTCTAGATGACTCTATAACCTATATTGACGATAGAGAAGATTTGATAAATGCATTCTCTAGCCAACATGAACTAAGAGCGTTAGCTAGAGTATCAGATCCGGAACAAGCTCGTATTCAGATTTTTAAACTACTATCACAAGCTAATCTTGAAACACTCACTGAAAAAAATCCAAATGCCAAAAAAGATTATTTTGGTTACCAGTTCCGTAATCTCGAAACAAAAGAATCATATCCAATTTATTTGTTTCCAGAAAATGCTAATTTTGAACTAGTTGCCATCATTTGATAGGATATCTGCTTCAAAACGAAACCAATTCAGCTCATGAGCAAGCTCTTCAAGCTCGTGAGCTTTTTTATTGAACTCTTTGACAAGCTCATTAAATTTCTCCATATTCGTAACATTTACTTTAACTTCAAGGTTCATTGAATTTTTAGCCATTCTTCTTACCCCCTTATCTAAATTCATCTTTTACCATTACTCCTCTTGGGAAGAATTTTTTGGAAGTCTGCTTGTAATTGATTTAGCAAACTCTTCTACACTCGATTTTTCAAAATCCATATATTTTTTGTATAGTTCATTTACTTTATAAATGTGGTAATGCATCATAATAGATGTTACAATAAAAGATGTTAAAATTGAAATTATCAATGATTCCATGATATCTCCTTCCTACTCCTTATCTTTTTTATCACATCGGTATTCCACTATCTTACGGATAGTGAAAGATATAATCACAAATCCTGCTAAGATTATCAAGCCAACATTTTCATCCATTGCTTTTCACGGCAAATGATGGTACACTATCAAGTAGAGGTTGGGGCAATGCCCCTTTCTCTACTTTTTGTTTTGAAGCTTACGTTTGTGTTCTAAGATTTGTTTGTGCCACAAACGTGCTTCTCTGGTTAAGCCTAGTACCAAGATGACGGTTGCAGTGTCCTTGGTTGCTAGGCTTTTTATGATGTGTTCCATCATTCGCCTTACCTCCTTTCCCTTAAGCTTGATTTAATTATAGCACACGTAACGTGGGCTGTCAATACTTTTTTTACGAAAACACAAAAAAAGTTTTCTTTTCGTGGGTTTTATGTTATACTTTACTTATGAAAACAGAAAGAGGTTTCAATCATGGATAAAGAACAGATTGCGATTGTTATCGGTGAAAAAATAAAACATTATAGACTTGCAAATGGTTGGACTCAACAAGAATTGGGTACTAAGATAGGTATAAGTAAAAATGCCATTGGCAATTATGAAAAAGGCTTTAGGTCTCCTAAGAAAAACACAATGTTTGATTTGGCAAATGCTTTTAATGTTTCTATCGATGACCTCTTTCCTCCAGTTCAAAAGGCTTCTCCTACCGATATCCAATCCATCTACGACCAACTAGAACCACCTAGACAGGTCAAAGTCCTGACCTATGCAGAGAAGCAACTGAATGAGCAGAAAAACGAAGAAGAAACGAAGATAAACGAAGTATCGGAAGTTATCAGCTTGTATCAAGTTGAGGTTGTATCTGAGACGGCTGCAGCTAGCGGATTCAACTATGGATTCGGTTACGATGATACAGACAGAGAGACTATTGAGGTTGACGAGCAACCACCACGCCACGATATTGCTACCAAGGTAAGCGGAGACTCCATGCAACCTGACTACCAAGACGGAGACATTCTCTATTTAGTAGACAAAGGACTGACTACCTACAACGGAGATTTAGCAGTTATCGCATACGGAGACCGTTCTTACTTCAAGAAGATATACACCGAAAACGGACGCTTACGCCTTGTATCCCTCAATGACAAGTACGAAGATATCATCCTAGACTTCCCACCAGCCGAAGACACACACATCAAGATTTATGCAGTTGTCGGGGTGTATAGAGGGGAATAAAATCAACTGTTTCCAAAATGGAAATAGTTGCTTGACAAAATAAAAAAAAAGAAGTACACTAATAATGTCAAAAGCCTTGTTCGTCAAGGATACGATATTTATTTATAAAGCCTTGTTCGTCAAGGACAAAACGGTCTGGTGTACTTCTAAGAGGTACACCTTATTTTATTATCTGGAGCATTATATGAAATTTCAACAAGGCGAAGTTTATCTAATCAACTTCCCACAAAAAGGTGGGAATGAATTTTACGGAAAACACTACGCTATCATCTTAACACCTCCTGACAAAGCTGATGGGACACTCCTAGTAGCACCTTTAACTGGTAAAAAATCAGGAAAGAAATATCGTGGTGGTATCACGATTGAAAATAATAAATATCAAAACACTCCTTCCAAACCCAAAGCCTATGCTTATGTCCGAAAAATCCAAGAAATAGACAAACGGAAAATCGTCTATAAAACAAAGAAAAAGACTGATAGTGATGGACAAGTAATGCTAGATGCAGCAGGAAAAGAGTTATATGATAAAGTTTATAGACCAGCTTACAAGCTAGATACAAACGACCATAAAAAACTATTAGACAAGATAAAAGAAGTTCTTGAACTAGATTTATATTAAATAAAAAATTGACTTTTTTTAAAATTAGGGTTAGAATAAAATCATAAAGTCGCTTGACGACAAAATAGATGATACTGTCCTAAGAGGACAATTCTAGCCCTGCTCTTATGAGTAGGGCTTTTAATTTTTATCTAGCAACTGTTTCCATTTTGGAAACAACTCAAAAAATCCCCGCACTCTCCGACGGCAATCTTGAGTGCGAGGTTTCAACTTTCCATCAAGTAAGCAATGGAAAGGATGATAAAAAAATACACCTATAGTTTATCATAAGTTCTACACCTTTTCAACTATGCGGGCAAGCAATCGAAAAGAAAGGACTTTTTTATGATAAAAAAATACATCACAAAAAAAGGAGAGACTAGATATCTCTTTCAAACATATCTGGGTATAGACCCTGCCACTGGAAAAGAAAAACGTACAACACGCCGTGGTTTTAAAACCATAAAAGAGGCAAAGGCTGCCGAACGTGACCTTCTCTTAGATGTTGAAGAAAATGGTTTTTCAAACAATGAAGATTTCCAGAACCCTACTTTCGCTGAAGTAGCTGAGTTATGGCTTGATAGCTATAAGAGCACTGTAAAACCAACAACCTATCAGAACGTTAAGAAAAAACTTGATGTTATGATTGACTTGTATTTTACAGATATGAAAATCCAGCAGATTAGTGTAGCTTATTGTCAAAAGGTTGCTATCAAGTTAAGTAGTCGCTATATCCTCTATGCCAATTACTACTCTGTCATTAGCCGTATTTTTAAGTATGCCACTTCTATTGACATCATTAAGTCAAATCCCTTAGATAAGATTATCAAGCCTAAAAATAGGCCCTTAAAGGCCAAAGAAAACTACTATACAAAACAGGAACTAACGGAGTTTCTTAAAGTTTACAAAGCAAATTGTAAGCCAGTAGACTACACTTTTTTCCACTTGCTCGCTTTTTCTGGTTTGAGAACTGGGGAGGCTATTGGGCTCATGTGGTCGGATGTTGACTTTGAAAATAAATCATTAAGTATTTCTCGGACAGCTGTCGTAATTGGGGACAAGCAAACTGTTCAGGATCCTAAAACCAAAAGGAGTAAGAGGGTTATCACTTTAGATGATGAAACTTTGAATGTATTGAAACTCTGGAAACGTCAGCAAATAAAAGAATATTTCCAAGTCGGCAAAGCATACCAACACGATTCGAATTATATCTTTACGAATGACATGGGAGGATGGCTTTTGGCTGCAACTATGAAAGTGAAGCTTAGCAGATTCTTTCGTAAACACAATGAGCTTAAAAAAATTACGCCTCACGGATTTAGACATACACACGCTTCTCTCCTATTTGAAGCTGGTGTTACAGCAAAAATCATTTCAGATAGACTCGGTCACAATAATGTTCAAATCACCCTTGATATGTATACCCACATCAATGATAATCAGCGTGTTGAAGTAGTTAATCAGCTCATGGATTTCATCCATTCCAGCTAAAAAGTAGAGTCGTATTCAATCTCGTATTCACTTTTGCTTAACACGTTAGAAACCCACTTGTTTCAAAGAATTAGCAAGCTATGTACTATTTATGGTATAAAGAATTTGCGTTTATAAACACTTTCCGTTGCTTGTTGATAGTTGAGTTTTTGCTTA
>NZ_CRPU01000012.1 GCF_001096185.1 Streptococcus pneumoniae
GGACTCAGTCCTGTGCAATACAGAACTAAATCCTTCGGATAAATTAATTGTCTAACTTTTTGGGGTCAGTACAGAAAAAACTTGATATTATGCGTTTTATTATGGGAAGATTTACTTCTTTTTCTCCTAAAATTGTGTTTTTGCCCCACCTATCTGCTATGTTGCAAATTTATAAATCTTCTAAATTAGCTACCCCCAAACCGTGTTCTGTTAAGTGATAGATACTCGTACAGACCTCTTTTAAGAAACGACGGTCATGCGAAACAGTGATGAGACCACCAGGATAGGTGGCAAAGAGTTTTCTGATTTGGGGTTGAGAAGTTGGAGAAAAGTTTCGTGTAGGTTCATCCAGCAGGAGAAAGTTTGGTTTGCGCAGCACTAAATCCAAAAGCAGGAGTTTTCCCTGTTGTCCGCCAGATAAGGAGCGAATTTGATGCTGCATTTCTGGATAGCTGAAATTGAGACTGGCTAAGTGAGATTGTATTTTCTGCAATTCCTCTTTTTCCCCAGTTTTGCTGAGATAGGCTATTGGGGATAAATCCAATTGCAGTTTTTTGTGGTAATCTTGTGGCATAAAACCAAGTAAAATCTCTCTTTTATCATTAAAAAGTTGCTGTAACTTGGCTAACAGAGTTGATTTTCCAACACCATTTGGGCCGATGATACCAATTTTTTCTTGGCCACGGACAGTTAGTTGTAACTCCTGAGCCAAAACTCGCTCGCCGATGGACAAATTTTCCTTTTCCAGTTGGATTAAGACTTTAGAAGCCGGTAATGGCTGTATATCTGAGAAGAAAAGTCTGATTTCTTCCTCTTCAAGTGGTTTTTGGGTCATGGACTGAGCTATCTTTTCAAAGCGTTTTTCTTGAGAGAGAACATTTTTCATTTTTTTAGCCAATAGGCGACCGGCAGTACTGTCTTTAGTAGCTCGAAGCGCAGTTTCTACATTTTGCTTGACTCGTCGATGTTTTTCCATAGTTTTATCGTAGGCTCTTTGGTCGTTAGCAGCTTGCTGGCTTTGTTTGGTAAAATTAGCCTTTCTCTGCTCACTATAGCAATCATAGTCTAAATGCTCTACTAGTGTTTCCGCTTCTTTACGGTGCTTGACCAGTCGCAAGTGGACAATAGTATCAGCCGTTTCAGAAAGAAAGTCTTCATCATGGGAAATGAAAATAACGGTTTGCCTCATCTTCTGTATCTGTCTTTTTAGCCAATCAACCGTCTCAAGGTCCAGGTCATTTGAAGGTTCATCTAAAAATAGAATCTCAAAGGGTTTGGCTAACTCATGGATGAGCTGAATTTTCAAAGCTTCGCCCCCTGATAGACTGCCAATCTCTTGGTTGCTAGCGAAACGATTGCTATCAAAATGCAATTCCTCAGCTAAACGATAGAGGACACTGTAATCTAAATCAATAGTATCTAAAAAGAAGTAGTCGTGTAAAGTTTTCTTTTTCAGGTCCTCGGGGAGTTTTTGAGGAATGTAGGCTATTGATTGATAATCAGATTGAATGTCTCCCCTGATAGTAAAATCAGGCAAAGCTTCCCCCATTAAAGTTTTAAGCAAGGTTGATTTGCCATTTCCTTCTTCACCAATAATAGCAACCTTTTCCCCGTCTTGGATAGTCATGGTTAGGTCAGATACAAGATCTCGTAGATCTTTGTTTTGAGTGATGGTTAGATGATTGATTTTTATCATATTGTTGCCCTTTCTAGAATGTCGATAGTGCATAACAAAAAGCTCTACTTTATCTAGTAGAGCCCAAAGTCACTGTCAAAACTCTATTATCCTCGTTGAAAAACTCGTCAAACTAGCTTGGAGTTGCCTAACCCAACCCAAGAGGAGCATAGCTTTCTAGTTTTTTGATTTTCATAGATGATAAAGTACTAGAAAATCTAGTACAAAAAGAGCACACAAAAAGAGACAAAAACAAGATCTACTAAATAAAGGTTCTTTATTTGATAGACTTAGTTGTTCATGTCTCCCTTACCTCCGAGTATTAGTACCTCTATTCTATAACTTTAAGGAAATTTTGTCAATAGAAAATTGGAAATTCTAATTTCTAAAATCCGAAAACAGGTCCATAAAGAGTTAGTACGTGTTTGACATGCTCGTAATGGAACTTGTCATAGTTGCGCCAAGCGCTGCGTGCTTGATCGTTTAGTTTTAGGCTACCAAGACTAATCAGAAGACTGGTACGTTGGTAAAATTTCTCAAGGTCTATTAAGATACTGTTGTTCAACTTTTCCGCTTTTTTGAGCTCTTGCAGAGTAGTGTTTAGTAGCTCTTGTAGTCGAATATCATCTGCCCTACCCTGTTTGTAGCTTTGGAAACTTTTATTTAACTTGGATAGGAGTTGAATGAGTTCTTTGTCTTCCATAGGGGCATCATCCTTGCTATCATGTATTCTTGCCTATAGTATAGCACCAAAAAATATAGTGATAAATATATTAAAAAATCGAATTTTAATTATAAAGTTTGCTGTGCTGATTTGTAGCCTTTTCATGGTATAATCAAGAGAGTAAATCTTTATGGAGGAAGTATGAAATTAAATATTCAAGAGATACGCAAGCAGTCTGAAGGATTGCATTTTGAACAAACGTTAGACCTAGCCGCAGACCTGTGTGCACGTAATCAAGAAATTTTAGATGTAAAAGATATCCTTGCTGTTGGGAAAGTACAGTACGAAGACCGTATGTATTTCTTAGACTATCAGTTGTCTTATACCATTGTTCTTGCTTCAAGTCGTAGTATGGAGCCAGTTGAGTTAGTTGAATCTTATCCAGTAACGGAAGTTTTCATGGAAGTAGCAACTAACCAACTAGATCAGGAAGTTTTAGACGATGACTTGATCCTGCCTATCGAAAATGGAGAACTTGACCTTGCTGAGAGCGTGTCAGATAATATCCTACTAAACATTCCTATCAAGGTCTTGACGGCTGAAGAAGAAGCTGGTCAAGGATTTGTGTCAGGAAATGACTGGCAAATCATGACTGAGGAAGAATACCAAGCTCAACAAGCAGTTAAGAAAGAAGAAAATAGTCCTTTTGCTGGCTTACAAGGACTATTTGATGGAGACGAATAATGGTCTTGTCAAAAAAACGTGCACGAAAGGTGCTAGAAGAAATCATTGCTCTTTTTCCAGATGCCAAGCCTAGTCTTGATTTTACCAATCATTTTGAACTCTTGGTTGCGGTCATGTTGTCAGCCCAGACAACGGATGCAGCGGTAAATAAGGCCACACCAGGTCTCTTTGCTGCCTTTCCAACGCCACAAGCCATGTCTGTTGCGACAGAGGGTGAGATTGCTTCACACATTTCTCGCCTGGGACTGTATCGAAATAAGGCTAAATTCCTTAAAAAATGTGCCCAACAGTTACTAGATGATTTTGATGGCCAAGTTCCTCAAAAACGTGAGGAATTAGAGAGTTTGGCAGGTGTTGGTCGCAAGACAGCTAATGTTGTCATGAGTGTAGGATTTGGGATTCCAGCTTTTGCAGTGGATACTCATGTGGAGCGTATTTGCAAACACCACGATATCGTCAAAAAATCAGCGACACCACTTGAGGTGGAAAAGCGTGTCATGGATATCTTGCCACCGGAGCAGTGGTTAGCAGCTCATCAGGCCATGATTTATTTTGGAAGAGCCATTTGCCATCCTAAAAATCCAGAGTGTGACCAGTACCCACAGTTATATGACTTTAGCACTTTATAAGATGGCTCATCAAAAGTTTTTGCTTGATTTTAAGCATGCTTTGTGCTATAGTAATTGATAACTAAATATTCCTTTAAACCTGTCCCGTGAGGCAGGCAAGGAGCGCGATAAAGTAGAAGGGTGAAGTCTATACTGTTTGCAGTAGGGCTTACTTAGCTATACATTTCAAGTCTCCTTGTTTAAGGAGACTTTTCTTTTTGGAGGTTTGTCATGAAGACAAAAGAAGTTGTAGACGAATTAACCGTCAAACGAGCGATTACGCGTATTACATATGAGATTATCGAACGCAACAAAGATTTGAATAAAATCGTCTTGGCTGGTATTAAAACTCGTGGTGTATTTATCGCCCACCGTATTCAAGAACGTTTGGAGCAACTAGAAAATCTTTCAGTTCCTGTTGTGGAATTGGATACCAAACCTTTCCGTGATGATGTTAAAAGTGGAGAAGATACTTCTTTGGTTTCTGTTGATGTGACAGACCGTGAAGTTATCTTGGTGGACGATGTGCTTTATACAGGCCGTACTATCCGCGCTGCTATTGATAATATTGTCGGTCATGGTCGTCCTGCGCGCGTGAGTTTAGCAGTTCTAGTCGATCGTGGACATAGAGAATTGCCAATCCGTCCAGATTACGTTGGAAAAAATATCCCAACCAGTCGTTCTGAAGAAATCATCGTAGAGATGGCAGAACTTGATGGCCAAGACAGAGTTCTGATTACTGAAGAAGCTTAGAAAGCTAAAGGAGTAGCCATGTCAGAAAATCAACAAGCATTGAACCATGTGGTGTCCATGGAAGATCTCACTGTCGATCAAGTGATGAAATTGATCAAGCGAGGAATTGAGTTTAAAAACGGAGCTCAGCTTCCCTACGAAGACCATCCGATTGTTTCCAATCTTTTCTTTGAAGATTCTACACGGACGCATAAGTCCTTTGAAGTAGCAGAGATTAAACTGGGGCTGGAACGACTTGACTTTGATGTGAAGACTAGTTCAGTTAATAAAGGGGAGACACTTTATGATACCATCCTGACTCTGTCTGCTTTAGGAGTTGACGTCTGTGTGATTCGCCACCCAGAGGTTGACTACTACAGAGAGTTAATTGCTAGTCCCACGATTACGACTTCCATCATCAATGGTGGAGATGGTTCGGGCCAACACCCTAGCCAGAGCTTGCTTGATTTGATGACCATTTATGAGGAATTTGGCCATTTTGAGGGTCTCAAGGTTGCTATTGCAGGTGACTTGGATCACTCACGTGTTGCCAAATCCAATATGCAGATTTTGAAACGCTTGGGAGCTAAACTTTATTTTGCAGGACCTGAGGAATGGAGAAGTCAAGAGTTTGCAGACTATGGACAGTTTGTAACTATTGATGAAATCATTGATCAGGTGGATGTCATGATGTTTCTCCGTGTGCAACATGAACGCCATGAAAGTGGAGCTGTCTTTTCAAAAGAAGACTACCATGCCCAACATGGCTTGACTCAAGAACGTTACGAACGCTTGAAAGAAACAGCAATCCTCATGCACCCAGCTCCAGTCAATCGTGATGTAGAAATCGCAGATCACTTGGTTGAAGCACCAAAATCACGGATTGTCCAACAAATGACCAATGGTGTCTTTGTTCGAATGGCAATCTTAGAATCCGTATTGGCGAGTAGAAACGCCAACTAAAACACAAGACGTTAAAAGATGCCAGTGAGCGTCCACGAGAGGTGAGAATATGACAAAAAGACTTCTAGTATTAGAAGATGGCACAGTTTTTGAAGGCAAGGCCTTCGGAGCAGATATTGATGTAACAGGCGAAATCGTCTTTAATACAGGCATGACCGGCTACCAAGAATCCATTACAGACCAGTCTTATAATGGACAAATCTTGACCTTTACCTATCCTTTGGTAGGAAATTATGGAATTAACCGTGATGATTACGAATCCATTATTCCAACTTGTAAGGGAGTTGTTGTTTTCGAAGAGGCACGTAGAGCAAGCAACTGGCGCAACCAAATGACCTTGGATGAATTTTTGAAAGCTAAGAAAATTCCAGGTATTTCAGGAATTGATACCCGTGCACTTACTAAGATTATCCGTAAGCATGGTACCATGCGTGCAACCTTGACCCATGTTGGGGATAGTATGGACCATGTGACGGACCAGCTCCAAGCAACAGTCTTGCCGACAGATAATATCAAGCAGGTTTCTACTAAAACGTCATATCCAGCTCCAGGAGTTGGTTTGAGCGTGGTGCTAGTGGACTTTGGTCTCAAGCACTCAATCCTACGTGAACTTTCTAAGCGCAACTGTAACGTGACGGTTGTTCCTTATTCGACAACGGCTGAAGAAATTCTCCATCTCAATCCTGACGGAGTTATGTTGTCAAATGGACCGGGAAATCCAGAAGATGTTCCACAGGCACTGGATATGATTCGTGGTGTGCAAGGAAAAATCCCAATCTTTGGTATCTGTATGGGACACCAACTTTTTGCTATGGCAAACGGGGCTAAGACTTACAAGATGAAATTTGGTCACCGTGGATTTAACCATGCAGTACGTGAAATTGCTACAGGACGTGTGGATTTTACAAGTCAAAACCATGGTTATGCAGTTAGCCGTGAGGACTTGCCAGAACACTTGATTATCACCCACGAAGAAATCAATGACAAGTCAGTTGAAGGTGTGCGTCACAGATACCAACCTGCTTTCTCTGTTCAATACCATCCAGATGCAGCCCCTGGTCCACACGACGCTAGCTACCTATTTGATGAGTTTATCGAGATGATGGAAGCTTTTAAACAATCAAACTAAGAACGAGTAAAAGCTCGTCGGAGAATTTATGTAACTGAACACGGACGGAAAGCTCGGAATTTAGAGAAACCAATTTGGATTGTCAATCCTTCCTTGGTTTCCTAAAATTCAATCGCTTTCTATTCGTCCTTTGTATCTTATTTAATGTCGCCCTGAGAGGCGACGAATAGAAAGGCAGGCCGTTTCTTTTAGTCGCTATCAGGCGAACTAAAAACTCCCTGCACTAGATTTTTTACCGAAAAGTATCGTTTCGCTAAAAAATCGTCGGAGAATTTATTTAATGTCGCTCAGTGAGGCGACGAATAGAAAGGAGAAGATACATTGTTCGCGTAAGTGAACACGCCCTAAGAACTGTGTAAAAAAGATAAACATCGTCTTGACGCTGAAGGCGTCTGCACCGAGTTTCCTATTTTCACTATGTTCTTTACGGGCTTTGTATCATAAACTATGCCTAAACGTACTGATATTCAAAAAATTATGGTGATTGGTTCTGGTCCGATTATTATTGGTCAGGCTGCTGAGTTTGACTACGCTGGGACCCAGGCTTGCTTGTCTTTGAAAGAGGAAGGTTATGAGGTTGTCTTGGTTAACTCAAACCCTGCAACTATCATGACTGACAAGGAAATTGCTGATAAGGTTTATATTGAACCAATTACACTTGAGTTTGTAACGCGTATTCTTCGTAAGGAACGTCCAGATGCCTTGCTACCAACACTCGGTGGTCAGACAGGTCTCAACATGGCCATGGAATTGTCTAAGAATGGTATCCTAGATGAGCTTGGAGTAGAGCTTCTCGGTACTAAACTATCTGCCATCGACCAAGCGGAGGACCGTGACCTCTTTAAACAATTGATGGAAGAGCTCAACCAACCCATTCCAGAATCTGAAATTGTCAACACAGTTGAAGAAGCAGTTGCCTTTGCAGCGACAATTGGTTACCCAGTTATCGTTCGTCCAGCCTTTACCCTTGGTGGTACTGGTGGTGGTATGTGTGCCAACGAGGAAGAATTGCGTGAAATCGCTGAAAATGGTTTGAAATTGTCACCTGTCACTCAATGTTTGATTGAGCGTTCAATTGCCGGTTTCAAGGAAATCGAATACGAAGTCATGCGTGACTCAGCTGACAATGCCCTTGTGGTTTGTAACATGGAAAACTTTGACCCAGTTGGGATTCACACAGGGGATTCCATTGTATTTGCTCCTGCGCAAACCATGTCAGATTATGAAAACCAAATGCTTCGTGACGCGAGCTTGAGCATTATTCGTGCCCTCAAGATTGAAGGTGGATGTAACGTTCAATTGGCTCTTGACCCACACAGCTTCAAGTACTATGTCATCGAAGTAAACCCTCGTGTATCCCGTTCGTCAGCCCTTGCTTCAAAAGCAACAGGTTATCCGATTGCTAAGTTGGCTGCCAAGATTGCCGTCGGTTTGACCTTGGATGAGGTTATTAACCCAGTCACGGGTTCAACCTACGCCATGTTTGAGCCAGCCCTTGACTACGTGGTTGCCAAGATTCCACGTTTCCCATTTGACAAGTTTGAAAAAGGTGAGCGCCGTCTGGGTACCCAGATGAAGGCGACTGGAGAAGTCATGGCGATTGGCCGTAACATCGAAGAGTCTCTCCTTAAAGCTTGTCGTTCCCTTGAAATTGGTGTGCACCACAATGAAATGCCTGAACTTGCATCAGTTTCTGATGATGACTTGATTGAAAAAGTTGTCAAAGCTCAAGATGACCGTCTCTTCTACGTATCAGAAGCTATTCGCCGTGGCTACACACCAGAAGAAATTGCAGAGCTTACAAAAATCGATATTTTTTATCTCGATAAACTCTTGCATATCTTTGAAATTGAGCAGGAGTTGGGGGCTCATCCACAAGATCTAGACGTTTTGAAAACGGCTAAACTAAATGGATTTTCAGACCGTAAGATTGCTGAACTCTGGAAAACGACTGCTGATCACGTTCGTCAACTTCGCTTGGAAAACAAGATTGTTCCAGTTTATAAGATGGTCGATACTTGTGCGGCAGAATTTGACTCTGAAACACCATACTTCTATTCAACCTATGGTTGGGAAAATGAATCTATCAAGTCTGATAAGGAATCCGTCCTTGTTCTAGGTTCAGGTCCAATCCGTATCGGTCAAGGGGTTGAGTTTGACTACGCAACTGTTCACTCGGTTAAGGCTATTCAGGCGGCTGGCTATGAAGCCATCATCATGAACTCAAACCCAGAGACCGTTTCTACAGACTTCTCTGTGTCTGACAAGCTCTACTTTGAACCATTGACTTTTGAAGATGTTATGAACGTCATTGACCTGGAGCAACCAAAAGGAGTTATCGTCCAGTTCGGTGGACAAACAGCTATCAACCTTGCGGAGCCATTGGCAAAAGCAGGTGTGACCATCCTTGGTACGCAAGTCGCTGACCTAGACCGTGCCGAAGACCGCGACCTCTTCGAGCAAGCCCTTAAAGACCTGAATATTCCACAGCCACCAGGACAAACGGCTACCAATGAAGAAGAAGCAGTGCTTGCAGCTCGCAAGATTGGCTTCCCAGTTCTCGTTCGCCCATCTTATGTCTTAGGTGGACGTGCCATGGAAATCGTAGAAAATGAAGAAGATCTTCGTTCTTACATGCGTACAGCGGTTAAGGCTAGTCCTGACCATCCAGTTCTTGTTGACTCTTATATCGTTGGACAAGAGTGTGAAGTTGATGCTATTTCAGACGGGGAAAATGTTCTCATCCCTGGTATCATGGAGCATATCGAACGTGCCGGTGTCCACTCAGGTGACTCAATGGCCGTTTACCCACCACAAACCTTGTCGCAAAAGGTGCAAGAAACAATCGCAGACTATACTAAACGCCTAGCAATCGGTCTTAACTGCCTTGGAATGATGAACATCCAGTTTGTTATCAAGGATGAAAAAGTCTACGTTATTGAGGTCAATCCACGTGCCAGCCGTACGGTTCCATTCTTATCTAAGGTAACCAATATTCCTATGGCTCAAGTAGCGACCAAGCTCATTCTTGGGCAAAGTTTATCAGAACTTGGCTACCAAGATGGACTTTACCCTGAAAGCACCCGCGTTCATATCAAGGCACCTGTCTTCTCCTTCACAAAACTAGCTAAGGTAGACAGCTTGCTCGGTCCTGAAATGAAGTCAACAGGTGAAGTTATGGGTTCTGATGCTACTTTGGAAAAAGCTCTCTATAAAGCCTTTGAAGCTTCTTATCTACACTTGCCAACTTTTGGTAATGTTGTCTTTACCATTGCTGATGATGCAAAAGAAGAAGCCTTGGACTTGGCTCGTCGTTTCCAAAACATTGGCTATGGAATCCTCGCGACAGAAGGGACAGCAGCCTTCTTTGCCAGTCATGGATTACATGCTCAGCCTGTTGGTAAGATTGGTGATGACGATAAGGATATTCCAAGTTTTGTTCGCAAAGGAAGAATTCAAGCTATCATTAACACAGTAGGAACCAAACGAACTGCTGACGAAGATGGTGAGCAAATCCGTCGTTCAGCCATTGAACACGGGGTGCCCCTATTCACAGCCCTAGATACAGCTAACGCCATGCTCAAAGTATTGGAAAGCCGTAGTTTTGTCACAGAAGCCATTTAATACCCAATGAAAATCAAAGAGCAAACTAGTCGCAGGCTGTACTTGAGTACGGCAAGGCGACATTGACACGGTTTGAAGAGATTTTCGAAGAGTATAAATAGGAAAATAAGTTGGACAAAAGGTCTTTAAGAAGATAAGGAAAACGCATAATATCAGGTCTTGAAAGCCTTGATATTATGCGTTTTATTGTAGGAATATTTACTTCATTTTTTCCTGCAATTGAGTTTTTTCCAAGTCTCACTCAATACTTTGTATAATTGCCCTTAATCAGCTTTTGCGATAAGCTTTAATACTGTGGCTATACCACTCCTGCATTTCTTTTGATGGTGGTGTCATATAATCCCCATACATCTGGGTTAAAAATTGATCATATTTTTTAGGGACGGGCAACATACGGCCTTCAAACTCAGTTAAGATGAGTTCTTTAAAGGTATCAACTGGGAAGATTTCTTTCATTCCTTCCTTACCGATCCCAACTCCTCCTTCATATTGAGGAGTGTTGGTTGTAGCATTTTTGATTAGCTGATCAATTTTCTTGTAAAAGTAACGGGGATTGACCACTCGGAGGGCGTACCAGCTACATAATCTTAGAAAATCTTTTAATTTGCTGTCACCGTGAACTGCGCGTGATTTTTTGATATAAGCTAGTTGACGAAGGGCCACATACTTATAGCTCTTGTCGACAATGCTCAGGTCTGTAAAGCGATCAATTGGGAAGACATCGATGAAAAGGCTGGTGTCATGACGCTTGTACTTAACATGGTCTTCGATAACAGTAGAAGTGTCCAAAATCGATGCGAAATTATGGAAGTACCAAGAAGATGTATCGTAGGAAAGAACCTTGTAGCGAGGGTGATTTTCTTCTTCAATAATCTTCAATAAGCGCTCATAATCTTTACGATAAAGGGAAATATCGATATCATCGTCCCAGGGAATCATACCTTTGTGGCGGATAGCCCCAAGCATGGTTCCATAACTGAGAAAATAAGGAATATTATGTTTCTTACAAGTCTCATCAATATAATCTAGCAGGGCTAGTTGAATTTCTTTAATTTCTTCTTTGTTTAAATATTGCATCCTAATCCTCCAATTTGTAAGCGTGAAATTCATGACTGTAAAAGCGTTTTTCTTCTGGTGGTAGGGTCATATAATCTCCATAAAATTGTGTCAAAATAGTATCAAATTTTTTAGGTGCAGGAAGGCTTAAATTCTCAAAGGGTAAATCAATTATTTTATCAAAGGTACCACTTGGGAAGACTTCCTTTTCCTTAAATTTTGAAGGGATAAAAGCCATATACTGCCCATTTTCACGACTATATTTTTGAATTTCTTTCTCGATTTTATGTGAGAAATAACGAGGAGAAACCGGTCGAAGGAGCAACCAAAAGGCTGTTCGTATCCAATCTTTTAAAAGGCTATCTTTATAGACAATATTTTTATGTTTACTAAAAGATAGAAGTTTGAAGCTTTCCAGTTTATAACAAGTATCAATGACTTTAGGATCATCAAAGCGATCCATGGGGAAAATATCGATAAAGACCCCAGAATCATAGGTTTTTGTATTTCGAGTATCAATGATTTTGGTCGTACTGTCGATTACTTTGATAAAGTTGTTAAAGTAGTTCTTATCAGTTTCTAAGGATAGGAGCTTATACTTGCTTTTTTCCTTTTGAAAAATGGTAATAAATCGTTGGTAGTCTTCTCGAGGCATGGATAGATCAATATCGTCGTCCCAAGGGATAAAGCCCTTATGTCGAACTGCCCCAATCAGAGTACCGTAGTTAATAATATAGTTGATATTGTGCTTTTTACAGAGAGTATCAATATAATCCAAAATTTCTAATTCAATTTGTTTGGCATCTTCAATGCTAAGTTGTTTCATTTTATACTCCTATGATTTTTTGAATTTATTTTTTAAGGCTAGGACATGGTTTAAAAATTCATAGAAAATGCTATCTTTTGTGAAGACAAGTAGACCAATATAAGAGATGGCTGATAGCAAGACAATCAAACCAGTATTTATCAAAAATGGCAAATTAATGACCATATCCACAGGATACACGAAATTGATCAGGAAATAAATTCCTACAAAGGAAAGTGAAAAGAGAGAGTATCGAATAGTATAGCTAAAGATATGTCCCAAGTGGATGAGCTGTTTTCTATGGATGAAAATGATATAGAAAACAAGTAGAGAGGCCTCTGATAGCATAGTTGTCAGTAAGTAGTATTCAGGAGCCACGATATGGTTGAAAAAGAGGAGACTATTTAAGCCCAAATTGAGTAGCCCAGCAAAGACTGTATAGACTGTGATACGTTTTTCATAGCCATTTGTAAAGAGAATTTGTGAACCAAGAATGGTATCTAGTGCCAGGATAATCGTACGAAAAGCGAAGAGAGAGGTTAAGATACCGCCTCCGATATATTTTTCACTACCGTAAAGTAGGATGGCATTTGGTCCTAAGACCATGAGCCCAAAACTGAGTGGGATGATAAAGAAGTTAAAGATTCGACTGCCTCTGTTAACAAGTGCGACATAAGCTTCCTTATCGCCTTTTCCTAGATAGTAACTGAGACGAGGGACACTCACTCCGATAGCTCCTGTTACAACACCAGCAATAACGGTCACAATTCGTTGAGCTATGGTGTAGTAACTAACGTTGACATCAATCCCTGTTTTAACGAGGAAGAGACGGTCCAAAAATGTGAAGAGCATATTGGCATTGGCAAAGACCAACATGGCTGTCAGAGGGAGAAAGAGCGGTTTAAAATCACTTAGGTGAATCTTAACAAGCTTAATGTCTCTTTTAATCCAAAAATAACTAATCAGATAGTTAATTAGTGTCGATAAACTCATCACAAGTGTATAAACAACAATATCGTGTTCATTTTTGACAAACAGGAAAATAGAGACCAGCATCAGGATACGGATGAAGGCAGTCTTGTAAAAGAGAAAACTGTAATTTTCCAGAGCTTCATTGACCCACTCGATTGAAAAAATCTGGGCAATGAGTTGAATCCCCATAACAAGGTAGACTTTTTTGACGATTGGATTATCAGTAAAGAAGAGAGGATAAGCTAGGATATAGACAGCAGTGGTCAAAATCGTACAAGCTATGCACAAATAAAAAAGACTAGAGAAGGTTCTATTCAGATCTTTTTTGTTATCCTTGACATTACTGATGGCCCGTAAACCGTAGTTATAGACCCCATAAGTCGCAAAGGGCAAGAAAAATGACAAAATAGTGTCGACTGAGTTGAAGTAACCATAGTCAGTTCGGTCCAAGACACGCGCGACATAGGTTCCAGTTAGGATGGGAAAAATAATATTTAAGACACGAATTCCCATGTAAGATAGAGCATTTAATTTTATACTTTTCATTCAATTTACCTCGTTTTTCATTATATCATAAAGTCAGATAATAAGAAATGAAGGGCAGTAAGTTAAACAATCACTTTGAAGTCTCGAAGTTTAATTTTAAGTTTTCTTTAAGGAAAGTATATTATTCTGAAGAACTCTAAAATTTCACAGCCATTTATTGGTAATGACTACAGAATTCCTAGTCATTACTAGAAATGGACTAGTTTCTTTGAATAATAGAACTGCTTAATCCTCCTATTCTAGAACGGGAGGTCTAGTATTTCTTTTATGATAGGACTAGATTGTGGTATAATAGAGAGAATAAGTTTTTTTAGTAAGACAAAGGAGAAAATAGATGATTTATGCAGGAATTCTTGCTGGTGGAACTGGCACACGCATGGGAATCAGTAACTTGCCAAAACAATTTTTAGAGCTAGGTGATCGACCTATTTTGATTCATACAATTGAAAAATTTGTCTTGGAACCAAGTATTGAAAAAATTGTAGTTGGTGTTCATGGAGACTGGGTTTCTCATGCAGAGGATCTTGTAGATAAATATCTACCTCTTCATAAGGAACGTATCATCATTACAAAAGGTGGTGCTGACCGTAATACGAGTATTGAGAAAATCATTGAAGCCATCGATGCTTATCGTCCGCTTACTCCAGAGGATATCGTTGTTACCCACGATTCTGTTCGTCCATTTATTACACTTCGCATGATTCAGGACAATATCAAACTTGCCCAAAATCATGACGCAGTGGACACAGTGGTAGAAGCGGTTGATACTATCGTTGAAAGTACTAATGGTCAATTTATTACAGATATTCCAAATCGTGCTCACCTTTATCAAGGACAAACACCTCAAACATTCCGTTGCAAGGATTTCCTGGACCTTTATGGCTCTCTTTCTGCTGAAGAGAAAGAAATCTTGACAGATGCATGTAAAATCTTTGTGATCAAAGGAAAAGATGTGGCCTTGGCCAAGGGTGAATATTCAAATCTGAAAATTACAACCGTAACAGATTTGAAGATTGCAAAAAGTATGATTGAGAAAGACTAGTAAAATGATTAATCAAATTTATCAACTAACTAAGCCTAAGTTTATCAATGTCAAATATCAGGAAGAGGCTATTGACCAAGAAAATCATATCCTTATCCGTCCCAACTACATGGCTGTATGTCATGCGGATCAGCGTTACTACCAGGGAAAACGTGATCCCAAGATTTTGAACAAAAAGCTTCCAATGGCAATGATTCACGAGTCATGTGGAACCGTTATTTCTGACCCGACGGGAACCTATGAGGTTGGGCAAAAAGTTGTCATGATTCCCAATCATCCTCCTATGCAGAGCAATGAAGAATTCTATGAAAACTACATGACAGGGACTCATTTCTTGTCTAGTGGATTTGATGGCTTTATGAGAGAATTTGTTTCTCTCCCTAAAGACCGTGTGGTGGCTTATGATGCTATCGAAGATACGGTTGCAGCGATTACAGAGTTTGTCAGTGTCGGCATGCACGCTATGAATCGTCTATTGACCCTTGCTCATAGCAAGCGGGACCGAATCGCCGTTATCGGAGATGGAAGTTTAGCTTTTGTGGTTGCCAATATTATCAACTATACTTTGCCAGAAGCAGAGATTGTGGTTATTGGTCGTCATTGGGAAAAATTGGAACTTTTCTCATTTGCCAAAGAATGCTATATCACTGATAATATTCCTGAAGATTTGGCCTTTGACCATGCTTTTGAGTGTTGTGGTGGTAATGGTACTGGACCGGCTATAAATGACCTGATTCGCTACATTCGTCCTCAGGGAACGATTCTCATGATGGGAGTTAGCGAGTATAAAGTCAATCTCAATACTCGCGATGCCTTAGAAAAAGGCTTGCTCTTGGTTGGTTCCTCTCGTTCTGGTCGCATTGATTTTGAAAATGCCATCCAAATGATGGAAGTCAAGAAATTTGCCAATCGTCTTAAAAATATCCTTTATCTAGAAGAACCTGTAAGAGAAATTAAAGATATTCACCGTGTCTTTGCGACCGATTTAAACACAGCCTTTAAAACCGTGTTTAAGTGGGAAGTATAAGTGCTGGAGGTTAATTGTGGAGAAAATCATTAAAGAAAAAATTTCTTCCTTACTTAGTCAAGAAGAGGAAGTCCTCAGTGTTGAACAACTGGGGGGAATGACCAATCAAAACTATTTGGTCAAAACAACAAATAAGCAATACATTGTTAAATTCTTTGGTAAAGGGACAGAAAAGCTGATCAATCGTCAAGATGAAAAGTACAATCTTGAACTACTGAAGGATTTAGACCTAGATGTAAAAAATTATCTTTTTGATATTGAAGCTGGTATCAAAGTAAATGAGTATATCGAATCTGCGATTACGCTTGATTCAACGTCAATCAAGATCAAATTTGATAAAATTGCTCCAATATTACAAACTATTCATGCTTCTGGTAAGGAATTAAGAGGAGAATTTGCTCCTTTTGAAGAAATCAAAAAATACGAATCTTTGATTGAGGAAAAAATCCCTTATGCCAACTATGAAGCTGTTCGAGAAGAAGTCTTCTCCTTAGAGAAAAGACTGGCTGACTTAGGTGTTGACAGAAAATCTTGTCATATCGATTTGGTGCCTGAAAACTTTATCGAATCACCTCAAGGACGACTTTATTTGATTGACTGGGAATATTCATCAATGAATGATCCAATGTGGGATTTGGCAGCCCTCTTTTTAGAGTCTGAATTCACTCGTCAAGAGGAAGAAGCTTTCTTATCTCACTATGAGAGTGAGCAAACACCTGTCTCTCGTGAAAAAATTGCCATTTATAAAATTTTGCAAGATACTATTTGGAGTCTATGGACTGTTTATAAGGAAGAGCAAGGTGCAGATTTTGGTGACTATGGTGTGAATCGTTATCAAAGAGCTGTTAAAGGTTTGACTTCTTATGGAGGTTCAGATGAAAAATAAAAATGGAGTTTCTTTTGGTCTACTCTCAGGTATTTTCTGGGGGTTAGGTCTGACAATTAGTGCTTATATCTTTTCGATTTTTACAGATTTGTCGCCCTTTGTGGTGGCCGCTGCTCACGATTTCTTGAGTATCTTTATCTTACTAGCTTTTCTCTTGGTAAAAGAAGGAAAAGTTCGTCTCTCAATTTTCTTAAATATTCGCAATGTGAGTGTGATCATCGGAGCCTTGCTAGCAGGCCCTATCGGTATGCAGGCCAATCTTTATGCGGTTAAGTATATCGGAAGTTCCTTAGCTTCATCTGTATCGGCTATTTACCCTGCGATTTCAGTCTTATTGGCTTTCTTCTTTTTGAAGCACAAGATTTCGAAAAATACTGTGTTTGGGATTGTCTTGATTATTGGAGGGATAATTGCTCAGACCTATAAGGTAGAACAGGTCAATTCTTTCTACATTGGTATTCTCTGTGCTTTGGTTTGTGCCATTGCATGGGGGAGTGAGAGTGTTCTTAGCTCCTTTGCCATGGAAAGTGAATTGAGTGAAATCGAGGCTCTCTTGATTCGTCAAGTGACTTCGTTCTTATCCTATCTTGTGATTGTGCTCTTTTCTCATCAGTCATTTACCGTAGTAGCCAATGGACAATTGCTAGGTCTCATGATTGTCTTTGCAGCCTTTGATATGATTTCCTACTTGGCTTATTATATCGCTATCAATCGCTTGCAACCAGCCAAGGCTACAGGATTGAACGTGAGTTATGTAGTTTGGACTGTCTTGTTTGCAGTTGTTTTCTTAGGTGCACCACTAGATATGCTGACAATTATGACGTCACTTGTCGTCATTGCTGGAGTTTATATTATTATTAAAGAATAAAGGAGATTCGTGTGAAAGCCATTATCTTAGCAGCGGGATTGGGAACTCGCTTGCGTCCTATGACTGAAAATACCCCTAAAGCCTTGATTCAGGTTAATCAAAAAACCTTGATTGAATACCAAATTGAGTTTCTCAAAGAAAAAGGAATCAACGACATTATCATCATTGTTGGTTACCTTAAAGAACAATTCGATTACTTAAAAGAAAAATACGGTGTTCGCCTCGTTTTCAATGATAAATACGCTGACTACAATAACTTTTACTCTCTCTATCTTGTAAAAGAAGAATTAGCTAACAGTTATGTTATCGATGCCGATAACTATCTCTTTAAAAATATGTTCCGCAATGATTTGACACGTTCGACTTATTTTAGTGTTTATCGTGAAGATTGTACCAACGAATGGTTCTTGGTCTATGGAGATGACTATAAGGTTCAAGACATTATTGTTGATAGCAAGGCAGGTCGCATCCTTAGTGGTGTATCCTTCTGGGATGCTCCAACTGCAGAAAAGATTGTCAGCTTTATCGATAAGGCCTATGCGAGTGGTGAATTTGTTGATCTCTATTGGGACAATATGGTTAAGGATAATATCAAAGAGCTAGATGTCTATGTTGAAGAATTAGAAGGTAATAGCATCTATGAGATTGATAGTGTCCAAGACTATCATAAATTAGAAGAAATTCTTAAAAACGAAAATTAACAATTATAACATCTGGCTAAAATAGTCGGATGTTTTTTGATTTTTTACGAATAAATAGATGAGTAGAAAAAGAAATGGAGTTATTTATGAAAATTACAAACTATGAAATCTATAAGTTAAAAAAATCAGGTTTGACCAATCAACAGATTTTGACAGTCCTAGAATACGGTGAAAATGTTGATCAAGAACTGTTGTTAGGTGATATTGCAGATATATCAGGTTGCCGAAATCCAGCCGTTTTTATGGAACGTTATTTTCAGATAGACGATGCACATTTGGAGAAGGAGTTTCAAAAATTTCCATCTTTCTCTATTTTAGACGACTGTTACCCTTGGGATTTGAGTGAAATATATGATGCGCCTGTACTTTTATTTTACAAGGGAAATCTTGACCTCCTGAAATTCCCGAAGGTAGCGGTCGTAGGCAGTCGTGCTTGTAGCAAACAGGGAGCTAAGTCAGTTGAAAAAGTCATTCAAGGCTTGGAAAATGAACTGGTTATTGTCAGTGGTCTGGCCAAGGGCATCGACACAGCAGCTCATATGGCAGCTCTTCAGAATGGCGGAAAAACCATTGCAGTGATTGGAACAGGACTGGATGTGTTTTATCCTAAAGCCAATAAACGCTTGCAAGACTATATCGGAAATGATCATCTGGTTTTAAGTGAATATGGACCTGGTGAACAACCTCTGAAATTTCATTTTCCTGCCCGTAATCGCATCATCGCTGGACTTTGTCGTGGTGTGATTGTAGCAGAGGCTAAGATGCGTTCAGGTAGTCTTATTACCTGTGAGAGGGCAATGGAAGAAGGACGCGATGTTTTTGCTATACCTGGTAGCATTTTAGATGGACTATCAGACGGTTGCCATCATTTGATTCAGGAAGGAGCAAAATTAGTCACCAGCGGGCAGGATGTTCTTGCGGAATTTGAATTTTAAAAATGACCTAAGCTAGAATTCTGAGAAAAAATCAATTTTAAGATAAAATGAAGTAAATATCCTCACAATAAAACGCATAGTATCAGTTTTTTTCACTTGATATTATGCGTTTTTTCTAAGTGAATCAGTAGAGTGGGGGACTTTTCCCATAGGAAGGAAAGCAATTTAGTGTAATTGAGAAAGGAGAGTTGCTTGTGACTAATCTTGGTCGGCTTACTGTCAGAGGGGCTTATCATCTAAAATCTTGTCAGTAAGGAAAAATAAATTCTTCAAAAGTAGAGATTACAAGGCTTGTTTAAGAAAGAATTCAAAGACCTTGACAGATAAAAATAAAATGGTTATTATAAAAAATGGTCTGAAATTGATGATGATACTCTTCGAAAATCTTTTTACGTCAGTTCAGCTTTGCCTTGCTGTGTTTTGAGCAAGTTACGGTGAGCTTCCGAGTTTGATTTTCATTTACTAGAAATGAAACTGATGAGAGACGTCAGTAGACATTTGCGTCAGGATATTATGGAAAATGATAAAAAGACCTCATGAGATTGGCATATCAGACTACTAAAGCATTGAGTTTGTTAGAATTTTATACTCAATGAAAATCAAAGAGCAAACTAGGAAGCTAGCCGCAGGTTGCTCAAAGCACTGCTTTGAGGTTGTAGATAAGACTGACGAAGTCAGTTACATATATCTACGGCAAGGTGAAGCTGACGTGGTTTGAAGAGATTTTCGAAGAGTATTAGCGACTAGTTAGCTAGGAAAGGAAGATATTTGTGACAAATAATAAACTGTATTCGTTGGTAGAATTTAGAAATAAAATATACGAAGAATTAGAACTCTCCAGAAGTGATTTAGTGATTTTACTATGTGCCATGCTTATCGCCTCTATCGGATTAAATATGGATTCGACTCCCGTGATTATTGGAGCCATGTTAATCTCTCCTTTGATGACACCTATTCTGGGAGTGGGACTCTCTCTAGCTATATTTGATTTTAAATTGTTAAGAAAATCTTTTAAAATATTAGCTATTCAAATACTTGCCAGTTTAATAGCTTCAACACTTTATTTTTATCTCTCTCCCATTTCGTATGCTAGTTCGGAGATTGTTGCTAGAACCTCTCCGACTATTTGGGATGTTCTCATTGCTTTTGTAGGAGGGATAGCTGGTATTATTGGTGCTAGGAAAAAAGAGACCAATAATATTGTCCCTGGTGTCGCCATTGCAACTGCCTTGATGCCTCCTCTTTGTACAGTAGGTTATGCTATTGCTTCTGCTAATCTAAAATTTATCATAGGCTCCTCTTACCTATTCCTCATCAATTGTAGTTTTATTGTCATTGCGACTTATATAGGTGTCAGGTTGATGATGGTTAAGAAGCACTATTTTAGAGATAATGAAGAAGATTCTAAAATGCGCAGGATTTTGCTTTTAGTTGCTGTTTTGCTGATGATTCCGAGTTTCATCTCTGCAACGACTTTAGTCAGAGAAACGTTGAAAAAAGAGTCCCTTAATAAATTTATATCAGAGCAGTTTCAGGGGCATAATATTTTGAAAAAAACCTATTCTAAAAAGAATCATACCCTAAAGCTAACCATTTCAGGAAATTATTTGACAGAAGAAGAACTCGATATGATTTCCAGTAAGAGGGGGGACTATGGTTTAAGTGATGTTTCTGTTCAAGTTTCCCAATTGTCTGATTCAGAACAGCTTAGCAAGGAAGAACTGGTAGAGTATTTCTTCCAGTATATCAAGGATAAGGAAGCAAAAGAAAAGGAAAAAGCTAATAAATTTGATACAGAGTCTGAGGAGCAATAATTTCTTGAGAATAGCTGGTTTTTCTCGTGAGTCTTCTATGTATATCAAAGGAAGACTGAGGTTTTAAGTATAAAACTTTTCTTCTATGTAGTAGCTAAGTCTTGACAGGGTTCAAAAAATGGTTTACACTTTATAAAGTTTATTACTTTGAAAAGGTGTGATACTGTGGCTACGGCAACAAAAAAGAAAAAATCAACAGTTAAAAAAAATCTAGTCATCGTGGAGTCGCCTGCTAAGGCCAAGACGATTGAAAAATATCTAGGCAGAAACTACAAGGTTTTAGCCAGTGTCGGGCATATCCGTGATTTGAAGAAATCCAGTATGTCAGTCGATATTGAAAATAATTATGAACCGCAATATATCAATATTCGAGGAAAAGGCCCTCTTATCAATGACTTGAAAAAAGAAGCCAAAAAAGCTAATAAAGTCTTTCTGGCGAGTGACCCGGACCGTGAAGGAGAAGCGATTTCTTGGCATTTGGCCCATATTCTCAACTTGGATGAAAATGATGCCAACCGTGTGGTCTTCAATGAAATCACCAAGGATGCGGTCAAAAATGCTTTTAAAGAACCTCGTAAGATCGATATGGACTTGGTCGATGCCCAACAGGCACGTCGTGTCCTGGACCGCTTGGTAGGCTATTCGATTTCGCCTATTTTGTGGAAGAAGGTCAAGAAGGGCTTGTCAGCAGGGCGCGTTCAGTCCATTGCGCTTAAGTTAATCATTGACCGTGAAAATGAAATCAATGCTTTCCAGCCAGAAGAATACTGGACAATTGATGGCGTCTTTAAAAAGGGAACCAAGCAATTTCAGGCTTCCTTCTATGGAGTAGATGGCAAAAAACTGAAACTGACTAGCAATGATGAGGTCAAGGAAGTCTTATCTCGTCTGACTAGCAAAGATTTTTCAGTGGATCAGGTAGATAAGAAAGAGCGCAAGCGCAATGCTCCATTACCCTATACCACTTCATCTATGCAGATGGATGCTGCCAATAAAATCAATTTCCGTACTCGAAAGACCATGATGGTTGCGCAGCAGCTCTATGAGGGGATCAATATCGGTTCTGGTGTGCAAGGTTTGATTACCTATATGCGTACTGATTCGACTCGTATCAGTCCAGTAGCGCAAAATGAAGCAGCAAGTTTCATTACAGACCGTTTTGGTAGCAAGTATTCTAAGCATGGTAGCAAGGTCAAAAATGCATCAGGTGCTCAGGATGCCCATGAGGCTATTCGTCCGTCTAGCGTCTTTAATACACCTGAAAGCATCGCTAAGTATCTGGATAAGGATCAGCTCAAGCTTTATACTCTTATCTGGAATCGTTTTGTGGCTAGCCAGATGACAGCTGCTGTCTTTGATACCATGGCTGTTAAATTGTCTCAAAATGGGGTTCAATTTGCTGCCAATGGTAGTCAGGTTAAGTTTGATGGTTATCTTGCTATTTATAATGATTCTGATAAGAATAAGATGTTACCAGATATGGCTGTTGGAGATGTGGTCAAACAGGTCAATAGCAAACCAGAGCAACATTTCACTCAACCGCCTGCTCGTTATTCTGAAGCGACATTGATTAAGACCTTGGAGGAAAATGGGGTTGGACGTCCGTCAACCTACGCACCGACCATTGAAACTATTCAGAAACGTTATTATGTTCGCCTTGCAGCCAAACGCTTTGAACCGACAGAGTTGGGAGAAATTGTTAACAAGCTCATCGTTGAATATTTCCCAGATATCGTAAACGTGACCTTCACAGCTGAAATGGAAGGAAAACTGGATGATGTCGAAGTCGGAAAAGAGCAGTGGCAACGTGTCATTGATGCCTTTTACAAACCATTCTCTAAAGAAGTCGCCAAGGCTGAAGAAGAAATGGAAAAAATCCAGATTAAGGATGAACCAGCTGGATTTGATTGTGAAGTGTGTGGCAGTCCAATGGTCATTAAACTTGGTCGTTTTGGTAAGTTCTACGCTTGTAGCAATTTCCCAGATTGCCGTCATACCCAAGCAATCGTGAAAGAAATCGGTGTAGAGTGTCCAAGTTGTCATCAGGGACAAATCATTGAGCGTAAAACAAAACGTAACCGCCTTTTCTATGGTTGCAATCGCTATCCAGAATGTGAATTTACCTCTTGGGACAAGCCTGTTGGTCGTGACTGTCCAAAATGTGGCAACTTCCTCATGGAGAAAAAAGTCCGTGGTGGTGGCAAGCAGGTTGTTTGTAGTAATGGCGACTACGAAGAAGAAAAGATTAAATAAGAGAAGAGTCCTGAAAGTGAATTTCAGGCTCTTTTTGGTTGGAACTTGACAAAATTCATCATTGTGTGCGAAACTAGAAGAAGATTATTTTATACTCTTCGAAAATCAAATTCAAACCACGTCAGCTTCGCCTTGCCGTACTCCAGTACAACCTGCGGCTAGCTTCCTAATTTGCTCTTTGATTTTCATTGAGTATTAACTAGGAGAAGTTATGCGTATTATCTATCTAATTATTGGTTTTTTATCACTAGCCTTGGCTATTGTTGGGGTCGTTTTGCCCTTGTTGCCCACAACGCCTTTCCTTTTGTTGTCTATTGCTTGTTTCTCCAGAAGTTCCAAGCGCTTCGAAGATTGGCTTTATCATACCAAGCTCTATCAAACATATGTAGCTGATTTTCGCGAGACTAGGTCTATTGCGCGTGAACGCAAGAAAAAAATTATCGTATCTATCTACATCTTGATGGGAATTTCCATTTATTTTGCCCCTCTCTTACCAGTCAAAATCGGTCTGGGAGCTTTGACCATCTTTATCACCTATTATCTCTTCAAGGTCATTCCAGACAAAGAGTAAAAAATAGTATCTATTTTCCTTGATATAAATGAAAGCATATTCACAACAATATGATATAATAAATTTAAAGTAATCTTCAAGGAGAATCAAATGATTTACGAATTTTGTGCTGAAAATGTGACCTTGCTTGAAAAAGCGATGCAGGCTGGAGCTCGTCGAATCGAACTCTGTGATAATCTTGCAGTTGGTGGGACAACACCCAGCTATGGAGTGACTAAGGCAGCGGTTGAACTGGCAGCTAACTACGATACGACCATCATGACTATGATTCGTCCACGTGGTGGCGACTTTGTCTATAATGACCTAGAAATTGCTATTATGCTAGAAGACATTCGTTTGACTGCTCAGGCTGGAAGTCAAGGGGTTGTTTTTGGGGCTTTAACTGCTGACAAAAAGTTGGATAAAGCTAATCTGGAGAAGCTGATTGCTGCATCAAAAGGAATGGAAATTGTCTTCCACATGGCCTTTGATGAATTGAGCGAAGAAGACCAGTTAGAAGCTATTGACTGGCTCAGCCAAGCTGGTGTCACCCGTATCTTAACTCGTGCTGGAGTATCTGGTGACTCCTTAGAAAAACGTTTTGATCATTATCTTAGAATTTTGGAACATGCTAAAGATAAGATTGAAATTCTACCAGGTGGAGGGATTGACTTGGACAACCGTCAAACTTTTATCGACCAGCTAGGCGTGATACAATTGCACGGAACCAAGGTTGTCTTTTAAAAAATAGAAAGGAACTGCTAGCTTTTGGTAGCAGTTTTCACTTATGTTTGAAATTTTTAAATCCTATCAGTTTAATCAAGAAAAAGCTCAAGCTTACGGTTTTGTAGAAAATGGGGAAGTCTGGAATTATAGCAGCCAGATTTTGCAGGGTGATTTTGTCATGACTGTGTCCATCACTGCTGATAATGTGAGTTTTCAAGTCTTTGACCAGGAAACCGGTGACCTCTATCCTCAAGTTCATATGGAAAGTATGAGGGGAAGTTTTATCGGAAATGTCCGTGAGGCTTGTCTGGAGATTCTTTACCAGATTCGGAGGGCGTGTTTTGACGTGCAAGATTTTATCTGTCCTCAGACTAAACGAATCATGACTCAAGTTCAGGAAAAATATGGTAATCAGTTGGAATATCTGTGGGAGAAATCGCCTGATACAGCAGTCTTAAGACACGAAGGCAATCAAAAGTGGTATGCCGTCTTGATGAAAATCTCTTGGGATAAGCTGGAAAAGGGCAGAGAAGGACAAGTGGAAGCAGTCAACCTCAAACATGACCAAGTAGCTGACTTACTTTCACAAAAGGGCATTTATCCAGCTTTTCATATGAACAAACGCTACTGGATTAGTGTGGCTTTTGATGATACTTTGTCAGATGAAATGGTACTGGAATTGATAGAAAAAAGTTGGAACTTAACCTCTAAAAAATGAAACATTTCAAGATTCTTTCAATAACTTTCAATTAGCAAAATATTCTCTACTGAAGAAATTTTCAGAAAATATTGGATTTTTTCTTGACAAGCGCTTTTGCCTATGCTAAAATACTAAACAAGATATCAAACGAAGGAGAAAGTCAAACATGAAAACAGCTAAGTTTAATCAATTTGCTTTGTTGTTGAGGTACTCGGGCTAGTGCAAAAAGCATTAGTCCTGTTTGGCTTACCAAGCGGGAGTAAATCAACATCTCGCTTGGAATTCCTAGCGAGATGTTTTTTTAAAACCACATTTGGAAAAGGGGAAATCTTATGAGAACAGTTGAATTTTTAGATACTAGCCTTCGGGATGGAGAGCAGACACCTGGTGTTAATTTTTCAATCAAGGAAAAAATTGCCATTGCAAGGCAGCTGGAGAAATGGGGCATTTCAGCCATTGAAGCTGGTTTCCCAGCTGCTAGTCCAGATTCATTCACAGCAGTTCAGGAGATCGCCAAAGTCTTGAAGACAACAGCGGTAACTGGTCTGGCCCGCTCTGTCAAGTCTGATATTGATGCTTGCTATGAGGCACTCAAGGACGCCAAGTATCCACAGGTTCACGTCTTTATCGCTACCAGTCCGATTCACCGAAAGTATAAGCTCAATAAGAGCAAGAAAGAGATTTTAGAGGCTATTAAGGAGCATGTTTCCTATGCCCGTTCTAAGTTTGAAATGGTCGAGTTCTCGCCTGAAGATGCGACTAGAACCGAGTTGGATTTCCTCCTGCAAGTTGTTCAAACAGCTGTAGATGCAGGTGCGACTTATATCAATATTCCTGATACGGTAGGATTTACCACGCCAGAAGAGTATGGTGCTATCTTCAAACACCTGATTGACAATGTACAAACAGACCGTCAGATTATCTATTCTCCTCACTGTCACGATGACCTCGGAATGGCAGTAGCTAATAGCCTTGCTGCTGTCAAGAATGGTGCAGGACGTGTTGAAGGAACTATCAACGGTATTGGTGAGAGAGCTGGAAATGCTGCTTTGGAAGAAATTGCAGTAGCCCTCAATATTCGCCAAGATTACTACCAAGCAGAAACCAGTATTGTCCTAAATGAGACAATCAATACGTCAGAAATGGTTTCTCGCTTCTCAGGTATTCCAGTTCCTAAAAACAAGGCTGTGGTCGGTGGCAATGCCTTTTCTCACGAGTCTGGTATTCACCAAGACGGAGTCCTTAAAAATCCTCTTACTTATGAAATCATTACACCTGAATTGGTTGGTGTTAAAAGTAATAGTCTTCCGCTTGGTAAATTGTCAGGACGCCATGCCTTTATTGAGAAACTAAGAGAATTGGCCCTAGACTTTACAGAGGAGGACATCAAGCCACTCTTTGCGAAGTTTAAGGCACTGGCAGACAAGAAACAAGAAATCACAGATGCAGATATTCGTGCGCTGGTAGCTGGAACCATGGTTGAAAATCCAGAAGGCTTCCACTTTGATGATTTACAACTGCAAACCCATGCAGATAATGACATTGAAGCGCTTGTTAGCCTGGCTAATATGGATGGTGAGAAAGTCGAATTTAATGCGACAGGGCAAGGTTCCGTTGAAGCAATCTTTAACGCTATCGATAAGTTCTTTAATCAATCCGTCCGCTTGGTGTCTTATACCATTGATGCGGTGACAGATGGAATTGATGCCCAGGCTCGGGTCTTGGTCACTGTTGAAAACAGAGATACAGAAACTATCTTTAATGCAGCAGGTCTTGATTTCGATGTGTTGAAGGCTTCGGCTATTGCCTACATCAATGCCAATACCTTTGTTCAAAAAGAGAATGCTGGTGAGATGGGACGTAGCGTTTCTTATCGCGACATGCCTAGTGTGTAAAGGAGAAGGCTATGACAAAGAAAATAGTAGCTCTAGCAGGGGATGGAATCGGCCCAGAAATCATGGAGGCTGGTTTAGAGGTTCTGGAAGCTCTAGCTGAAAAAACAGGTTTTGACTATGAGATTGATAGACGACCTTTTGGAGGTGCAGGTATCGATGCTGCAGGGCATCCCTTACCTGACGAAACCCTCAAGGTATGTCGTGAAGCAGATGCCATTCTCCTAGCGGCTATCGGTAGTCCTCAGTATGATGGAGCAGCGGTTCGGCCTGAACAAGGCTTGTTAGCTCTCCGTAAGGAACTCAATCTTTACGCTAATATTCGCCCTGTAAAAATCTTTGACAGTCTTAAGCATTTGTCACCACTCAAAGGAGAACGAATTGCTGGTGTAGACTTTGTCGTGGTGCGTGAGTTGACAGGCGGGATTTACTTTGGTGATCATATTCTTGAAGAGCACAAAGCGCGTGATATCAACGACTATAGCTATGAGGAAGTGGAGCGGATTATTCGCAAAGCCTTTGAAATCGCAAGAAATCGCAGAAAAATCCTTACTAGTATCGATAAGCAAAATGTTCTAGCGACCTCAAAACTCTGGCGGAAAGTAGCTGAGGAAGTCGCCCAGGATTTCCCAGATGTAACCTTGGAACACCAGTTAGTGGACTCAGCTGCCATGCTCATGATTACCAATCCTACTAAGTTTGATGTCATCGTGACAGAAAATCTTTTCGGAGATATTCTATCTGATGAATCAAGCGTTTTATCTGGCACACTTGGGGTTATGCCATCAGCCAGTCATTCTGAAAAGGGTTCAAGTCTCTATGAGCCCATTCACGGTTCAGCGCCTGATATTGCAGGTCAAGGAATTGCCAATCCTATTTCCATGATTTTATCAGTGGCCATGATGTTGAGAGATAGTTTCGGACGTTATGATGATGCGGAGCGTATCGAGCAGGCTGTAGAGGCAAGTTTGGCAGCTGGCATTTTAACGAGAGATATAGGAGGTCAGGCATCGACCAAGGAAATGACAGAAGCGATTATTGCAAGGTTATGAAGTTAGACGAAAAAATTACTCTAGCCCTCTTGATTTGGAATGTCATGATTTTCTTGATTTATGGCATTGATAAATCCAAGGCAAGGAGAAGAGCTTGGCGCATTCCAGAGAAAATCTTACTCATTTTAGCCTTTACTTGTGGTGGTTTTGGTGCTTGGTTAGCAGGAATCACCTTTCACCACAAGACTAGAAAATGGTATTTTAAAACGGTTTGGTTTCTTGGGATAGTGACCACACTAGTAGCCTTATATTTTATTTGGAGGTAATGGATGGCAGGAAAATCGATTTTTGATAAATTATGGGACCGTCATGTCATCACAGGAGAAGAGGGGCAACCACAACTCATGTATGTGGACCAGCACTATATCCACGAAGTGACCAGTCCCCAAGCCTTTCAAGGATTACGAGACGCAGGTCGCAGATTGAGACGACCAGACTTGACATTTGGCACCTTTGACCACAATGTCCCGACAGTCAATATCTACGATATTCGAGATGTGATTTCTAAGGCACAAATTGATAAGCTGGCTGAAAATGTTGAGGAGTTTGGGATTGAACATGCGGCCCACGGTTCTGAAAAACAGGGGATCGTTCACATGGTTGGACCAGAAACAGGACGAACCCAACCAGGGAAATTCATCGTCTGTGGAGACAGTCACACAGCAACTCACGGTGCTTTCGGAGCGATCGCCTTTGGAATTGGAACTAGTGAGGTCGAGCATGTCTTCGCTACCCAAACACTCTGGCAGGTCAAACCCAAGAAAATGTTGGTGGAATTCACAGGTGTTCCTCAAAAAGGAGTTTACTCCAAGGATTTTATTCTCGCTCTGATTGCCAAGTACGGCGTTGCCTGCGGTGTCGGCTACGTGGTGGAATATCGGGGACAAGCGATTGATGCACTGAGTATGGAAGAGCGAATGACCATCTGTAATATGTCTATTGAGTTTGGCTCTAAGATGGGAATTATGAATCCGGATCAAACCACCTATGATTATCTCAAGGGACGCGAGTGTGTTCCAGAGGACTTTGAAGAGGCTGTGGCGGATTGGAAAACAATTGTCAGTGATGATGATGCTGTTTATGATAAGGTTATCCAGATGGATGTCTCAGACTTGGCTCCCATGGTGACCTGGGGAACCAATCCTGCTATGGGTGTTGATTTTGATAGTAGCTTCCCAGAAATTAAGGATATGAATGATGAGCGAGCCTACAATTACATGAATTTAGAGCCAGGACAAAAGCCAGCAGATATTAAACTAGGCTATATCTTTATTGGGTCTTGTACCAATGCTCGTCTCAGTGACTTGCAACTGGCGGCTCGATTTGTTAAGGGGAAGAAAATTGCGCCCAACTTAACTGCTATCGTGGTACCAGGTTCTCGCCCCGTTAAGAGAGCTGCCGAGAAGTTGGGCTTGGACAAGGTTTTCCTAGATGCTGGCTTTGAATGGCGGGACCCTGGTTGCTCCATGTGTCTGGGGATGAATCCTGACAAGGTACCAGATGGTGTTCACTGCGCCTCAACCAGCAACCGCAACTTTGAGGACAGGCAGGGCTTTGGTGCTAAGACTCATCTCTGTAGTCCAGCCATGGCAGCTGCGGCAGCTATTGCAGGGCGCTTTGTAGATGTTCGACAAATGCCAGAAGCCCAGTAAGGAGAGGTTATGGAGAAATTTACAGTTTATACAGGAACGACCGTTCCTCTCATGAATGATAACATCGACACCGACCAAATCCTACCCAAGCAGTTTCTCAAGTTAATTGATAAAAAAGGCTTTGGTAAGTACCTCATGTATGCTTGGCGTTATTTGGATGATTTCTATACTGAGGACCCAGACTTTGTCTTTAACCGGCCTGAATATCGTAAAGCCAGTATCCTCATCTCAGGTGATAACTTTGGGGCAGGCTCTTCGAGGGAACACGCGGCTTGGGCTCTAGCGGACTATGGTTTTAGGGTTGTGATTGCGGGGTCTTTTGGTGATATTCATTACAATAATGAACTCAATAATGGCATGTTACCTATTGTTCAGCCCAGAGAGGTTAGAGAGAAACTAGCCCAGCTAAAATCAACTGACCAGGTAACTGTGGACTTGGAACAACAAAAAATCATCTCACCAATTGGAGAATTCACTTTTGAAATCGATAGTGAGTGGAAACACAAACTCTTAAATGGTTTGGATGATATCGGTATTACCTTGCAGTATGAAGACTTGATTGCTGCTTATGAAAACCAACGACCAGCCTACTGGCAGGATTAGAAGAAAAATAGAAAAGGAAATAGAACTATGACAAAACACATTCAATGGAAGGGAACACTTTCACAAGAAGGCTATGATATTTTAAAAGGTGAGGGCGGATGTATCGTTTGTCCTACTAAAGTTGGTTACATCATCATGACTAGCGACAAGGCTGGTCTTGAACGTAAGTTTGAAGCCAAAGAACGTAACCGTAACAAACCAGGTGTTGTTCTCTGTGGTAGCATGGATGAGCTTCGTGCTTTAGCACAACTCAACCCAGAAATTGAAGCCTTCTACCAAAAACATTGGGATGAAGATATTCTTCTTGGTTGTATCCTTCCTTGGAAACCAGAAGCCTTTGAAAAACTGAAAGCATACGGTGATGGCCGTGAAGAACTGATGACTGACGTTCGTGGTACTAGCTGTTTCGTTATTAAGTTTGGGAAAGCTGGTGAACAATTGGCTGCCAAACTTTGGGAAGAAGGCAAGATGGTTTATGCCTCATCAGCTAATCCATCTGGAAAAGGAAATCGTGGTAAGGTAGAAGGTATCGGAGAACGCATCGAAGGGGCAGTTGACCTTGTTATCGAGGCGGACGACTATGTGGCATCTATCCAACCTGACAAAACGATTGAAACACGCTACGAGCAAGGTGTGATGGTGTCTATGGCCGATAAAGACGGTAAACTCATCCCGGAACAAGGAGGAGCACGCTCAACTTCACTAGCACCAGTTGTAATCCGAAAAGGGCTTGATATTGATAAAATCATGATGCACCTGTCAGACACCTTTAACTCATGGGACTACCGTCAGGGTGAGTATTATTAGCATGTAGAAGAAGTGGGGAGAAAATAATCTCTCCTCTTTCTTTTGTTTTTTAACAAAAGTAAAATCCGAACGATATATTTTTATTCATAAAATTATTTGACAAAAACTGTACTTTGGTTTATAATAAATTAAGGAAACGTCGGAAAAAGGCGTAGTGATGCGAGAGCATAGGTAGGTCATTACAAAAGAAATGAGACATCGATATGTTAAATGAATTTCCAATTTTCGATTACGAAGATATTCAATTGATTCCAAATAAATGTGTGATTAAAAGCCGTGCAGAAGCGGACACAAGTGTCACTCTAGGAAAGCACACCTTTAAACTACCTGTTGTGCCAGCTAATATGCAGACGATTTTGGATGAAAATGTAGCAGAGCAACTGGCTAAAGGTGGTTACTTCTACATTATGCATCGTTTTGATGAAGCAGGACGCATTCCTTTTATTAAACGCATGCATGATCAAGGGCTCATTGCTTCTATCTCTGTCGGTGTTAAGGATTATGAGTATGATTTTGTCAGCCAGCTCAAGGCTGATGCTCCTGAATACATCACGATTGACATTGCCCATGGTCATGCGGATAGCGTGATTTCTATAATTCAACACATCAAGAAAGAATTGCCAGATACTTTTGTCATTGCTGGAAATGTGGGAACGCCAGAAGCTGTGCGTGAACTTGAAAATGCTGGTGCGGATGCCACTAAGGTCGGAATTGGTCCTGGTAAGGTTTGTATCACCAAGGTCAAGACTGGTTTTGGTACAGGGGGCTGGCAATTGGCTGCCCTTCGTTGGTGTGCTAAGGCTGCACGTAAACCGATTATCGCTGATGGTGGGATTCGTACTCATGGTGATATAGCCAAGTCTATCCGCTTCGGTGCCAGCATGGTCATGATTGGTTCCCTCTTTGCAGGACACGTCGAAAGTCCAGGGAAAACGATTGAAGTCGATGGTGAACAGTTCAAAGAGTACTACGGTTCAGCCTCACAATATCAAAAAGGTGCTTATAAAAACGTCGAAGGAAAACGCATCTTGCTTCCTGCTAAAGGACATCTGCAAGACACTTTAACTGAGATGGAACAAGACCTTCAAAGTGCTATCTCCTATGCAGGTGGACGTCAGGTTGCTGACCTTAAACATGTTGATTATGTTGTCGTGAAAAACTCCATCTGGAATGGGGATGCTTCCCACTAAGATGGGCCATCTGACCAGAAAAAAACTTGTTATTAGAGCAAATTTCTGTTATAATAAAACAAGTTTCCACCCTTAGTGTAATGGATATCACGTAAGATTCCGGTTCTTGAGATGGGGGTTCGATTCCCTCAGGGTGGATGTAAACATCCTAAAAAAGCCTTTAAATAGGGCTTTTTATTTATCCTGCCTCAAATTTGCCTCTAAAACTGAAAATCATATTCGATAGAATGCCTAAATCCCCTCCAGTTCCGTTTTAAAGTGACTCAGGGGGCTTTTTTTGATATAATAAAAAGGACTGATATCAGTTAGAAAGAGGTTGGTATGAAAGAATTACAAACTGTACTAAAGAATCATTTTGCAATCGAATTTGCAGACCAAAAGTTACTGGAAACTGCCTTTACTCATACGAGTTATGCCAATGAGCATCGCCTCTTAAAAATTTCACACAATGAACGCTTGGAATTTTTAGGAGACGCTGTTCTACAGTTATTGATTTCAGAATATCTGTATAAAAAATATCCTAAAAAGCCTGAAGGCGATTTGTCCAAACTCCGTGCCATGATTGTTCGCGAGGAGAGTTTGGCTGGTTTTGCGCGTGATTGCCAGTTTGATCAGTTTATCAAGCTGGGTAAAGGGGAAGAGAAGTCTGGTGGACGCAATCGTGACACCATTCTTGGTGATGCCTTCGAAGCCTTTCTTGGTGCCCTCCTTTTGGACAAGGATGTGGCCAAGGTTAAGGCATTTATCTATCAAGTCATGATTCCTAAGGTTGAAGCAGGCGAGTTTGAGATGATTACAGACTACAAAACCCATCTCCAAGAGTTGCTTCAGGTCAATGGCGATGTGGCTATTCGTTATCAGGTGATTTCTGAAACAGGACCTGCCCACGATAAGGTTTTTGATGTAGAAGTTCTTGTTGAAGGTAAGAGCATTGGTCAAGGTCAAGGTCGTTCTAAGAAACTAGCAGAGCAGGAAGCTGCCAAAAATGCCGTTGAGAAAGGGCTGGATTCATGTATTTAAAGGAAATCGAAATTCAGGGGTTCAAGTCTTTTGCTGATAAGACCAAGGTCGTTTTTGACCAAGGTGTGACGGCAGTTGTTGGACCCAATGGATCTGGAAAGTCCAATATTACAGAAAGTCTGCGTTGGGCCTTGGGGGAGTCAAGTGTCAAGAGTCTCCGTGGGGGCAAGATGCTGGATGTCATCTTTGCTGGGACCGAAAGTCGCAAACCGCTCAATTATGCTTCTGTAGTTGTGACTCTGGATAATCATGACGGATTTATCAAGGATGCAGGCCAAGAAATCAGGGTAGAACGCCATATCTATCGTAGTGGAGATAGCGAATACAAGATTGACGGCAAGAAAGTCCGTCTGCGTGATATTCATGACCTTTTCTTGGATACAGGTTTGGGACGAGATTCCTTCTCTATCATTTCCCAAGGGAAGGTTGAGGAGATTTTCAATTCTAAGCCTGAAGAACGCCGTGCCATTTTTGAAGAAGCTGCAGGGGTTTTGAAATACAAGACTCGTAGAAAAGAGACAGAGAGTAAACTGCAACAAACTCAGGACAATTTAGATCGCTTAGAGGATATTATCTACGAGTTGGATAATCAAATCAAGCCTCTTGAGAAGCAAGCTGAGAACGCCCGTAAGTTTTTAGACTTGGATGGTCAACGCAAGGATATTTATTTAGACGTGCTGGTTGCTCAAATCAAGGAAAATAAGGCTGAATTAGACTCGACAGAAGAAGAGTTGGCTCAGGTTCAGGAACTCTTGACAAGCTACTACCAAAAGCGTGAAAAATTAGAAGAAGAAAATCAGAATCTCAAGAAGCAACGCCAAGATTTACAGGCTGAAATTGCCAAAGATCAGGGCAGTTTGATGGATTTGACCAGTCTGATTAGTGATTTAGAAAGAAAATTAGCCCTATCGAAACTGGAGTCCGAGCAAGTAGCCCTGAATCAACAGGAGGCACAAGCTCGTTTGACTGCTTTGGAGGATAAGAGAAATTCACTCAGCAAAGAAAAATCTGATAAAGAAAGCTCTTTAGCACTTTTAGAGGAAAATCTAGTTCAAAATAATCAAAAACTCAATCGTTTAGAAGCTGAATTGCTAGCTTTTTCAGATGATCCTGATCAGATGATTGAACTCTTACGTGAACGCTTTGTGGCGCTTCTACAGGAAGAAGCAGATGTTTCAAACCAGTTGACCCGTATCGAAAACGAGTTGGAAAATAGTCGTCAGCTTTCTCAAAAACAAGCAGATCAACTACAAAAGCTGAAAGAGCAATTGGCTACAGCTAAAGAGAAGGCAAGTCAGCAAAAGGCTGAGCTTGAAACTGCCAAGGAGCAAGTTCAGAAATTATTGGCCGACTACCAAGCTATTGCCAAGGAGCAAGAGGAGCAGAAAACTTCCTATCAAGCTCAACAAAGTCAACTCTTTGACCGTCTGGACAGTCTTAAAAACAAGCAGGCCAGAGCCCAAAGTTTGGAAAATATCCTGAGAAATCATAGTAACTTTTATGCAGGTGTTAAGAGTGTTCTCCAAGAAAAAGACCGCCTTGGTGGGATTATTGGTGCAGTCAGTGAGCATTTAACTTTTGATGTGCGTTATCAAACTGCCCTAGAGATTGCGCTTGGAGCAAGCAGTCAGAACATTATTGTAGAAGATGAGAACTCGGCGACTAAGGCCATTGATTTCCTCAAACGAAATAGATCTGGTCGCGCAACCTTCCTTCCCTTGACGACTATCAAGGCTCGTACAATTTCTAGTCAGAATCAAGATGCTATCGCTGCAAGTTCAGGATTTCTGGGCATGGCAGATGAGTTGGTTACTTTTGATACTAGACTAGAATCCATTTTCAAGAACTTGCTAGCTACGACGGCTATCTTTGACACCGTAGAACACGCGCGTGCAGCAGCTCGTCAAGTTCGCTATCAGGTTCGTATGGTGACTTTGGACGGCACAGAGTTGCGCACAGGTGGTTCCTATGCAGGTGGTGCCAATCGTCAGAACAACAGCATCTTCATCAAGCCAGAACTGGAGCAATTACAAAAAGAAATTGCTGAAGAAGAAGCAAGCTTGCGTTCAGAAGAGTCGACTTTGAAGACCTTGCAAGACCAGATGGCTAGATTGACAGAAAGATTAGAAGCTATCAAATCTCAAGGAGAGCAGGCTCGTATTCAGGAGCAGGCCTTGTCTCTTGCTTATCAGCAAACTAGTCAGCAGCTCGAAGAACTGGAAACTCTTTGGAAACTTCAAGAAGAGGAATTAAATCGTCTTTCTGATGGAGATTGGCAAGCAGATAAGGAAAAATGCCAAGAGCGCCTTGCTACTATCGCCAGTGACAAGCAAAATCTGGAAGCTGAGATTGAAGAGATTAAGTCTAACAAAAATGCCATCCAAGAACGTTATCAAAACTTGCAGGAAGAGATAGCACAAGCTCGCCTGCTTAAGACAGAACTGCAAGGACAAAAACGTTATGAAGTTGCTGATATTGAACGTTTAGGTAAGGAATTAGACAATTTAGATATCGAACAAGAAGAAATCCTGCGCCTTCTTCAAGAAAAGGTTGATAATCTTGAGAAGGTTGATACAGAATTGCTCAGTCAACAGGCTGAAGAAGCCAAAAACCAGAAAACAAATCTCCAACAAGGTTTGATTCGCAAGCAGTTTGAGTTGGATGATATTGAAGGTCAACTGGATGATATTGCTAGTCATTTGGATCGGGCTCGCCAGCAGAATGAGGAATGGATTCGTAAGCAAACACGTGCTGAAGCCAAGAAAGAAAAGATCAGCGAGCGCTTGCGCCATTTACAAAGTCAATTAACAGACCAGTATCAGATTAGCTATACTGAAGCTTTAGAAAAGTCTCATGAGTTGGACAATCTCAATCTGGCAGAGCAAGAGGTTAAGGATTTAGAGAAGGCTATTCGCTCACTGGGTCCTGTCAACTTGGAAGCTATTGAACAGTACGAAGAAGTGCACAACCGTCTGGACTTTCTAAATAGTCAACGTGATGACATTTTGTCAGCGAAAAATTTGCTCCTTGAGACTATTACGGAGATGAATGATGAGGTCAAGGAACGCTTTAAATCAACCTTTGAAGCTATTCGAGAGTCTTTCAAAGTGACCTTTATGCAGATGTTTGGTGGAGGTCAGGCGGACCTGATTTTGACTGAGGGAGACTTGCTGACAGCTGGGGTTGAGATTTCAGTTCAACCACCAGGTAAGAAAATCCAGTCGCTTAACCTTATGAGTGGTGGGGAAAAAGCCCTATCGGCTCTTGCCTTGCTCTTCTCTATTATTCGTGTTAAGACCATTCCTTTTGTCATCTTGGATGAGGTGGAAGCTGCGCTGGATGAAGCTAATGTTAAGCGTTTTGGGGATTACCTCAACCGCTTTGACAAGGACAGTCAGTTTATCGTTGTGACCCACCGTAAGGGAACCATGGCAGCGGCTGATTCCATCTATGGAGTGACTATGCAAGAATCAGGTGTCTCAAAAATTGTTTCGGTTAAGTTAAAAGATTTAGAAAGTATTGAAGGATGACAATTAAACTAGTAGCAACGGATATGGACGGAACCTTCCTAGATGAGAATGGACGCTTTGATATGGACCGCCTCAAGTCTCTCTTAGCTTCCTACAAGGAAAAAGGGATTTACTTTGCGGTGGCTTCGGGGCGTGGATTTTTGTCTCTAGAAAAATTATTTGCTGATGTTCGTGATGACATTATTTTCATTGCGGAAAATGGTAGTTTGGTAGAGTATCAAGGTCAGGACTTGTATGAAGCGATTATGTCTCGTGACTTTTATCTGGCAACTTTTGAAAAGCTGAAAACGTCACCTTATGTAGATATCAATAAATTGCTCTTGACGGGCAAGAAGGGCTCTTATGTGCTAGATACGGTTGATGAGATCTATTTGAAAGAGAGCCAGCATTATAATGAAAATATCCAAAAAGTAGTGAGTTTGGAAGATATCACAGATGATATTTTCAAATTTACAACCAACTTTACAGAAGAAATGCTAGAAGCTGGGGAAGCTTGGGTTAATGAAAATGTCCCTGGTGTTAAGGCCATGACAACTGGCTTTGAATCTATTGATATTGTTCTGGACTATGTCGATAAGGGAGTGGCCATTGTTGAATTAGCTAAAAAACTTGGTATTACAATGGATCAGGTCATGGCTTTTGGAGACAATCTAAATGACTTGCATATGATGCAGGTTGTGGGACATCCTGTAGCTCCTGAAAATGCACGACCAGAGATTTTAGAATTAGCAGAGACTGTGATTGGTCACCATAAGGACCAGTCGGTTATAGCTTATATGGAGGGCTTATAATGGCAGATATAAAATTGATTGCATTGGACTTGGACGGGACCTTGCTGACTACTGATAAAAGGCTGACGGATCGTACCAAGGCAACCTTGAAAGCTGCGCGCGATCGTGGTATCAAGGTCGTATTGACAACTGGTCGTCCCTTAAAAGCTATGGATTTCTTTCTCCATGAGCTAGGAACTGACGGCCAAGAAGATGAGTATACCATTACTTTTAATGGTGGTTTGGTTCAGAAAAATACAGGAGAAATCCTTGATAAAACAGTCTTTTCATATGATGATGTGGCACGCTTGTATGAGGAAACAGAGAAATTATCACTGCCTCTTGATGCTATCTCAGAAGGAACTGTTTATCAAATCCAATCGGACCAAGAAAGTCTTTATGCCAAATTCAATCCAGCTTTGACTTTTGTACCCGTTGACTTTGAAGACCTGTCTAGTCAAATGACCTACAATAAATGCGTGACTGCCTTTGCTCAAGAACCTTTGGATGCAGCCATTCAGAAGATTTCTCCAGAATTGTTTGACCAATATGAAATCTTTAAATCACGTGAAATGTTGCTAGAGTGGTCACCAAAGAATGTTCATAAAGCAACCGGTTTGGCAAAACTAATCAGCCATCTAGGAATCGACCAAAGCCAAGTGATGGCCTGTGGTGATGAGGCCAATGACCTTTCTATGATTGAATGGGCAGGGCTCGGTGTTGCCATGCAAAATGCTGTTCCTGAAGTTAAGGCAGTCGCAAATGTAGTGACACCAATGACCAATGATGAAGAGGCTGTCGCCTGGGCTATCGAAGAATATGTGCTAAAGGAGAACTAAGATATGGGATTATTTGACCGTTTATTCGGAAAAAAAGAAGAACCTAAAATCGAAGAAGTTGTAAAAGAAGCTCTGGAAAATCTTGATTTGTCTGAAGATACGGAGCCTGCCTTAACAGAAGCTGAGGAAGTTCCTCAAGAAGATGCAGAAGTTGAAAGTTTTGAAGAGCCTGTGCTTGAAGAAGAGGAAAATCAAGACACAGTTGAAGAAAATAAGGATTCAGAGCCAGTTGTAGAAGTTCCTCAAGAAGAAGTCGAAGAATTTCCAAACTCAGAAGAAGTCTCAGAGGAAGAGAATACTGAGCTCTTAGAGACTGTAGAAGAAAATAGTTGTGAAGTGCTTGAACCAGAAACTCCTCAAGTAGAAGAAACTGTTCAGGAAAAATATGACCGCAGTCTTAAGAAAACTCGCACAGGATTCGGTGCTCGTTTGAATGCCTTCTTTGCTAATTTCCGCTCTGTTGATGAAGAATTCTTCGAGGAACTGGAAGAATTGCTGATTATGAGTGACGTTGGTGTTCAGGTAGCTTCTAGCTTAACAGAGGAGCTACGCTACGAAGCCAAGCTTGAAAACGCCAAGAAACCCGACGCACTACGCCGTGTCATCATTGAGAAATTGGTTGAGCTTTATGAAAAGGATGGCAACTACGATGAAAGTATTCACTTCCAAGATGGCTTAACAGTCATGCTCTTTGTCGGGGTTAATGGTGTTGGGAAAACAACTTCTATCGGAAAATTGGCCCACCGCTACAAACAAGCTGGTAAGAAGGTCATGTTGGTTGCGGCAGATACTTTCCGTGCAGGAGCGGTAGCCCAGCTTGCTGAATGGGGACGCCGTGTGGACGTTCCAGTTGTGACTGGACCTGAGAAAGCTGACCCAGCCAGCGTGGTCTTTGATGGCATGGAACGTGCTGTGGCTGAAGGTATCGATATTCTCATGATTGATACTGCTGGTCGTCTGCAAAACAAGGACAACCTCATGGCTGAGTTGGAAAAGATTGGTCGTATCATCAAGCGTGTTGTTCCAGAGGCACCCCATGAAACCTTCTTGGCTCTGGATGCATCAACAGGTCAAAATGCCTTGGTACAGGCCAAAGAATTTTCAAAAATTACCCCTTTGACAGGAATTGTCTTGACTAAGATTGATGGAACTGCTCGAGGTGGTGTTGTTCTAGCCATCCGAGAAGAACTTAATATTCCTGTAAAATTGATTGGTTTTGGTGAAAAAATCGATGATATTGGAGAGTTTAACTCAGAAAACTTTATGAAGGGTCTCTTGGAAGGCTTAATTTGATGATAAAGAAAATCCTGCAAGGCATAAACTTGCAGGAAATTTTTTTATTCTAAACGACCATCTTGACGATAGGCGATGTCTGGTTGCCAAGTCCATTTGGCACCGAATTTTTCAAGTAAGTCAAAGCTGGCTTGAGGTCCCATGCTTCCAGCTTTATAGTCATGAAGTGGGGCACCATTTTCAGCCCAGAGCTCTTCGATACGGTCAATCAATTTCCATGAGGCACTAACTTCATCCCAGTGGCTAAAGTTAGTTGAGTTGTTATTTAGGACATCATAAATCAATTTCTCGTATGGTTCTGGAGAAGCACCAGTTGCGGTTGCATCTGTACGGTAATCAAGTGAGTTAGGAGCCAAGTTAAATTCTTCTCCTACTTGCTTCCCATTTAGACTGAGAGAGAAGCCTTCTGTGGGTTGGATATAGATGGTCAAAATGTTTGGAGCAAGTGGTTCTCCAAAGATAGAGTCCATTTGTTTAAAGACGATGTTGACATGAGTTCCTTTTTCGGTCAGACGTTTACCAGTACGGAAGAAGAAAGGAACACCGCGGAAACGATCACTGTCAACAAAGAAGGCACCAGATGCGAAGGTTTCAGTTGTAGATTCTGGATTCACATTTGGCTCGCTACGATAAGAGATGTATTTCATGCCATCAATCTTACCAGAGCGGTATTGACCACGGATAAAGTGTTCTTTAAGTTCTTCATCAGTTGGATGATAGAGGTTTTTAAAGACCTTAATCTTTTCAGCACGAATCTCATCTTTTGTGAAGCTTGCTGGTTTGTCCATAGCAAGGAGAGAAAGAAGTTGTAGTGTATGGTTTTGTACCATGTCACGGAGGGCACCAGATTGGTCATAGTAGCCACCACGTTCTTCTACACCCAAGCGCTCCGCAAAGGTAATTTGAACATTGTCGATAAAGTCTTTGTTCCAAACATTTTCAAAAATCAAGTTTGCAAAGCGAACTGCAAAGATACTTTGGATCATTTCCTTACCAAGATAATGGTCAATACGGAAAATTTGTTCTTCGTCAAATGTTGCTAGGAGCTCGTCATTCAACTTGCTTGCAGTTGCGTAATCTGTACCAAATGGTTTTTCAACGATTAAGCGTTCAAAACCTTTACCGTCCACAATGTTTTCAGACTTGAGGTGTTTTGCGATAGTTCCAAAGAACTGAGGTGCCATAGACAAGAAGAAGAGCTTGTTGTGTTCAGCTTGGTACTTGTCATTTAGTTCAGCCTGCAATTGACGTAGAGCAATGTAGTGTTCCGTATCATTGACATCATGACTTTGATAGTAGAAGTGGCTAGCGAACTCTTGAGCCTGTTCGGTACTATCTGCCAAATCAAGGATGGATTCGACTACAACAGATTCAAAATATTCCTTGCTCCAAGGACGACGGGCAGTTCCAATAACGGCAAAATGTTTAGAAAGATTGCCGGATTTATATAGTCTAAATAGGGAAGGGTAGAGCTTGCGTTTAGCCAGGTCTCCACTCGCACCGAAAATTGTAACAATAACCTTAGATGACATCTAGCTACCTAATTTCTATTTTTATTCCTAGTCTTGCTAGGTATGAGGAAACCTCATTTCATAAACTTAATTCTAACATAATTTTCCGAAAAATCAAAAAATCCAATACGAGATAGAAAAAACTGCAAGGAAATCCTTACAGTTTGAGTTTATACTCAGTGAAAATCAAAGAGCAAACTAGGAAACTAGCCGCAGATTGCTCAAAGCACTGCTTTGAGGTTGTGGATAGAACTGACGAAGTCAGCTCAAAACACTGTTTTGAGGTTGCAGATAGAACTGACGAAGTCAGTAACATATCTACGGCAAGGCGACGTTGACGCGGTTTGAAGAGTATTAAACGTTTAAGACCTTGTCCAAGAAATCTTTCAGACGTGGGTGTTGTGGGTTATCAAAGATTTGATCAGGTGTTCCGTCTTCAAGGAACTCGCCATCTGCAGTAAAGATAACGCGGTTGGCAACTTGACGAGCAAATCCCATCTCATGGGTTACGATAATCATGGTCATGCCTTGTTTAGCCAATTCCTTCATAACGTTTAGTACGTCTCCGACCATCTCAGGGTCAAGGGCAGAAGTTGGTTCATCAAAGAGCATGATGTCTGGATTCATTGCTAGTCCACGAGCGATGGCCACACGTTGTTTTTGACCACCTGATAGGCTATCTGGACAGGCCTTAGCCTTATCTGCTAGCCCAACCTTGTCAAGTAGCTCCATTCCTAATTTCTCAGCTTCTTCCTTAGTCATCAACTTGTGCTCAATAGGAGCAAAGGTGATGTTGTCCAAAACAGACATGTGTGGGAAGAGGTTGAAGTGTTGGAACACCATTCCGATATTTTCACGGACGTGGTCAACATTGGTTGTTTTTTCAGTTAAGTCATAACCGTTCACAGTGATGTGACCGCTAGTAACTTCTTCCAAAAGATTTAGGCTACGGAGGAAAGTTGACTTACCAGAACCTGAAGGACCAATGATACAAACAACATCTCCTTCATAGAACTTAGTAGTAATTCCTTTTAAAACTTCATTTTTTCCGTAGCTTTTGTGTAAATCATTTACATCAATTTTTAATTTTGCCATTAACGAATCCTCTTTTCTAAGCGTTTCGCTAGTTTAGTCAAAAGTGTGATAATTACAAGATAGAAGATAGCAAGGATTGCATACATCTTGAAACTTTGGTAGTTACGGGCAATGATAATCTTACCAGTTTGGAAGAGTTCAACCAAACCGATAGCAGATACGATGGTTGTATCTTTAAGAGCGATAACGAATTGGTTGACAAAGTTTGGCAACATCAATTTAGTTGCTTGTGGCAAGATAATCTTACGCATGGTTTTTCCATAAGAGATCCCCAAGCTTCGGCTGGCTTCCATTTGGCCAACTGGAACGGCCTGAATACCACCACGAACGATTTCAGCGATATAAGCCGCTGCATTGAGTGAGAGGGCAATGGTACCAGCTACGAAGTCGTTAATTGGACTTTGTTGGCCTGTGATAGATTCGATGAAGTTTGGAATTCCCCAGAAGATGAAAGCTGCAAGAATCATCAAAGGAATACCACGGATAACGTCAACGAAAATCTCAGAGATGACGCGAAGAGATTTGTATGGGCTAACGCTAAACATACCAAAGATAATTCCGATAACAATGGCAATAGCAAATGAGATAAGAGCTAGAGCAAGAGTGATACCAAGACCGCTAAGGAGCTGTTTATAGTTGTTTTGAAGCAAGCCCCAGATAGTTGTCTCATCAACAGTGCTTGTTGAAGCAGATGAAGATTCGCTAGCTAGGTATTTGTCAAGAATCTTTTGGAATTCACCGTTTGCTTTAAGATTTGCAAGCCCGTTGTTGAACATTTCAATCAATTCTGGATTTGCTCCTTTTTTAACGGCAAAGGCTGTTTCACCGATTGGAGTTCCAGCGATTGGAGTTTTCAATTTTTGTCCTTGGCTGATAGAATATTTGAGAACAGGCTCATCATCCATAACAGCATCGATAGCTCCAGTGTTTAAACTATCATACATTGAAGAACCATCAGCGAAGGTTTTGATTTTGTAGCCGTATTTGCTTTGATTTTCTGTTAGGAAGGTTTGAGAAGCAGTTCCGTTTTTAACACCAACTGTCTTTCCTTTCAAATCCTCATAAGAAGCAATGGTGCTTGATTCTTTGACACCAAGGATAGTATTAGCAGTGTAGTAGGATTCTGAGAAGTCAAAAGTTGCCTTACGAGCATCTGTGACAGACATACCAGCAATGATACCGTCAGCTTGACCAGCTTGGACAGCACTGATAGCGGCATCGAAACCAGGGTTGGTGATTTCAATTTCAAAACCTTGGTCTTTAGCGATGGCCTTAATCAATTCCATATCAATACCAGTGTACTGATTGCTTGAATTTTGGAAAACAAAAGGTGCAAAAGAAGAATCGCTGGCAATGATGTATTTAGCCTTAACAGGAATAGCTTTTAAGCCCGCTAGAGTAGTTGTAGTTGGCACTGCTGAAGATGATGACGCAGTCCATTTCTTGATGATTTTATCAAGACTACCATCTTTTTTCATTTTAGCCAAGGCTTGGTTAAATTCAGTAACTAGGTGCTCGTATTTGCTTCCTTTTTTAACACCGAAAGCAAAACTTCCTACAGCTTCACCATCCATTTCAATATGAAGGTCTTGACCTTGGTTAATGGCATACTCGATAACAGGTTTGTCATCCATCATGGCATCGATGGCACCAGTACTCAAGCTGTTGTTCATCAAATCACCAGTGTCAAATGTTTTAATAGTAAAGCCGTATTTATCTTTGATTGTTTCAAGAAAACGTTGAGCAGCAGTTCCGTTTTTAACACCAACGGTTTTGCCAGTTAATTGGTCGTACTTGCTAATCTTGTGTGCCTTTGTAGTTGCAATGACAACTTTTGTATCATAGTAAGTATCAGACATGGTGAAGACTTTTTCACGTTCTTTCGTCTTTGTCATCCCTGCCATGATAGCGTCAGCTTGACCAGCTTGAACCGCATTTACCGCTGCGTCAAATCCGGGATAAGACATCTGAATGTTCCACCCTTTAATCTCAGCGACTTTGTTGATAATGTCAACATCAATTCCTTTATAAGTTTGATCTGAATCTTTAAACTCAAAAGGTGCATAGGCGGTATCAGAAACAATCTTAATCGTTTCTGCTTTGGCAATACCTAATGAGAAAATTGGGAATAAAATTAGCAAAAATACTAGAAATTTTTTCTTCATTTTTAGTCTCCTTTTCCGAATATTTTCCCATTATATCAGAAAAAGTAAAAAAAGGCAAATTTTTATATTTCTGTGTCAGAAAATATAACATCCATAATTCTGGTTTTGTCTTGAATCACACAACAGAAGTGCTATAATAAAGGTATATCATATAGTAAAAGAGGATAAAGTTATGAAAGACAAAAGAATCTTAAAAGACTTTGAAACTTCTAAAATGAGTTTAAACATTTACACAAGCCCCTTGTTAGCCTTTGCTTTTGTCTTCATAGGGGAGTTTGTGGCTTATACTTTGTATGGTATTAGTTTCTTAGCTCTCATCGGACTTGCTAGAAATTTTGGAGAGACTGGTCAAAATCTTGCAACCTACTTGCAGACCTTGCATCAGAGCTTGATGGATAAAACAAGTGACATCCATTTAATATTTGAATTATTGTCCTTTGGTTTTATCATCTTAACTGTGTTTAGATGGACTAGAAAAGTAGAGAAAAGACCGATTCGAACCTTGGGATTCTATAAAGAAAATTTTTTAAGTGCCTTATTTAAAGGATACGGTCTTGGTCTATCCCTCTTTATACTTGCTTTGGCTGGACTAGTAGTGTTGGGGCAGTATCAATTTGACTCCATTCACTTGGATACTTATTCGCTAGCTTTTACTTTATTTACAATACCTTTTTGGATTTTACAAGGAACGGCAGAAGAATTGGTTACTCGTGCTTGGCTGATTCCACAATTGGCTAAGAGAACCAATCTTAAAGTCGCTATTATCATATCTAGTAGTCTCTTTACCTTACTTCATTTAGGAAATTCAGGCATAACTTTCTTATCTGCAATTGATCTCTTTTTATTTGGGGTTGCCATGTCCCTATATCTTCTTAAAACAGATACTATATGGGGTATAGGTGGTATTCATGGAGCTTGGAATTTCGCACAGGGAAACCTCTTTGGAGTATTAGTTAGTGGTCAGTCTTCAGGAACCTCAATCATGAAATTTACTCCACAAGGCAATCAAGACTGGCTATCTGGTGGGTCTTTTGGTATTGAGGGTTCCATCGTGTCCAGTATTATTTTGTTTCTGCTGATTCTTTATCTCGCTTATCAATTAAAGAAAGAAAATGAAAGGATGTGACTTGGGTCCGTCCTTTTCTTCGTGAAAATGCTACAAGTATGCTAAAATAGAAATAGCATATCGAGAGAGGATTCTTATGATCAATCGTATTACAGATAATCAATTTAAACTAGTATCAAAATATCAACCATCAGGAGATCAACCCCAAGCTATCGAGCAGTTGGTAGATAATATCGAGGGTGGAGAAAAAGCTCAGATTCTGATGGGGGCGACTGGAACAGGGAAGACCTATACCATGAGTCAGGTCATTTCCAAAGTCAATAAACCAACTCTGGTTATTGCCCACAATAAAACGCTCGCAGGACAGCTCTATGGGGAGTTTAAGGAATTTTTCCCTGAAAATGCAGTTGAGTACTTTGTGTCCTACTATGATTATTACCAACCTGAGGCCTATGTCCCTTCTAGCGATACCTATATTGAAAAGGATAGCTCTGTCAATGATGAGATTGACAAACTTCGTCACTCAGCGACTTCGGCTCTTTTGGAGCGTAATGATGTTATTGTCGTTGCCTCTGTCTCTTGTATCTATGGTTTGGGTTCGCCAAAGGAATACGCCGACAGCGTCGTGAGTCTGCGTCCAGGTCTGGAAATTTCTCGTGATAAACTCTTGAATGACTTGGTGGATATCCAGTTTGAACGTAATGATATTGATTTCCAACGGGGAAGATTTCGTGTGCGTGGGGATGTAGTAGAGATTTTCCCAGCCTCTCGTGATGAACACGCCTTTCGAGTAGAATTTTTCGGAGACGAGATTGACCGTATTCGCGAAGTCGAGGCTCTGACAGGTCAGGTCTTGGGAGAAGTGGATCATTTGGCGATTTTCCCTGCCACTCACTTTGTGACCAATGACGACCACATGGAAGTTGCCATTGCTAAAATTCAAGCAGAGTTAGAGGAGCAGTTAGCTGTCTTTGAAAAGGAAGGTAAACTGCTAGAAGCCCAGCGATTGAAACAGCGAACAGAGTATGATATTGAGATGTTGCGTGAGATGGGCTATACCAACGGGGTTGAAAATTATTCTCGCCATATGGATGGGCGTAGCGAAGGTGAGCCTCCTTATACCCTTCTCGACTTCTTCCCAGATGATTTCTTAATCATGATTGACGAGAGTCACATGACTATGGGGCAGATAAAGGGAATGTACAATGGAGACCGTTCGCGTAAGGAAATGCTGGTTAATTATGGTTTCCGTTTGCCGTCTGCTCTGGACAATCGTCCTCTCCGCCGTGAAGAGTTTGAAAGCCATGTCCATCAGATTGTCTACGTTTCAGCGACACCAGGCGACTATGAAAATGAACAGACCGAGACAGTGATTGAGCAAATCATTCGTCCGACAGGTCTTTTAGATCCAGAGGTGGAAGTCCGTCCGACTATGGGACAGATTGATGACCTCCTAGGTGAAATCAATGCCCGTGTTGAAAAGAACGAACGAACCTTTATTACAACCTTGACTAAGAAAATGGCAGAGGATTTAACCGACTACTTCAAAGAAATGGGTATCAAGGTCAAGTACATGCACTCGGATATCAAGACCTTGGAGCGGACGGAGATTATCCGTGACCTGCGCTTGGGCGTCTTTGATGTCTTGGTCGGTATTAACCTGCTCCGTGAAGGGATTGATGTTCCTGAAGTAAGCTTAGTTGCCATTCTCGATGCTGATAAGGAAGGTTTCCTTCGTAATGAGCGTGGACTCATCCAGACCATTGGACGTGCCGCCCGTAACAGTGAAGGTCATGTCATCATGTATGCGGACACCGTTACCCAGTCTATGCAACGTGCCATTGATGAAACGGCTCGCCGTCGGAAAATCCAGATGGCCTATAATGAAGAACATGGTATCGTTCCACAAACTATTAAGAAAGAAATCCGTGACCTAATTGCAGTAACTAAGGCAGTTGCTAAGGAAGAAGACAAGGAAGTTGACATCAATAGTCTTAATAAACAAGAGCGCAAAGAACTGGTCAAGAAACTAGAGAAACAAATGCAAGAAGCCGTCGAAGTGCTTGACTTTGAACTGGCGGCTCAGATACGTGATATGATGCTGGAAGTCAAGGCCTTGGATTAAGGGAATAGTATGATTTATTTAAGAAAGTTAAAGAAAGAAGATTTGATGTCTTTATGGGAAATGGCTTATTCACAACTTAATCCAGTTTGGAAACAGTATGATGCTCCCTATTATGATGATTATCAGTATTTTTCAAATTTTAAAGAATTCGAACTACAAAAATCAGAATCCATTTTAAGCAACTCAAATCGCCTTGGTATTTTTGTTGATGATAAACTAGTTGGGACTGTTTCGCGTTATTGGGTATGTAAACAAACAAGATGGATGGAATTGGGAATTGGTATTTATGATAAAAAATTCTGGAACACTGGTATTGGGAAAGTTGCTATGTTGCAGTGGATAGATAGGACGTTTCAGGATTACTTGGAGTTGGAGCATCTGGGTTTGACAACTTGGTCAGGAAATCTTGGTATGATGAAACTTGCTGAAAAATTAAGAATGAAAAAAGAAGCTCATATTCCAAAAGTTCGTTATTATCAAGGTAAATATTTTGATAGTATTAAATATGGTATTTTGAGAGAAGACTGGGAGAAAATCAATGACGATTATTATCAAATCAATGGAAACTCCTGAAGAGATAGAAGGTAAGTCCCTCGTTCACTGGCAAACGTGGAGAGAGGCTTATGATGACCTTTTGCCTGCGGAATTTCAAGAGACAATGACATTAGAAAGATGTCGATTCTTTAGTCAAAAATATCCAGAAAATACATTGATCGCGATAGATGGTGTGAAGGTGGTTGGTTTTATCAGTTATGGAAACTTTCGTGATGAGACTATTCAAGCTGGTGAAATTATTGCTTTATATGTTTTAAAAGACTATTATGGAAAAGGAATCGCACAAAAGTTAGTGAGAGCAGCTTTGACTGCTCTTGATCATTTTTCTGAAATTTTCTTATGGGTATTGAAAGATAACAAGCGAGCCATTGCTTTCTATCAAAAAATGGGTTTTACTTTTGATGGACAAGAAAAGATACTTGAACTTGGAAAGCCTATAAAGGAAAAACGAATGGTATTCAACTCTAAATAATTTTAAAAAGTAGAAGCTAATATTTCTGGTACCAAGTCTGAAAATTTAATAAATTAGAAAGCGAGTAAATTTATGTCCCGTTCCCAATTAACGATTTTAACAAACATTTGTCTGATTGAAGATCTTGAAACTCAGCGCGTGGTGATGCAGTATCGCGCCCCTGAAATCAATCGCTGGTCTGGTTATGCCTTTCCGGGTGGTCATGTAGAAAATGGTGAGGCTTTCGCAGAGTCTGTCATCCGTGAAATCTATGAAGAAACAGGATTGACTATCCAAAATCCTCAACTTGTCGGTATTAAAAATTGGCCACTAGATACAGGTGGGCGCTATATCGTCTTTTGTTATAAGGCGACTGAGTTCTCTGGTACCCTTCGCTCTTCAGATGAAGGAGAAGTTTCTTGGGTGCAAAAAGACCAGATTCCAAACTTGGATCTGGCCTATGATATGCTACCCTTGATGGAGATGATGGAAGATCCTGACAAGTCAGAGTTTTTCTACCGCCACCGTACAGAAGACGATTGGGAAAAGAAAATTTTCTAATCCTTTACTAAATAACCTAGCTGATCCAAGGCCTCCTCAATATAGTGGAGGTCTTGTTGTGTTTCCTGTCTAATAGTAATAGAAGATTAGGAAAAAAGTATATATATGCTCGCTAATACTCTTCGAAAATCTCTTCAAACTACGTTAGCTTTATCTACAACCTCAAAGCTGTGCTTTGAGTAATCTACAGCTAGCTTCCTAGTTTGCTCTTTGATTTTCATTGAGTATAAAATTAAATGCTAAATTAGAAAAAATATATGGGTTTTACTGTTAATTTTTCTAAGAAAGATGTACAATGGAGAGTGTACTATGTTTTTTTAACAAGTGTGGTACCAAAAATTAAAAAGTGTATCCTTTCTTTAAATTACCAAAATATTTAAGGGGGGGTACTTTTTAGTACCTCAAAAATAAAAATAAGAGAGAGGCGATTAGATGAGAAAATCAAATCGAGAAGTGAACGGAGAAAAGGTATTCCGTTACTCTATTCGTAAGTACCATTTTGGTGCTGCAAGTGTTGCCGTAGCAGCATTGATGTTTTTTGCTAATGGTGCGGTTAAGGCAGACGCTTTAGCTGTATCACCTGTTACGGCTAATACTGAAAAGGTAAATGCTGGTGTTACGGACTTGACAGAGGGAGTTCCTCTAGAGAAATCTCTAGAAACTGAGGGGAATAAGGAAATCGTAGCTTCTGAGCCTGCAGAGAAAATATCTAACAAGGAAGATGGAGCTGTTTCTAATGCTCAAGATGCAAAAGAGATTAAAGTGTCTGATAAAGCAGTTCTTACCACTAATCAGATAGAGCAAATCAATAAAGCTGAAACAAATATCAAAGAAGAGGAAGCAGTTGTTAATAAAGATAAATTGGAATCTCTTCTAAAAGAAATTGATCAGTTAAACTCAAAGGACTATACAGAAGATACTGTTAAAGTATTGCAAGAAAAAGTTGCGAAAGCAAAAGAAGTACTTGTTAATGCAAAAACTCAAAAAGAAATTGATCTTGCTTATAATGAGTTGGTTGGATATAAAAATGCTGGTTTAAAACGTGTACCTAAACCCAAAGGAGAACTCACTCCTAAACCAGATACAACAAATTATAAAGAAACAGTAGGAAAAAAAGCTGAAAATACTGACCCAAATGGCACAAATATTGCAGGACATAATCATAGTTTGAATGGGACTACTCTGCCTGAAGGAAGTGGGTTTAGAGCAGCTCCAAACAATGCAAATTTCAGATATGAAACAGATGGCGCAGATTTATCTCGTTTAGTTGCCGGTGAAGAATTAGGATATGGCAAGAAGGTTATTATTAAAGTTAGATATGATAAGAATGTCATTTCTAGTCGAGATATAAATATTACTACAACCCCTAATACTGGACCAAGGATTGAGTATACTAACAGATCTAGGGATGGTATTGGACCTTATGATGGCGGAACCAATGTAAAACTAGTTGGTATAATTCCGAACGATATGATCGGAACTTACGATTTGCATGTTCACATACTTAATAATAAAAATAGTAACTCAGAAATTACAACTTTAAAAATTCCAATAACCGTCAAACCTAAAAAACCAACTGTAAGTGTTGCTGATTTAGCAAATGCAGAAGGGAAAAAGCCGGTTGTTACAGCAACAGTTGCGAATACATCTATAAGCAAAGTTGAATTTTATCTTAATGGGCAAAAGCAAACTGTAGTAAATGCAACAAATGGACAGGCAACGTGGACACCAACTAGTGCACTGAGAGAAAATGATCGAATTACTGTTAAAAATATCGCTAAAGGAGGTATACCTCCTAGAGATGCTTACGGTAACACTTTTACAATAAGTGAAGTGGAGTCGGATATGAGTGATGCGGTAATAATACCTAAAGCACCTAAACCAGCATTTGATCTTGGAGCAGAAAAATCCAATGCCAAAGCAGAGTTAGGAAGAATTGCTCAAGCAGAGATCAACGCTATTAACGGAGATAACAGTTTAACAGCTACAGAGAAGACAGCTAAGGTACAAGAAGTTAATACTAAGAAAACTCAAGGTGAACAAGCTATTGATGAAGCATCAGTAAATGATGCAGATAAGGTCGCACAAGCGAAAGCAACTGCTAAGACAGCGATTGAAGGCGTCCATACCCCAGGAAACTTAGCAACTGTAAAATCTAATGCCAAAGCTGAATTAGGTAGAATTGCAGCAGAAGAAATCAAAGCAATTAAAGCAGATGCAAGCTTAACATCAACAGAAAAACAATCGAAAGAAAATGATGTAAATACTAAGAAAACTCAAGGTGAACAAGCTATCGATGACGCAACAGCTGATAATGCAGATAAGGTCGCACAAGCGAAAGAAACTGCTAAGACAGCAATTGAAGGCGTTCATACCCCAGGAAATCTAGCAACTGTAAAATCTAATGCCAAAGTTGAATTAGGTAGAATTGCTCAATCAGAGATCACCGCTATTAACGGAGATAACAGTTTAACGACTACAGAGAAGACAGCTAAGGTACAAGAAGTTAATACTAAGAAAACCCAAGGTGAACAAGCCATCGATGCCGCAACAACTGATAATGCAGATAAAGTCGCACAAGCGAAAGAAACTGCTAAGACAGCGATTGAAGGTGTCCACACCCCAGG
>NZ_CRPU01000013.1 GCF_001096185.1 Streptococcus pneumoniae
TCTTATCCAAAAGATAAGTTTGAGAAAGTCAATGGTACCTGGTATTACTTTGACGGTTCAGGCTATATGCTTGCAGACCGCTGGAAGAAGCACACAGACGGCAACTGGTACTGGTTTGACCAGTCAGGCGAAATGGCGACAGGCTGGAAGAAAATCGCTGAGAAGTGGTATTATTTTGACACAGAGGGCGCTATAAAGACAGGATGGGTCAAGTACAAGGAGACTTGGTGCTACCTTGACGGTAAAGAAGGGGCGATGGTATCAAACGCCTTCGTCCAGTCCGCAGACGGAACAGGCTGGTACTACATCAAACCAGACGGAACAATGGCAGACAAGCCAGAGTTCGCAGTAGAGCCAGATGGCTTGATTACAGTTAAATAAATAGAAAGGAAACTTTCTAAGATGTTCTTTCACCGCAGGCTCAGGCTTGCGGTTTTTTTGTTTTAAAAGGGGCAAAAAAGGGGCAAAAGTGTCGTAAACCTCTGTAAAATGATGTAAAAACATTTATTTAAAAGCTCAAAATATAGCTGTTTTAAAAGGTATTGTAAGATATAGTAAAACGATGTAAAGGTATTTGTAAAAGCCGATGAATTATAACGATATAAAGCAACCCCTTGAATTATCAATGTCTTCAAGGGGTTTTGTTGTGTTGTGAAATGAAAAAGGGGCAACCAAGGGGCAGAATTAAAAAATAGTATCTAATTTATTAACCAGTTTATCCTCCATATCCTCAGTTGTATGAGAATAGATTTCCAAAGTCATCTTTGCATTTGAGTGTCCAACTCGATCCATTATTGATTTTATTGGAAGGCCAGACTCTGCTAAAAATGAAATATGAGAATGCCTAAAAATATGGCTAGATAAGTTTTTTTCTATTTTAGCCTGTTTTCCATATTTTTTTAATATCTGTATGAAGCAAGCTATTGTCGTAGGTTGATTCCATTTTTCAAAACAGAAAATATAATCATCGCTTGACAATGGCTGGAAACGTTCGCTAAGTCGTACTATTTGTCTTTGAATAGCTTCTATGACACTCTCTGATACTTTGATTGTCCGTATTGAATTTGTAGTCTTTGGTAGCGTCTTGATTTTGTTTACTGAATCAAAATTACCTGTGATCTCAATTTTGTTGTTTTCGAAGTCTATATTCTTCAGTTGTAAGGCAGTTAACTCACCATATCTCATACCAGTTAATGCCAGCACAAGAACCATATCAGCGTACTTTTGGTGATATTCTCGACGATTAAGGACATCGATAAGTGCTTTTATTTCTTGCATGGTGAGAAAGTTGTTACGCTTTTTTTCCAGTTCTTCTAAAGTCTTTGGTTTTTGAGGAATCGTAGTATAATCGACCTCGTTGTTTTCAATGTAAGAGTATTGAACAGCGTAATTAAAGATACCTCTGAGCCTATGCCGTACTTTTTTAGCTGTAATATATCCGTTGCTTTCAATAATTTTTTCAATAGCCTCTTGAAGAAAACGCCTGTCAAGATTAGCAAGTATGGTATCGGATGGTATGACTTCCTTCATCTTCTTATCAACTGATTTACAATTATGTTTTGTTGATTCCTTTACTGTTTGCGCCCATGATTTATAGAAAAGGTTATAGATTTCTTCAAATGTAATGCTTTCTACTTGTTTTGTGCTGAGTTTTTTATTTATCTTCTCTTGCAACAAGATAGCAGCTTGATTTCTTGCCTGGGGAGTTTTCTTCTCCATGGTCACTGAAACTTTTTTTAATTTCTCAGTATATGGATCTTTATATCTCTCAAAAAATTTGTATTTCCCGTTGGGAAGTTCTTCCATCCACATTGCGTTTACCTCACTTTTTTGTTAAAATGGGTATAAGAAAACGACCTTTTGAATGGTTGTTTCTTATAGACGATTTCCTCACACTCTCCTCGACCAAAATTTGAGTGTGGGGATTTTTTAATTGTTTAAATTTGTATAAACGATTAAAGGCGCTCGAGATTCGAGAAAATCCCTGTCATGAGTTACAATACCAAAAGAATTTTTTGTTGCCAAATAATAAAAAATTGCATCATTGTAATCTTTGAGGTTGTACTTACTTGGTTCTATATTTTTTAGTTCATTATGATCTATGTTTATCAATTTAGCATCGTTCAATATAATCTCAACTTGTTTTAAACTCTCATTAAAAACACTCTCATATTCAGATGTCTTTTGAAATCCTCGTTTGTATTCAAACTCTACATCATCGATGCTTTCTCCATTTTCTTCACGAATAGACAAATTCTCCTGATAAACTTCAAATGCATTACGACATTTTCGATTGATATATTCAGAAATAGTTAATGTTGTGACATATAAAGTCAAGTCATTTTCTAACGAATATTCCCAAAGCTTATCATATCTAAATCTATTTTCGCCACCAAACAAATCCAAAAGGACATTTGTATCAACTAGGATATCCCTACGAGGAAGTCTTGAATTAAGATTGTTTATAGTAGCTTTTACAAAATTAAGATTAGGCATTTTGTTCCTCGATTTCTTGATACATTTTATTCATTTCTGCTTTGTACTGTTCTCTTTTTGTGGTACTATTTTCTATTGAGTAATTAATACAATCCATGAAAATCTTATTTATATCCTCATTATATCGTATTAAATCTTTGTATTCTGTTAAATTAATCACATCAAAAAGTTTTCCAAACGCTTTATTTGTAAATGATGGGATAACAGTTTTTATATCAGAAAAATCAACTGTAACTGGTTCATTATTGGATACTTTTTCTACTAAAATTTCATAGAGAAGTAAACCTTTATCACTACTAGTTGCTAACTTACTTCCAATAACCTCTTTTACATTTACTGTTTCCATATTATTTCCTCCTGTTTCTTTAATTATAACATTTTATTACATTGTTCGATATCAAAATCAAAGATAATTAATGTTCCGCACACATTGTATTCTAATTTTTTATAAGACAAACTCCCATCTTGTTTGATATGAAAATACGAATGATTAGAAAATAATTTCATAGATGCTTTTTTTGATATTTTTTCTTGTATATAAGCCAAACCGACCCCACTATCTGTGTCGGATTCTAATTCTTTTGTTGTATTTCCTTTTGTAAAAGCCCATTCAATGGCTTCTTTTTCGCTAGATAAGCTTTTTTTACTTAAAATATAATTTGGTAAGCCAATACCAGTATCTGCAATAGCAAAGCGTATTTTATTCATGTTTGGGTAGTGCTGCCCACACATTATAACATTATTTGCACCGGAATGTTCTAAAATGTTATGCACCAGTTCGAAAATGAAAATAGAAATTTCATTACGAAAAATAGGTTCGATTTCAGATCTGATTTTTGCAAGAAACTTATTTTCAATGTACTCATCGACAGCATCCTCGTCTTTACAGGGAATCTTAGATAATTGAATTACTGTATTTTTATTATCTGATAATCCTTGAGCTAATTTATATCGTTTAAAAAAGCCATTTCGCGATAACAGATTCTGTGTACTTTTAGGTAGCGATTTATGATTTGCTTGAACATCATAATCTCTATTATGTAAGCTTTCTACTACCATAGATAATAACACAGTCATTTCTCCGCTAATGAAATTCGTGTTGCTAAAATTGAGACGTATAATATCATCTTTTTCAAGAACTTCATTAATGTCAGAGTATTGGCTATAAAATTTAGAGATGTTTCTAAACTCAAAATTCAAACTTCTAGGTATATGAATATAATGCTCCATTATTTCACTCCTTCATTTTATTCCCCTCTATACACCCCGATAACCGCATAGATCTTGATGTGTGTGTCTTCGGCTGGTGGGAAGTCTAGGATGATGTCTTCGTACTTGTCATTGAGCGAGACGAGGCGTAAGCGTCCGTTTTCGGTGTATATCTTCTTAAAGTAAGAACGGTCTCCGTATGCGATAACTGCTAGGTCTCCGTTATAGGTAGTCAGTCCTTTGTCTACTAAATAGAGAATATCTCCGTCTTGGTAGTCAGGCTGCATGGAGTCTCCGCTGACCTTAGTCGCAATATCGTGACGTGGTGGTTGCTCGTCAACCTCTATAGTCTCTCTGTCTGTATCGTCGTACCCAAATCCATAGTTAAATCCACAAGCTGCTGCCGTCTCAGATACAACCTCAACTTGGTACAAGCTGATAACTTCCGATACTTCGTTTTTCTTCGTTTCTTCTTCGTTTTGCTCTATGTACATCTCGCCGTTTGCTTTTTGTCTCTCCAGAAGCTCCTCAGAAGTCCGTAGGACGATTTTTTTATTATCTGGGGTTAATTGTACCACCTTGTCCGTTATCTGCTGTGTGAGGAAATCTGGAGTGTCTGGGAGGGAGTCGGTGGTTTCTTCTTTAAAAGTAGTATCTATATCTGATTTTCTAACACCGAAATAATCAGCTAATTTTTGGATAACACCAAAAGAAGGAGCGCTTCTTAACTTCATATAGTCTGTCATAGTACTTGCTGAAATCCCAACTTCTTTAGCCAATTCTTTTTGGGTGATGCCACGTTGTTTCCTAAAGTGTGTAATGTTTTCAGCAATAATTTGCATTCGTTTTTTTTCATCCATTTACGATTACCTCGTATTTTTTTATAATTACATTATATATCATTTTTGACCGATAAACAATAAGAAAATACGAAAAATTCCTATTTTTTGATAAAAAACTATTGACAGTACGAAAAAATCGTATTATAATTAAATCAAGCTTAAGGGAAAGGAGGTAAGGCAAATGATGGAACACATCATAAAAAGCCTAGCAACCAAGGACACTGCAACCGTCATCTTGGTACTAGGCTTAACCAGAGAAGCACGTTTGTGGCACAAACAAATCTTAGAACACAAACGTAAGCTTCAAAACAAAAAGTAGAGAAAGGGGCAGTTGCCCCAACCTCTACTTGATAGTGTACCATCATTTGCCGTGAAAAGCAATGGATGAAAATGTTGGATTGATAATCCTAGCAGGATTTGTGATTGTATCTTTCACTATCCGTAAGATAGTGGAATACCGATGTGATAAAAAAGATAAGGAGTAGGGAAATGAACGAACTAGAAAGAACAGCCCTCAATGAGATATTGAGGACCGTGACCTATATTGCTGAGAAGTTGGATGAACTAGATTCTAAGATTTCTCAATCAGAAGAAGATGTAAAAAGTAACGCTTCATCTGCATCATAATCAGCAGCAATAAATTGAGCTGCCGAGAGAATGAATTTCTTTAAATCATCGATATCTTTACCATCGTGTCTGCGGACATAATGAGTCTCGTCATTACCAATCCAGGCAACAGATTTTGCCAAGGCTTGAATTTTTGGGAAATCATTTAAGTATGTAGCGATTACTTGTCCAAGCATAATTGTTTTGATTTTTCCTTCATCGTCTTTGTTTTTAGCGATTGCGTAATCTTTTATGAGAAATTCTGCTGCTTTACGATAGCCGACACCTGCTATTTGGTCTAATGCCTCTCTTTCTGCAATTGTTGCTTGAGAATAGATTTCAACAAAAACGGGAGAAACTTTTTCTATGTTTTCAGGGAGTTTAACCTTGATTGGAGGGCGGTAGGTGTAGTCAGCAATTATACAAGGTTTAGATGCAGATGTGAGAATATACTCAACAGCAAAGTATTTTTTACAAGTTGAGCGTGAGCAACGAAAAGTAACAACAAAGCGAGCATCTCCACTAGAGTAAATGTCCTCGCTGTCTGAAACGTATATCATTTCAGGCGAGATATTTTTTCCGCAATGTGGGCAATATTCAGGATATTCAAATTTTACTGTCTGACGACTCGCGCCAGGGAATGAAACGATAGTGGTTTTCATAGCTATTTTCTCCAATCATTTTATTTTGATTATACCACATTTGAAAGGTAGTTAGAATTGGAAGATAAAATCATCGAACTTGCTGATTACTTCATCAGCGAGAACACAACGTACAGAGAAGCTAAAATAGCGTGTGAGAAGCTATTTAGACAAGTCAGCCATGAGATAGAACTTAGGGCGATGGAAAGTCAGATTAGATGAACTTAGATAAGGAGGTGGTAATGTGCAGTGGACTTTAGAGGCTATGAGAATCAACAAAGGACTTACTCAAGCAGAGTTGGCAGAAAAATTCGAAGTTTCAAGTCAAACAATTGCTAGATTAGAAAAAGATAGTTCTGATATTGGTTATCAACTATTGAAAAAATATATGTTTTTTTTCAATGTGAAATTCGATGATATTTTTTTAGGGAAAAAATACGAAAATTTCGTAAATAATTAAACCAAAAAAGCACCTGACGGCAATCAGGTACTCAACGGAAAGATTTGAGGAGGACGGATGGAAGAATTTATTGATGCTCTTGAAAAAGAAAAAGACCACCTTGAAAAAATCATTAAGGTAGTCAGCTCTGGTGGTAAATTTCTGAGATTGCCATATCAAAAAAAGTCACGCTCGATTAGTGAGAATCTGAAATTGATTTCTCAAAATCTTGATAGACTGAGTGAGCAAGTTCGATAAACCAAGCTTCTGCATCCATGATTTCAAGATGACGAAAGAAACCTGTTTTGGTTTCCAGTTCAGAATCGTGTGCATAACGTAATATTTCTCTAGCAAAGATGGTTTCAAAATCAAAATCTTTACCATCATCGTAGATGTCGCGTTTGCTTGCTTTAAGTAAATATTCTTTAAAAGTCATAAGGTTAACTCCTTTCTGCTTATATTATAGCAGAAATGGAGATTAGAAATAGAAAGGAGGATGGATGGAAGATAGAGAACTATTTGAGTTGCCAGAAGATTATGTAGAATCTACTGGACTTGACAAAATCACATTTGAAGTACCTTTTGAATTGTTTACAAAGATTCTGAAAGGATACGGACATAAGTTAGCTTGGGAGGATTACCAACAAATAAAAATCCACCCAAGTACTAGAACAAAAAAGACGGTTGGACAGTGTCAATTTTTGTTTAGTATTTGGATGAATGACCATTTGAAGCCAGCGATTAAGCCTTCAAAAGAGTTGCAGAAAGAACCTGTGCGTAAGACAAAGAGACTGAAACATCTTCGTAAGTTAGCACAAAATCTTCATCATCGCATGTGGGGCTGAAATCGCCAATGTATGCACCTTGCTCAGTTTTGCAGATTAGAAGAGTGTCATCTTCGTTTGTAACTGCATTAAGGTAAGGTGCTAAATCAGATTTAGTCATAAGTTATCCTCCTTTCTGCTTATATTATAGCAGAAATAGAGGTTAGAAATAGAAAGGAGGACGGATGGAAGAACCAGACAAGTACCTTGAAATCTCTGGCAATATTGCTGGACGTATTGAACTGGAAACAGAAAAAGACCTACTTGTCCGTAGAGCGATGGTCATTGATGGACACATCGGTTTATGCGAACAAGCGGTCTACGTTGATAAGAAAGTGCTAGATAGCTACTGGGTCAAGATAGTAGAGTTATCTGCTATTCCTGAAACCATCAACAGCGTTGACAGCACTGATTTGGTTAGGAAATGGTTGAACATGTAGGAAATAGAGGAGAAGGAAGATGAACGAACTAGGACTAATCATAGTAACAATCGTAAATGTAGTTTGTGCTGTAATAAATCTATTTTGCTTTATTAAAGACAGGATGGAATGATTTGTGTTTGAAAATGAAACGAATTCTCTTGCTAGTCTTGACCTTGATTTTACACGGTAAACTATCCAAGTAATAAGAATAAGTAATACTGCTATGGGGGAAAATAATTTCATCAACTTCGAAGGGATAGGAATGTAAATCATCTTTTCTCAAAATATACTTTTGAAGAGGGAGGCTTTCGTATGGATCAAAGTTATTATCTTTTATTTCCTTTCCGTCACTATCGAATAATTGAATACTTTTGATTGTGTATGTGCTGTTACTTGGGTTAACAATATCAAAAGAATATTTGTAAGGAGCTTCATCTGCCACTTTCATTGCATAGGCATCTGTTATCAATAATCGAGCTCTATTTATAAAAATTGAGTAAAACAGACCTGTGACACCCGTTATAGCACCAATCCATGCAGCAGAAATATTCAAAATATCAATCAAACTAAACATAAGAATTACCTCGTTTTTGATTTCATTATATCACAAACAGAAAGGAGTAGAGATGAGACCAATAGGATATCGGCTTAATGTTGAAGTTTCTGGTATTGAAGAATTCAAGGAAGCTTGTAAAGAAGTATTAAAAAAAGCCGAAGAATTGCAAGAAGCAATCGATCGACTTAGTATTATTGAAGTTGAATTAAAAGCCAAGCTTGTCAATGATTAGACTTTCTGTCTAAGGCAAAACAAAAGAGCACCTAACAGAAGTCAGGCGCTAATCAAAATAACTAACTGAATTATAACACGAAAGGAGCAAAAATGGAAGCAGTTGAAATTGTAAGAATTAAAGATGTGATTATTGAAAAAGTCTCTGCTAATGATGAGGAATTAGAACACATCTTTGGATGCTCAAAGCGACAAGCGGGAGACATGAGACGCGAGATGAAAAAGCTACCTAGCCAACAGAAACATCTTAGGAATGATGGCCAACTTGTCACGATTAAAGGTTTTGATGCTTATCTGCAATACAGAGGAACTCGAACTTGGAAGAAAGAAATGGCGAAAAGCAAGAAAATGAGGTCAGTTGGATGAACTTTTTAACAAAAATAAAAAACTGGTTGGAAAAAGAGAAAAAATTAAAGATTTAGAGGAGAGAGAACAATGAACGAACCGTTAATAGTTAGCCAGCTTTTAGGAAATGGCGCAGTGATTTTAGGGTTTATCAGCGCAGGTATTTTAGCTCATCAGTTAGAAAAGCAAAAAGAGGAAGAAAGACGAGAAGAGCAAGAATTTGCGTCTATGATTATTCAAGGATACAACCATGCATACGAACGTGGTAGAGAGGCAGAACGCCAACAAATCCGCAAGAATATCCGTCGTCCATTTCCTGGATTTACCTATGACAACGAACCGCCTGTAGGTTTGCGCCCGGAACCTCTGGCATTACCAGAGCCAAAGAGAGTACGATATGCAAATCGTATGGGATAGACAAGCGTGGGATTTATCCACTTGCAAGCGTAGAGAGAAAATGCGTGACCTTGAAATGATGGCGCATATGCAACATGAAATCGATGATCTCAAGAAACAATTGCAACAGGAACAATCTTTGAGAAAGAGATTAGAAGCAGAGAATTTCCAACTGAAACTACGGAGGAAATAATGTACTTATGGAAGTGTACGTGCGCTGATTGTGGACGTGAGTTTGATTGGTACGATAACTATCCACCTCTTGAATGTGTGAAATGTGAGAGCGTGGAAATAAAAAATGAATTTAAAGGAAGGGCGTATGATTAAATGACTCAAGCGGAACGAATTAGGGAATATTATAGAGATCACCCTGCTGCCTCATGTGATGAAGTGGCTGAGGTTGTCGGTACAACAAATAGTAATGTGAGGGCGAATTTGGCTAAAGACATCAAGGCAGGCAGATGCGTTCGCTTGGAAGATAAGTCATACGACTACTCGCCTTACTATAACCATACACAAGCGCTCACTGAGTTGGTTGATTGGAAGAATGATACTAGACGTGAGTGGGTGGAAATGCTGACAAGAGCAGCAGAGAAAGAAACTGATAGCAACGTTATGCGTTTGCTAATCAAAGAAGCAAATAAATTGATGAAAGAGGTGACGAAGTAATGGCCAGTTTATACGAACTAACAGGTCAGTTCCTGACAATTTATCAAATGGATATTGATGACGAAACAAAAACGGACACGCTTGAGGCTATCGATTGGCAAGAACAATTCGAACAGAAAGCAGAAGGATATGCCCATGTTATCAAGAATTTAGAAGCCGACGTGGCCATGTACAAGGCTGAGGAAGAGAGCTTCAAAGCGAAGAAACAGGCGGCACAGAAAAAACTGGATTATGTCAAGGATAACATTATGACAGCTATGAATGTCACAGGTCAGACAGAAGTTAGAAGTGGTGCGCTAATTATAAAAATTGCTAAGAATCCAGAATCAGTCAAGGTCAACGAAGACGATCTTCCGAAAAAATATTTTACAAAAAAAGTGACGCTTGCGCCGGACAAAAAAACACTCAAAGAGTTGCTTAAATCTGGCAAGAAAGTCAAAGGAGCCGAACTCATTCGGACAGAAAAGTTGGTGATCAAATGAGGATTTTAGCTATTGACCCAGCTAGCAATAAAATTGAAACCAGCACAACAGGAGTTGTCTTGTTGGATAATGCAAAGTTGGTTGACTATTGGGTAGTACCTTATGGCGCTCAAAACTTTAAAAACTGGTTCAAAGAGATTGGGCGCGGTCTTGAGTTCGACATAGTGGTCGTTGAAAAATTTGAGGTTAGAGACAATGATTATTCCAGGGACAACTCAGTAGTGGAGACCATTGCAGCCATCGAATTATGTTATCCGGACTTAGTTCTGCAACGTAACGCAGGTTATCAGACGGATATACCAAATGACTTGCTGAAATCTCTTGGGTTATGGTCCTTTGAAAAAAGCCACCACAACGATGTGAGGGCAGCTGCAAGGCTTGGGCTATTTTATGCCCAACGGAATGACATCGAGGAGGTGATTGTAGACATTGGCAATCGAATTACGCAAATGGCAAGCTGAAGCAGTTAAACGAAGCGACCGTAATTGCCCTGGGATTTTCCTTGAGGCGTATGGGGGGCGTGGTAAGACCATCTGTGCTTTTGAAATAGCAAAGCACAAGTCAGCAAAAAAGGTCCTGGTTATCAATAATCGACTAGCTATCCTGAACGGATGGAATAGCACTTATCAAAATCTAGGATACAACACTGATTTTGAATTAGAAACCATGACGGACCGCAAATTGCAGAACAGACTTGCAAGTGGTGAGTCTATTGAGTGCGATGTGTTCATTATTGACGAGTGGCAGAACATGTCTAGTGATGCCAACGTGAAGGGTTATCTCAAAGTCAAACGTGTCTATACAGTTGGACTATCAGCAACGCCTATCAGGAAGAAGGGACAAAACTTCTACCCGCTTGAAAAAACATTTTTTGGAATGGCTGATCCTAATCAAAAGGAAAACTGGCAACTAGCCCACGGGAAGATGAAATATTCCAAGTTCAGCTATTCTAAGCAAGAATGGGATGACTTCCGAGATTATGAAAACTACGTAAGTAATCTGCCCAACTTCTTCCGCTGGGAGGAAGTAGAAGCTATTGAGGAAGCTGAAGAAAACAACGGATTTGAAGTTGTCTTTGAACCTATCTGGTGTCTAACAGCTAATCCGGAGGAATTAGATCAATTTAGAAAATTGAACATCGTTGGTAAGAATGGTAAATATGCCATGGCAAAACAAACATTTGGTCGAAAGACTTTTGAACGATATCTTACTCAGACAGGTTTTGAGATTGACTTTCCAAAGTTGAAAGCAGTTAATGCAGATACTCCAATGCTACTTCAATTGGATCTTCTGCTGACCAGTAAGACAGATATGTTGATAGTTAGCAAATCCAAGCAGATTGTAGAGGTCATTCGAGAACGTCATCCAGAAATTGGTATTTGGACTGGAGATAAGAAGGACTCCCTCGAACAGACAAATGTGGTTGCTACAAGCCAGGTGTTGGGTGTAGGGGTTGATGGCCTTCAGCATAAATTTAAAACTATTGTGGTCTTAGACCCCGTTAATCCATCTGATGGAGATTATGACGATTATCGCCAACTTTTATGGCGAGTAACAGGCAGCCGTCAACAACATGACGTGCGTGTCATTGAATTTTATTTCTAAGGAGAATCAAAATGAAACTTTCAAGTGATTATATTGTAATGCGTAACAAAGAAAACGGACAGTTTTTAAATGAACTCAAGAACAATCGTTCTTCATTAGCTACAAAGGCCGTTTTTGTGGACAATATTCAAAGTGCTCTTACAATGCCATACAATTCTTATCTCGAACAAAAAACAGCTCTAAAAGCATTGGCTAAGGTACACGGAATGGAGATTATTCGGGTTAAGGCTACATTTGAACTTACTTATCCAAATGGTGGAGAAGTTCAAAAAATCGAGTGTGAGAATAAAAATATTGGTTTGTTTGACCTATTGAGAAGTTTATAAAAGGGGGATTTATGGTAACAAAACAACAATCCTCAATCTTTGTCACTTTACAGAGCATCCAGCAGAGTTTGGTTGCTCCGAAAGGACAGTATAACAGTTTTGGGAAGTATAGCTATCGGAGCGCTGAGGACATCTTAGAAGCGCTGAAGCCAATCTTGCAGGAACATGATGCGGTGTTGATTTTGCAAGATGGAATTGTGCAAATTGGCGACAGGTACTATGTTGAAGCAACTGCGACTCTTTATGCAGTTGGTGAAACCATTGGGACTACAGCATATGCTAGGGAAGATGATAGCAAAAAAGGGATGGATGGTAGTCAGGTTACAGGGGCGGCTTCAAGTTATGCACGTAAATACGCGCTAAACGGACTCTTTATGATTGATGACAATAATGATCCTGATACGGATGAATATCATAATCAGAATAACCAAACAGGCCGTACATCGCAAAAACCAGCTCAAAAAACAAATAGCCAGCAAGAGCAACCGGGCAAAGCTCCAGCTAAAAGTAACGGATCCAAAACCATTACAGGAGCACAGGCTAAAACCATTCGGACAGAACTCAAAAATATGGCAGAAGCTACAGGGAGTCCTGCTGCAACAATTGGAAAATGGTTCATCGATAAAATGGGTGTTGATAAACCTGAAAGCATTCCAGCTGATCGATTGAAGGAAGCTCAGAAGATTATCGCAGATGCGAAGAAAGCAAGAGGTATTGAGTAATGGAAAAGAAGTATGTCGAACTTAATGGCGAGGAATCTTTGATTGGCACACAGTTGCTTATCGGAAAACAGGTATTAACTGCCTTGTTTGATATTATTACAGATAATAATAAGCAAGGTGTCGTTTTACCAATCTCTATCAATGAACATAACTTTAGCCTTGCTATTGAAAGGACGGAATCAAATGATTAATAATGTTGTACTTGTGGGGCGCATGACCCGTGACGCTGAGTTGCGTTATACCCCATCAAATGTAGCAGTTGCGACTTTTACTCTTGCAGTAAACCGTACATTTAAGAGTCAAAATGGCGAACGCGAAGCTGACTTTATCAACTGCGTTATGTGGCGCCAACAGGCTGAAAATCTTGCAAACTGGGCTAAAAAAGGCTCTCTTATCGGGGTGACAGGCCGTATTCAGACTCGTAATTATGAAAATAATGACGGTCAACGTGTGTATGTAACAGAAGTCGTGGCTGAGAATTTCCAAATGTTGGAAAGCCGTAATCAACAAAGTTCGAATGATGCATTCGGGAATGACAACCCGATGGATATTGATGATTCAGACTTACCATTTTGATAACTAAAAAAATGTTTGTTCTTTGAAAACTTAATAAAAACACTTGACAAATTGCCCGTACAGTTATATAATTTATTGTACGGGCAGGAAAGGAGTGATTGAATGAGCCCACGAACAGGAAGGCCTAAAAGTTCCAATCCTAAAAACGTTCGTCTTGAAATTAGATTAACTAAATCTGAAGCAGAAGAGTTACAGGCGTTAGCTGATAAACTCAACACTAACAAGACAGATGTTATTATTAGAGGTATAAAACTTTTACAGTCTGAACATAAAAAATAGGATAAAGCCCCTGTCGCCAAACATCAGCTTTACCCTATCGCTGCAGAAAGTGTTTCCGCATGAAATATTATATCATGCGAGACACTTCTTTTCAACATATACAAAGGAGTGTTTTTATTATGTCTCAAAGCGAAATTATTAATAGTTATGAAGAATTAGTTGTTTATACAGCGGAAATTAGAGAAAGCCTTGATATTTTACATGAATGGCTGTCGACAGAACCTAAATTTGATGATTATTGGTCATATCACGACTTAATTTTTGCTCATAGTCAACATTTTGCACTGCTCAACCTTATTAGATTCAGAATGGATAATTTGGTTATGGAGCACAGAGAAATTATTGAGAATGTATATCGAGGGAAGTAATATGAACAATGAAATTTGGAAAGATGTTGTAGGTTATGAGGGAATTTATGAAGTTTCAAACTATGGTCGAGTACGAACCCATAAAGATAAAACAACATATACTCAAAGGCATGGTATTCGTCATTGGAAACAACGAATCTTAAAAGAGAAATCTAGGACTAATCGCGATGTAAGAATAAGTTTGTGGAAAAATGGTAGAAGAAAAGACTACTTAGTTCATCGTTTAGTAGCTGAGGCTTTTATTCAAAATCCAGATAACAAACCGACGATTAACCATATTGACGGTAACCCAAGAAATAACCATATTGATAATTTAGAATGGGCGACATACTACGAAAACAATAATCATGCTTTTGACAATAAACTAATTTCGACTTCCTATGAAGTAACTTTAGTTAATCAAGAAACAGGAGAAAAACAGTATTTTCGTAGTTTGTCCAAAGCTAGTGAATATCTCGGTTTTTGTTCAGGTTACATAAGTAACCGATTAAAACGAGGAAAGAAGATTGAAGGATATGATATTTTTCATCTTAAGAACTAAGGAGTAACTAAAATGGGAATGAAAGAATATGCTCTCAAATATCAAAAAGCGGGGTTTTCCGTAATTCCCGTAGTGCCTAACGGAAAGCAACCAGCAATTAAATTCGCAGATAAGCCCCCAATGACTGCCCAGGAAATTGAAGACTACTGGAATCAGTATCCGGATAGTAACATTGCTGTTCGGACTGATAAATTCTTCGTTATCGATGTAGACCTGCACGGAAAGGCTAATGGCTATGAGAGTCTGGCCAATTGGGAGCATCTGAACTTGATAACTCCAACACTTCAGGCGAAGACAGCCAGTGGCGGTAAACATATTTTTTATTTTAAACATCCTGATGTGTCCATGACCCAGATGATTAAATTTCTGCCCGGTGTGGATATCAAAGCGCATCCAAACAATTACGTAGTGGTAGCTCCGTCTAAAACTCCCAAAGGTGTCTATACTTGGGACAAGAAAAAGTCTAAAGAGGGTGGCACTATGGTTACGGCTAGTCGTTCTCTTGTTATGGCCATTAAGAAGGAATACAACAAAAAGAACTCTGGCAGTGACCTGGATAATATCTACTATCAAATCAGCAAAGGTGCTGGCAAGAGAAACCGTACCACAGAACTCTTTGAAATGGTTGTTCTAGGGTTTGGTGATGAAGGTAGCAGAAATGACACTCTTGCAAAATTTGTAGGTGGGCTCTTGAGTCGATCGGTTGATCCGAACTGTATCTTAACACTTGCAGAAACAGCCAATAATAATTCGGTAGAACCTCTTAGTCACAAAGAATTAAGTAGGACTGTCGAATCCATGATCAAAAAACACATGAGGGGGGGGTGGCCATAATAGGTGATGTCGTGAATATTTCAATTAAGCAGTTTTCACGCAGGAAGAAAAAAATATTGAACGAGGAAGGCGAAGAGATTGAAATTGAATCTATCGTGGCCGACAGTCCCAGAAATGTTCTGCTTGCAATGAAGAGCGATAACAAGCTCAACGACTTTCTCAGGCACAATGAATTTACTGGAGAACACGAAATTGTAGAGGATGTCAAACTGGATGCTATTCAGTTAAGAAAGGGGCAGTTACCGTCTGCCTTTGAATCCTATTTAAGTGTATACTTGGAAAATCACTTCAAGACAGTTTTCAAGGCTGGAGCATTAAGGGATGGTATTGAAGCGTTCTTTGCAGAAAAGACCTACAATCCGGTTAAGGAATATATGGAAAACGCATATGAGTCATGGGATCATAAAGAACGACTTGCCCAGGTATTTCAAACTTGGTTGGGTGCAGAGGATAGCATCTTTGTTCAGAAAATAGCTGTTATGTTCTTTGTTGGTGCGGTATCTAAGGTTTTTAATCCCTGGGTCAAATTTGACTACACGCTCGATTTGGTCGGTGGTCAAGGTGCTGGTAAGACCACCTTCTTGCAAAAGATAGCTGTTGACTGGTACACGGATTCGGCTAAAGACTTTATGGATAAAGATAACTATGAGATCATGCTAAAATCCCTGATTGTCAACGATGATGAGATGGTCGCGTCCAGAAAGACTACTTTTGATGAGTTAAAAGCGTTCGTGACTAAAACAGAACTTTCCTTCCGTAGATCCTACGGTCGCAGAGCCGAAAAATTTCCTAAAAACTTTGTTATCGCAAGGACCAGCAATAAAATCGAGTACCTGGGAGACAAGACTGGTGAACGGCGCTTTCTGCCTGTGCTGGTAGATGCAAGCCAACAGTTTGTCAAGCCGTTTGATATGACAGATCATGATGTGCTCCAGCTTTGGGGTGAAGCAGTCGCTATTTACAAAAAAGGATTTATGCTTACCTTTGATGATGAGTTCGAAAATGAGCTTGCGGTCTATAAGGAGAGCTTCACTTATAAAGATGAGGCAGAATCACAGGTATACGACTATCTTGAAATGCTGGTTCCAGAAGAGTGGGAAGACTTCTCAGTCACTCAACAGCATCAATATACCTGGTTCTATTTCAATGATGGCAGCTATCGCAATGAGTCCGGCCTGATATATGAAGGTGTGAAGCTTCAATCGAGTGTGTCTGCCAAACAGATATTAAAGAATGTTTTTGACATTGATAGTGCGAGAGGTGAAAAGATTGCTAGGAAAATCAAGTTGATTATGGACAACAATCAGGATTGGGAATACAAAATAAAGAAGGTTAAAGGGAAGACACTACGTGCATATTTTAGAAAAAATATACAAACAGAAGTGATGTAACCTTAGCGAAAATGATGTAACCTTTTAGGCAAAAAACGGTCAAAAATCGTGTTTCGGTTACATCAGGTTACATCATTGATGTAACCGCAGGAAAAACCAGTTATATCAAGGGTTTGAATGCTGTTTTTGATAAAATTTTAAAAAAAGTGATGTAACCCTCCTAAACCCTTGATACTACTGCTGTTTTAGGGTGTCTATTAGTAAGGTTACATCATTTATATAAAATATTTAATAAGTAAAAATAGCAAGTGCTATAAACGTTGATATAACAGCATTCTTGTTTTTTATAAAATATGTTTTGCGAAAAGTGATGTAACCTGTAACCTTAGAAAAAATATTCACAAAATAAGCATATTATTTAATAAATAAAGGAGAGAAAATGTCATACACAGTAACACTATATTTTGACAATATGGTAGACGAAACTCACTTCTTTAAGAAAGAAGGAGATGCTGCCAAATGCAAGGCTCAGTTAGAAAGCAAGTATCGAGGTGATCGAATGTATAAAGTAAAGATGGAGGAGGTGGAGTGATGTTTGAAAGCGTAGTTGTAGATATGGTCACGAACAATGGTTTGGTTGGAGAATTTATAGATATTGACGAAGTGGCTTATGTAGATTTTGATAAAGAGTTAATATATTTTAAAGCGCATGATGCTCTAATTCCACGGATGATACCAGTGACTAGAAGTTCATTGCTTCGAGTTAAAAAGGCTTTGTTTTATAAAAGTATATAAAAATATTTATGAGGTGGTAACATGAAACGACCAAACAGATACCCTTACACACGAAGTCAATGGGCTGAAGAAACTGTTAATCACTATACATATAAAAGCGATATTTGCTATACAAGTCACATTTTAGAAAATAGACTTACTGGAGAAATAAAGGAGGTCACAGATTGAAACGATTCATAGCTATCTGGATTCTGGTATCTGCTGGACTAAACATCTGGCAGATGGACAGGATTGCAGAACTAGAAAAGAAAAAGCCGATGGTTATCTATAAAGCTGATAATCAAGGCGCTGAGATTTTTGGTAAGGTCGTCGAAAAAGGACGACATGGCAAATTATACACGATAACCATTCGTGACTACGGTGTGTTTGTGGTTACGAAGGACGTGTATGATAAAGTGAAAATTGGGGATGAGGTGATGTTGTGAACACAAACATGTGGAGCATAACAAATAACAAAAGCCCAATCCATAAGGACTAGGCTTCGAAGATGAAGTTGTAGAGTTGGACAACCTTCTGAAAACTGGTTGTATCCATGGTTGTGATTTTTTGAGCCTTGCGCTCTCTAAAGTCAAAAGTATAGAGTTGGAGTGGATTGACAGAGCCATCTACCTTATTGGAACGCACAGGAACGAGCAGGCCTTGTTCTTCTAGTCTGCTTTGACCGTGTGTAATAGGGCATACAGCCACAAATCCAGTCCGCTCCGAATACTCTCTACGCGAGACGACAATAGCAGGACGGCGTTTCTGAATCTCACGTCCAACAGACGGGTCAAAGTCAATCCAGATGATGTCCTGTTTTTCTGGAATGTAATCATATTTCGCTGTCAAGGAATTTTACCCCCTCGAAGTCATCTTCCATGCGTAGGTCTGCATCTCCGCTAAATGGGTCTGGAATTTTTGGAGCTAGGACAATGACATTATCTACACCCTTGTAGACAAACATTTCCTGACCTTCTGGAATATTGAGTGTTTTGGGAATGGTCACAGTGACAGAGTTCCCAACCTTACGAGTTTTAACAGTATTCATTTGTTTCTCCTTTATTTTGTATACATACAGTATACACCTAAAAAGGGAGCAAGGCAAGAAAAAAGCCAGCACAGCTGACTCCTTTGTGATATGTTCGCTAAAAGTATTATATCATAAAGGAGCTATGTTGTGAGGTTATTAAAAAGAGTTGACGTGCAATTCACCAAGAAAAATGTTTATGACGTTCTAGAGAGTTATCGCTCGTATGTCCGAATGGCAGGTGCTGAGTATTTGCCTAAAATCACAACGACTTACTCATTTGAACCAAAGACATTTACTGGTAAGAACACAGCTGCTGAGAATATGGTTATCGAACATGTGGATGCAGAGGCAGAGGTTTTGGAGATTGAAAGAGCAGTGAATTGCATTATGGATCCATACGTTCGGCAGGTTATCGCAAAGAAGTACATGGATATGAAAATCCAATTATCAGACAAGGCTATCTATATGGACTTAGGCTATTCTGAAAGTGAGTTCTACCGCATGCTTAGCAGAGGTGCTTTGGAATTTGCGGAAGCCTATCGAAAAGGTAAGTTGATTGTCTATCGTAAAATTTTGGGAGATATTTGCAAGTAAATTGCTAGGAAATGGCTTATTTTACATGATAAAATAGTATTGTCAATAATTAGAGATAGAGGTCTCAGAATTTGGTAGATGGTTACCTGAAATCAGGGTGTCGTATAGGCATTGAGGGTTCGAGGCCCTCCCTCTATTTCGTTCATTGATGTCTCCTTTATATTTTTCATTTTATTTCCGAGGCTTCGGCCTCTTAGACAGTAAGGACAGGTTAGCAGGTTGTTTGGGTCTCCTTAATTTTTTTACCAAACGTGCGTTTTACTGCTAGACCAGCTGGTTCAATTCCAGCTACTGTCATTTGAGTGTTTGTGTCCCAGAATGGGGTAGGCAGTAGGCTTAGCATTCATATATCACTCATTAACTTAAAAATGGTTGCAGAAGCGACCGAACCTCGCATGGTTGCGTAGCTACTTATATCCTAGGTAAGTTATAAGCTAGAGGGTTTGATTCCCTCAGAGGTTGTAATGACTACAAAAAAATAAATCAGAAAATTGATTTCTAATTAACACGCAAGGTAGTAGTCGCCTTGCAGGAAGGTCGCACATCGTGTGGCTTTTTTGATTTTTTGAAAGGTGGTGATGGAAAATGAACGATAAACAGAAACACTTCGCTGATGAGTACATCATCAGTAGAAACGCAACACAATCTGCAATAAAAGCAGGGTATTCTGATAAAACAGCATATAGCATAGGACAAAGATTGTTGAAAAATGTTGAGATTTCTGAATACATCAAAAAACGCACAGAAGAACTTTTTGACGAGCGTTCAATGTCAATCGCAGAAGCCTTGGCAATCTCTGCTAGTATTGCTAGAGGAGAAACTCAACAAGGCTATTCTAAAAAAACTGTAAAGACCGCTGAAGGTGTGGAGGTTTCGGAAACGACTTATGAATTTACTCCGACGATTGAAGAAAGACAACGCTCTATAGACCACATATTTAGAGTGAATGGTGCGTATTTAGAGAGAAAAGAAATCGAGATGTCTTCAGCTGTTCAATTCGTTGATGATATAGGAGTTAGCGATGAAGCGTAGAATGAGCGAATTTATCCCAAAGGCTTTTTATTCTATGTGGCGTGCAGCATTCGATCCTAAAATCTTACATGTGGTTGAAAAAGGTGGGCGTGGTTCTGGCAAGTCCAGCGACCTCGGACACGTTATTGTTCAATTTATTATGCGCTATCCAGTCAATGCGGTGTGTATTCGTAAGACAGATAACACATTAGAACAGTCGGTTTACGAGCAATTGAAATGGGCGATTAGTGAGCAAGGGGTTAGTCATTTATTTAAGATTAATAAGTCCCCTTTGAAGATAACCTATATCCTAAGAGGAAATTATATTATCTTCCGTGGTGCACAAGATCCAGAGCGTATTAAATCCTTGAAAGACAGCCGTTTTCCATTCGCAATCGGCTGGATTGAAGAGCTTGCTGAGTTTAAAACTGAAGATGAAGTAAAGACAATCACCAACTCCCTTCTTCGTGGAGAATTGGCTGATGGTCTTTTTTATAAGTTCTTTTACTCTTACAATCCTCCAAAAAGAAAACAGTCTTGGGTGAATAAGAAATATGAAAGCGTCATACAGCCTCCTAATACCCACGTACACCATTCAACTTACTTGGATAACCCATATATATCCCAAGCCTTTATAGAAGAAGCAGAGGCCACGAGAGAGCGTTCTGAGAAGCGTTATCGTTGGGAGTATCTGGGTGAGGCTATCGGTTCGGGTGTAGCACCGTTTGAAAATCTGGTATTCCGCAAGATTACAGACGAGGAGATAGCAAGGTTCGATAATATTCGACAAGGGAATGACTTTGGTTATGCTAACGACCCTCTGGCTTTTGTAAGATGGCATTACGACAAGAAGAAACGAGTTATCTACGCTATTGATGAGATTTACGGCGTAAAGATTAGCAACCGTGAGTTGGCTGAAAGAATCCGTGAGAAAGGTTATCAATCTCAGATGATAACCTGTGATAGCGCAGAACCTAAGTCGATTGATGAGTTAAAACTGCAGCTGAATATTCCTCTTGTCCAAGGTGCTAAGAAAGGTCCTGATAGTCGAGAGTATGGAGAACGCTGGTTGGATGATTTGGATGCGATTGTGATAGATCCAGAACGTACGCCGAATATTGCACGAGAGTTCGAAAGTGCCGACTATGCAGTTGACCGTGATGGAAATCCCAAACCCAAACTAGAAGAAGTAAACGACCACACAATCGACGCTACTAGATATGCGTTTGAAGACGATATGAGACAACCAGGAATATCATTCTGGTAGGAGAAGGAGAAATGTTGAGTAATTGGTTTAAATGGTTAATCAGGCGGTTGTTGATTAAGAATACAACCCAAAATGAAATACTAGAGATTGAGATAAAAGAGCACCAGAATTCTGAGAAAGTGAGCACGATGAAAGAAGCTTACAACTACTATCGAAATCGCACGGATATCCGAAAGAAAAAAGTAGATGTGGATTGGCGGACGAACTCAAGGATTGAATTGGGTTTATTTAAGAAACTGGTAGACCAGAAGGTTGGTTATTTGTTTTCTAAACAACCGACAATCTCGCTTGAGGGAGAAGAATCCCAAGCCTTTTTAGACAGCGTGTTTGACGAGGATCTTTTATCTACAATTAAGTCACTTGGTAAGGAAGCAGTGATGAAAGGGATAGCCTATGGCTTGCCTTATTACGACGAGAACGGTCGTCTACGCTTGTTTAAAATCCCAAGTGAACAGATTATCCCTTTTTGGAAAGACGAGCGTCATTTGGAACTATCAGCCTTTGTGCGTGTCTATAATCAAGCAGTCTACGAAAGCGGAGTGAAGAAGACCAAAACTTTTGTAGAATACTACGACGAACAAGGAATTACAGATTATATCTGGACAGGTTCACACCTCGAACTCAATCCACTATCCAAGGAGACCAAGGGGAATTTTTATTACGTTAACGCAGACGGTACACGGATCCCTTATACTTGGGAGAAAGTCCCTCTGATTCCATTCCGCTACAACGAGTATGAGGACGGTCTTTTAGTCCAAACCAAGTCTCTGATTGATAATATTCAACTTCAAATGTCTACTAACGCTGATATGTTGGCAGATATGCCGAAACTGATTTATGTTTTGAAAAACTATCAGGGCGCAGACCTGGGCGAGTTCATGAATAATCTGAATAAGTTCCGCTCTATCAAAGTTTCTAGTGATGGTGGTGTAGATACCCTACAAGCAGACAATGATACTAGCGGAGTTGAAGCAGATGTCGAACGCTCTCGTAAGTTCTTATATGAGGCTGCACGAGCCATTGATACCCAAGATGATAATCTAGGTAATGCCAGTGGTCAAGCTCTTAAATGGCGCTATACAGACCTTGATTTGGACTGTAACGAGCTAGAAAATGAGTTCCAAAAAGGCATCAAGCAATTCCTTTGGTTTGTAGAACAGTATGCTGCTAATGAAGGAGTAGCATTTGACGCATCTAAATTCACTTATGTCTTTAACCGTGACATCATTTCAAATGAGTCTGAAGCTATTCAAGATTGTGTGAACTCAATCGGTATCTTAGACGACCTAAGTATTCGTGAACAACATCCATGGTATCAACCAGAGGTTGAGGAACGATTGAAAGAACAACAGGAACAAGGACAAGATCCATACTCTGAAACTAATTTCAAAAAGGTAGAGGATGACCATGACGACCAAGGACAAGAAAAAGATAGATGAGTACTGGACTGAGCGAGCTTTACAACAGGAGCACAACGCTCAGATAGTTGCTGATAGGTATATGGCCCAGATTGGCCAATCCTTAGCTGACTATAAACACCAACTGGTTTCTGAGATTGAGAAGTTTTATGCCAGGTATGCAGTTGATAACAAGATGACTCATGCAGAGGCCAAGCAATATTTGACGGATAAAGAGCGTAGAGAGTTTAAGCATGTGACCCTTGAAAGGTTCCGTGAGATGGCCTTGAATCCTGATACACCGACACCTTTGCTGGATGCCTTGAGTTACCGTCATCGAATCAGTCGCAAAGAGGCTTTGCTTGCCGAAATTGAGCGTCTAACGGCTGAGCTATACGGAAAGCCAGACGGCATACATGACAAGGTCACAGAAGCTCTGAGCGACGTCTACATCAAAGGTAAAATCCATCAAGCTAAGAACTTGGCGCATTTTGGAATCATAGAGAAACCAATATTAGGTGTCGATGCAGTTAGGCATAAGATAGCTAGTAACTGGAGTGGTAAAACATTCTCAACGAATGTGTGGGGGCATGATGCAGCTGTTTATAAATCTATCAGTGATACAATCAATAAAGGCCTAACAGGTGGCTGGTCTATTGATAGAATGGCTAGGGCTCTTTCTGAGCGTACAGGAGTAGCATATCATCGAGCAGATACGCTTGTCAGGACTGAGACGACCTTTTACAATAACCTTGCAACGCTAGATTCTATCAAGGAATTAGGTGGCGACCACTACGAAATTGTAGCAGTATTAGACAGTCGTACAAGTGAGATTTGTCAGTCAGAAAATCATAAGATTTATCCTGTTAAAGAATATGAACCAGGACGAACCGCACCGCCTTTTCATGTTCGTTGCCGTTCTACTATCAGGCCTGCAGTCAAGTCTGATAAGAAAGGCAAGACTGATAAGACTGATAGGGCTGAAGAAACAGAACAGATTAGTCCGTATCTCGATATATTACTAAATAACGCTCCTGTGAAAATGGCAAAAGAGAAACGTTCCCTGGACGAAATCTTTGCAGGTTGGGAGCGTGAAGGGGAAGCGATTAAAGAAAAACTGTTTGCGAAAGATGGGGAAAAGGTGTATAATCAGGGTATGAGTTCAATTGATTTAATGGCAAAACAACAGTCTTTTGTTGTTGGAAATGATATTCGAGTGAATGCCAAAAAACTTATCGGAACCGAGTTTGATTTTTGGGTTCAGGATCGTACTAAGAAAATTAGAGATGCTGTAGCAAATGTTCAAGAAGTTTTCCGTGAATTACCTGACTACTCAAAACCGACAGTTGTTTTCTTAAAAAAATCAGAATTACCTGGTTTAGCAGGATATGACTACAAACAAGATATTTTATTTATGAGTGACACTTTTAATTCAGAAAAAGAATTCAAAAATATTTTATCAGACGGATTCTTTGCTGCAAAAGACATTAAAGATGCAATAGTTCATGAGTTGACTCATAAACAACACTGGGATTCTGCAAAAGCGTTTTACAAAGCAAATAAAAAGCGTTATAATAGTATTGAACAAGCAATGATGGAATTGAATTCAGGGCTAATTACATATGTCAAACAACAGCAATCTCTTGACCGAAGCTATTTGAAAGATATTAGTTTGAATGCTTATAATGCGTTTTTGTATCATAATAATATCAATGAACTAGTAGCAGAAATCGGGGTAATAGGTGATAACGTAACTGATAAAGTGTTGTTGAAAAAAGTGAAGGAGGTATTGAAATGGAAGTAATGGCTGTCCCAAGTAAAGAGTTGTTAATTTTTTATAATCAAATCGATGAATGGGTTGACCAAGTTTATCCAGACAAAGATATGCCTCGTGTATCTTTTAAGAAGAACACTCCTAAGTCTGTTTTAGATTTATTTGACACTATTAAATTAAAAATCGGTTTTGATTATGCAGTATAACGTACCAAAGCACCTAGAGAAATCTAAGTGCTTTTCTTATTTTTAATTTTTTTCAAAAAACCTCTTGACAATGTAGCTACATTTCTTTATAATTTAGAATGTAGCCACAAATCAGGAGGTGATGACAAATGGCTGATAGTCAGAAATCAAATAAAGATACTGTCATTCGTGCTAGAGTAGACAGAGAGACTGTTGAGCAGCTCGAATACATCGAAAAAAAGACCAACAGAAAAAAATCTGCGGTCATTCGAGATGGAATTCAAAAGATTTATGATGAGATAACAAAATAACGCATAATCCTCCCTCGCCAAAGTTGAGATTATACGTTATCGCTCGAAAGAAACTCTTTCTGAAATCATTATATCAGAAAAGGGCTTCTTTGTCATACCGCAAAGGAGTTTTTATAATGGCAAAAAAGTTTAAAAAATCGCTTGACAAATGTCGACAATAGTTTTATTATATTTATGTCGGCAAAAGTGAGGTGATGAACTTGACTGACAAAAAGAAAATGGGGCGACCTACGAGCGACCCTAAGACCGTTAAGTTAACTGTTAGGATTAACGAGGAAACTAATAAAACTTTGGAAGAGTATTGCAAAAATAACAATCTCTCCAAAGCTGACGGTGTTAGAGAAGCAATAAGTCGTCTAAAATAACAAATACCGCCTAGCTCTCTGTCGCCAAACTTGCGAGCTAAACGGTATCACCACAGAAGTGTTTCTGCATGAAATATTATATCATGCTGAGACGCTCTTTTCAAGGTACACGAAGGAGTGTTTTTATTATGGCAAAAATTGAATTAACAGAAGAACAATTGACTCATCTAGGCTACGAGCTTTCAGATATTCGAAGGACGGTTGAAATGGCAACCAATATGACAGAAACCTTGGCTTGGGTTCAACTTAAGGATGAGACAGCTTTTAAAGAGATGTCTAAAAAGTTTTTTGATACTTTTAATGAACAATTCGGTTTACTTCATTCAACACTAGATGAAATTGCTTTTATTTTGATGAACTCAACAGATAAAGCAGAAATCATAGGAAGTAAAATTTTTAACTAGGAGCATAAAAATGGAACTACAAATTTTTAAAAATGAACAATTCGGAGAAGTAAGAACGGCAGAAGTCAATCAAGAAGTTTATTTTAATTTGAAAGATTGCTGTCAGGTTTTGGAAATTAAAAATCACAATGACGCACTAAAACGGCTAAATAAGGATGGGGTCGTTACTACCGACCTCACCGACAGTCTAGGACGAACTCAACAAGCCAACTTCATCAACGAAGCGAATTTCTATAAACTTGTTTTTCAATCTCGCAAACCAGAAGCAGAGAAATTTGCTGATTGGGTCACTAGCGAGGTGCTGCCCTCTATTCGTAAGCATGGCGCTTATATGACCGACCAAGTGGCCTATAATATCACGCACAACAAACAAGCCTTAGCAGACTTGCTCCTTATGGCTGGTAATCAACTGAAAGAAAAAGAAGCAGTCATTAAAAATTTGGAAGCTGAAAAAGCTGTACTGTCCGTTGAAAATACCATAATGAAGCCGAAAGCAGACTATTTCGATGAACTAGTAGATAGAAACTTGCTGACCAGCTTCCGAGAAACAGCAAAACAATTAAAAATCAAAGAACGCAAGTTTATTGACTTCTTGATGGAGAAAAAATACATCTACCGAGATAAGAAAGGTAAGCTCCAACCAACAGCCAATAAAAACGATGGTTTGTTTGAGGTCAAGGAAACATTCAACGAAAAAACACAATGGTCTGGCACACAGACCCTCATCACACCTAAAGGCCGTGAAACCTTTAGACTACTATTTATCTAATTATGCCCTAACCGCGTCGAAATTGAGGCGGTTTTCTTTTCGCCCTGGGCATGGCGTTAAAAGGCTTTTTTACTTTACCAAGATGTCGTGGTCGTTGCCACGTTAAACAAACGTACAGGAGGAAAAGAAATGAATCGTAAATTTTTGGAACAGTTAGGATTGACTGAAGAACAAGTTGAAGCAGTTATGTCTGAACACGGCAAATCAACACAGGACCTACAAGCGAAGGTGTCTGCTGCAGAAGATAATGCCAAAGGCTTGCAAGACCAGTTGAGAGAGCGTGATAAGGACATGAAACAGCTCAAACAAGACGCTGAGGGCAATGCTGACCTACAACAAAAATACTCAGACTTGGACAGCAAGTACAAGACACAACAGAAGGAACATGAACAACAACTCAAGACAATGCAGTTAGATCATGCTATTGAAATGCACTTGAGTGGTAAGGTTCACGACGCTGGAATCGTGTCTAGTCTACTAGATAAGTCTAAATTGGGATTAGGTAACAACGGAGCGGTGACTGGATTAGATGAACAGTTGACAGCTTTGAAGGAATCTAAGGGCTTTTTGTTTGCTCCAGAACAGGCTGTAGAACCACATATCGCAGGCGCTAAGCCACAAGGGACAACACAAGAAGAAACAGTTGCTAACGATCTGACAACGCAGATGATTCATGCGTTTACGTCAGATCTATAATCAAAAATAGAAAAGAGGAACAGATATGCCAGCAACATTAAACTATGCACAGGCTTACCAACAAGGTTTGCAAAATCGTTATAGTGAAAACGGACTGTTATTCACTAACAAACTTTGGAACTCTCCATCCAACACGCTTTTGAAGTTCACAGGCGCTAAAGAGGTGAAAGTACCACGTCTTTTGATTAAAGAAGGACGCAAGGATCGTACACGTCGCACGATTACGAATATTGACGCTAACTATGAAAACCAATGGGAAACATACACATTGACTAATGAGCGTTACTGGTCAACACTAGTAGACCCGTCAGATGTTGATGAAACTAATTATGTTACTTCCATTGCTAACATTACTAAAACATTCAATGATACTGAAAAAGTTCCAGAAATGGATAAATTTATGGTATCTAAATTGTTCTCACGTAAGAAAGCACTTGATACAGAAAGTAAACAAATTAAGTCCTTGAATTTGACTGAGGAAAACTTCCTCGCAACATTTGATGAGCTGATGGAACAAATGGATGAAGCTGGAGTACCAGCTGAAGGTCGTGTTATTTTCTGTACACCAGCTGTTAAACGTATGATTAAGAACATCAAGCAATTTGGTCGTACAGTCAATATCCACGGTCAAGGTACAGTGATTGACCGTTCTATTGGTCGTTTGGACGATGTGACGATTGAGCCATCTATTCCATCTGACCGTATGAAGACCTTGTACAACTTCACAAATGGCGCTAAGGTTGACCCAACTGCTAAACAAATCCATTTCTTCTTGATTCATATTCCATGTATGGCAGCGCCACAAAAATATGAATTTGTAGGACTTGACGCACCAAGCGCTTCTTCAAGTGGCAACTACTTGTATTACGAACAATCTTATGATGATGTATTGCTATTCCAGACTAAACATGAAGGTCTAGCATTTGTTGTCGCACCTTAAAGAGGAGGATAGAAAATGATAACAGTAAAGAAAGAAAATCGTGTCCTAGATATCGATGAACTAGAAAAAGCAACCTTCCTTGAAGATGGCTACGATGTGGTAAAAATCAAAGATGGCGAATATGTCGTCGTAGAGCCAGCAACCAGCGGACGTACTTATACCATTCAGGAGTATCAAGCAGTTGTGGCAGAACGTGACAAGGCTCTTGCAGAACTTGAAAAAGTGAAAGCTAAGAAAACGAGCAAGAAAGACGAAGAAGAGAAATAAGGAGGGTGTTTCTGCTGATGGAGAAGATGACACTTGAAGAAATTCAACAGCATAACGAAGATGCTAGGCAAGCCTTAATCGACTTGTACGAACAACGTTATTCAGGCTATCCAGAAGAGTTAGTGGTCAATGAAGTCATGCAGAACATTCTTAACTACTGTAATCGTGAGGATTTTCCTTTAGAATTGCGATTTGTGGCTATTCAGATGGTTTATGTTGTTTGTAATCCTGACCAAGCTGTCCAAGGCAAGACTATTTCCGTTGGAGATACTCGTGTCGAATTGACTAAGTCAGACCTTGCTAGACGTGCTGAAAGTGTCTTGCTGGACTTTACCAGTCAGCTACAGCGGTTCAGAAAGTTGAGGTGGTAGGATGAATATCAATGATGTCCTATCTCGGGCAAAACCAAGTATTGAATGGACCTATGATAAAAAGATGGATGTGTTTGCTACTGTCGAGGGGACGAAGCCCAACGGAGCTGATTTTGTAGAGTTCAAAGAACTCTACAAGAAGGTTCCCTGTCGTGTCTCTGTTCGTAACTTAGTGAATACTGAGCAGAACGAAGCACACCAACTCAAGACAGAACACAAGATTTTCTGTTCGCCTAAATTTGCTATCAAAGCTGGTAGTAAATTGATTGTGGACGGTGTTAAATACCTGACCAGTGAAGACCCGATGGTCTATGTCACGCATCAAGAAATTGTGGTGAGACGACATGAGTGGCTATGACGATAGTGATGTTCAAGAGTTCTTAAAACGCCTTGAACGAGCTCAGGCAATCATTGATTCTGAGTTTATGCAGGCTGCTAAAGATATCGGCCTAGCCTTTTTGAAAGAGGTTAAGGAGCGAACACCAAAGGGTCTAACAGGTAAGCTCAATCAATCCTGGAAGATGGAAGTAAGCAAAAATGGGAATGTGTACGAGGTTATCGCATTCAACCCTATGGAATATGCTTCTTTCGTCGAAAGCGGACACCGTCAACAAGTAGGGCGCTATGTTCCTGCAATTGGTAAGCGTTTGGTCAATCCTTGGGTAGAAGGGCGCTTCATGATGAGGCTGACAGAAGAACAGATTAAACAGAAAATCCCACAAATCACGCAACAAATCGAAGAGAGGCTAAAGGAGGAACTAGGTGGATTATAGTATTAGACCACTTGTCATCAAGCAACTCAAAGATGTGTTTGGGTGCAAGGTGTATGACGAACAAATCCAGCAAGGATTGAAAACACCTTGTTTTATTGTAGATGTGAAACCTGTGACTCGGAAGCGGTTGGCAAACCAAAATGATAAGCAGGTTTTTATTGTCTTGCTGCATTACTACACCGAAAAAACAACAGATTTATACCAGAAGTTTGAAGAGATTGAAACGGTGTTTCATTCGCCTTCTTTTCGTTATTTGGGGGATAAGTACCCTATCAATGACTTGAAGGTGGAATACAATGCCAATGACTTGATATGCACATTTACAATCACTCGATACGTTCGATGGGTTGAAGAAGAACCGACAATGCAAATATTAGAAAGGATAGGTGAAAGTTCTCATGGAGACAACGGAAAAACCGAAGACAAAAACAGTGGCACCATCCACTGAAGATAAATTTGGTAAAGAGGCATTACTCAAGTATTTTGAAGATGATGCAACTTTGTTAAACATTTTGCTGGAAGATGACCAGTCATACTCACTAGCAGAAGTAAGAGGCATTTTAGAAGACTGGAGAAAGGGTGTGGCTAACTAATGGCACAATGGAGAGTACAGAATAAACGAGTTCCAAAGGCCTACATCAATTTTGTTTCAAGAGATGATGTGATTATTCCTTTGGAAGACAATACGATTGCAGCAGTTATGATTGCTGGATCTTGGGGAGAACCTGGTGCTTTCACACTTGTTGACGGCACAAGTAATTTCCGTCGCCTATTTGGTAAACCGATTGATGAACTTCTTCCGATTCGTGAAGCCTTGAAAGGAACTGGTAAGGTTCTTGTCTACAACGGTGTGAACAACACTGGGGTACAGGCAACGAAAACAGAAAGCGATATGGTCGTTACAGCGAAATACAAAGGATTAGCTGGTAACCATATTCATGTTATCTTCAAGAAACAAGTCGAGACTGGTTTTGAGGTAACAACCGTTTTCTTCGGAAAAGAAGTTGATAAACAAATCATCACAGCCTTGCCATTTAAGAATGACTATTTGAATGTAACGGGTGCTTTAACAACAGAAGATAAAACCATCTTGCTTGAAGGTGGTACCGATGGAGCTACAACTAATTCAGAAGTTGAAGATTTCCTTAATGCACTCGACACTCAAGACTTCCGTGTCTTGGCTCTGGGTACAGATGAAAGTGCAACAAAAGCACTTGTGACAGCTCATATCAAGAAATGGCGTGACGCTGGTCGTTCGGTTATTGCAGTCTTGAATGATTACACGGATGCTGACGATGAAGGTGTTGTATCAGTTGGTAACGGGGTTACATTGAGCGATGGTATGAAACTAGGCGCTAAGGACTGTGTATACTTCGTAGCTGGTAAGTACGCAGGGGCTGGCTTGCAATCCAATACATTCAAATCTTATCCAGGCGCTATCGACTGTGAACGTAAGAATGAAGCAGAGGCTGAAAAGCTCATCAATAAAGGTCAGCTTATCTTTGCTTATCGAAATGAAAAAGTGATTATCCTGTCAGATGTGAACTCATTTACTAGCTATACGGCAGAACACAGTCGTATCTTTGGTAAGAACAAACTTGTCCGCACCATGGATAATATCAATACCAATGTCAAGTATATCTTTGAGAACTACTTCATCGGTAAAGTGCCAAACAACGTGAATGGTCGTGAGTTGTTTAAACAGCGAATCATCACAATGGTCCTTGACCCACTTGCTCAAAAGCAGGCTTTGGAGTATAAAGCGAAAGATATTGAGATTTCACAAGGTATCACCAAAGAATCTGTCGTGGTAAACTTGCCAGTTGTCTTGACGGACGCTATGGAAATCTTGTACATGACGGTTATCTGTGATTAAGAAAGGAGAAACTAGCTAATGGCTATTATGAACCAATTAGATGCTTTGTCAGCTAAGGAAGGAACAGTCTTCTTTACAATCAATGACAAGCAATATGAACTAGCAGAACTTATCTCGCTAGAAGCAAAGGTTGAATACACAAAAGCTGATGTTACCCCTCTCAACTCTCGTATGAAAGGTGGTAAGATTGTCGGTGCAGAAGGTACAGGTTCCTTGAAGATGTACTATCACCGCCCAGAATTAAAGACGATGGCTTTAAACTATGTCAAACAAGGTATTTTACCTCGTATCGATATCAAGTGTACCAATGAAGACCGCACATCTCGTGCAGGTCGCTATACCATCGTTTTGAAAGGGGTTCTGTTCAAAGAATCACTTATCTTTAAACTAGATGGGTCAGCGGATGAGGTCATTGATGAAGAAACGGACTTCACATTCCAAGATTTTGATATCTTATCAGAATTCCAAGAAATTACATACTAACACAAGGAGGAAATAGTGGTGAGTGGATTAAAAGCATTTTTGAAACAAAATAAAAAAGGGGAAGAGACTAAGGATGTCTTGCTTCCTTCTTTTGAGGAACCAGTTAAAATTCGAGTGTTGAGCGCTCGTGAAGCGGACTTAATAAATGACCGTTGCTTTGTCAATAAACCTGGTCGCAATGGACGCCAAGAGCGTGTTTTTGACGGTGTTAAATATAACCGTGAAATCTGTATTGCGTCTATCGTGGTTCCTGACCTTAACGATAAAGAATTGCAAGATTCTTATGGAGCAATGGGAGCTTCTGAGTTATTCGGTACCATGTTTAATTGGGGAGAAAGTGCCTTGATTTTGGAAGCTGTGACCGAACTCAGCGGTATCAACCAAACATTCCAAGATAAGGTTGACGAGGCAAAAAACTAATAAAAGAGGACGCGGAGGCACAACTTGCCTACTTCGCCCTCGTAAACTATTACATTCGTCCTAGTGAATTTGTAAATATGGATGTAGAAGAAAAAGCCTTTTTCGTCGCAGTCATGGATGAAGAGGCGAAACAACGTAAAAAAGCAATGAAGAAGTGAGGTGATTCTATTGGCAAATATACAAACAACCATGTCTTTGACCGATAGAGTCACAGGCACTTTAAATAGAATCTATGCGACTATGGAGCGTGTCAAAAATGCAGGCTCTGGCATAGATAAAGCTATGAAGGCTCAAGAGTCCGCTATGAAAAAAGCTGGTGATTCTGGCCAATATTTTGTCAATAAAGCTGGGCGAGTCGTTGATATCAATGGTAGGTTTGTCAGCAGTGCAACGCTAGCAGCTGCAGGGCTCAAAAAAGAAGAACTGGCTCTACGAGATTTAGGGAATGCTTCGAATACTGCTTCTAAAAAACTTAGTAAGTTAAATTCTGCAAAAGGGATGGTGAAAGGCGCTTTAGTTGGCGCTGCTATCGCCCTAGCTGGGGTAGTTGCAAAAAAAGCTATAGATATGTCAGACGAGTATGCTAATATGCACGCTCGTTTAGATATGATTCGAGACAGTACGCAGACAACAGAGGAACTACAAAAGTCTATCTATACATCCGCACAGCGTACAGGTTCAGCCTATACTGAAATGGCGAACGGAGTCGCTAAGATGCGGATGCAGGCTGGCGATTTTTTCCAAAACAACGGTGAAACAATTGCCTTTTTGGAAACTATGAACAAATCCTTTGTTGTTGGTGGGGCAAGCATTGAAGAACAAAAAAGCGCCATGCTTCAGCTTACTCAGGCTATGGCCAGTGGTAAGTTGCAAGGTGACGAGTTGCGTTCTCTAGCTGAAACTTCACCAGCCTTAATCCAAGCTATTGCCAATAAGCTAGGGGTTAGCCGTGGCGAGGTTAAGAAACTTGGAGCAGACGGGAAGATTACGGCCGACATTGTCAAAACTGCTATGCTGGATGCAAGTGATACGATTGACAAGCAGTTTCGTAATATGCCCCTAACTTGGGGCAGAGCATGGCAGAACTTCCTGAACTTTGTGACCAAGGCGTTTGAGCCAATATCGATTAAGATAAATCAGATAGTGAACTCGTCCGCCTTCCAACAATTTGCCCAGATTGTAGCCACGGTACTTCAATATGTCGTTCAAGCGGTTATCTTTGCCATGGATATGATTGGGGCTGTTTGGAGTATGTTAGCTCCTATTGCTCAATTTGTGGCTGATAACTGGTCTGTGATTCAACCGATTATTATTGCTGTGGCATTCGCTATTGGTACTTATATAGTCGCAATGAACGCAGCAGAAATCGCTACTAAACTATTTAGTATTGCTACCAACGCGGCTAAAACAGCAATGGCTGCTTTTAATGCAGTTTTGGCAATGAACCCAATCATGTTGATTATTATGGCAGTCATTATTCTGATTGGTCTATTCTATGCCTTAGTTGCATGGTTTAACAATCTTACTGGTGCAGCCGTATCAGCTACAGGAATCATCATGGGAGCGATATTTGCCCTTGGAATGATAATTTGGAATGTGATTCTCGGGGTTATCAATATCATTATATGGGTGATAAATATGGTCCTACAACTTGTTTTTGGTGTTGCTAACGGCATCATGATGATAGGTATGGGGATTTATAGTTTCATTCTAACGATTATAATAGGAATCTTGCAATTTATCGACTGGTTTATTACGGGAGCTATAAATCTATGGAATGAATTGACTTATAACTGTCAAATGGCATGGTATGATATCGCCCAAGGTGGTAGAGGGATGGCGGTCGCTATCGCTGGATTTGTAGATAGTATGGTTAATAGTGTTATTGGTGCAGTCGAGGGCATGATTAACTCTGTCCTTGGTGGCTTCAATAAAATGATTGGCTTCTTAAATGGGTTCGGTCTAAATCTAAGTGCTGTTGGAACGGTTTCTCTTGGTCGGACGAACTTTGCCGGTGATATTGCGAACGCCATTGACAGCATGGAAAAACCAGTCAAGAAGACTTTTGAAGGTCTGCATTTGGCAGCTGGTCTTATTAGCCACCAAGCTAACTTAAAAACTCCCGAACTAGAGGCTCCACAACTGGGGTATCTTGAATTTGGTAGCGTCGGTGGGGCCTTTAATAACGGCTATAAATTCGGTCAAGGGATTGATAAGGCTGTCGGTGGTTTCTTCAAAGGAGCTGGTGACGCCAACGGTGCAGGGAACAACTTCTTGGGAGACCAGGGCACTACACCTTACGAACTCAGCCCAGCAAGTTCAGTCCCTGAACAAGGCGACGGAGGAAAAGGTGGCGGTCACAATCCAACTGGTGGTAAATTAGACAAAGTTGGCAAGATTGAAGATGAAATCAAACTGGACGATGAATACATCAAGCTTATTAAGGACGTTGCGACCATGAAGTGGCAACAGAACTTTATTACCTTGAAACCAGAGATTGTGACCAACATTGACTCCATTAACAACGCCGGTCAGTATGCCAACGTATTGGATGATTTGAATGCAACGATTGTATATGCTTTGAATAATGGCGCTGACGGACTCATGGCTTACTAGGAAGGAGGTAGCAAATGTTTATATTTATTGAAGGCATTAAATTGCCAGTCAATCCAGAAGAAATCAAACTGGAGGACAAACAAGGAATTGAGACAGTCGCTATCATCGATACTGGTAACGTTCCGCTTGTCGGAAATCCAGAGCTTCAATCGATTGAATTTGAATCCTTTATTCCTAGTGGAAGATACGACGGAAATTACCAACGAAATAGCCGTGTTTCTCCAGAATCCTTTGTATCATCTATTCGTAAATTTAAGACGGAAGGCACTCCTATTCAACTCATGATTGGGGGTGCTTTTGGTTCTGCTATTAACGGGAAATTTCTAGTGGAGCAGTTCGATGTCTCTACCAAGACAGGATATGAAAATGACATGATATACAAGATTAAGTTTTTACAATATCGGTCTCACAAGCCACGGAAGGTTACTATCAAAGACAAAAAAGCACTTGAGGCTACTAAAAAGAAACCGCAGGCGAAAGCTACTGAAGAACGTAGTGCGACAACAGAGAAACCTGCTCAAAAAAGCCATACGGTTGTGAGTGGTGATACTCTTTGGGGAATTGCTCAGACATTTTACGGAGATGGCAGCCGATATACTGAAATTTACGAAGCCAATAAAGACAAAATCAAAGACCCTCATTGGATTTATCCTGGACAGGAGTTTGTGATACCATGATGCAATTATTTTATCAGAACAATAAAACTGGAGATACATGGGATTTAGCGACTGTGTCTGAAAAGGTCGAATTCAAGACAACTAGAAAAGGGTCAGCTTGGAGCGTGGAGATTACCTTGTACAACTCTACAAAAGTAGCCTTTGAATACGGTTCTCCGCTCGCTTTTAAGCTAGATGATAAAGAGGTGTTCTTTGGTTATTTGACGAAAATCAAGTACGAAAAAGATACTAAAACAACCTTGACCTTCCACGACCAGATAAAGTACTTGCTACGAAATATCAATTTTGTTGCCAGGGATAAAAACGTCAATCAAATCGTCTCGGCAATCGCAGGAGATTTTGACTTAAAGATTGGGGAACTAAAAGCCCCAGCCGTGACCTTATCGCCTCAACTAAAGGAAGATAAGAAGGCTTTGGATATTATCCAGGAGGCCATGGACGAGACCTTGGTACAAAGCGGAGAATTGCTAGTCTTGTATGACAAGTTTGGAGAGTTGACGCTAACGACTCCGAAAAATTTACCAATCCAGTACATTATCGGAAATGAATCCTTTATGTCTAGCTTTGAGTTTGAAGGTTCGATTGAGGATAGTGCCAATATTGTCCGCTTGATCCAAGAGAACAAAGAGACCAAAAAGAGAGAGGTCTACATCTATCAGGACAGCTACAATATCGGCGCTTGGGGAAAGCTCCAGTACATGAAAAAAGTGGACGAGAAAGCGACTGAGGGACAAATCAAGCAATGGGGCGAAATGCTCTTGAAGATGAAAAACCGTCCCAAAGAAACTTTCAGTCTAAAAGCTGATATTGGAAGTATTGACTTTTTAGCAGGCCATGCAGTCTATGTGGATGTTAAGGATATTGAGAAGAAGGGATGGTATGTCATTGAAGAGGCAACTCATTCCTTCAGTGCAGAAAAGCACACGATGGAAATTAAATTATTTATGGCAGGAGGCGAATAGATGGAAGTAATAGAAAATCTAAAAAAATTAATCAGCAATTTCATTGAAAATCGTCAGTTTGCCAAGATAACAACTGGTGTTGTTTTATCGGTTTCTCCTCTCAAAATTCAATTGACCAATGAGTTGATTTTGGATGATTCTATGTTAGCTGTTACATGGACGGATGAAACATTGGATCCTGAGTATGTTGGACAAACCCTTCATCTCATCAGACAAGATGGTGGAGGGTTTTATTATGTCTTGTACAAGAAAATTTTCCACTACAAGCGCAAAGTGAAAGGGGGTTCTGATGAATGAGTACTCCTAAAACAAACTTTTTAAACATTGCTAAAAATGTTGTCGAAGCTAAGAAACAGCCTAGCTTAACACTAGATGAAACCAATATCTTGCTGGAAACAGACGGCATTCATGCTCTGAAGCAATCAATCAGACGCATGCTGACAACTGAACGGTTCATCTATACGATTTATGACCATCGATACGGTGTGGAGTTAGATGCTTTATTTGGTGGGGATATGGACTATGCCCAAATGGATATCGCACGGCGCATAAAAGAGGCCTTGTATGAAGATGACAGGATTCATGAGGCTCATTCTTTTTCTACTAAGGTAAAGAAAGATGAGTTTTATGTACAGTTCATGGTTGATAGTGATTTTGGAACATTTGAGATGGATTTGGAGGTGAAACGATGATAAAGGTAAAAACATATCCAGAAATTTTAGAGGATATGCTGGCCTTGTTTGATGATAAGTATGATAAAAGACAAGGATCTGTCTTGTACAATCTAGTTGCGCCTGCAGCTCGAGAAGTTGCCATTCAGTATACGGTCTTAAAATCGTATGAGGAAGTCAACTTTTTAGATACGAGTACAGGAATTTTCTTAACTCGTTTGTGTAGGCAGTTCGGAGTTGAACGCTTGCCAGCTACGGCATCAGTTCGATTGGTTCAATTCAAACAGGAAATCCCGCTCGGAACCCGTTTCAGCGTGATTAATAGTGAGTATAATTTCCGTGTTTTGGAACGTCGCTCTGGATTTGAGTATAGTGTAGTAGCTGAACAAGTCGGAAATGCACCCAACTATGTAAGAGGTCAACTCATCAACATTGATGTGTTGAATGGTTTCAAAGGGGCAGAAATCGGCTCTGTTATCGTTGTAGGCGAAGATGAAGAGACGGATAAACAACTCCGTAAACGGACCATTGAGTATCTGAAAACACCGACTTTGAACGGAAACATTGCCCAATACAAGAAATGGGCAAGCGAGTTCGTTGGTGTTGGTTCTGCTTTGGTAGAGCCACTCTGGAAGGGCGAAAATACAGTGCGTGTATCTATTACAGACGCTGACGGTAATGAAGCGAGTTCGGAACTGGTAAACAAGTTCAAGAATTACTTGGATCCTGAACCGAGTGGTCACGGATTAGGCGTTGCTCCGATTGGTGCTTATGTGACTGTTCAGTCTGTAAGTGGCTACGACGTTCGTATTGTTGCAACTATCAAGATTGATGAAGATGTAGACGTTGAAACAATCAAGAATGAGGCGAGAGTCCAACTCATTAAATACTTACGTGAAGAAGCATTTGAAGAGAAAGAGGTTCGGAACTATAAAGTTGCCACAATCATTGACAGAATCAATGGGGTTCGAGATGTGGACCGTATTTTGTTGAACGATAGGGAACAAAGTATTGAACTTTCTACCAACATGCTTCCGAAACTAGCGGAGGTAACTATCAATGTCACAAGTTAGATATCGTATGTTATCGGCTTTGCCAGAGGTCTTAGATCCAACCATCAACGATTTGTTTGAAACTGAGATTCCAGAGCTGGAATTGATTACAGACTTAATCTTTGATACCAGACGGTTGATGTTGTTGCCAGAAGCGACGGAAGACTGGATTACACGTTGGGAAAAAGCTTTGCAGGTAAAACCGAAAACAATTGATTTGGAAGAGCGAAGGCGGTATCTAATCACTTTAATTTCTTCCAAAATAAAAATAAACTCAGTGAGTTTGCAAAAAATTACAAAGAGCTTTACGAATGTCAACAACTTAGTAACGGTCAAGGGTTCGGCGGTACATATTCGATTTTTAGGAGAACTACCGACCGGATATTTGAACCGTTTTTTAAAGTATGTGCGTGAATTGATTCCTGCTCATTTAGGAATCCAATTCTCGGTTGAAGCGCCAATGATGAACACAATTTATATTAGCGTTCATACATTCAGTGATATTCGTTCAGTTCGATTTGAATAGGAGGAAATAAATGGGATATTTTATCCAGCCTATTGTGACCGATAAAGCAATCAGTGAAACAGCCTTAGCGATTCAAAATAGAGAACCACTGGTTTTCACTCGAATAGCTTTAGGTAGCGGACGGCATCAGACAGACACTGGCAAGAAGAATGATGTAGCTCAAATAGTTCATTCTCTGCAAGTGACACAGTCTTTATCGACGGATGTAGCTGATACGATTCGTCTCACAGCGAGATTTGATAATTCGCGGATTGAGCGTGAAATGATTATCAATGAAATCGGTGTGTTTGCAAAACGTGGGAATCATGAAGAATTCATGTACATGTATACTTGGGCAGAGCAGGGAGATGTGATTCCTCCCAAAACATCTGCTTATGTATATCGAGATTATGATTTCAATACGACTATCAGCAAGAATAGTCAGATTACCATTCAATACAATGCGACTGACTTGGTTTATGCAACTGTCCCTGAATTGAAGGCGACAGAAAGAAAGCTACAAACCAATATCGATAATCACATTAGAGATACTGCACGCCATGTTTCTGACCAGGAACGAACGCGCTGGAACGGGAAAGCTGACGCAACCCACCGTCACAAGGTTGCAGACATTGACGGTCTTGAAACGATTATCAGCAACCAAACAACAAACAAAGCGAATCAAGCAGACCTTACTGGTCACATTCAAAACCAAAACAACCCACACAATGTAACTAAGCAACAAGTGGGACTAGGGAATGTCACGAATGTTGAGCAAGCAAGTAAGCAAGATTTTAACAATCACGCAACTAATCATAACAATCCGCATGGAGTGACGAAATCCCAAGTGGGGCTAGGGAACGTAGACAACATTAGACAAGCAAGTTATGAGTCTGTAGAGGATTTAAAGCGTGAGTTTCAGGAGCACGAAGATAGACTAAATGCTATTGAGTACATGTTCTTGCAGAATGATTTCACTGCTCCGATTCGGACGGAAGACGGTACAGAACATACCTTACTTGCGGATGAAAACGGCCGTGTGATTGTCGCTGATTGGAAATATATTATGGAGGTATAACATGGCAGTAATTAGTACACAGACACGAAGAGTAACTGATTTGCCACAGGCTAATCAGGTCAACAACTCGGACAATATCATGATTCATGATGGACGTGGGTTGAAAAAAGTGTCTGTGCAGACTTTTAAAAACGGAGTGAGTCCAACTCCCACAACCGCAACAGCTGGTTCAAACGGAGTTGTCAGACCCGATAACTCAACGATTACAGTCGATAGTTCTGGTGTTTTACGAGTGAACAGGTCGGCGCTTGGAATTCCAAGTACACCGTCCGAAGTGATCGCGAATAAATTTGTAAACCAAAACGGAAACCAGCAAATGAAGTATTGGTATGGCTCAAAAGCCCAATATGAAGCAGTTAGAACTAAAGATCCCAACACAATCTATGATGTGTATGAGTAGGTGATTTTATGACTACAAGAGAAGGAATTTATGTCGGAGGACATGAGATTATAGAACGATATGTTGGTAATCGTTTGGTTTGGGAGAAATGGGTCTATGTTGGATATTTCCAGAATCTAAGAACTCCGTTTGAATCACAAGGCTATTTGGTTTTTGATTCAATAGATTTAAGTGATTTCAACAATAAATATCGTGACGAGAGCAAAGTAAAGGATGTTAAAGTACGGATTAAGCACCGGAACAATACAATTACAACTGTTTATGCGAAGTATGCACGGTTGTACGATAGGGATACAAGGCCAGATAATTACAGTAGAGGAAGTGCGCTCTATATCTCATTTAAAGACGATAATCAAAGACAAGTATTCAAAAGTAATGTCACTAAAGACGATTCACTATACTTTTATTTTAAATAATCAGGAGAAATTTAACATGGAATTTGTATTAGTAAATAAATTTTTTAGAGTTGGCAAGACGGAAGTCTCTATTCAATGTGACAAGCCGTTTACTTTTTTCACTCGTGAGTTAGAGGGTGACCATTTGGGTGACACGGATGAAACGCTCATTGAAGCGGTCAAAGAAATTCTACGAACTGAGTTAGACCCTACAAGTGCCATTGTCAAGAACCAAGAACAATTGGCTAAGACAACGGAAGCGCTGGAGAAAGCCAACCAACTCATGGATAGCGTGCAGAAGGTCAATCTCCAGAATGCTCAGGATATTGAGGATATCTTAGCGCGATTGGAAGAGCTGGAAACTCAAGGAGAGCCTGACCAGGAGGAGAAAGAGGAGGCAGACGAGGACGCCCCTCAGGTTACGGCAACAGAAAACCCAGCTGATGACCCAGCCCCAACGCAGCCAACTACTGAACAAGCAGTAGCAGAAGCGCCTACACAAGCAACCCCAGCGGTAGAAGATAAGAAAGAAAGCGAGAAAGAAGATGACATTTCTGAAACGACAAACCAAGAGAGCCCTAGTGAAGACAATGGAGGTAGCAGCAATGAGTAAAATTACACTAGACCAAGCAAAAATCGACATGTACATCAACCTACTGGAACGTGGAGCAGTTGACTTTTCATGGGTACATAAACGCTGGAAAGACCGTGTGCGCAAGGAATTGAAGCGACGTGGTTTGAGCCATCTGGCAAACTAGCGAGGTGCTTATGGACGTCTTACAACAAACAGAACATTTCTTTATGAATGTGCTACCAGTAGCGACGCCAATCGTTGTGGCTTGGTTGGGCTATAAAATGCCGAAGAAAACAAAAGAAGAAACAGATAAAATCGTCTCGGAACTAACCGATGTCAAGAAACAGATTGAAGATGTCCAGACTACCGCTAAAGATAGCAATTCCAAAATCGATGAAGTACAGGCAAAGCTAAAAGTGCACGACGAGGCGCATCTAAATACCATGAAGTTACGCCTTGACCGTGATATGCGACGGGCTATTCGTAGAGGGTTCACTTCAAAAGACGAATTTTCACTAGTGGAAAGTCTGCACAAAAGCTACAAGGCTTTAGGAGGCAATGGCTACATAGACCGCTTATTCAACGATTTTGGAAAATTGGAGATTAAGGAAGACATCTTAGTAGATGATTAGAAAGAGGTGCAGAATGGTCTGTAAGCTCAATATGACCAATTTGCGGCAAATTGACGGTGGTCACCTGATTAAGCAAGGGGACTTGGCTTCCACCTTTGGTTTTGCCCTCTTAGACGAAGACTACCAAGTGATTTCCTCTCTGGAAGGGGAGGAGGCGCTGATCAGTCTTACCAAGGGGGGCTACCAGTGGAAGAAGCAGGTAGCTGTTACCAGTCAAGGTGTGAGTTTTCATCTGGACGCTATCTTGCCGATTGGGAGTTATCGCTTGGAAATCACGGCTGGAGGCTATGTTTTCCCCAGTGATAAATCTGTTCATATCCAGATAGTCGCCTCAGATAAAGAATTGGTCACAGAAGAAGTCCATGCTTTAAAAGAGCTGGACATCGCAAAAGAAGTCGAAAAACAGCTTGCGGGTAGAACTGCAGGCGAGAGCCCAGTAGGTCAGGAATTGCCAGACCTGCTCTTTTATTACAATTTAGGAAAGGTGTAACACAAAATGGATACTACAAAATTAACAGCATTTGCGCAGGCAGTGGGGGAAGATGTCAAAGGAATCAAGCAGGATATGGATACCAAGGCGACAACTGTTGCCATGAACCAAGCTATCTCTCAAGCTAAATCCGAGGTTAAGGCTGAAATCTTGGGCGAAGGAACGCCTGAAAATCTGGATACGCTGAAAGAAATCGCGGAAAAAATCACAAGTATGGGACAAGATGAAAATAGCGCACTTCTTGGCAAAGTAACTGAAGTCAGCGGACGTGTAGACCAGATTGCTAATGTTGACTTGGTCGCAACCTATAACGCAGCGAAAGCGTGAGTACTATGAGTAACCTTGAAAATCTAGCAAGAGCAATCGGTGAGGATGTCAAGGCTATCAAAGAAGACTCAGAGCTAAAGGATAGGGAGGTTAAGGAAAGACTGGACTCTCTTGAGAGTAGACCGAGAGTCAATCCAGAAACCCTCGTTACAAAAGCGGAGCTGGAAAAGAAAGGCTACTTGACCTCCCACCAAGACTTGTCTACTTACGCTCAAAAATGGGAGTTGTACAATGATATCCCAATCAAGGCTAGGATTTCCGCCTTAGAAAATCGCCCATCCTTTGACAATCTGACCTCCAGCCAGAGAGAAAGCTTAAAAGGGGAAAATGGACATAGTTTGAATGCCAGCGTTCGTATTGAGGGCTCTTATAAGAATGGCTCTACTAGTCAGTTGAACCTGTTTGCGGATGTATTCTACGATGGCGAAGCAGTCACGAGTGGTTATACTCTTGATTACTACTACAGAGGTTTTGGGAATAATAGCTGGGGTGTTTTGAGAAATCAAACGCCTGATGCAAATGGTAAATTTGGTCAGTGGAACGCTTCTCAGCGCTCTGGTGGTTGGTTCGAAGTCCGTATTGAAGTGAATTACAGAGGATTGAGAGCCTCTGCTTTTACCCATTTGGATAATGTCAACGATGGTGAACGAGGAGCAGATGGTGCGCCTGGTCAGAACATCATCAATCAGAACGGTTCGCAGGCACTCAACTATTGGGCAGGAACACAAGCTCAGTATGATGCCATCACTACCAAAGACCCTAACACGATCTACGATATTTTTAAGTAGGTGAAGCTATGAGAGATAGAGTAAGGATTATGTTAGGCAATCGAGAAATTGTTAAACGGTATATTGGTGATAGGTTGGTGTGGGAGAGTGGACCTCCATTATTATTGGAAGTGTTAAACACGAGAATGTGGCAGTACTGGGGTGGGTACAATATTGATATTAAAGGTAATGATATTGAGGTTACTGATATACGATATGTGCAACTCAATAATGGCGAATTAATAGAAATTAAGGCTGATATGTATACCCGAGGAGTCATATATCTAACTGGCGCACACTTAAGGGAGTATATAGGTACCGTTAATGTTAAGTTTTATGGAAAACAGAAAGGAAACAACACATGACACAATTTAATGAACTCATCATTGCTTTTGTGACAGGCTTTTTAGCAGTAGCAATAGGCAATATCGTGAAAGCAGTGAAAGACTATCTTTTGCGAAAAGGTGGAGAAAAAGCGGTAAAAATCGCTGAAATCCTAGCTAAGAACGCAGTTAATGCCGTGGAGCAGGTAGCTCAAGAGACAGGCTACAGGGGAGATGAAAAACTGGCACAGGCTCGCGCTAAAATTCGTGCAGAGCTGACCAAATATAACATCAGCATGACCGACAAGGACTTGGATACCTTTGTGGAGTCCGCAGTGAAGCAGATGAACGACGCTTGGAAAGGACAAGAGTAATGGATATCGATACAAGCAGACTACGTACAGGCTTGCCCCAGGTTGGGGTGCAGCCTTATCGACAAGTACACGGCCACTCAACAGGCAACCGCAACTCAACAGCTCAAAATGAGGCGGACTACCACTACAGAAAGAACCCTGAGCTTGGCTTCTTTTCTCATGTCGTTGGAAATGGTCGTGTTATGCAGGTAGGACCTGTAAATAACGGATCTTGGGACGTTGGTGGCGGTTGGAATGCTGAGACCTATGCAGCAGTTGAGCTGATTGAAAGCCATTCAACTAAAGAAGAGTTCATGACAGACTATCGCCTTTATATCGAATTGCTACGAAACCTAGCAGATGAAGCAGGCTTGCCGAAGACACTTGATACAGACGACTTGGCAGGTATCAAAACGCATGAATACTGTACTAATAACCAGCCTAACAACAACTCAGACCATGTGGATCCATACCCTTACTTGGCAAAATGGGGCATTAGCCGTGAACAGTTCAATCAGGATATTGAAAACGGCTTGACAATTGAAACAGGCTGGCAGAAGAACGATACAGGCTACTGGTACGTACACTCAGACGGCTCTTATCCAAAAGATAAGTTTGAGAAAGTCAATGGTACCTGGTATTACTTTGACGGTTCAGGATATATGCTTGCAGACCGCTGGAAGAAGCACACAGACGGCAACTGGTACTGGTTTGACCAGTCAGGCGAAATGGCGACAGGCTGG
>NZ_CRPU01000014.1 GCF_001096185.1 Streptococcus pneumoniae
GTTCCAGTGAAAGACAAAGCGCACTTAACTCCAGAAGAGAAAAAACAAGTGGCAGACAAAGTCAAAGCGAAGAACCCAGGTAAGGAAGTCACTATAGGCGAAGACGGAACCGCAACTGTTAAAGACCCAGGAACGGGAATCGGTCATACAATTCCAGGAAGTGAGCTTGTGAACCAAGTTACTGATAATGATGGGGACTCTTCAAATGATGAAAAACCAGATCAAGGAATGGCTCCTCGTCCAAATCCAACTCCACGTCCTGACGACAGTGCTAACACCAACAACGGTGCTAATACCGACAATAGTGGTAACAGCAATACTAGTGGCGACACTAATAATAGTGCTAATACGAACAACGGCGCTACTACCACCCCTGCTGACAGCAATGGAAACAGTGCGACACCAGGTAACAGTGGCAACACTCCAGCCCCTGGTGTGACGACCGATGATAGTAGTAATAGCAATCCTGCTACTCCATCGTCTACTGTTGGACAGGCTCAAGCAAGTACTCCAGCTCAAGAAACTTCAGTTTCTACATCTACTTCAAACAATTCAGGAGATACAGCAACTCCTAGCGAGACTCGTCCTGTTGACAAGTCTGAGCTTGCTCGATTGGTTGAAGAACTGGAAACTCGTTTGAAAGACTTGGATGGTATTGATCAATCTGTCATTGACGCTGCGAAGATCATTCTCGGAGAGGGTCAAGAAGCCCTTAGAAATACTGACTTGACAGAGGCAGGCTTGAAAGAGATGACTGCTAAGGTCAAAGAAGCACTCGAATCCTTGAAAGGCAAGCAAGCGACTAAGGATGAAGAAGAAATGAAAGAAACAAGGAAAGAGCAAGGTCATCTTCCATACGGTACGATGATTGGTAGCCTTCTCGCTCTTCTTGGTCTCCTTCTCTTCCTCATCGCTCGTCGCAAGAAAGAGTCAGAACTCAAGAAATTGACCAAGGAATTGACTAAGGTTCTGCAAGAAAGCGACCTTACAAATGTAGATGCGAAAGCTCTCGACCAAGCACGAGAAGCTCTCGCTCAAGCAGTTGCCTTCCTAGCCAATGAGAAAGAGTCTGACCACACAGAAGATGAGTTGATTGAGAAACTCAAAGCTATTCTTGCTCAGTTAAGATAAGCGACATGTGAAATATCGCAGGCGACCATAGAAGTTAATACATGGCTGGATAGCGTCATCTTCTAGTACAAGTAGAAGGCTTTGATGGTAGAGTAAGATAAAGAAGAAACACGAAGCAAGTAAGATAGTTCATGAAATGGAACTGAAAATTGCTGGTGTGGACTCTTGAAGGAAGTAATGGATAGAAAGAAGTTGAGAAACGTCTTTCTATCCATCTTTCTTTAGGAGTATATGTAAGCGCTTTAAAAAATAGAAAGGGTAATGGAATGGGGAAACATGAAAGTAGAAAAAACAAACCTATTTTATTAGTAGGGAATGGAATCAATAGATTATTTGCAAACGAGTCAGAAAATGATGATTCCTTTAATGTAGAAAAGTTTAGAGGCGAAAAAGAAGCTGAGAAATGCTCACTACATGCTGAGATAAGCGAGTCTTTGCGTTTTCCAATGAGGATTTCAGTCCTCTATAAGGGGAAAGAAGAAACTGTCGCAGAAGAACTAACTGATTTTTTGAAGGATAAGATGACGATTTCAAAAAGGAAGAAAGAGTTTCTTGAGGATTTATTAAACTTAGAAGTAGAGAATATTTTGACGACGAATTACAGCTTTGAGTTTGAAAAAACAATCTGTACTAATCCATCTATTGGAAAAATCTTAAATCTATATGGATATGGGAAGGAGGGGGAAATCAGTAAAAAGGAGAAGGAGCTAGGAATCTATCAGTATATAAAATTAAGTGAGAGACAAAAACTATGGCATATACATGGAATAGCAACCAGAAAAAATTCTATTATACTAGGACAATACCATTATGGTTATTTGCTTTCGCAGGTGATAGGATATACGTCTGAATTATTAAGGAGATGGAATTCTCAAAATGATTTTTATCATCATTCATGGATTGATTGTTTTGTAAGCAATGATGTTCATATCCTTGGTTTTGCTTTCGATTTAGCTGAAATCGATTTGTGGTGGCTACTCGCATACAAGAAGAAACATTTTGAATTTACAAAGGTGTATTTTTATTCTAAAGTTGGAGACTTAGATGTTACTGTGAGAATACTCTTGTGTACATATGGCGTTATTATAAAAGAAATAAATACGGCTGATTATCACGATTTTTATCATCAAGCTATTACTGAAATAAGAAATGGGATAAAAATGGATAGAGATGTTACATAAGAAATTGTAAGAGGTCTGTTCCCTCTTGATAAAATGACTCTCATTTGACTTTTTACACCAAAAATAGCATCATATTCGGTGCAAAGGAGGTGTGATAGATGAACGATAAGCAGGAAATAGTAAACAGGATAGAAAATTTTGAATCGAATCAAGTTTTTATAGCAAATGATTTCTTTGATATTGCAGGATATGAAACTGTTCGTAGTACATTAAATCGTCTTGTAAAAGACAAAGAGATCACTCGCATTTTGAAAGGTATCTATTATAAACCAAAATATATAGAACTGATTGGAGAGTATGCAATGGTGTCTGTGGATGAAGTTGCTGATGCTATTGCTAGAAAATATAATTGGACCATTGCTCCATCGGGAAACACAGCCCTTAATTTACTTGGTTTATCTACGCAGGTACCAGCAAAATGGACCTATATATCAGATGGAAGATATGCCAGTTTTAATGTTGGTAAGGCAAGGATAGAATTTAAGCATAGAAATAATGGAGATATTTCAAATATGTCAACCTTAACTGCAATGGTGATACAATCTGTCAAGGAAATGGGGAAAGAGAACATTACTTCTCAGCAGATTGACTACTTACGGAAAAAATTATCTGAAGAAGAAAAGTCAAGATTACTAGCTGAAGGTAAAACTACAAGTGTCTGGGTATATAGTATTATCAAGAAAATATCAGAGGTATAGGGATGTTTGAGGATAAATCGATTTGGAAAAATAAATCAATTTCTCAGAATGTTTTAGAAGTCACGGTGTCTATTCTAGCTTCAATCTACTAGAAATTCCATAGATAGAAAACTACATAATCTCTACAGATACGGATGTTGGAGTTGATGTGAGATGATTTGGCTTGCTAGAGGAATTGAGGATTGCCAAACTGTATCATTGAAATTATTGCTCAAATTTGTTATGATATAAATATGAATAAAAGTAGACTGGGACGTGGCAGACACGGGAAAAAGAGACATGTGTTATTGGCTTTGATTGGTATTTTAGCAATTTCTATTTGCTTATTAGGCGGATTTATTGCTTTTAAAATGTATCAGCAAAAAAGTTTTGAGCAAAAGATTGAATCGCTCAAAAAAGAGAAAGACGATCAATTGAGTGAGGGAAATCAGAAGGATCATTTTCGTAAGGGTCAAACCGAAGTGATTGCCTATTATCCTCTCCAAGGGGAGCAAGTGATTTCGTCTGTTAAGGAGCTGATAAATCAAGATATTAAGGACAAGCTAGAAAGTAAGGAAAATCTTGTTTTCTACTATACAGAGCAAGAAGAGTCAGGTTTAAAGGGAGTCGTCAATCGTAATGCAACCAAACAAATCTATGATTTAGTTGATTTTAAGGTTGAAGAGACTGAAAAGACCAGCCTAGGAAAGGTTCACTTAACAGAAGATGGGCAACCTTTTACACTTGACCAACTGTTTTCAGATGCTAGTAAGGCTAAGGAACAACTGATAAAAGAATTGACCTCCTTTATAGAGGATAAAAAAATAGAGCAAAACCAGAGTGAGCAGATTGTAAAAAGCTTCTCTGACCAAGACTTGTCTGCATGGAATTTTGATTACAAGGATAGTCAGATTATCCTTTATCCGAGTCCTGCGGTTGAAAATTTAGAAGAGATAGCCTTGCCAGTATCTGCTTTCTTTGATGTTATCCAATCTTCGTACTTACTTGAAAAAGACGCAGCCTTGTACCAGTCTTACTTTGATAAGAAACATCAAAAAGTTGTCGCTCTAACCTTTGATGATGGTCCAAATCCAGCAACGACTCCGCAGGCATTAGAGACTCTAGCTAAATATGGTGTTAAAGCCACTTTCTTTGTGCTTGGGAAAAATGTTTCTGGGAATGAGGACTTGGTGAAGAGGATAAAATCTGAAGGTCATGTTGTTGGAAACCATAGTTGGAGCCATCCGATTCTCTCGCAACTATCTCTTGATGAAGCTAAAAAGCAGATTACTGATACTGAGGATGTGCTAACTAAAGTGCTGGGTTCTAGTTCCAAACTCATGCGTCCGCCTTATGGTGCTATTACAGATGATATTCGCAATAGCTTGGATTTGAGCTTTATCATGTGGGATGTGGATAGTCTGGACTGGAAGAGTAAAAATGAAGCATCTATTTTGACGGAAATTCAGCATCAAGTAGCTAACGGCTCTATCGTTTTGATGCATGATATTCACAGTCCGACAGTCAATGCCTTGCCAAGGGTCATTGAGTATTTGAAAAATCAGGGTTATACCTTTGTGACCATACCAGAGATGCTCAATACTCGCCTAAAACCTCATGAACTGTATTATAGTCGTGATGAATAAGCAAGAAAAAATAGGTCTGTCAGATATGTGATAGACTTATTTTTTACAGAAGATAGTACTAATTAGCAAAAAAATTTATGCTATAAATGATAAAGAAAATAGAAGGAGAAGCATATGAATACCTATCAATTAAATAATGGAGTAGAAATTCCAGTATTGGGATTTGGAACTTTTAAGGCTAAGGATGGAGAAGAAGCCTATCGTGCAGTGTTAGAAGCCTTGAAGGCTGGTTATCGTCATATTGATACGGCGGCGATTTATCAGAATGAAGAAAGTGTTGGTCAAGCAATCAAAGATAGCGGAGTTCCACGAGAGGAATTGTTCGTAACTAGCAAGCTGTGGAATAGTCAGCAAACCTATGAGCAAGCTCGTCAGGCTTTTGAAGAGTCTTTAGAGAAGCTGGGTTTGGATTATTTGGATTTGTATTTGATTCATTGGCCAAATCCAAAACCGCTTAGAGAAAATGACCACTGGAAAATCCGAAATGCAGAAGTTTGGAGAGCGATGGAAGACCTCTATCAAGAAGGGAAAATCCGTGCTATCGGCGTTAGCAATTTTCTTCCCCATCATTTGGATGCCTTGCTTGAAACAGCAAAAATTCTTCCTGCGGTCAATCAAGTTCGCTTGGCACCAGGTGTGTATCAAGAGGAAGTCGTAGCTTACTGTCGAGAAAAGGGAATTTTATTGGAAGCTTGGGGACCTTTTGGTCAGGGAGAACTGTTTGATAGCAAGCAAGTCCAAGAAATCGCAGCAAATCACGGAAAATCGGTTGCTCAGATAGCCTTGGCCTGGAGCTTGGCAGAAGGATTTTTACCACTTCCGAAATCTGTTACAGCCTCTCGTATTCAGGCTAATCTTGATTGCTTCGGAATTGAACTGAGTCATGAGGAGTGTGAAACCTTAAAAACGATTGCTGTTCAATCTGGTGCTCCACGAGTTGATGATATGGATTTTTAGAAAATCATAAAAAGAATTGTACATTATTCTAATTTTTGATATAATAGTCAGCAGGAAAGAAAGTCTTATGGCGTTCTTCAAGCGAACTTGGGATAGTGGGAGCCAAGTAGGGCAAAATAAAGTGCTGGCGCTTTCTGTCGTATTTTAAAAAACAATGAAGTAATAAATTAGGGTGGAACCGCGTTTCTGACGCCCCTAGGTCACAGACTTAGGAGCAAAGACACGGTTCTTTTTGTATCCAAAGTCACAAGAATTTATAAAAAGGAGTAAATAATGTCTAAGAAATTAACATTTCACTGCGTCAGTGGCAGAGACCTCCTTACAGTCGGACTGCCCCACGCTCAGCACTAGAGTGCCTGAGCTAGACGCAGTACTAACTCGTCTTGCCTCGTAACATCGGCTAGGCAGACTCGTGTCGCAAGAAATCATTTTTTATAAAGGAGTATTCAATGTCTAAGAAATTAACATTTCAAGAAATTATTTTGACTTTGCAACAATTTTGGAATGACCAAGGTTGTATGCTTATGCAGGCTTATGATAATGAGAAAGGTGCGGGGACAATGAGTCCTTACACTTTCCTTCGTGCTATCGGACCTGAGCCATGGAATGCGGCTTATGTAGAGCCATCACGTCGTCCTGCTGACGGTCGTTACGGAGAAAATCCTAACCGTCTTTATCAACACCACCAATTCCAGGTGGTCATGAAGCCATCTCCATCAAATATCCAGGAACTTTACCTTGAGTCTTTAGAAAAATTGGGAATCAATCCGTTGGAGCACGATATTCGTTTCGTTGAGGACAACTGGGAAAACCCATCAACTGGTTCAGCTGGTCTTGGTTGGGAAGTTTGGCTTGACGGTATGGAAATCACTCAGTTCACTTATTTCCAACAAGTTGGTGGATTGGCAACTGGCCCTGTGACTGCTGAAGTTACCTATGGTTTGGAGCGTTTGGCTTCTTACATTCAGGAAGTGGATTCTGTCTATGATATTGAGTGGGCTGATGGTGTAAAATACGGAGAAATCTTTATCCAGCCTGAGTACGAGCATTCAAAATATTCATTTGAAATTTCGGATCAAGAAATGTTGCTTGAAAACTTTGATAAGTTTGAAAAAGAGGCTGGTAGTGCACTAGAAGAAGGCTTGGTACACCCTGCCTATGACTATGTTCTCAAATGTTCACACACCTTTAACCTGCTTGATGCGCGTGGTGCCGTATCTGTAACAGAGCGCGCAGGCTATATCGCTCGTATTCGTAACTTAGCCCGTGTCGTAGCCAAAACCTTTGTCGCAGAACGCAAACGCCTAGGCTACCCACTTTTGGATGAAGAAACCCGAGCTAAACTCTTAGCAGAAGACGCAGAATAGTGAGTAATACTGTGCTCTAAAATCGTTAGAGGCAAGTCGAAGACTTGCTAGAGGGATATGCACCGCTGTACTGTTATGTGGGGATTTTTGAAACCTTGGGTTCAAAAATCAGTCAGCTAAATCCACTTTGATGAGACTGTTGGAAATCTTGATCAATTTAGCATTAGATTTCCATACAGACTCACAAAGTTAGTTAGCGACGTCCCCAGTACCTAAGGTGCATATCAAAAAAGATTGAAGAAAATGTAAAGGAAAAAACATGACAAAAAACTTATTAGTAGAACTCGGTCTTGAAGAATTACCAGCCTATGTTGTTACGCCAAGTGAAAAACAACTAGGCGAAAAAATGGCAGCCTTCCTCAAGGAAAACCGCCTGTCTTTTGAAGCCATTCAAACCTTCTCAACACCACGTCGTTTAGCTGTTCGTGTGACTGGTCTTGCAGACAAACAGGCTGATTTGACAGAAGATTTCAAGGGTCCAGCAAAGAAAATTGCCTTGGATAGTGATGGAAACTTCACCAAAGCAGCTCAAGGATTTGTCCGTGGAAAAGGTTTGACTGTTGAAGATATCGAATTCCGTGAAATCAAGGGTGAAGAATATGTCTATGTCACTAAGGAAGAAGTAGGTCAACCAGTTGAAGCCATTGTTCCAGGTGTAGTAGACGTCTTGAAGTCACTGACATTCCCTGTCAGCATGCACTGGGCTAATAACACCTTTGAATACATCCGCCCTGTTCACACTTTAACTGTTCTTTTAGATGAAGAAGAGTTTGATTTGGATTTCCTTGATATCAAGGGAGGTCGTGTGAGCCGTGGTCATCGTTTCTTGGGGAAAGAAACCAAAATTCAGTCAGCATTGAGCTATGAAGAAGACCTTCGTCGTCAGTTTGTAATCGCAGATCCACGCGAACGTGAGCAAATGATTGTTGACCAAATCAAAGCAATAGAAGCTGAACATGGTGTACGTATCGAAATTGATGCTGATTTGCTTAATGAAGTCTTGAACTTGGTTGAATACCCAACTGCCTTTATGGGAAGTTTTGATGCCAAATACCTTGAAGTTCCAGAAGAAGTTTTGGTGATTTCGATGAAGGAGCACCAACGGTACTTTGTTGTTCGTGATCAAGACGGTAAACTCTTGCCAAACTTCATTTCTGTTCGTAACGGAAACGCAGAGCATTTGGAAAATGTTATCAAAGGAAATGAAAAAGTCTTGGTAGCCCGCTTAGAAGACGGTGAATTCTTCTGGCGTGAAGATCAAAAATTGGTCATTTCAGATCTTGTTGAAAAATTAAACAATGTGACCTTCCATGAGAAAATTGGTTCCCTTCGTGAACACATGATTCGTACGGGTCAGATCGCTATTCTCTTGGCAGAAAAAGCAGGCTTATCAGCTGATGAAACAGTTGACCTAGCCCGTGCAGCAGCCATTTACAAGTTTGACTTGTTGACAGGTATGGTTGGTGAATTTGATGAACTCCAAGGAATTATGGGTGAGAAATATGCCCTTCTTGCTGGCGAAACTCCAGCAGTGGCAACTGCTATTCGTGAACACTATATGCCGACATCAGCTGAAGGAGAGCTTCCAGAGAGCAAGGTCGGTGCAGTGCTTGCTATTGCAGATAAATTGGATACGATTTTGAGTTTCTTTTCAGTAGGCTTGATTCCATCAGGTTCTAATGACCCTTATGCCCTTCGTCGTGCAACTCAAGGTGTAGTTCGTATCTTGGATGCCTTTGGTTGGCACATTGCTATGGATGAGCTGATTGATAGCCTTTATGCATTGAAATTTGACAGCTTGACTTATGAAAATAAGGCAGAGGTTATGGACTTTATCAAGGCTCGTGTCGATAAGATGATGGGTTCAACTCCAAAAGATATTAAGGAAGCCGTTCTTGCAGGATCAAACTTTGTTGTGGCAGATATGCTAGAAGCGGCAAGTGCTCTCGTAGAAGCAAGCAAGGAAGAAGACTTCAAACCATCTGTTGAATCACTTTCTCGTGCCTTTAATTTGGCTGAGAAGGCAGAAGGAGTTGCTACAGTTGATTCAGCTCTCTTTGAGAATGAAGAAGAGAAAGCCTTGGCAGAAGCAGTAGAATCACTTGTTTTGTCAGGGACTGCCAGTCAACAATTGAAACAGCTCTTTGCGCTTAGCCCAGTCATTGATGCATTCTTTGAGAATACCATGGTTATGGCTGAAAATGAAGCAATCCGTCAAAATCGTTTGGCAATCTTGTCTCAATTAACCAAGAAAGCAGCTAAACTTGCACGTTTTAACCAAATCAATACCAAATAAAATCTGTTAAACGGATTAAATCTTATCATAAAGGAGAGAAACATGGATCCTAAAAAAATTGATCGTATTAACGAGCTTGCCAAAAAGAAAAAAGCAGAAGGCTTGACACCAGAAGAAAAAGTGGAACAAGCCAAACTACGTGAGGAGTACATCGAAGGTTATCGTCGTACTGTTCGTCACCACATCGAAGGGATCAAAATTGTGGACGAAGAAGGAAACGATGTTACACCAGAGAAACTACGTCAAGTCCAACGTGAAAAAGGGTTACATGGCCGTAGTCTCGATGATCCAAATTCATAATGAATATTCTTTCTTTTGACAAGGATAGATGAAATAATACCAAAAGACTAGCAGACACAAACTGCTAGTCTTTTGTCACTTAAAAAGGAACCAAAATGGTTCCTAAAACTATCATTAGTAACTTGCACCGGCTGTAGCGTCTGCGCCACCACCGTGACCTCCAGCATCACCTGAATCAGAAGCTCCAGATGTGGCATCTGCACCACCGTGGCCTCCGGCAGGAGCTGCAGCATTTCCACCAACTAGACGTTGACCAGTTGTATTGAGGTACCAGTCAAGCCATGGTTGGAAATTAAAGATGATTTCATTGATTCCAGCATATGAACCGTCTGGATAGTACATTGCTTGGTAATTGTGGGTATTGATAACGCCTTCTGGTGTTCCTGGTACAATTGTACGGACATATTCTTGGTCCCCGTTACGCAATACGCCGACAACCCATTCAACATTTTTCATTCTAGAATCTGGTAATGAACCGTGTACAGTTCCTAAACGGTTTCCTGATTGAGCACGTACACGTTTACCAAACATTGTATTTGGATCTTGGTGTGCGTTATTAAAGTATAAGAATTGGTTATTATCATCTGCAAATGTCAATTCAAATGGCATTGCTTTCAAGAACATATCAATTTGGTTAACTGTCAAGATACCGTGGTCTAATTTAACGTAAGTATCTCCAGAAACAGCTCCAACAAGCTCAGCTGCTTTTTCTACCCATTCAGGATCATCAGGGTCAACTCCTTGAATGGTAGTTGCGATTGGATTTGTACAATATAAATCTTCTGGTGCGATTGGTTTTGGTTTTTTCAATTTTGAAACGACTCCCACATATTTTACAAAGTTGTCTAAACATGTTTCAAGGAAATTAATAGTTCCTTCATTTGTGATATTGCCCTCTGCGTCAAATGCTTCTTTGGCTTTACCAAGAAGGAATTCGTTACCTGGAAGCGTATAGGCATTAACACCTGGAGCGTCAAGAATCTTACGAAGGTGAACTTGGGCACGAGAAGTACCTTGGTCGTAGTAAGAAGCTCCCACAATCATGACTGGTTTGTTTTCAAATGGATGAACTTCGTATGAAAGCCATTCAAGAACAGATTTTAGAGAAGCTGAGATTGTGTGGTTGTGCTCAGGAGTAGCAATAATGACACCATCAGCACGCGTAATTCTGTTATACAAGAGACGCAATTGGAAGCTTTCGTCCCATTTTTCGTCTTGGTTGAACATTGGAACTTCATCAATTTCGAGAACTTCTAATTCAAATTTGAGTTTGAAGTGACGACGGATGAATTCCAAGAGTTTACGGTTATATGATTGATCGTAGTTTGATCCTACAAGTCCAACAAATTTCATTCTTTTTGGTCTCCTATCTTACAAATTTTCCCAGTCAAAGTCTTCAGCATCTTTGCGAAGTAATTCTTGTGCGTTACGCAATTTCTCTGTGATTTTTACAAAGATACGGAAGTCGTCAAAAGTGGCATCCAGTTTTTTAATAACATCAAGATCTACTAGATCTCCACTTGGATTAAAGGCTTGAAGAGAATGTGAAAGCAAGAATTCATCTGGAAGGACACTTGCTTTAATTTCTGGAGCATTCAAGATTTGGCGAAGTTGCATTTGGGCGCGTGATGAACCAAGTGTACCGTAAGAAGCACCTGTAATCATGATTGGTTTGTTCAAGAGTGGGTAAATACCATAAGACAACCAAGCAAGAGCGCTCATCAAAACAGCTGGGATAGAGTGGTCGTACTCAGGAGTACCGATAATAACGCCATCTGCTTCTTCAATTTTAGCAGCAATTTCTAAGATTTCAGCAGGTACTTGCTTGTCAGCTGGTTTGTTGAAGACAGGGATGTCTTTAATTTCAACAAGTTCAATTTCAGCTTTGTCAGCAAAGTGTTTTTGCATGTATTGAAGCAATTGACGGTTTGTAGAACGTTTTGAATTTGTTCCAACAATAGCAATAAGGTTTAACATGAGATTTCCTTTCTCTTTTTACATAATACGATTTTAAAACTCTACTGAAACATCTGTTTCTATAGAGTAGGAATTCCTGAAGAACAGCTTAGGTGGCCTTCTTTATCGATGAGGATAGCTTCGATGCCCTCCAAACTTTCGACTTGCCAGAGGATAGAAGCAGGTCTTTCTCCAAATAGACGAGTTGTCCAGATTTCACCATCGACTGATTTATCAGAGATGATTGTTAGACTTGCTAGTTCCGTTTCAACAGGATATCCTGTTTGACTGTCAAAAATGTGATGGTAATCTTGTCCATCGACGGTCAGGTGACGTTCATAAATGCCTGAAGTCACGACAGATTGATTGACAACAGGAATGGTCATTAAGTGATTTCCCCTCGGATTGGCTGGGTCTTGAATCCCTATTTGCCAAGACTGATTTCCTCTTGCCTGATTTTTTCCAATGGTCAGGATATTCCCTCCCAGATTGATTAAGGCAGATGTCACACCCTCTTTTCTAAGAAATTGTGCAACCTTATCCGCACTATAACCCTTGGCTAAACAACCAAGATCGATCTTCATTCCTTTCTGTTTCAAGAACACAGTGGAAGCAGAAGAATCTAACTCGATATAGTAAGGATTGATTAAAGGTAGCACCGCTTCAATTTCTTGAGGTTGGGCCACTTTGGCATCTGAAAAACCGATACGCCAGGTTTGAATTAAGGGACCAATACTGATGTTGAGATGGCTAGAGGGCGCTAAGCTATGCTCTAACCCAAGTGAAATCAGTTCAAACAGGTCTGGATGAACTTTGACTGGAGCTATTCCAGCTTGATGATTGATTTCCATCAACTCAGATTCTTGGCTATTAGCATTGAAGCGGTATTCTAGCTCTCTGAGTAAATCAAAGGATTTTTGGAGCAAGCTATCGGCTCGCTCATCCACTAATGAAATAGTGATAGTAGTCCCCATTAGCCGTTCAGAATGTGAACTAAGAGGCAAGCTACCAACTCCTTTCTCTTATAGAAAATAAGTTGTAATATCAAGCAATTATCTAAATTGAAGCCCTTACATTTTATTTTCATGTTATTAGAATACCATAAAGTTAGACTTTTCACAAATAAAATTTGGAAAAAGTCAAGAAATATGCTCACAAAAATTCATGAGGTTTGAAAACAGGATAAATGGGGAATTATTTTTGATAAAAAATGCTGAAATAATAGCAAACCACTTGTAAACGCTAACAGTAAATGGTATACTAGTAAGGTAAATTTAGAATGAAGGCAGGAAATTTTTTATGAGTAAAATCGTTGTAGTTGGTGCTAACCACGCTGGTACAGCATGTATCAATACCATGTTGGATAATTTTGGAAATGAGAACGAAATTGTTGTATTTGACCAAAACTCTAACATCTCTTTCCTAGGATGTGGAATGGCCCTTTGGATCGGTGAACAAATTGACGGTGCTGAAGGCTTGTTCTATTCTGATAAAGAAAAATTGGAAGCTAAAGGTGCTAAGGTTTACATGAATTCACCTGTTCTTTCAATCGACTACGACAACAAAGTAGTTACAGCAGAAGTTGAAGGAAAAGAGCACAAAGAACCATATGAAAAATTGATTTTCGCTACAGGTTCTACACCAATCTTGCCACCAATCGAAGGTGTTGAAATTGTTAAAGGGAACCGCGAATTTAAAGCAACTCTTGAAAACGTACAATTCGTGAAATTGTACCAAAACGCTGAAGAAGTGATTCACAAATTGGCTGACAAGAGCCAACACCTTGACCGCATCGCTGTTGTTGGTGGTGGTTATATCGGTGTTGAACTTGCTGAAGCCTTCGAGCGTCTAGGAAAAGAAGTTGTCCTTGTTGATATTGTAGACACTGTTTTGAACGGTTACTATGATAAAGACTTCACTCAAATGATGGCGAAGAACTTAGAAGAAAACAACATCCGCTTGGCGCTTGGTCAAACAGTAAAAGCTATCCAAGGTGATGGAAAAGTAGAACGTTTGGTAACAGACAAAGAAACATTTGATGTGGATATGGTTGTTCTTGCGGTTGGTTTCCGTCCAAACACAGCTCTTGCTGATGGTAAGATTGAACTATTCCGCAACGGTGCCTTCCTTGTAGACAAGAAACAAGAAACATCAATTCCAGGAGTTTATGCAGTAGGTGACTGTGCAACTGTTTATGATAATGCTCGTAAAGATACAAGCTACATCGCTCTTGCTTCAAATGCTGTTCGTACTGGTATCGTTGGTGCCTACAACGCTTGTGGACATGAATTGGAAGGAATCGGTGTGCAAGGTTCAAATGGTATCTCAATTTACGGTCTTCACATGGTTTCAACTGGTTTGACTCTTGAAAAAGCAAAAGCTGCTGGTTACAACGCAACTGAAACAGGCTTTAACGATCTTCAAAAACCAGAATTCATGAAACATGACAACCATGAAGTAGCCATCAAGATTGTCTTTGATAAAGATAGCCGTGAAATTCTTGGCGCTCAAATGGTATCACGCGATTCTGCAATCAGCATGGGGATTCACATGTTCTCACTTGCTATCCAAGAGCATGTAACAATTGATAAATTGGCATTGACAGACCTATTCTTCTTGCCACACTTCAACAAACCTTACAACTACATCACAATGGCTGCCCTTACAGCTGAAAAATAAAATTTGATGAACTATCTGGTCTTAAGTTAAGGTCAGATAGTTTTTTAGCTAATCTGTCCCCATACAATTACGATTTTTTTATCTTGTGCTTCATTCTAATCTAACTTAAAATGAAATAGTAGCTACCAATACAAATGATGAGGAAAAAGAAATGACTGAAAATCGTTATGAACTAAATAAAAACTTGGCACAGATGCTCAAAGGTGGGGTTATCATGGATGTTCAGAATCCTGAACAGGCCCGTATTGCAGAGGCTGCTGGTGCGGCAGCTGTGATGGCCTTGGAACGAATTCCGGCTGATATTCGTTCAGCTGGTGGGGTTTCCCGTATGAGTGATCCAAAGATGATTAAGGAAATCCAAGAAGCGGTTAGTATTCCAGTAATGGCTAAGGTCAGAATCGGGCATTTTGTTGAAGCTCAGATTTTAGAGGCTATTGAAATTGACTATATCGATGAGAGTGAAGTTTTATCTCCAGCTGACGACCGTTTCCATGTGGACAAGAAAGAATTCCAAGTTCCTTTTGTCTGTGGAGCTAAGGACTTGGGTGAAGCCTTGCGTCGTATCGCTGAAGGTGCTTCTATGATTCGTACAAAAGGAGAACCGGGTACGGGGGATATTGTTCAAGCTGTTCGACATATGCGTATGATGAATCAGGAAATTCGCCGCATTCAAAACCTACGTGAGGACGAGCTTTATGTTGCTGCTAAGGACTTGCAAGTCCCTGTAGAATTGGTTCAATACGTCCATGAACATGGGAAATTGCCAGTTGTAAACTTTGCGGCTGGAGGCGTTGCAACGCCAGCAGATGCTGCGTTGATGATGCAATTAGGGGCAGAGGGTGTCTTTGTCGGTTCAGGTATTTTCAAGTCAGGAGATCCTGTTAAACGAGCGAGTGCCATTGTTAAGGCTGTGACTAACTTCCGTAATCCTCAAATCCTAGCTCAAATCTCTGAAGATTTAGGAGAAGCTATGGTTGGTATCAATGAGAATGAAATTCAAATTCTCATGGCAGAGCGAGGAAAATAGATGAAAATCGGAATATTGGCCTTGCAAGGTGCCTTTGCAGAACATGCAAAAGTGCTAGATAAATTAGGTGTCGAGAGTGTTGAAATCAGAAATTTAGAGGATTTTCAGCAAGATCAGAGTGACTTGTCGGGTTTGATTTTGCCGGGTGGTGAGTCTACAACCATGGGCAAGCTCTTACGAGACCAGGACATGCTGCTTCCCATTCGAGAAACCATACTATCTGGATTACCAGCCTTTGGGACCTGTGCAGGCTTAATTTTACTGGCTAAGGAAATCGCTTCTCAAGAAGAAAGTCATCTAGGAACTATGGATATGGTGGTCGAGCGCAATGCCTATGGGCGCCAACTAGGAAGTTTCTATACGGAAGCAGAATGTAAGGGAGTCGGTCAGATTCCAATGACCTTTATCCGTGGTCCGATTATCAGCAGTGTTGGAGAGGGTGTAGAAATTCTAGCAACAGTTGACAATCAAATCGTTGCTGCTCAAGAAAAAAATATGTTAGTGACCTCTTTTCATCCAGAATTGACTGATGATGTGCGCTTGCACCAGTACTTTATCAATATGTGTAAAGAAAAAAGTTGAGATTGAATTTCTCAACTTTTTTACATGTAATAAACAATGGCGATGTATTGGAGGGCAGATGCTGCTAGGATAAAGAGATGCCAAATCATGTGGAAATAAGGTTTTTTCTTGGCGTAAAATCCAGCTCCAACTGTATAAGAGAGTCCGCCAGTTACCATGAGACTCCAAAAGACTGGAGTTGTTTGACTGATAATGGCTGGAATGATAGTTAGCACCAACCAGCCCATAATCAGGTAAAGGGCAAGGCTAAATTTCTCATTGACCTTTTTAGAAAAGATTTTATAGAGAATACCAAAGATGGTCGTTCCCCACTGGATGGCAATAATCAGATAGCCAAACCAGTTATTCATTAAGGTTAAGACGACGGGCGTGTAAGAGCCTGCGATAGCGACATAAATCATCGAATGATCAATGATTCTCAAGACATATTTGTGGGTTGAACCATAGGCCATAGAGTGGTAAATGGTGGATGAGAGGAACATGAGAAAGAGACTGATGACGAAAATGGAAACGCCGATAGAGGATAAAAATCCGTGTGCCTCATAACTATAGGTGGATGAAATAGGCAGTAAGATGAGCATGATGAGCGCCCCCACAGCATGGGTCACGCTATTAGCAATCTCCTCTCCAAAACTGAGTTGTTTGCTGAGTTTAAGACTAGTGTTCATCGGCTTACCTCCTCTTGAGTATGATGGATTAAGGCTAGGGTTTGATGATAGAGTTTAACGGTTTGGCAGCTGGTTTGGATAATGGGGTTAGCTGGGTCAATTCCTTGGTTCATGTAGTCCACAAAAGCATCGTAGAGTTGGTCTGAACTTGCTTGAGTTTGTAGAGTATTCAGTGTCTGGGCTATTTCTTGAATAGAAAATACAGATTTGAGGGTTGTGATAGCAATCAAACGGGCAATCTGTTGACGTTGGTATTTTTTCTTGTCAGGCTTTGTCAGGTAACCATGTTTCACATAATTATTGACCATAGATGCTGTCAGGCCCTTATCTTTATCAGGAGAGATAGGGGCGCAGACCTGATTGACATAGAGCAAAACCTGGTCCAGATAGAGGTCAATGTTTGGAATTTCTGCCCATTTTGGGTAGGAAAAGGTAGTTTTCATTTTCAACTCCTTTTTATCTAGTTTTAATAACTAGATTATAAAATAATAAAAACAGAAAGTCAAGTTTTAACTGCTTGTGAAAAGGCTTAAATTATGCTATGATGGGAGAAACTAGTCAGAAATGAGGAGAAAAGATGGAGATTCGATTAGCTTTTCCAAATGAAGTAGATGCCATCATGCAGGTGATGGAGGATGCTAAAAAATGTTTAGCGGATGCTGGTAGTGACCAGTGGCAAAATGGCTATCCAAATGCTGATATTATTATTGAAGATATTATCTCAGGTCAAGCCTACGTAGCCTTGGAAGAGGGAGAACTGCTAGCCTATGCTGCTGTGACCAAGAGTCCAGAGGCAGCCTATGAAGCCATTTATGAAGGAAACTGGCAAGCTGGAGAGTCAGAGTACCTAGTCTTTCACCGTATTGCTGTGGTAGCAGATGTGCAGGGACAGGGAGTTGCTCAGACTTTCCTAGAAGGCTTGATTGAAGGATTTGATTACCTTGATTTTCGTTCAGATACGCATGCTGAAAACAAGGCTATGCAACATATTTTTGAAAAACTCGGTTTTAAACAGGTTGGTAAGGTTCCAGTTGATGGCGAACGCTTGGCCTATCAAAAATTAAAGAAATAATGCAAAAGAAGTACGCAAAAATGTTCTACTCTTCGCCGATTGGTATTCTATCACTAGTAGCTGATGACCATTATTTGTATGGAATTTGGGTTCAGGAGCAGAAGAATTTTGAGAGGGGACTAGGAGATGACACGATAGAAGCAGTTGTTAGTCATCCTATTTTAGACTCAGTTATTGCTTGCTTAGATGCTTACTTTAAAGGCAAGTCTCGGGATTTATCCGAATTGCCCTTGGCTCCAATCGGAACGGATTTTGAAAAGCGGGTCTGGGTCTACTTACAGAGCATTCCTTATGGTCAAACAGTGACCTATGGACAAATAGCCCAAGACCTGCAAGTGGATTCTGCTCAAGCAATTGGTGGAGCGGTAGGACGCAATCCGTGGTCTATCCTAGTACCTTGTCATCGGGTGCTAGGAGCAGGCAAGCGCCTGACAGGTTATGCTGCAGGAGTGGAAAAGAAAGCCTGGCTCTTGGAGCATGAAGGCGTAGATTTTAAAGATATAAACAATAGAAAGTGAAAGACATGTTAGAATTTATCGAATACCCAAAATGTTCAACTTGTAAAAAAGCAAAACAAGAATTAAACCAACTCGGTGTGGACTATAAAGCCGTTCATATCGTCGAAGAAACACCTAGCCAAGAAGTCATTTTAAACTGGCTAGAAAACTCAGGGTTCGAGTTGAAGCAATTTTTCAACACCAGTGGGATCAAATACCGTGAATTAGGGTTGAAAGATAAGGTAGGAAGTCTGTCAAACCAAGAAGCAGCTCAGTTGCTATCAAGCGACGGTATGTTGTTAAAACGGCCCATTTTAGTAGAAAATGGAACTGTTAAGCAAATCGGTTATCGAAAAACTTACGAAGAATTGGGATTGAAATAGTTTTTATCTATCTCTTTGATAGATAAAATATATAACCTCCCTGTTTCAAAGTATGATAAACTAGTAGGTAGACAAAGTCTGTATCTTACCGTAGCAAATAATTTCATTGACGGCAGAAGTATGGTAGAATGAATCATTATCAGGAGAGGATGTTTTTATGAATGTTACAACGATTTTAGCATCAGATTGGTACCAAAACTTGATGCAATTGATTCCGGATGGCAAGCTTTTTAGCCTGCGTTCGGTCTTTGATGGAATCCCGAGAATTGTCCAACAACTTCCAACAACGATTATGTTGACAATTGGTGGTGCCTTTTTTGGCTTGGTTTTGGCACTTCTTTTTGCCATTGTGAAGATCAATCGTGTCAAGATTTTATATCCCTTGCAGGCCTTCTTTGTTAGTTTCTTAAAAGGGACACCGATTTTAGTGCAACTCATGTTGACCTACTACGGAATTCCTTTGGCTTTGAAAGCTCTCAATCAGCAATGGGGTACTGGTCTCAATATCAATGCGATTCCAGCCGCTGCTTTTGCGATTGTCGCCTTTGCCTTTAATGAGGCAGCTTATGCTAGTGAAACCATTCGTGCAGCCATTCTCTCAGTCAATCCTGGTGAGATTGAGGCGGCACGTAGTTTGGGTATGACTCGAGCGCAAGTTTATCGTCGCGTGATTATTCCAAATGCAGCGGTGGTAGCTACTCCAACCTTAATTAACTCCCTCATCGGCTTGACCAAGGGAACTTCCCTAGCCTTTAGTGCGGGTGTTGTGGAAGTCTTTGCCCAAGCTCAGATTTTGGGTGGTGCCGATTATCGTTATTTTGAACGCTTCATCTCCGTTGCCCTTGTTTATTGGGTAGTCAATATTGGAATTGAAAGCCTCGGTCGTTTCATCGAGAGAAAGATGGCTATTTCTGCACCTGATACAGTGCAAACAGATGTGAAAGGAGACCTTCGTTAATGATTAAGATTTCGAATTTAAGCAAATCCTTTTCAGGACAGACTGTCTTGGATCATCTGGACTTGGATATTCAAAAAGGGGAAGTTGTAGCCTTGATTGGTTCTTCAGGAGCTGGAAAATCAACCTTTCTTCGCAGTCTCAATTATCTTGAAACGCCTGACAGTGGCTCGATTCAGATTGATGATTTCTCAGTTGATTTTTCTAAGATCACTCAAGAAGAAATCCTTGCCCTACGTCGCAAGTTATCTATGGTATTTCAACAGTTTAATTTGTTTGAACGCCGCACGGCACTTGATAATGTGAAAGAAGGCTTGCTTGTTGTCAAGAAATTATCTGACCAAGAAGCAACCAAGATTGCCAAGGAAGAGTTGGCTAAGGTTGGACTTTCTGACCGTGAAAACCATTATCCTCGCCATTTATCAGGTGGACAAAAGCAACGGGTTGCTCTAGCGCGTGCGCTTGCTATGAAACCAGATGTCTTGCTCTTAGACGAACCAACTTCAGCCCTTGACCCAGAATTGGTTGGTGAAGTAGAAAAATCTATTGCAGATGCTGCTAAGTCAGGTCAAACCATGATTTTGGTCAGTCATGACATGTCCTTTGTAGCCCAAGTGGCTGATAAGATTCTCTTCTTAGATAAGGGGAAAATCATCGAGTCTGGAACACCGGATGAGATTATCCACCATCCGAAAGAAGAGCGGACAAAAGAATTCTTCGCTAGTTACAAACGGACTTATATTTGATATAATAGATAAAGAAAAACTCAGTTAGCTGGACTAGCTGAGTTTACTCTTTAAAAAAGATAGAAATGAGAGAAATCATGCTACTGCAACTATTTTCTTTATATTTCGAGAGTTTGATCTTGACCACCATCCTTGTCCTGATTTTTTTAGGGATTTGGATTGGACTGAGAGCCATGTCGGGAGTTGATAAGACAGCCAAGGCTCGCCAAGCCCATCTCTATGATATGATTATGATTGGGGTCTTGGTTGTTCCAGTATTATCCTTTGCGGTTATGAGTTTAATTCTTGTTTTCAAAGCATAATCCTTGCGTGATTGACAAGAAAGAGTTAGAATAAAGATAGTTACAACAAGAAAGAAGGAATCTATATGTACGATACTATTATTATCGGTGCTGGACCTGCAGGTATGACTGCAGCCTTGTATGCTGCTCGAAGCAATTTGAAAGTAGCCTTGATTGAAGGTGGTCTGCCAGGTGGTCAGATGAATAATACATCTGATATTGAAAATTACCCAGGATACGCTAATATTAGTGGGCCAGAATTGGCAGAGAAGATGTTTGAGCCGCTTGAAAATCTTGGTGTTGAGCACATTTATGGCTATGTTGAAAATGTAGAAGATCATGGTGATTTTAAGAAAGTGATGACTGATGACCAAACATATGAAACACGTACCGTTATCGTAGCAACTGGTTCTAAACACCGTCCTTTGGGAGTGTCTGGAGAAGAAGAACTGAATAGTCGTGGTGTTTCTTACTGTGCCGTGTGTGATGGTGCTTTCTTCCGTGACCAAGATTTGTTGGTAGTCGGTGGTGGAGATTCAGCTGTTGAAGAAGCCCTCTTCTTGACTCGCTTTGCTAAGACTGTTACCATTGTTCACCGTCGTGACCAACTTCGTGCCCAAAAGGTTTTACAAGATCGCGCCTTTGCGAATGAGAAAATTAGCTTTATCTGGGATTCTGTAGTTAAGGAAATCAAGGGTGAAAACAGAGTAGAATCTGTCGTTTTTGAAAATGTGAAAACAGGTCAAGTGACAGAGCAAGCCTTCGGTGGTGTCTTTATCTATGTTGGTTTGGACCCTGTTAGCGATTTTGTTAAAGAATTGAATATTCAAGATCAGGCAGGTTGGATTGTGACAGATAACCACATGAAAACTGCAGTTGATGGTATCTTTGCAGTTGGAGATGTTCGTTTGAAAGATCTTCGCCAAGTAACAACAGCAGTTGGAGATGGAGCTATCGCTGGTCAAGAAGCCTATAAATTTATCACAGAACATAGTTAATCATAAAAAAGTTTCCAATCAGATGACTGGAAACTTTTTTATAGTCTATTTCGGAAAACTTCGTACATGAGAATGGCCGCAGCAACACTGGCATTGAGACTTTGAACATGGCCATTCATCGGAATGGTAATCATCTCATCGACTTGTTTTTTGATGTTGCTAGAGATGCCTTTTCCTTCATTTCCGATGATGAGGGCGATTTTTCCTTTTGTATTCCACTTATGGCAAGGGGTGCCATTCATATCCGTTCCAAAGGTCCAGAAGCCTTCATCCTTGAGTTTGTCTAGAGTTTGGCTCAGATTGGTCACTCGAGCAATTGGAACGTGCTCGATAGCACCTGTAGCGGTTTTAGCAACGACGGGGGTAACACCTACAGCACGGTGCTTGGGAATGATGACACCTGAAACATTGGTCGCATCGGCTGTTCTCAGGATGGAGCCTAGGTTGTGAGGGTCAGTCAAGCCATCCAGAATCAATAGAAGTGGATTTTCTTCTTGACGTGTTTTTGCTAGGATGTGTTCTAATTCGCTATAGGCAAATTCAGATACTCGTAGAACAAAACCTTGGTGGACAGCACCTTCAGTCATCTCAGAGAGGGATTTTTTTGAAGTCCAAGAAATGGACACCTTCTTTTCTGTAGCCAGTTCTTTGACTTTCTCAACATTCTTACCTCGGAGATCTTCTTGGAGGTAGAGTTTGTTTCCTGTGTTTGCAAGGAGGGCTTCGGTAACAGCGTGGACGCCATAGACAATATCATTTGTTTTCATGCCTCTATTATAACACAAAACCCCGTCTTGCAACGGGATTTTCTTTATTCAAGAATCAGTAAACCATCTTTAACTGCAAATGGGTCTTTTTCATTGATACGATCGTAAAACATGATTCCGTTGATGTGGTCAATTTCATGTTGAACAACGATGGAGTTGTAGCCTTTGAGTTTGATACGGTGTTTTTCTCCATCCTTGTCAAAGTAGTCAACAGTAACGCGGGCATGGCGAATAACATAGCCAGGCACGTTGCGGTCAACAGATAGGCAACCTTCTCCTTCACCAAGAGCAGCGTCTTGAACAGAGTGAGAGACGATTTTTGGATTGTACATAATGGCTTGTAAGTCGTAGGCTTCCTGTGGCGTTTCGCCTTCTTCAACAATATTTGGCACCAAAACAGCGATAATGCGTTTTGAGATATCTAACTGGGGAGCAGCCAGTCCAACACCACCGCGGAGTCCCATTTTTTCAGCCATGACAGGATCTTGGGAATGTTTGAGGAATTGCATCATCTTTTCGCCAAGGATGATTTCTTGGTCAGACAAGGGAAAAGTGACTTCCTCAGCAACCGCGCGTAGAGTTGGGTTCCCTTCGCGGATAATATCGTTCATATCAATTAAGTGAGCAGCTTTTGTAATACGTTCTATTGCAGACATTTTCTCTCCTTTCATTACCTCTACATGATAACACAAAATGACAAGGATTGAAAGTATTACAGCCTTTAGGATTTATAGAAAATAGATAGGATGTTCAATTCATACTCAATGAAAATCAAAGAGCAAACTAGGAAGCTAGCCGTAGGTTGCTCAAAGCACTGCTTTGAGGTTGTAGATAGAACTGACGAAGTCGGTAACATATATACGGTAAGGCGACGCTGACGTGGTTTGAAGAGATTTTCGAAGAGTATCAATTGTGAAAGAATTACTTATCTGTGATATAATAAAAAGAAAAGGCTTGCATAAGAAAGTAGGGAGAATGAAGATGCAGAGAAGACAAGATAGAAATCAGGGTGGTTTAGCTTTTCGTTTTATGAAGGGCTTGGTAAACTTTTTTAGGAGTTATCGCAAGTGGAGCAATAAAGGATTTGTGGCGGTACTCTTGCTAGCAGTTGCTTTATCAATGGGCTTGGTCTTGTTGTTTGAAAGCTTCCAAGGAATTCCCTTGACCAGTCAAAAACGAGATACTATTTCTCAAGAGGGGACTAAGCAAAAGTCTCAGGAGCAGGAAGAGGAAAAAACTGCCAGAATTATGGCCCACGGGGATTTGCTTTACCACGATGGACTTTTCTTTTCAGCTAAAAAAGAAGACGGTACCTATGACTTTCATGAGAATTTTGAGTATGTGACACCTTGGCTCAAGCAAGCAGATTTAGCTATTGGTGATTTTGAAGGAACCATCAATAAGGATCATTATTTAGCAGGTTATCCTCTCTTTAATGCTCCTGCTGAAGTTATGGATGCCATTAAGGATGCAGGTTATCATGTGCTGGATTTAGCTCATAATCATATTTTGGATTCGCAAATTGAGGGAGTTATTTCAACGGCCGATATTATTGAGAAAGCCGGAATCACTCCAATCGGAGTGTATACGCATGAACCACGTGATCAGGCTCCGCTGGTCATTAAGGAAGTGAATGGGATCAAGGTTGCTCTTTTGGCCTATTCTTATGGATTCAATGGAATTGAGCAGTATATTTCTCAGGAAGACTATAATCGTTATCTTTCAGATTTAAACGAAGATAAGATGAAGGCTGAAATTGAACGGGCAGAGAAGGAAGCAGATATCACCATTATCATGCCTCAGATGGGTGTTGAGTATCGATTGGAACCAACTGAGGAACAAAAAGCTCTTTATCACAAGATGATTGATTGGGGGGCGGATATTATCTTTGGAGGGCATCCTCACGTTGTGGAACCATCTGAAACGGTTGAAAAAGATGGAGAAAAGAAACTCATTATCTATTCAATGGGGAACTTCATTTCCAATCAACGGATTGAATCTATGGGAGATGAAGAGAATGCTAAGTGGACTGAACGTGGCGTTCTCATGGATGTAACCATTAAGAAGAAGGATGGAAAAACAACTATCGAAACAGCTAAAGCTCATCCTACTTGGGTCAATCGAACACCAAAGGGAACCTTTTCACCAGAAGGATATCCCCTATATCATTATCAAACCTATATCTTGGAAGATTTTATAGAGGGTGGCAGTCATCGTGACCAGTTAGATGAAGCGACTAAGGAACGAATTGATACAGCCTATAAAGAAATGAACGAACATGTGGGATTGAAGTGGGATTAGTTTGAATCCAGAGGAAAGTAAATGACGATTAAGGTAATTGCAACAGATATGGATGGGACCTTGCTGGATGCTAGAGGCCAACTTGATATCCCACGCTTGGAAAAGATTTTAGATCAGTTAGATCAAAGGGGTATTCGTTTTGTCATCGCGACGGGCAATGAAATTCACCGCATGAGGCAGCTACTGGAGCACTTGGTCGATCGAGTGGTTCTGGTTGTTGCCAATGGTGCTCGTATTTTTGAAAATAATGAACTGATTCAGGCTCAAACTTGGGATGACGCCATTGTCGACAAGGCTTTGGCTCATTTCAAGGATCGAGCGTGTCAGGACCAGTTTGTTGTAACGGGGATGAAGGGTGGTTTCGTCAAGGAAGGTACGATTTTTACAGATCTTGAAAGTTTTATGACTCCAGAAATGATTGAAAAATTCTACCAACGGATGCAGTTTGTGGATAAGTTAACTTCTGACCTCTTTGGTGGTGTGCTCAAGATGAGTATGGTTGTTGGTGAGGAGCGTTTGAGTTCGGTCTTGGAAGAAATAAATGACCTCTTTGATGGCCGTGTTCGGGCTGTATCGAGTGGCTATGGTTGCATTGATATCCTCCAAGCTGGGATTCATAAAGCATGGGGCTTGGAAGAGTTACTCAAGCGTTGGGACTTGAACCCCCAACAAATCATGGCTTTTGGTGACAGTGAAAATGATGTTGAAATGCTGGAAATGGCTGGAATTGCCTATGCGATGGAAAATGCTGATGATAAAGCCAAAGCTGTGGCGACTGCTCTAGCACCAGCTAACAGCCAAGGAGGAGTTTACCAAGTCTTGGAAAACTGGTTAGAAAAAGGAGAATGAAGTGGCAGTACAGTTATTAGAAAATTGGTTACTAAAGGAACAAGAAAAAATCCAAACCAAGTATCGTCACCTAAATCAGGTTTCTGTTGTAGAGCCAGATATTCTCTTTATTGGGGATTCCATTGTCGAATATTATCCTCTGCAGGAGTTGTTTGGGACTGCAAAGACAATTGTCAATCGAGACATTCGAGGTTATCAGACAGGGCTGTTACTTGAGAACCTCGATGCGCATCTGTACGGTGGGACGGTAGATAAAATTGTCCTTCTGATTGGAACAAATGATATCGGAAAAGATGTGCCTGTGAATGAAGCTCTCAATAATCTCGAAGCTATCATACAGTCTATTGCTCGCGATTATCCATTGACAGAGATACACTTGCTTTCTATTTTGCCAGTCAATGAAGGAGAGGAGTACAAGCAGACAGTCTATATCCGCTCGAATGAAAAAATTCAGAACTGGAATCAAGCCTATCAAGAACTTACCTCTGCCTATATGCAGGTAGAATTTGTGCCAGTTTTTGATAGTTTGACAGACCAGGCAGGCCAACTCAAAAAAGACTATACAACTGATGGGCTGCACCTCAGTGTTGCCGGTTATCAGGTTTTGACCAAAGCTTTGAAAGACTATCTTTACGAAATAGCTAAATAATGTTAAATTTGAGCATAATATCTTGTAAAAAATTCTAAAATCCTTTAAAATAAAAAGTGACGGAGGAATTTATGAATGTGAATCAAATTGTACGGATTATTCCTACTTTAAAAGTTAATAATAGAAAATTAAATGAAACATTTTATATTGAAACCCTTGGCATGAAGGCTTTGTTAGAAGAGTCGGCCTTTCTGTCACTAGGGGACCAAACAGGTCTTGAGAAGCTGGTTTTGGAAGAGGCACCAAGTATGCGTACTCGTAAGGTAGAGGGAAGAAAAAAACTGGCTAGATTGATTGTTAAGGTGGAAAATCCCTTGGAAATCGAAGGACTCTTATCTAAAACAGATTCGATTCATCGATTATATAAAGGTCAAAATGGCTACGCTTTTGAAATTTTTTCACCAGAAGATGATTTGATTTTGATTCATGCAGAAGATGATAGAGCAAGCCTAGTAGAAGTAGGAGAAAAGCCTGAATTTCAAACAGAGTTGGAATCAATTTCTTTAAGTAAATTTGAGATTTCTATGGAATTACATCTCCCAACTGATGTCGATAGTTTCTTGGAGCCATCTGAAGTTGGAGAATCACTTGGTTTTATCCCAGCTCAGGGGCAAGATTTGACTGTGGACAATACGGTTACTTGGGACTTGTCTATGCTTAAGTTCTTGGTCAATGAACTAGATATAGCAAGTCTGCGCCAGAAATTTGAGTCTACTGAATATTTTATTCCTAAGTCTGAAAAATTCTTCCTTGGAAAAGATAGAAATAATGTTGAATTGTGGTTTGAAGAAGTATGAAGTGGACCAAGATTATTAAAAAAATAGAAGAACAAATCGAGGCAGGGATTTATCCCGGAGCCTCTTTTGCGTATTTTAAGGACAATCAATGGACGGAGTTCTATATTGGCCAGAGTGACCCAAAGCAAGGCTTGCAGACTGAGGTAGGACTATTTTATGACCTAGCTAGTGTCAGCAAGGTTGTTGGCGTTGGTACCGTTTTTACCTTCTTGTGGGAAAACGGTCAATTAGATATTGACAGACCAGTAACCGATGTTTTAGCTGAGAGTGATTATCCAGACATCACTATTCGCCAGCTCTTGACTCACGCAACAGACCTTGATCCTTTTATTCCTAATCGTGATCTTTTAACAGCACCTGAATTGAAGGAAGCTATGTTTCATCTCAATAGACGAAATCAGCCAGCCTTTCTTTATTCGGATGTCCATTTTTTACTTTTGGGCTTTATTTTGGAAAGAATCTTTAATCAAAACTTGGATGTGATTTTACAAGAACAAGTCTGGAAACCGTGGGGAATGACGGAAACCCAATTTGGACCTGTTGAGCTTGCTGTTCCAACCGTCAGAGGTGTCGAGGCAGGTCTAGTACATGATCCCAAGGCTCGTCTCCTGGGCAGACATGCAGGTAGTGCTGGTTTATTTTCGACTGTAAAGGATTTACAAATCTTTTTAGAACACTATTTAGAGGATGATTTTGCAAGAGACTTAAGTCAAAATTTTTCTCCTTTGGATGATAAGGAACGTTCTTTGGCATGGAATTTGGAAGGAGATTGGCTAGACCATACGGGCTATACAGGTACCTTTATCATGTGGAATCGCCAGAAGCAAGAAGCGGCTATTTTCCTATCGAATCGTACTTATGAGAAGGATGAGAGGGCTCAATGGATTTTAGACCGCAATCAAGTGATGGACTTGATTCGTAAAGAAGACTAAGGAGAGACATGTCAAACAGTTTAAAAGGGACTTTACTAACAGTTGTGGCTGGTATTGCTTGGGGTTTGTCAGGAACGAGTGGCCAATACCTGATGGCACACGGAATTTCGGCTCTGGTTTTAACTAACTTACGACTTTTAATCGCCGGTGGGATTCTCATGTTCTTGGCTTATGCTACTGCAAAGGATAAAATGCTGGCCTTTTTAACGGATAGAAAAAGTTTGCTGTCTCTTCTCATTTTTGCTCTAATTGGTCTATTCCTCAACCAATTCGCCTATCTAACTGCTATTCAGGAGACCAATGCAGGTACTGCAACAGTGCTTCAGTATGTTTGTCCTGTCGGAATTTTGATTTATAGCTGTATCAAGGATAAGGTGGCACCGACACTGGGAGAGATTATTTCCATCATATTCGCCATTGGAGGGACCTTCCTGATCGCCACTCATGGGCAGTTGGACCAGTTATCCATGACACCTGCTGGACTGTTCTGGGGTCTCTTTTCTGCTCTGACTTACGCCCTGTATATCATTTTGCCCATAGCCTTGATTAAGAAGTGGGGGAGCAGTTTGGTCATTGGTATGGGAATGGTCATAGCAGGTTTAGTCGCCCTTCCTTTTACAGGGGTTCTACAGGCAACTATCCCAACCAGTCTTGATTTTCTCCTTGCTTTTGCAGGTATTATCCTTGTCGGGACTGTCTTTGCCTATACAGCCTTTCTAAAAGGAGCCAGTCTGATTGGGCCGGTCAAGTCAAGTTTGTTGGCTTCAATTGAGCCAATATCGGCGGTTTTCTTTGCCTTTCTAATTATGAATGAACAATTTTATCCCATTGATTTTCTTGGTATGGCAATGATATTGTTTGCTGTAACTCTGATTTCTTTGAAAGATTTACTCTTAGAAAAATAAAAAGACTCTTTGTCCGTGACAGAGAGTTTTTGCATAGTAATCTAATTATTTTCAAGATAAAATTCAAAACGTTCGCCTACGTATTGACTTTTTACGTATTCAAAAGCAGTACCATCTTCTAGGTAGGAAACCTGGGTCAAACCAAGAATAGCGTGTCCTTTTTCAACCTCTAAGTAGTGGGCAATTTTTTCCTTAGCGAGACGAGCATAAATAGTCTGCTGTGATTTACCAATACGGTAGCCATGTTTTTGTAGTGTTTGGAAGAAATGACTGGTGATTTCTTCTTTTTTAAAGTTCTTAATGAATTTTTCAGGAATAGAAGCAACTTCATAAACTAGGGGAACTTGGTCGGCATAGCGAACACGTTCCATTCGGATAATATTCTCCGTTGGAGAGATTCCTAGCTTAGCAACTTCCTGCTCATTGGGAATAGTTTTTCTGTAGGAAATGAGCTGGCTAGAGGGAACTTTACCTTGAGACTTAACAATTTCAGTAAAACTAGTTGTCCCTCGCATCTTTTCTTGTACACGTGTACTAGAAACAAAGGTGCCACTTCCTACACGACGCTCTAAAACACCTTCTTCGACTAATAGAGATACGGCTTGGCGGAGGGTCATGCGACTGACCGCAAACTGCTCAGCTAAATCTCGTTCACTAGGGAGTCTTTCTCCAATAGCCCAACGGTGCTCGTCAATATCCTTTTTAATCTGATCGTGGATTTTCATATAAGCAGGTAGCATATTTTTCACTTCATTTCTATCTTTTCTCTATTGTACCCCAATAAACTAGAAAAAGTCAAACTTCGCCTTGTTTATACTCTTCGAAAAGCTCTTTAAACCACGTCAGCTCTATCTGCAACCTCAAAACAGTGTTTTGAGCAACCTGCGGCTAGCTTCCTAGTTTGCTCTTTGATTTTCATTGAGTATTAGTTGGTAATTCGCCCTTATTTGTGATAGAATATTGGAAAAGATATTTCTTTTGAGAAAGGAAAAAGATGAGCAACATTTCAACTGATTTGCAAGATGTAGAAAAAATCATCGTATTGGACTATGGTAGCCAGTACAACCAGCTGATTTCACGCCGTATCCGTGAGATTGGTGTTTTTTCAGAACTAAAAAGCCATAAAATTTCAGCTGCTGAAGTTCGTGAAATCAATCCTGTAGGAATTATCCTTTCAGGTGGTCCAAACTCTGTATACGAAGATGGTTCATTTGATATTGACCCAGAAATCTTCGAACTCGGAATTCCTATTTTGGGAATCTGTTATGGTATGCAGTTATTGACCCATAAACTTGGAGGAAAAGTTGTTCCTGCAGGTGATGCTGGAAATCGTGAATACGGTCAATCAACCCTAACACACACACCGTCAGAGCTTTTTGAATCAACACCTGATGAACAGACTGTTTTGATGAGCCATGGTGATGCGGTTACTGAAATTCCTGCTGACTTTGTTCGTACAGGTACATCAGCTGACTGCCCATACGCAGCCATCGAAAACCCAGATAAACACATTTACGGTATCCAATTCCACCCAGAAGTTCGTCATTCTGTATACGGGAATGATATCCTTCGTAACTTTGCCCTTAACATTTGTAAGGCTAAAGGCGATTGGACAATGGATAACTTCATCGACATGCAGATCCAAAAAATCCGTGAAACAGTCGGTGACAAACGTGTCCTTCTTGGTCTATCAGGTGGAGTTGACTCTTCAGTTGTTGGAGTTCTTCTCCAAAAGGCTATTGGCGATCAATTGATCTGTATCTTCGTAGACCACGGTCTTCTTCGTAAAGGGGAAGCAGACCAAGTTATGGACATGCTTGGTGGTAAGTTTGGTTTGAATATCGTCAAAGCAGACGCTGCAAAACGCTTTCTTGATAAACTTGCTGGCGTTTCTGACCCTGAACAAAAACGTAAAATCATCGGTAATGAATTTGTGTATGTTTTTGATGACGAAGCAAGCAAGCTCAAAGATGTGAAATTCCTTGCTCAAGGTACCTTATATACAGACGTTATCGAGTCTGGTACGGATACTGCTCAAACTATCAAGTCACACCACAACGTGGGAGGGCTTCCAGAAGACATGCAGTTTGAATTGATCGAACCACTCAACACTCTCTATAAAGACGAAGTTCGTGCCCTTGGTACAGAGCTTGGTATGCCAGACCATATCGTATGGCGCCAACCATTCCCAGGACCAGGACTTGCGATCCGTGTCATGGGTGAAATCACTGAAGAGAAACTTGAAACTGTTCGTGAGTCAGACGCTATTCTTCGTGAAGAAATAGCTAAAGCAGGTCTTGACCGTGATATTTGGCAATACTTCACTGTTAACACAGGAGTTCGTTCAGTTGGTGTTATGGGTGACGGTCGTACATATGACTACACAATTGCAATCCGTGCTATCACTTCTATCGATGGTATGACTGCTGACTTTGCCAAAATTCCTTGGGATGTCCTTCAAAAAATCTCTGTTCGTATCGTAAATGAAGTAGATCACGTTAACCGTATCGTCTACGATATTACAAGTAAACCACCTGCAACAGTAGAGTGGGAGTAAGAAAAATTACAATAAAAAGGCTTTGAAATCAATGTTTCAGAGCCTTTAATTAAATAATCGCAAACAATTCGCAAACAAAGGAGCTGAGTAAATGACACCTTATACAGATAAAATAATTGATACTATTGCTAAGTATTTACCAAAAAATGAAAATGAATGGGAACTCGTTGGTTTTATAAACAAAAAGAAGGAAATCTACACGTTTGGGAGTGATTCAAAGATTATAGGTAGATTGTTTGAAGTTATAGCTTTTGAAGCATTGCAACGTTCAGCCAATGAATTGGGCTATACTTTACATGAATCTGAAAAACAAACTGTATACCCTGATTTTTATTTTAAAAAGCAAGATGGGCGAAAAATTGCCATCGATATAAAAACTACTTACAGAAGAAGCGAAAATACGAAATTTGGCTTTACTGGAGGTAGTTTTACAAGTTTTATGAGAAATGGAACAAAGAATATTGTAGGTCATTACTCTGATTATGACGGTCATTATATTTTAGGTGTTGTCTATACTCGAGAGACGAAACCAACTACTGGAAAAGTTAATTTTGAGAAATTAGATTCTATAATTCCTGCATATAAAAATATAGAAATGTTTGTTCAAGAAAAGTATAGAATATGTGGTGATAAGAAAGGTAGTGGAAATACCGATAATATTGGAACAATTACTTCAACATCCATTAAGCCTTTTGTTTATGGTGCAGGCCCTTTCTCCGTTTTAGGAGATGATGTGTTTAAAGATTATTGGAAACATTACCCAAGATATACTGATACCCAAAGGGGAAAACAATCTTTATATAATAATCTTGAAGGATATTTTGATTGGCTTTCTAAAACAGATGAACCTAAATCGCTAGAATTAAAACAATTATATTCAGATTATCTATCTCAGTACGAGGAAACATTTGATAAAAAATAGAGCAGTTCGCTCTATTTTTTATATTTCAAAAAGGCTAATTTGCTCCTGTTCAAAATGAACTTCTTCTAAATTCAAATTTTGTTCACTTATTACTAAAGCCTCTATCATTTTATTTCGATTAGATTCTTTTGCTCCTAAGTGATAAAAATGTTCAGTAGTCAATAACTTCCCGTCGTTCCATTTTTCCATATGTGTATTTTTTCTGTATTGATTTTCGTACCACATACTAAAGGCGTATCCTGCTTTTCCTTTTTGAGTAAGTTCTGCGAGTAATGTCGCGTATTCTTCACTCCAAGAATCATAATATCCATCATATCGATCAATGTACGGAGGGTCTAAATAAACAAAGTCATTTTCTCCCATCATCTCAAATGCTTTAGTGAAAGGAATACAGATAAATTCCCAATCTTTACCCTTCATTATTTTTTCAATCCATGAAACTTGATTTACAATTTTTGTAATCAATGCTTTTTGAAATCTCTCTGGTTTTCGTCCAAAAGGAACATTATAATTACCTTTATTATTAAAACGTATCATTCCATTAAAATTGGAACGTTGTAAAAATAAAAAATCTAAAGAGCTATGTTCTTTATTAAATCTATCTCTAACTTCATAGTAATAAGATGTCTTATCAGCCGGAGTTCTAGATAATTTAGTTGCTTCATTTTCTAAAAAAGTTCTAACTGTTTGAGCAGTAATCTTCTTTGATTGAATATCTTTGTAAAATTGAATGATATAGGGATTGGTGTCACTAAAAATAGCCTTCTGTGGTTCTAAATTAAAACCTACTACACCAGATCCCATAAATGGTTCAAAGTATGTTCCTTTACCATCCCACTTTATTGATTCAGCAATAAATGGAACTAATTTAGTTTTTATTCCTTGGATTTTAATAGGTGGTACTTTAGGTGTGATAATTTTTTTAGGTAACAATTGTAATTTTCCTCCCCTACTATATGTATTCTATTATAGCATTTTTTATACTTTTTTCTTCAAAAACTGATTATAAACTTCTCCTCTTCCTAAAATGTAAAGTTAAACGCATAAAATATTTAACACTACAAAAAATAGTCAAATAAATGTATTCTGCATTAAAAATTGATCTAACCATTGTTGAACCTTCTTTATATAATTTCAGTGTTGTAATTCATTCACGACACTATTATAAAATAAGTGTCGTGTTTTGTCAACGCTTGAAGTTGGAATAAAAAAATAGGCTTGAAGCCTAAATTTTTCCGTGCCGCACTAAAAGAGAACCTCTTACTATCATTCTGATAACAAATGAAGTGGTTACATAACTTGTTTTTGTATATAGAGATAAAATCTTTTTTAATTCAGCAATGCCATCAATAGTAGTCTGATTTACTTGTAAATCAGTTCGAGTTTTTGGGGCACTTCGTTCCTCAACTTTAGATTCAAATTTTAATACTTTATCCCAGTTTTGTTCAGCAGTAATTTTTTTAGAATCTAAATAAGCTTTATTTACGACAAAGCCATTAGTAAGATGAAGATTATCAAATTCTCCAGTTGCTTTTATTTCTTTTTTTAGAGTATCGATGCTATTTCGTGTTTCTATTGCTAATCTGACAGCTAATCTCACTATCTCACCACCTTTTTTTACTAATACTATTATACAAAAAATGTTGTGTTTTTGCTACACATTAATTTCAACTCTGTAAACAATTTACAAATAACAGAAATTAATTTTAATAAGTTCTTATAAAAATAACTGAGTATAAATCCTTAATTTCACACTATATCGAACCTTATCAATTTAGAAAACAGTTGAGTGGGAGTAGTCATCTAAGGACTAATTTATGTAGTTTAATTAGCCAGTATCTTTGGATACTGGTTTTTACTTTTCTAGACTTTTTGACTACTTGTTAAAACTGGGTTAATTTTTGACTGTTTAACAGTTATTATGTAAAGTTTAAAAGATTAGAATTGTCAAAACAATCTGTCTAGGCTTGATTTTATCGCTTATTTACTATAAAATGAGAAGGAAAAACGTCAAACTTTTATATTGCAAATAGGAGAAAACATGACAAAAATATTAAAACGTCCTGAGGTTTTATCACCTGCAGGGACTTTAGAGAAGCTAAAAGTAGCTGTTCAGTATGGGGCAGATGCTGTCTTTATCGGTGGTCAGGCCTATGGTCTTCGTAGCCGTGCAGGTAACTTTACCTTTGAACAGATGGAAGAAGGCGTGCAGTTTGCGGCTAAGTATGGAGCTAAGGTCTATGTGGCTGCCAACATGGTTATGCACGAAGGAAATGAAGCTGGTGCTGGTGAGTGGTTCCGTAAACTGCGTGATATCGGGATTGCAGCAGTTATCGTATCTGACCCAGCCTTGATTATGATTGCAGCAACAGAAGCACCGGGTCTTGAAATTCACCTCTCTACTCAAGCCAGTGCGACTAACTATGAAACTCTTGAGTTCTGGAAAGAACTGGGCTTGACTCGTGTCGTTTTGGCGCGTGAGGTTTCCATGGAAGAATTAGCTGAAATTCGCAAACGTACAGATGTTGAGATTGAAGCCTTTGTCCATGGAGCTATGTGTATTTCATACTCTGGACGTTGTACTCTTTCAAACCACATGAGTATGCGTGATGCCAACCGTGGTGGATGTTCTCAGTCCTGCCGTTGGAAATACGACCTTTACGATATGCCATTTGGGAAGGAACGTAAGAGTTTGAAAGGTGAGATTCCAGAAGAATTTTCAATGTCAGCCGTTGATATGTCTATGATTGACCATATTCCAGATATGATTGAAAATGGAGTGGACAGTCTTAAGATTGAAGGGCGTATGAAGTCTATTCACTACGTATCAACAGTGACCAACTGCTACAAGGCAGCTGTGGATGCCTATCTTGAAAGTCCTGAAAAGTTTGAATCTATCAAACAAGACTTGGTGGACGAGATGTGGAAGGTTGCCCAACGTGAATTGGCTACAGGTTTCTACTACGGTACACCATCTGAAAATGAGCAGTTGTTTGGTGCGCGTCGTAAAATTCCTGAGTATAAGTTTGTCGCTGAAGTGGTTTCTTATGATGATGCGACTCAAACGGCAACCATTCGTCAACGGAATGTCATCAACGAAGGCGATCAAGTTGAGTTTTATGGTCCAGGTTTTCGTCATTTTGAAACGTATATCGAAGATTTGCACGATGCCAAAGGCAATAAAATCGACCGCGCCCCAAATCCAATGGAACTCTTGACTATTAAGGTGCCTCAACCTGTTCAAGCAGGAGACATGGTTCGTGCATTAAAAGAAGGACTCATCAATCTCTATAAAGAAGATGGAACCAGTGTCACAGTTCGAGCTTAATGTAGTTGTTTAGTTTTAAAAAATTATGCAAAGCTCTATATACAACACTTAAACGAGATTAAAGAATGGCGAAATCCCTTGATGCGCAAGGGATTAGCTGTCCTTTTTTATTTTTTAAGTGATAAAGTCGGAGCTTAGGTATCCAAAGCCTATCAAATTAAACAAAGAAGCGATATCTTAGATATTTTGAAAAAAATTGAATAAGCAGAAAACTCTCTATTTTTTATGGTAGAGAGTTTTTTGTTAATAAAATTTCACAAAATGACATTTATATATTGCATTAAGTTAGATATATGGTATAATGTTGTTGAAAAGAGGCGCAACTTTTTAAAATTAAAAGGAGGACGCAGGTGGCTAAAAATTTAAAATTAAAATTGGCTCGGGTTGAGCTTGATTTAACTCAAGGTCAACTGGCAGAGGCTGTGGGGGTGACGCGCCAGACTATTGGTTTGATAGAGGCGGGAAAATATAATCCCAGTCTCTCGCTTTGCCAGTCTATTTGCAGATGTTTAGGGAAAACTCTAGACCAACTATTTTGGGAGGAAGAAGATGGTAAATAAATTTATTCATTATCAATTACTTGACGAAAGAGAAGAACAACTAATCAATAAAGCTGGAGCGGAATCCTTTACCCTCTTCATTGGGCTTGTGCTTCTAAGCTATTTGGTGGCTGTATTAGCTCCCTCTCTGTTTAATCCGAATTTTCTAGTCTATACTCTGATAGTAGGAATTTTCTTCTTTTTCAATCGTGCCCGTTATCTGGGAGTGACCTACTATAGTCGTTTTCATTTTACGATTTTAGGTTGTTTTTTCCTAACCTTGGCGATTACGGCTCTTTTGATGTTGCAGAATTATCAATTCAATATAGAAATTTATCAGCACAATCCTTTGAACGTTAAATACCTGTCTGCTTGGGCAATTACTTATGTCATTTACCTTCCCTGGGTCTTTATTGGTAATCTTGGTCTTAAGAGCTATGGAGAATGGGCTCAGAAAAAGTTTGAACAAGACATGGATGAACTGGAGAGTGGAGAATAGCTTGTTACTCTTTTCTCAATACAGCTAAAATGTGATATAATAGTACTAATTTATTGGAACACATGAAAGTTCTTGAAAATTTTTATGTATTTCTAGCTAAGGAAGTAGGAAAAGTATGTATCCAGATGATAGTTTAACATTGCACACGGACTTGTACCAGATTAACATGATGCAGGTTTACTTTGACCAAGGGATTCACAATAAAAAGGCGGTCTTTGAGGTGTATTTCCGCCAACAGCCTTTTAAGAACGGCTATGCAGTTTTTGCTGGTTTGGAAAGAATTGTGAGTTATCTTGAAGACCTGCGTTTTTCAGATAGTGATATTGCCTATTTGGAGTGGCTTGGCTATCATGGGGAATTCTTGGATTACCTTAGAAATTTCAAGTTGGAGTTGACCGTTCGTTCTGCTCAAGAAGGGGACTTGGTCTTTGCCAATGAACCGATTGTACAGGTGGAAGGCCCTCTAGCCCAATGTCAGTTGGTGGAAACTGCTCTTTTGAACATCGTCAACTACCAGACTTTGGTGGCGACGAAGGCGGCTCGTATTCGTTCGGTTATCGAAGATGAACCCTTGATGGAGTTTGGGACACGTCGGGCGCAAGAGATGGATGCGGCTATCTGGGGGACACGCGCAGCGGTGATTGGTGGTGCCAATGGAACTAGCAACGTGCGTGCTGGTAAACTCTTTAATATTCCTGTTTTGGGTACTCATGCCCATTCTTTGGTACAGGTTTATGGTAACGACTATGAGGCTTTCAAGGCTTATGCTGGGACCCACAAAAATTGCGTTTTTCTTGTGGATACCTATGACACCCTTCGTATTGGTGTTCCAGCTGCCATTCAGGCGGCGCGTGAGCTGGGTGACCAGATTAACTTTATGGGTGTGCGGATTGACTCAGGGGATATTGCCTACATTTCCAAGAAAGTTCGTCAGCAACTGGACGAGGCTGGATTTACAGAGGCTAAGATTTATGCTTCAAATGATTTGGATGAAAATACTATCCTCAATCTCAAGATGCAAAAGGCCAAGATTGATGTCTGGGGTGTGGGAACTAAGCTGATTACAGCCTATGACCAGCCAGCTCTTGGGGCAGTTTATAAGATTGTGGCCATTGAAGATGAAAATGGGAACATGCGCAATACCATCAAGCTGTCAAATAATGCGGAAAAAGTGTCTACGCCAGGTAAGAAGCAGGTGTGGCGCATTACCAGTCGTGAAAAAGGCAAGTCAGAAGGTGATTACATCACTTATGACAGTGTGGATGTGAGCGACATGACGGAAATCAAGATGTTCCATCCGACCTATACTTACATCAAGAAGACGGTTCGTAATTTTGATGCTGTTCCTCTATTGGTGGACATCTTCAAAGACGGGAAATTGATTTACAACCTGCCTAGCTTGACTGAGATTCAGGCTTATGCTCGTAAGGAATTTGACAAGCTTTGGGATGAGTACAAGCGCGTGCTCAATCCGCAACATTATCCAGTGGATTTGGCGCGTGATGTATGGCAAGACAAGATGGACTTGATTGACAAAATGCGCAAGGAAGCCCTTGGTGAAGGAGAAGAAGAATGAGTTTGCAAGAGACTATTATTCAGCAACTGGGTGTCAAACCAGTGATTGATGCCCAGGAAGAAATCCGTCGTTCCATTGATTTCTTAAAGAGATACCTGAAAAAACACCACTTTCTTAAAGCCTTTGTACTAGGGATTTCTGGGGGACAAGATTCAACCTTAGCAGGTCGTTTAGCTCAATTGGCTATGGAAGAACTGCGAGCAGAGACAGGAGATAACAATTACAAATTTATCGCTGTCCGCCTGCCTTATGGAGTACAAGCCGATGAAGCAGATGCTCAAAAAGCCCTAGCATTTATCCAGCCAGATGTCAGCTTGGTTGTGAATATCAAGGAATCAGCTGATGCCATGACAGCAGCAGTTGAAGCGACAGGAAGCTCTGTTTCAGACTTCAACAAGGGGAATATCAAGGCACGTTGCCGTATGATTGCTCAGTATGCCCTTGCTGGTTCCCATAGCGGAGCGGTCATTGGAACAGACCACGCCGCGGAAAATATCACAGGTTTCTTTACCAAGTTTGGTGACGGTGGTGCAGATATTCTCCCTCTTTATCGCCTCAATAAACGCCAAGGGAAACAACTCTTGAAGGAACTTGGTGCAGACCCAGCCCTTTATGAAAAAATCCCAACAGCAGACCTAGAAGAAGACAAACCAGGCCTAGCTGACGAAGTAGCCCTCGGAGTCACTTATGAAGAGATTGACGACTACCTAGAAGGCAAAACAATCAGCCCAGAAGCTCAAGCAACAATCGAAAACTGGTGGCACAAAGGTCAACATAAACGCCACCTACCCATCACCGTATTTGATGACTTTTGGGAGTAAAAAGGTCCGGGGGACCTTTTTAGCTTCTTGCTTAGAAACTGGGGAGCAAGAATAGCATCCAGTGGAGGTTTTCAGCCTCTCACCTTGAAATAAGAAAGTGAGAGTAGGTCCGGTAACTCACAGAGTTCGATTTCGTCGTCTCACCCCCGCAACGATGACTAGGTTTGAAAAAGCTTGCTAGAGCGCATTTCAAACCAGACAGCGACTGCGTCAAGGAACTAGATGAAAAACTTGTTTTTTAGTTGTTACTGAGTTTAGTTTTTTACACCAAGCACAGAAACAAGTGAGCGAGGAAGGTTCAGTGATCCTTTTTAGCTTATTACCTTGAAATTCAAAAGCAAAATAAGTTTTAATGGAGATTGGGCAGAGAATCATCTATCAGAAAGTGAGGTAGCATCATGAAAGCTATCGGTACGCAAATATTACAGACAGAACGTTTGATTTTGAGAAGATTTGTGGAGAGTGATGCAGAAGCCATGTTTCAAAATTGGGCTTCGTCTGCTGAGAATCTAACCTACGTCACTTGGGATCCCCATCCTGATGTCGAGGTCACTCGAAACTCCATTCGAAATTGGGTTGCCTCCTATACCAATCCTAACTATTACAAATGGGCCATTTGTCTCAAAGAGAACCCAGAGCAGGTGATAGGAGATATCAGCATTGTTGAGATGGATGAGAACGATTCTTCTTGTGAAATTGGCTATGTTTTAGGCAAGGCTTACTGGGGTCTAGGTATGATGACAGAGGCCTTGAAAGTTGTCTTGTATTTCTGTTTTACTCAAGCAGGCTTTCAAAATGTTAGAGCACGATATGCCAGTCTCAACCCAGCTTCAGGTCGTGTCATGGAGAAAGCTGGAATGTCCTATCTACAAACCATTGTTAATGGTATAGAGAGAAAAGGCTATCTTGCGGATCTTATTTATTATCAGATAAGTAGGGAAGAATGTTGAATTCTCTTTTCTGTTTTCATTGAAGTCAACTATTTATTGTAAATATAATAATTGGCATTCCAAGTTTATTTGCAACTTTAAAATAGCATATTGATTAGCACAAGACAGATGTTCTAGTTCCTTCTTTAATCTTGTTTAGTATTAGTTAAAAAATCGCTTTAATCTTGTAACTAAGAGGGAGCTAATCGACTAGATTCTCCAGCCGAACAGGTGGTAATACGCTTTTTATAGTGTAATCCTAGCTGTTGTTAAATTTAAAATAGAATCCTCTATCGAGTTAGGGAATTAAATTCTACCAATTTTATTTATGTTTTTCTATCAAAATATCTAACATTAAAATAGTCTCATTCTGATGAGCAAACTATTCGATTGCTACTGCATAGTTGTATAAAGAATGATGAAAGATGAGTGAAAATTACCACGTTGGAATGCTTGTATCTAAATATATTAGCATATATTTAGATAAGATGTCTGCAATCCTCTATATATGAGATTGATTACGATATAGTTAAAGTGTTAGTTCAATAATCAATATATCATTCTAAGCTTATTTGATATATGAAGCATATTATTTAACATTTGCCAGAAAAGATGCTATACTAGAAGTAGTAACTTTTAGAAGGAGGATGTAATGGCAAAATCTAATACCAATAAGCGCTATGCATTACGTAAACTCGGAAAGATTTTTGGTTCTGTGATAATCGGGCTAACTTTATTTTTAGGAGGAATCCTGAATACAAGTTTTGTTCATGCTGATGGAACAGGAGTGACATTTATTAAAGACGATACCCGCCGTAAAGGAGAGGAACCGGAGACTGATGTTGATGAAGTAGGAAATATTATTGTTAAGGTTCCGGCTAAGGATAGCGTTGAAACAAAAGTAATTCCAATCGAAACAGAGTATGAAGCGGATCCAACTCTTGATAAAGGGGAAAAGAAAGATGATCCAACTCGGCCAGGTAAGGTAGGAACTGAAACCATTACGACTACTTATAAAATCGAAGGTGGTAAGGCAGTAGAAGATAAGAAGACCAG
>NZ_CRPU01000015.1 GCF_001096185.1 Streptococcus pneumoniae
CTTTGACGATTACAGTAACCGGAACTTCATCTGTTGTTCCATCTGGATACGTTACGATAACTGTTCCTGGTTTGTTTCCTGGTGTTGCTGTGTCTGGTGTTGCATCAGCTTTCCAACTATATCTTGTTCCTGCTGGTAATCCTGATGTATCTACACTTGTTTCCGCATCTGGAACTGCGTTATGGCTGACTTCTTGGTTTGGAGTCTTCGCACCTGGATTGTATTCATCTTTTTGTTCTCTTACTCCCACATACACCGTCAACGTATTACTTTCTCTTCCTTGGCTATCAGTAGCCTTTAGAGTAACTGTATAATTCCCAGGTGGTGTTGCTTGTCCTGGTGTTTCTGTTAAACCAGATACGATTTCAATAGTTGTTGAGCCGTATGGTTTATTATTCGCATCTGTAGCATTATCTTCTGGATCTGTCACTGTTACTAACTCTGCTAACATTTCTTTAGTGATGCTAGTTCCAGATCCATAGACTTTACGATTTGTTTCGCTACTTGCATCTGTTCCTTTATATGATAGAACAGGTGCTGTATTCGTAACGCTAACTACTTTCCAATTACCAGCTGCTGTTGGATCTTGTCCTGCTTCTGGTTGATATTCCACACGCAAACCTAGCCCTTTGCCATAAGTTGCTGTGCCATCTCCATTCGCTTCCTCTTCTTTAAGATGAAGTTTCTTACCGTTACTTTCTTCATTAAGAGGAATACTAATAATATTTTCTGATGGATTAGTAGTACTTACAGTAGAAGTAATAGTTCCAACATATCCATTCGCATCTGTCACACTAGTATTATCAGCACGAGTTGCTTCTGTATGCCAAGTACCATCTGCACCACGTACAAGAGTGATACTGTTTGCTTTATTGCCTGTTTCCATGCTGTTATGGAATCGTAATTCCACTCGTTTTGCATCATGTGGCACTGTAACATCAATATGCTTGCTACCTGCAATTGTAGATGATACAGAATAAGAACCCATTGCGACTTCTTTTTCATCACTTATAGTAGAGATTGTCATACCTGCAACCTTATTCTCTACTGTGATACCTGATGGTTTAGTAGTTTCTCCATTTTTAGCAACCGACTGACGAAGTTTTACAGTGGTAGGAAGCGTAGCTGTCCATTTATCTCCAGTGATTGTCACTTCTCCAGAGTTTGCACTTGATAAGACTGTATTACGTTCATCGTTCAAATGAACTTCGACTACTTTATTAGCATCGTCAAATCCACCTAATGTACCACTTAGTGTACGACTAGTTGAAGTGACCGCAGTTGTGTCAAAAGTTGGTTTTTGAGGAGTGACTTGGACATCATTACTATTTGCAGATGACAAGTTATAGGCTGTAGTTTCGCTACCACCCTCAACTTTAACCACTGCATGAACTTTCTCACTATAAGTTAGATTATCAGTATAATCATTCTTATCAAATTCAACTGAAGTTGTTCCGCCATTTACTGTCTTAGAGGCAACTTTCTTATCTCCAGAATACAATTCAACTGTAACTCTTGCACCAGTTTCTAACTGACTATTCGTTGGAAGATTTCCTACCGTCACATTCGGTTTAGTCGTTCCTTTGCCATACAAAGCATTTTTAGCAATTCTCGGTGCCTGTGGTTTGATGGTTATATTCACACCAATGTTTTGGTCACTGTAGTTATTTGTATTATCTCCTCGATCCTTCTGCACAGTACCGCCATACCAAACGTTGACATTTTCTGTATGTTCCCCAATTTTATTATCTGGAGTGTATGGTTTATTGTTTTTCCACCAACCAATAAAAGTTCCGCTTGGATTTGGAAGATTTGGATTACTTAACTTGACACTGTTTCTTGCAGTAACAGTAGTCCCAACCGTTGTCTCGATAGAGTCTTTTCCATCTTCGTATTTCACTTCATTACCATAAGTCTTGAAGGTAATTTCTTTCGTAACACTTTCTTCAACATTCGGATATGTTACTTTAATTGTTTTAGTTGTTACACCCGCTGTTGTACTTGTATCCGCAGGTGCACCACCTTCAAATTCAACACGAGTTCCTTTTGGCTTTGTACCTCCTTCAAACTCTATATAGTAGTCTGGAGTTACATCCTTAAAACTACCACCGCCTGAAACTAATCTTGACGTCAACGGTTGCCCAACGATTTCGTAGTAGGTCTTCACTTCTTCGCCGCCTACCTTACGATAAGTTACTTTCGGATATACCGTTACCGGAATCGTTATTTCAGTATTCGCACTATTTGCACTAACCGTCACAATTTTATTCGTAGTTCCTACTGTTGCCGTTGATGGTTTGTCATTGTCTTTCCATGATGCAGTAACCCCTTCAGGCACTTCCACAAAGTTAGCTGCATTATCAACATTTTCAATAGTATCATCTTTAATAGCGTAAATTGCTTTTGGTTTAACAGCAGTAATCGTAATTGTCTTGTCTGCTTTATTACCGTTCTTGTCTAAGACAGCTACTGTAACAGTATTGTTAGAAACTGTACCTAAAGTACCCGTAATTGATTTAGTAGTTGTATCATAGCTTAGACCTGTTGGCAAGTTTGTAACTTTAATATTTCCTTCATCAATACCTACCCCTGTATCTGATAGGTCAAGAGGAATATTAATTTCTTTTCCAGCTTCTACTATTTGTGAAGAAGCTCCAATAACAGGATTTGTTTGATCTCCTTTAGTGGACGTTCCAGTTCCCTCAGCACTTTCGATAGTTTGAGCGGCAACTTTAGCGGTCACACTTGTCTGATCTTTCACAACTTGGTCTTTTAATGTAATTGCACCATTAGATGGGTTTATACTAATGCCATCTTTTCCACCACTTGTAATTGTCCATTGGTTATCAGCACCCTTAGTAGCCTCAATCGTTGTAGCCGTTTGAGGAGTAGTCGTTAGTGTTCCATTATCATCCAATCGATGACGGTCTGCTGGGGTATAACTTGCTACTAATTTAGTAACATTCGGTTCATTTACAGGAGTAATCGTAACATCCCCATTTGCTGAAGTTACTGTTGGTTTCGTTGGTCTAACGTTCACCGTAGCTGTTACTTCTTCACTTGATTTATCTGAATAGGTTACCGTTACTGTCGCTTGTTTTACTCCTGGTGTTGATGTATCTAAAGTCCCTGTCTTCCATGCAAACTTTGTGTTTGTTGGTAAGTTTGACGCGTTTGATATACTGTCTCTAGCTTCTGGTTCGCTATCTTTTTCTACAGTTTTCTCAACTGCCGTTGGTGTATAAAATTCTTTTTGTGCCGGAGCATTTACTGGAATTTGAATCTCCTCAGCAGAACCATCTGGATACGACACAGTTGCTGTGATATATAACGAACCATCAGCATTTTTATTTACTTCTTTGTTCGATGTAAATGTTAAGTTCGCTGTATCTTTCTGGATATTCACTGCACCTTTATCCGCTTTGAATGTTAACGTGTCTTTAATACTATTAAATTCGCCATCAGTTAATGTCGAATTAGGCTGTCTAATATCACGAGTAATTTGTGGAGTCGTTACAGTCGGTGTATATTTCGTTGCTTGTGTTTTAACTCTAAGCACTACACGAGTTTTACTACTTGGACTATTCTCTTTAGTTCCTGGAGAACCATGTAAGACATTTCCGGCAGCATCCTCTGCATCCGCATAAATATGCGCAAATTTCTCGCCATCATTCCACAAACGATTTCCATTTGGATTTTGTTTTGGTAATGTACCTGCAACATTTAAGGTAATTGGTGCATTGTGTTGTGTTTCTGCACTATCTTTAACAACTTTATTTTTAAAATCAAGACTTACATTTGATAAATTAGTTGCAGAACCATCATATCCAACAAAATTAGCGGACACTAATTTCCCTGAATTGTCATTCAACGTTGCTACTGGTAAGTCAGTTGTTTCTGTCGGTGTGATATAGACTACGCGATTTCCTTCTGAATCTGTTTCCGTATTTTGGAAGTCAACCGTTGGATAAATCGCGTCACCCGGTTTAGCATCACCTGTACCTTCGTTACTTCCAATTTGGTCATGAGTAATTGCTTGCACTTTTACAGTTGAACCATCTTGTACTAAACGGTCTTTAATTTTTACAGTCCCTGTTGCTCCATCAATAGTTATTGGAGTTCTTGGTCCAAATGACCATGTAGTTCCATTTTTTCTTGCAGTATATGTTACTTCTCGAGGATTATCTCCTTGTGTAGTATACGTTACACTTAGTTGATTAACATTTGTTTCATTCGGTTGTGTAATTACTACATCCCCATTATCTTGAGGTGCAACAACCGGAGTTGTAGGTTTTACTCTGAATACAATTGTTTTTTCAATATAACGACGTCCATTAATCTCTGTATTATCTCCACTTTGTCCAGAAACAACTTCACCGATTCCATTTGTTCCCGCATAGTTTACTGGGAAATAAGCTCTTGCTCTAACAGTATATTGTCCTGGAGCATTATATTGAAGGGTACGAGTTGTTGTTCTTCCATCAATACTTACATAACGGAATGTCATTCCATTAGGGAAATTACCTTGATCTGTACGGTTTGTTCCATCATTTACTGTTAAGTAGTAGTTTGGATCCAGAATGCTGTCACCTACATTTGTTTCTACAGTAATAGAACTTTGATTTGGCTCTGGTGATTTTGCTTCTTCAAAGTCAACATCTAATACACGGATACGGAATTTCACTTCTCCTTGGTTTCCAGAAGCTACACCATTAGAACCATCTGATACTTTCATAGTTACTGTAGACATTCCTAATTCCGCATCAGCTGCAACACGTCCAGAAATTGTATGTGTGCCATTGGCATTTGCCACTGCACCTGTAACCGAAACTGTATTATTTGTTCCAGCAAATGAAACACCTTTTGGTAATCCTTCTACATATTGAAGATTTACACGTCCAGTTGCTTCATTATCATAGAAGCTCAACGGAATATCTAATTGACCATTACGGTAAATAGTCACGATTGGAGAATTTGAATCATCTCCTGATAATTCAGTTGTTTGATTATCAGATGGATTTGTCATCTTCACAGTTGGTGGTGAATCTTCCGTTACAATCAGCGTTACTGGTTTTTCAACTTTATCAGGTGTATAAATGGTTACATTCTTACCATCGATAGTTTTATTATAAGTTCTTGCACCATTTGCAAACTCAGCAACTACTTTATAATCAGTAACATTCCCTGCTTTCGGTAATGTTGTAGACTGTTCTACTTCTTGATTATTCTTAATCCATTTGAATCGCATTCCGTCTGGGAAATACTTATCATCTGCATTAACTCTATTGGCTGCTGTAGTTGTCAAGAATTGATGTGGATCTCCTAATTGTGAGTTTAATCGAACGTTCTTAGGACTACCTTTAACATCAACATCTACAATCGTATATTTGAACTTATAAGTTTTCTCGTTATTTAACGCATCTTTTACAGTAACACGTGCTTCACGGTCTCCTAAAGGAGCATTACTATCAACTGTGTTGTTTGTTGCTAATTGATACTGTGTCCCGTTCGTCATGTTTTCTGTCTTAGGAGAATCAGCGCTTCCTTGTTTGTTGAACCAAACACCATTTGGAATATTGTCTGCTTTTAGATAAGTCGTTACTCCAGAATCATCATTCACTTCAAATGTTGGATTAAAGTTAGCACCTCTATAAATAATGAAATGATTATCTGCTGCATTTTCAGTCAACTTATTACCATTCATTTTTACAGTTGGTGGAGTTTTATCTGATTTTTCAACTGGAATTTGAATTGTGTCACTTGTTCCATCCGGATAACTAACTGTTGCACCGACATAATAAGTACCATGCGAATTACGTTTCACTGCTCCATTTTCATTCATGGTAATGTTCATGTCCGGAGTATCATACGCTACTTTTACATCACCTTTATTGGCTGTAAATGTAATTTTGGATTTAATCGCATTAAATTCATCAGCTGACAAACTAGCACCATTAGCAGTAATATCTTTATTAACAGCTTGAGTTCCTACTTGTGGAGTATATTTAGCTGCTTGTGTCAGAATCTTGAACTGTACACGTAATGGATTTGAGTTTTGGTTACTTGTATCTTTTAATAGATTTTCCGCAGCATCCGTCGCTGAAACATAACGTGTTACTAATGAATCGTTATTTCCCCAAATGTTATTCGTATTTGGATTAATTTTTGGAACTTTCCCCGTAATTACAATATCGTGTGGAGCATCAAAATCGCCATTAGTAGTTTTAGTTTTTGCATTATAGCTCAATCCAAAATCTAAGTTTGTAGATGTACCATTCCCTTGGAATAATACTGTTTCTAATAACTTACCAGAATTATCTTTTACTGTTCCTAATGTAATAGAACCATTTGATAAGTTTTCTGTTGGTGTAACATAAACTACACGTTGTCCATTCACTACTTCTGTATATTTTGAATTGAATTCAAATGTTGGAGCAATACGCTCACCTACTTTTGCAGCTGCTGTAGTGTTATTACTATTAACACTATCTGATGTAGCCACTTTCGCAGTTACCTCGGCAGCGTCACGTACAGCACGGTCTTTAATTGTTACAGTACCTGTACTTTCATCAATCGTTACTCCATCTATTGAAGAATTATCTAATGTCCAACGACTACCATTTTTCGTTGCAGTAACTGTTTGTTGTGCACCACTACCATTTGTATATGTGAAACTTAATGTTTTTACATTTGTTTGGTTCGTGTGTGCAACTACTACATCCCCATTTTCTTGAGGTGTTACAGTTGGAGCTGTTGGTTTCACTTGGAATTCAATCTCTCTAGCAACATAAGCACGACCACGGATTTCATTGACATTATCTCCTGTTGCATTTGTTGCAGTAACTGATTCACCATTTGTTGGTACATATGTTGTTGGATAGAACGCAGCTGCTGTTACAGTATATTTACCTGGATCTGTATACGTTAAGTTTGTCTTATACTCTGTACCTCTGATATAACGGAATTTCATACCACTTGGGAATAAGTTATCATTTCTTTGTGACCCATCATTTACTGTTAAGTAATTATTTGGATCCCCAACAGGTTGGTTTAATTCTACTTCCTTAGAAATTTTTGAAGCACCCGTTTGTGTAGAAACACCTTGTTCAAAGTCAAGATCTAACACACGAACGCGGAATTTCACTTCTTTTTTATTTCCTTGATTTACATTTCCGTTTGCCGCATCAGATACTTTTAATGTAACTGTTGAAATACCTAATGGAGCATTAGCGTCAACACGACCACGAACCGTATAACTTCCTTGTACACTTTCTGTTTTTCCTGTTTCATTAATTGTTACATTAGAATTTTCAGAAGCATTTCCATTGAACCAAACACCTCTAGGGAGTCCAGAAACGTACTGAACGTTTACTTTACCGATTTTATCATTATCGTAATATTTTAACGGTAAATCGATATTCGCACCGCGATAAACATCAATAGTTGGTGCATTTGAAACATTATCTGTTAATGGTGTTTCAGTATTATTTTTCGTTTTATCCACAAGTTTAATCGTTGGCGCTTCTGTATCACGAGCAATAACACGGTATTTGAAATAATACGTCTTATCTCCTGATACACCATCACTTACTTTAATACTACGTGTGTATACTCCAGGAGTAAAATCATTATGAACATTTCCTGTAAATGTAGGACGATATGGATTAGTTTCATTATAGTTAGCTGTAGATGATACGTTACTTGACAATCTAACTCCTGTTGGAAGGTCTCCTTCAAGCTCAAACTTAGTAATTTTCCCAGTATTGTCAAATGCTTCTAGGTTTGGAGTAAATGGTTGACCTTGAGTAACTGTATAGATAGCATCTGACGGGCTAGTTTCTGGAAGTGTTGTAGTATTTTGTCCCGTTCTGATTTTAACTACAGGAGGTTTTGTGTCCGTTGGCACAGTCACACTATTCCTTACACTAGAATCACTATTCCCAAAGGAAGATATTGCGCTAACTTCTGATCCAGGTTTAGCATATCCTGCTTTTACTGAGAATAAATCTCCATTGATTTGAATTCCATCCGCACCATTCCCACTACTAGTCCAAGTTCCATTTTGAGGATTACGTTTTAGGGTTACCGTTTTCTTTACACCACTACTATTCGTATAAGTAAGGTCTACCTTATCTACGTTTTTATTTTTATCAGAATCAGGATTAGAATAAGGATTTATTGTTACTGTTCCCTCATTATTAGTGTTAACTGTCGGTCCGGTTGGCTTTTCTTGTAAACCTCTTACCATGAAGTATTGTTTTCCTGAAGAATATTCATACGATCTCATCCCTGCACCATAATAAAGAGGGGCGTATTTGTTATCAGTCGTAGTTTTATACTCAATCGTTACAATCCCTGCTCCATCATATTTTAAATAATATAATTGGTCAGTATTTTCTTTTAATCCAGCTAAATTTCTTTTCGCTTTATCTCTCACATCACGAGAAGGTTCTGTACCCCAAATAGGTCGACGAGTATACTTGTTGAAAGTAGGGCCTAAATAATAATAGGAAGTTGAAGCCTGAGTTTCCTCGGGACCAGCTTGGTTCCTCTGGAGAGTTCCGATAATAAAGTTGTTATCCGTTACGTCTGTCACACTATCAAATCCATCTGTAAAATGATGATTATTAGCATCTCCATAATCCGCTTCCGTAGCATTTAAATGATTCTTTATTTTGTTTCGCCATCCTGTATCTAAATTGAAACCGCCAAGTGACCTACTGCCTGTCTTTTGTCTTGTAACACCAAGGACTTCTCCCATCGTATGCCCTTTAGGCAAAGTAAACCAATACAAAGCATTTTGGTGATTCTGATTATGATTATTAAAAGTAACAGTCCAAATATAACCGTTCTCGTTCCCAGGATCTTTTTTCACTGTTATCTTTGCTTCTTTTAAACCCTCCTCCACTGTTACTTGATTATCTTCTGTAGGTAATCTATCGACAGTACCTCTTCTCATCGCATACAAATAAGTCTCAGCAGGCAAGCCTGAACCATCACCATTTTGTACAATATATGCTCTTTTTGTATCAAGACCAGTCGGATTAGCTCTAAAGTCTGACCCTAATTTCATGGGTTTGCTATTTCGCAAATCCCGTTTTCCTGATTTTTCACGAGTAAGTGCTAAGGCAAGTTTCTTCTCAGCTTGCTTTCCTTTTTTGAGGAGTTCTTCAATTTCAGCTGGTGTTAACTGAGGTTGTGATACATTAGCTTCAATTGATTTAACAATTTCTTCTACTCCTTCTAAAAGTTTCTTAGTCTCAGGACGTGTGATTTCATTTGCCTGTATCAGATAGGCAGACAAATCTTTTGAAATCGTTTTTAATTTTTCTTTATTCTGATTATCACTAACTTCTGACTTTGAAAGTTTAGTTGATGGATTCCTAACTTCTCCATTAGTTGATGCTACAGGATTCTTCTCTAGGACTTTTGTAACAGCTTCCTTTGGAGTTAGTACAGTCCCCTCTGGAGCAGCCAGCGTAGTGTTTGTCAGACCTGCTTTTTCCAAGATTGTTGGAGTTTCTAGGCTAGGTGTCAAGGCTTGATTTACACGGCTCATAAGCTCAGCCATCAGTCTTGCTTGCTCATCAACCTGCGCTTGCGTCGCTTTTGGATCTTCCAAAACTGCCTTAGCTGCTGCTANTGCATTGAGCTAAGCGTTAGTTTTGCCAACAAAGCTTGCAGATTCCCTTGAGTCGATTTGGCTGCTGTCGTATCAGCGACGGTCGGCTGTTCTTGCTCTTTTACTTCTCCTGCTTGAGAAGGTTCTTGAGCAGACTCTGATTGGGTAGAGTTAGATTCAGCTCCAGCAGAGTTAGAGTTAGTTCCTGCTTGCCCTTGACCGCTTTCCTCAGCTGGCGCCTCTTGTGCTTTTAGCTGGTCGGCTGATTTGAGTTCAGCTGGCTGGCTAGTCAGAGTTTTCTTGGACTCTCCCTCATCCGAGGATTCTGGATTTCCATCTGCATTGCCATCAGAACCTGCCGTAACGACATCACTTGCCGTAGCTGGAGTAATTGTCTCACTCGCTGCCACAGCCCCATTGGCAAAAAACATCAAGGCCGCAACAGCAACGCTGGCAGCACCAAAGTGATACTTACGAATGGAGTAACGGAAAATCTTTTCCCCGTTATCATCACGATATGATTTTTTCATGATTGACTTACCTCTCATTTTTCCTTTCTGGAGGTACTAAAAAATACCCCCCCTTAAATATTTTAGGTATTTAAGAAAGGATATGTTTTTTTTATTCCGATACTTGTCATACTCTTCGAAAATCAAATTCAAACCACGTCAACGTCGCCTTGCCGTACTCAAGTACAGCCTGCGGCTAGTTTCCTAGTTTGCTCTTTGATTTTCATTGAGTATAAAAAGACAAATTTCGAGACAGTATTATTATATCCTATTTTCGCAAATTTGAACAGCAAAATGCGAACTTTTTTAGCCATTTTGTCACTTATTTTTATAGGTGATTTTTGAGCTTCTATTTCAGAAAAAAAAACGAAGCAAGAAAGCTTCCTTGACCCGGCGAGTCAGGTCTTCCATGAGTTTGACTTGCTCATCAACCTGCTCTTGCGTCGCTCTTGGATTCTCTAAGACCGCCTTAGCCTTTGCGAGACCTTCTTCAACTTCAGCGCGGAGAGCCTTCATGGAGTCTAGGGTTAGATTTGCCAACAAAGCTTCTAGGGTGCTTTGTGTCGATTTGGCTGCACTTGTGTCAGCTACTGGCGCTGATACTTCCTGATCTTTTTCCTTCGCCACTTGAGGAGCTTCTGCGTTCTCATCTATCTTAGTCTCAGGCTGAGGACTTTTAACTTCAGCTTCTGATTCTTCTTGACTTCCTTCTTCAGTTTTGGCTTCTGGAGCGCTAGATTCTCCTGCTGATTTGAGCTCAACTGGCTGTTCAACTACTGCCGTTTTCTCAGGACTCTCCTCATCTGAGTCCTGTGGATCCCCATCTGAATTTCCAGAAGGTCCAGCAACTACATCACTAGCTGTTACTGGAGACACTGCAGGGGCCTGCGCTTGCACCCCATTCGCAAAGAACATCAGAGCCGCCACTGCAACACTAGCAGCCCCAAAATGGTATTTCCTTATTGAGTAACGGTAAATTTTTTCACCATTATCACTATGTTTTTTTCCAAACATGAGCATAGCATCCTTTCATTGTATCACAGGCCAACTTTCCTCAAAAGAGTACACAAAAACCCGTAACACATAATATGTCAACTTTATAGTAATACTTTTACGGAAAGAAATCAAGTATAAACCTAGATGAAGATAAGATTAAAAAAGTAGCAAAAAAGCCGATATAACAACATTTTTCTGTAATTATATATATATATATATATATGCACACCCTTATCTATCAAACTTATTATGGATAATATTTTAAATTCAACATAAATAAAAAACAGACCCTATCTATAGTAAAGATAAAATCCGCCATTTTTTCTATATAAAATCAGCAGAAGCATTCTGCTGAAAATCGTGAAATATGATGTAAGTTTCCTAGCACTCTGATAAGATTTTGAGGGAAAAGCTAGATACATTCCCTAACTTACAAAAGCACCTCAAACTCAGCCACGGTCATGTCCAATTGCTGACTGGCAAGCTCAGGTGTCAGAAGACCTTGACGGACTAGATTTAGTAGCATAGACAAACTTCCTTCAACTTTCCCACGCTCAAGTCCATGTTCAAGACCCTCAGCTCGACCACATTCAATACCACGCTCTAAACCTTGTTCAATACCTTCTGCTCGACCACGTTCAAGTCCACGCTCCAATCCCTGTTCAATACCTTCCGCCCTAGCTGTTTCCAAGGCATAGTCCTGTGCTAATAAGGCTTGTTCTTCGCGCATACGTAGTTGACTAAACATTTCCCTGTCCTCCTCGGACCAGCTCTTGTAGTCCAGCAGTTGGTCTGCTTGGCTGATGGCTCGCTCGGGGTGCTGGGTAAAGGGCTTATTACCGAAAAACTCCAACCACGGCTTGCGAATGCTATCTTTGCTGGTTTCTCTGTATTTGTTAGATCTTATTTATGATGATCTTTCAATAGCGCCTCAAACTCAGCCACGGTCATCCCCAACTGCTTACTGGCAACCTCGGAAGTCAGAATACCTTGACGAACTAGATTTAGTAGCATAGACAAACTTCCTTCAACTTTCCCGCGCTCCAGTCCCTGTTCAAGACCTTCTTCTCGCCCTTTTTCAATACCCTCTGCGCGACCACGTTCAAGACCACGCTCTAAACCTTGCTCAATACCTTCAGCACGACCGCGTTCAAGACCACGCTCTAAACCTTTTTCTTCAGCTTGTTCCAAGGCATAGTCATGTGCTAACAAGGCTTGTTCTTCGCGCATACGTAGTTGACTAAACATTTTCCTGTCCTCCTCGGACCAGCTCTTGTAGTCTAGCAGTTGGTCTGCTTGGCTGATCGCTCGCTCGGGTTCCTGAGTAAAGGGCTTATTCCCGAAAAACTCCAACCAGGGCTTGCGAACCTCGTCTTTGCTGGTTTCTCTGTATTTTTTTAATTCCAAGAATGCCATCTTGACTAGATGGTTTTCCTGACCATTGTTGGTAATGGTTAAAACCTCACCTGTCGTATCCTCGCGCATGCTAAAGCTATGAAAAGCTAAGTCATCTTGAAAATAATTACTGTCCACGATAGCGATAGCATATACTGGTGCGATGTGTTTATAACTCTGGTGTGTATCACCTTCACGTTGGCGAATTTTTTCTAGGTTTTGGTTGACCTGACTGCACAGGTAAGCCCACAGGCGATTGATGAAAAAATTCTGATGATGGACTTGGATTTCAATAATAACCTGTGTCCCATTATCCAACTCCGCCAAGACGTCTATACTAGTGTAAAAATCCTGAGCCGAGTAGGGCAGAGATGGCAAGATGTGAATATTGCTTCCCTCCAAAATCGTCACATTTTTAGCTGGCAAGTCCAGCATATCGCGAATAAATTGACAAGTGATTTCTGGGTTGCTAAAAATTTTCTTAGCAACCAAGTCATTGGTCGGGCTAATACCCGGATGTCTTAAAATCATCCTTTTCCTCCTTTTATTATACCACATTTTTAAATCTAGGTTTACTAGATTTACTGCTACTATCTATTTATTCGGAAAAGAAAGGAGAAAGTTAAAAATTTTTAGACTTCACAGGTTGAAATTTACATAAAAAAGCAGCTGATTCTTTTTTGATTCTACCATATTTCTAGCGATTACTCCTATAAATAGGATACATCCCAGTTTCTAGTAGAAAAGGACTCTGAAAAGCAAACAAAACCCAGTATTAGGAAGAGTTAAATCTTATCTGAAAATGACTAGCTCTCAAGCTATAGTTTTGTGTCTAGATATAAGTATCACTAGGAAAAACTCCATAAGAAAACACACCAAAATTGGATGTTCCTACTATTCGAAAACCTCTTCAAACTACGTCAACTTTGCCTTACCTACAGCTTCAAAAGGATGTTTTGAGTCATCTGCTGGTAGATTTATTCATTGATTTTCAATCTTCTAATACTAAACAAAAATTAAACAACTATAGTGAAATAACATAAATTTTGCATGAATAGATTAGGAAAATCAAAGCAACTTCTAGGAATGTTTTAGCAGTCGCAGTGTACTTTCCCAGCCTCAATCCACTATAACTCTGCACATAAAAATGGAGAAGATGGAAATCCTCTTCTCCAAATATTAACTTCTTTACAAACCAACTATAGTTGACAAAGAACCTAAAATCAATTGATAACACAAGGTCAGGTCGGTCAACTCCTTCAACTGAAGCCCTGTCAACTCTTCCCATTTATCAATCTTGTATTGGAGAGAATTGCGGTGCAGATAGAGTTGCTGGGCTGTTTTAGTGAGAACAGCACTATTTTCCCAAAGGGAGAGAATGATTTCCTGAATCTGATCTTGATCCAAAATCATCTGGTGTAGATATTCCTTGATTGGCTTCAAGTCCACGAGTCTTTCTCCTATACTCCAAAGATAGAGCTGAGAAAAAGTATGAACACCTTGGTGACCCTGACGCCACCAAGTCTTAAACAAATCTCGCTCTGCTTTGATTAAGTCTGATAGGGCTTGATGGCTTGTTTGAGACCAAACCTGGCCTAACATGATAGAGAGACGAAGTCCAAAGTCATATTCAACCGCTTCAATCGTATCACTTAAAATAGCTCGTACAGAGGTGTATTTATCTTGTTGAAGTACGAAAACATAATCCTGAGCCCCAACCTGAAGCACCGTCTGACAGTTAGGAAAAAGGGTCCGCATCATATCTAGCCAAGAGGATAGATTTTCCTGCTGAAAATAGGAAAGATGACAGTAAACCAGCTGAATCTTTTTAAAAGCTTGTGGTGCCTGTCCCTTACCCTCAATCAGATAGGAATACCAAGGATTGAGCGAACGAGCCTGCTCCTGCTGGGTCAAGAGGGCAACCAACTGCTTTTCACGCTCACTGAGCCCAGCTTCCTCCAGCAAAATCCACTGCTGAGAAGCTAAAGGGAGAGTGAGATAGCCCTCCTTCTCTACTGGCTGGTCTGAAATCTGAGCTTCAGGAAACCAGTCTTGTAGTTCTTTTGCCATCATGTCCTAGCCCTCCACTTTTTGGATGCACCACGAAATCAAGCTCTCAAGACGTTCTAGATTTTCAGTCATATGGAGATAGCCCATGACGGCTTCAAAACCTGTGGACATACGGTAAGTCACCACATCGGCATTTTTAGCCTTGGTGTGACTATTGGTATTACGACCACGTTTATAGATTTCTTCTTCTTTTTCCGTTAGGACCTGCTCCTCTAACATGAGGGAAATCAGGCGAGCCTGAGCTTTGGCTGAGACATACTTAGTCGCCTCTTGGTGAAGTTTATTGGGCTTGGTCATACCTTTGAGGATGAGGTGACGGCGAATATACATGGAATACACCGCGTCCCCCTCAAAAGCTAACGCAATCCCGTTAATGAGATTGACATCAATCACGTGTCCACCTCACTCCATCCTTGGTGTCAAGGAGCTTAATCCCTTGAGCAGCCAATTGGTCACGGATCTGGTCTGCTGTGGCAAAGTCACGATTAGCACGCGCTTCTTGGCGTTTTTGAATCAAAGCTTCAATCTCTGCATCCAAAACTTCCTCAACAAAGACAATCCCAAAGACTTCTAACATGGCTGCAAGAGCTTGCTTAACACTTGTATCATAGTTACCAGAATTGATCCATTTGGCCATTTCAAAGACGACTGTGATACCGTTGGCAGCGTTAAAATCTTCATCCATTGCAGCCACAAACTTATCTTTAAAGGCTTGTAACTCTTTGACATCCACTTTTCCTGTAAATGGTTGCTCATAAGTGTTCTTCAAATACTTGAGATTGGTCTCAGCGTCTCGCACTGCCTTTTCCGTAAAGTTGATAGGCTTGCGATAGTGTTGAGTCGCAAAGAAGAAACGAAGGACTTGACCATCAAGGGTTTTAAGGGCATCATGAACAGTGATAAAGTTCCCCAAGGACTTGGACATCTTGACATTATCGATATTGACAAAGCCATTATGCATCCAGTAGTTAGCAAAGGTCTTGCCTGTTTTAGCTTCAGACTGGGCAATCTCGTTGGTATGGTGAGGAAACTCAAGATCAGCTCCACCACCATGAATATCAATGGTATCGCCCAAAATCTCTGTCGACATGACCGAACACTCGATGTGCCAGCCCGGACGACCAGGTCCCCAAGGGCTATCCCAAGAAATCTCTCCTGATTTGGCAGATTTCCAGAGGGCAAAGTCCACAGGATTTTCCTTACGAGCCGTTTCTTCATCGGTACGACCTGAAGCACCCAGCTCCAAATCTTCCAAGGTTTTATTAGCCAACTTGGCATAGTTGTGGGATTTTTCCACACGGAAATAGACATCCCCTTGACTCTCGTAGGCAAAGCCTTTTTCAATCAAGTCTTCCACAAAGCGGATGATGTCTGCCATAAATTCCACCACACGCGGATGGCGAGTCGCAGGTTTGACACCCAAGGCCGTCACATCCTCACGAAAGGCAGCGATGTACTTGTCCGCAACCTCCTGAGGCGTGATGCCCTCTTCCTTGGCACGATTGATAATCTTATCATCCACATCCGTAAAATTGGAAATATAGGCAACCTCGTACCCACGGTACTCAAAATATCGACGAATGGTATCAAAAGCCACCGTCGAACGGGCATTCCCCACGTGGATATAGTTATACACGGTTGGCCCACAAACATACATCTTGACCTTGCCGTCCTCGATTGGGACAAATTCTCGCAAATCACGAGACATGGTGTCGTAAATTTTAATCATGCGGTTCACTTCCTTCTCTATTTCTGACTTTTTCGGCTGAAAACCAGCTCTGCAAAAGGACCAAATTGTCTGAGGCTATCCAGTTGGTAACAGCGCTGTCCTTCCTCTTGGGTAAAGAGGGGAACCCCCTTTCCTAGGATAAGGGGCGCTATCTGAATAATGAGGTAATCGAAAAGATCCGCATCCAAGAGCGGTCCTACTATGGAATTACCACCAATCACAAAGACATTTTTGCCTTTGTCAATCTGGTGAACAAAGTCCACCACATCCCCAGCTACTGGCTGGTAATTGCTGGACAGGCAGGTGCCTATCATGCGTAAAGACATAGTTTTCCGTAGCTTGATAAAAACTTTCTACATCTTGCAAATCTTGGATTGCCTCAAAGGTCCGCTTGCCCATGATGGTGATATCCATTTGTCTGTAAAAGTCATCATAGCCTGTATCCTCTACAGAACCAAGCTGATGCAGCCAGTCTATCCTGTGCTGGCTGTCTGCCAAGTAGCCATCCATGGTGATACAGCCGTAAAAATATACTGCCATTCTTGTAGTTTCCTTTCTAGTTCTGCTTCGCCTTCACTTAGCGGGATAGACCCAGATGATTATACCTAAGCTAATCAAAGTATTCAGCAAAATCCTTGCTGGACAAGAAAAATAAATCAGACAAGAGTAATTACAATCTGCAGCAGAACGGTTCATTCTTAAACATTCAAGCGCCTCTCCTGTCTACTTCCTGCTCAAGGTGTCATAGATTTTAATCATAAATCATAGTCAGGAAATCCAAAATCCAAGAACAATTAGTTTCATCACTAAGAGTTCAATTGAATTTCAGTCCGAATATCTCTACACTTCGGAATCCCTTGCTCCTTTCTCATTCAGATAAACCACCTGAGTCTGTTTGACAAAGCCAATTTTTTCATACAAACGTTTGGCACCTACATTGCTATCTTCCACTGCAATCTGAAATTCCTTATTATTTTGCTCAATTAGTTGGTTGACAAGGGATTTTGCTAAGTAGCTTCCATACCCTTTGCCACATTCAGGTTCCGATATTGCTAAACCGTAGAAGTAATTCGTATTAGTCGATAAATCTACCGTGCAAGTTCCAATAACCTGACCATCTTTTAATAAAATATACAGGCGACTTTCTGGATCCTTCAGAGCTTCAGCGACATATCTATCCACAACTTCTCTCGATTCATGTTCCTCTGAAAATGCCTGAAATTTTAACTGGCTAATTTGCTCCTGATAGGAACGATCTGCTAACAAAACTTCAAGATTGGAAACCTTTGCTAACGGATAAGGTCTTCTATCCTTACCTAACCAGGTTTCTGTATCCTCGTCCTCGACCAATCCCCAGTTGCTGACAAAATCAGGATAACGGTCTAGAAAAATACGTTCTGTCTGAAAAGTAACTGAACGAATAGGAAAAGAAGCCATTTCTTTCTCAAAACTAGTAAACAATGCACGCGCAATCCCCTGATGGCGATGATCTGGATGAACCAGTATCGTCACTTCCACATCTTGGTCATCTGCATAGACAGTTAAGAGACCAACAAGTTCGCCTTTTTCATAATAAAGGAAAAAGGCGGGCATGTTTGGATCAAAATTAAGCATGTTAGAGAGATAGGGATCACGATAGGTACCGTCATAGTTTTGGCAACAGTTAATTAGTTTTTTCGCCTCAGATAACTCCTTTTGGCTTAACTTGTTTCTTGCTTGAATCATATGGCTATCCTCTACAAACCAGACGATCTGTGACTGGCATCTTTAGCCTGCTCGAGTTTATTGACATAGTATTCTCGTTTTTCTTCAACCTCATGAATGACCGGCTCGTCTTTCTTACCATGAAGGCGGACAATCTTAGCAGGAATACCGACAACCGTCACATCACTAGGTACGTCTGCCACGACAACTGCTGCTGCACCGACCTTGGCATTTTCACCGATTTCTACAGGCCCAATAACTTGGGCATGGGCTGATATGAGAGCACCTTTACGCACAGTCGGATGGCGTTTGCCACAGTCTTTCCCTGTTCCACCAAGAGTCACCCCATGATAAAGGAGAACACCTTTTTCAACGATTGCTGTCTCCCCAATCACCAGACCAGAACCATGGTCAATAAAGACACCTGAATCAATCTGGGCACCTGGATGAATCTCAATCTGAGTCCAAAAGCGCCAAAACTGACTGTGCATACGAGCTAAGAGCTTAAAGCCGTGCTTCCAGAGAAAATGCGAGAGACGGTGGGCAGCTAAGGCCTTAACACCCGGATAAGTCAGCAAAACTTCCAAACTGTTGCGTGCCGCTGGATCATTTTCTTTTACGATATCAATGGTTTCGCGCCACCATCTCATACATTTCTCCTTTTCTTATTCTGAATCTTTTGGTGTTTCTGTAAATTCTTTCTTAGGTTTGTGATCCTTGTGATGACGTGGGCGGTGAGGTCTCTCAGACTTTTCGCCTTTTTCATCACGTTCAGGTTTTGGAGGACGAGGAAGAAGAGCTTTCATAGAAGCATCCACACGTCCTTTTTCATCAATCTTGATAACCTTAACATCAACTTCATCCCCGATTGCTACCAAGTCTTCGACATTATTGGTACGCGTCCAAGCCATTTCCGAAATGTGAACAAGGGCATCTGTCTTATCAAAGAGGTTAACAAAGGCACCAAATTTCTCGATACGAACGACTTTAGCACGGTAAACTTCATCTACTTTGGCTTCACGAACCAAACCAGCAATAATTTCTTTGGCACGGTTAATGGCATCTTGGTCGCTAGAGTAGATAGACACATTTCCTTCTTCGTCGATATCAATCTTAACGCCTGTTTCAGCGATAATCTTGTCGATGGTTTCTCCACCCTTACCGATAACAATCTTAATCTTGTCCACATCAATCTTGATGGTATCAATTTTCGGAGCAGTTGGAGCCAATTCTGGACGAACTTCTGGAATGGTTGCTTCAATCACATCAAGGATTTCAAAACGCGCTTTCTTGGCTTGGGCAAGGGCCTCTGTCAAGATTTCTGCAGTAATCCCTTGAATCTTGATATCCATTTGAAGGGCTGTAATCCCGTCACGAGTTCCGGCAACCTTGAAGTCCATGTCTCCAAAGTGGTCTTCCAAACCTTGGATATCTGTCAAGACTGTATAGTTGTTTCCATCTGAGATGAGACCCATGGCAATCCCTGCTACTGGCGCCTTGATTGGCACACCACCAGCCATAAGGGCAAGCGTTCCCGCACAGATAGAAGCTTGAGATGAAGAACCGTTTGATTCCAAGACCTCAGCTACCAAGCGGATAGCATATGGGAATTCTTCCAAACTTGGCAAGACTTGAGCAAGGGCACGTTCACCAAGAGCCCCGTGACCGATTTCACGACGACCTGGCGCACCGTAACGACCAGTTTCCCCAACAGAGTATTGTGGGAAGTTATAGTGGTGCATAAAGCGTTTCTTGTACTCTGGATCCAAACCATCAATGATTTGAGTTTCTCCCATTGGGGCCAAGGTCAAAACTGAAAGAGCCTGAGTTTGTCCACGAGTGAAGAGACCAGAGCCGTGCACACGAGGAAGAAAGTCAACAACCGCATCCAAAGGACGGATTTCATCGACCTTACGACCGTCAGGACGAACCTTATCTTCTGTAATCAAACGACGCACTTCAGCGTGTTCCATTTGTTCCAAGATTTCAGCCACATCACGCATGATGCGGTCAAATTCTTCGTGATCTGCATATTTTTCTTCGTAAACGGCAGTCACTTGGTCTTTCACTACTTGAGTCGCAGCTTCACGTGCCAATTTCTCTTCTACTTGAACTGCCTTTTGGAGGTCACTGTTGTAGGCTGCAATGATTTCAGCTTGCAATTCAGCATCCACGTGAAGCAATTCCACTTCTGCTTTTTCTTTACCGACAGCAGCAACGATTTCTTCTTGGAAGGCAATCAATTCTTTGACAGCTTCGTGCCCTTTAAGAAGCGCTTCCAACATGATTTCTTCTGACAATTCTTTGGCACCAGACTCTACCATGTTGATGGCGTGTTTGGTACCAGCTACTGTCAATTCAAGGAGAGATTGCTCTGCTTGTTCTTGCGTAGGGTTGATGATGATTTGGCCATCTACATAGCCCACCTGTACCCCAGCGATTGGTCCGTCAAATGGAATATCTGAGATAGAAAGCGCCAAGGATGAACCAAACATAGCTGCCATTGGTGCAGAGGCATTTTCATCATAAGAAAGCACGGTGTTGATGACCTGTACTTCATTACGGAAACCTTCCGCAAACATTGGACGGATTGGACGGTCAATCAAACGCGCTGTCAAAGTCGCATCCGTTGAAGGACGTCCTTCACGTTTCATAAAGCCACCAGGAAACTTCCCAGCCGCATACATTTTTTCTTCGTAGTTGACTTGAAGTGGGAAGAAATCCCCAGTTGCCATTTTCTTAGACATCACGGCCGCAGTCAAGACAGTTGACTCACCGTAACGCACGACAACAGAGCCATTTGCCTGCTTAGCAACCTGACCAATCTCTACGATTAACTCACGACCCGCAAAAGTCGTTTGAAACACTTGTTTTGTCATTTTAATCCCCTTTGGATTGATGAAATTATACGCCTTGCCTACAAAAATCAAGATACTAAGCCGTCAAGCAACTCAAAGGAAAATAGGAAATCGAACGACGGAGCGACTGCTCCTAGGCAGATTTATATTTTTCCAAAGAGTTGTAGGCGTGTTCAATTACACAAGATATTTTGGACGGTTCGGCTTGCCGAACATTTCTGTAGAAAAATAGGAAGGTGACGCCGCACTCGATGAGTGCTAGGAAGCTTATCTTTTTTCCTAAGAAATGAGACCAAAATTCAATTAAGTATCTTTTTGATATTTCCCTGAAATAGTGCGGACGGGAGGTAAAATTATCCAGTGAATGATTTTAGAAATCCAATGGTAATTTTTAATTACTTCGCCTTTTCATTTCTATGCTCAGGCTAAAATAGTTCCCCGAACTATTTTACTCTAAAAAATTCCGTCCTAGAAAATAACAGAGTTATTCTCTAGGATACCACGATAGCGTGAAATATCTTTTAAATACTCACTCCGTTCGTGTTTTCTGAGACACACATTATCAGATTTTGTTTAAAAAATAATCAACTTTAAACAAACCTCTACAACCTAAATATCCTCATCTTTGTATCAAGTACGTACAGAGTCTATTTTATCATATTTTTCTTAAAAAGTGCGGTCTTTACCATTAAAAAGGAACCATTCCCCTCACCTGAGAAGAATGGTTTACTTTTTATTATCCTAGAGACTGGTGATTAAACAAGGCATGGGTTGCTTGATGAATGTATTTTGCTGTATCCGCATTGTTCATTGTGTAGAGATGCACACCTGCAACATCCTGAGTTACCAAGTCCACGATTTGGTCCACTGCATAGGCAAGTCCTGCTGCTCTGAGCGACTCAGGGTCATGCTCATACTTGTCTAAAATGGCTTTAAATTTGCGTGGAAGATGGATATTCTCACAAGTCTTCAAGAGGCGGAGAGCCTGATTTCGATTCAGAATTGGCATAATCCCTGCATGAATAGGAACATCAATCCCAGCCAAGATGCACTTGTCTTGGAAATCGTAGAAGCGCTCATTGTCAAAGAAAAGCTGAGTTACAAGGCTCGAACAACCTGCATCCACTTTCTTCTTAAGATTTTGAATATCTGAAATCTGATTTGGTGAATCAGGATGTCCTTCTGGATAGCAAGCACCAACAATATCAAAGTGAGGAGCTTGCTCCTTGATGAACTCAATCAAGTCAGTTGCGTAGCGGAAATCCTTTTGTGGTTCCACGTCTGGAATAATATCCCCACGAAGAGCCAAGATTTTCTGCACCCCAACTTTGTCCAAGTCAGCAATAGTTTCAGCCACCTTGTCCTTAGTCAAATAGATAGCTGGCAAGTGGGCAATAGTCGGAATCGCCAAGTCATTTTGGATAAAATCAGCCAAACGGACCGTCGTTTCCTTGATATTAAATTTATTATTGCTGGCAGTTACACTGATAAAGTGAGGGGCCAACTCCTGCATATCTTGAAGAGCAGAAATAATGTTATCATTACCCACGGCTGGGTTTGGAGGGAACACTTCAAATGAGAGTGACGGTGTTTGGCGTGACATATGTAATAACCTTTTCTAGTTGATTTCTTTTTGAACAACCATTGTATGGAGAGAAATCTAATCTTACAATTTCTCACGCGCAGCTTTAGCTGCTTCAACAAGGCGGATCAAGCTTTCTTTTGTTTCTGGAATACCACGTGTTTTCAAACCACAGTCAGGGTTGATCCAAACTTTCTTGCTTGGTACTTTAGCAAGGATGGCTTCGATTGTATTGTCGATTTCGCCTTCATTTGGTACACGAGGTGAGTGAATATCGTAAACCCCAGGTCCCACTTCTGTTTGGAAGTTTTTCGCTTTGAGTTCGTCCAAGATTTCAAGGTTTGAACGGCTAGCTTCAAAGGAAATAACGTCTGCATCCATGTTGTCGATAGCTGGGATGATATCTGTAAATTCTGAGTAACACATGTGAGTGTGGATTTGTGTGTCTGGCGCTACTGTTGAGTGTACCAAGCGGAAGGCAGGAATTGCCCAGTCAAGGTAGTCTTCGTACCAGTCGCTACGACGGAGTGGCAATTTTTCACGAAGAGCAGCCTCGTCGATTTGGATGATCTTCACACCAGCAGCTTCAAGGTCAAGTACTTCATCCTTGATAGCAAGGGCGATTTGAAGAGTTGAATCCTTGATAGAGATGTCTTCACGTGGGAATGACCAGTTGAGGATGGTAACAGGTCCAGTCAACATACCTTTAACAGGTTTGTTTGTACGGCTTTGTGCATATCTAGACCATTTAACAGTGATAGGGTTAAGACGAGTCACATCACCCCAGATGATTGGTGGTTTCACCCCACGCATACCGTATGATTGTACCCAACCATTTTTAGAGAAGAGGTAACCTGACAAGTTTTGACCGAAGTACTCAACCATGTCATTACGCTCAAATTCACCGTGAACAAGGACATCAAAGTCGATATCTTCTTGCCATTTGATCCATTCATCGATCGTTTCAGCAAGGAAAGCGTCGTACTCTTCTTGAGACAATTCACCTTTACGGTAAGCCAAACGTTTCGCACGAACTTCTTTAGTTTGAGGGAATGAACCGATAGTTGTTGTTGGAAGAGCTGGAAGTTTGAAAGCTTCTTCTTGGATAGCTTCACGTTCTGCAAATGCTGGCAAACGAGTGTAGTCTGCGTCTGTCAAGCCAGCGATACGCGCACGAAGTTCAGCATTTTCACCAACACGCTCAGTCGCAAAGAGTTCTTTGTTGGCTGCAAGTGCTTCTTCTCCTTGACCATTGCGGATAGCATCCAAATCACGAATCTCATCCAATTTTTCAACTGCAAAGGCAAAGTGGTTCAAGATAGCTGGTTCAAATTCTTCATTAGCAGTTGTAAATGGCACATGAAGAAGTGAGCATGAGCTTGTCAAGACAATGTTTTCAGCTGGGATTTGCTCAAGAACAGCTAAGCTCTTTTCGTAGTTGTTACGCCAGATGTTTTTACCATTGACAATACCTGCATAGAGAGTCTTGTCAGCCGGGAAGCCACTTTTAACCAATTCAAGAGTTTTCTTACCTTCAACGAAATCAAGACCGATAGCATCTACTGGTAATTTTGCAAGGTCAGCGTAGACGTCACGAACATCACCGAAGTAAGTTTGAAGCAAGACTTCAAGACCTTTTTTGTCAGCCAAGAGTTTGTTGTAGAGATTCAAGAAGAGAGCTTTTTCTTCAGCTGTCAAATCTTTTACAAGAGCAGCTTCATCCAATTGGATACGGGTCGCACCAAGTTCTGCCAATTTAGCAAAAACTTCTTGGTAAGCAGCAACTAAACTGTCTACGAAGTCTTCCGCTTTCACGCCTTCTTCAAAGTCTGACAATTGAAGGAAAGTGAATGGACCTACAAGAACAGGACGAGTGTTCAATCCAAGTTCTTTGGCTTCTTGAAACTCATCAAAAATCTTGTGACCTGCAAGTTTGACTTGAGTATCTTTTTCAAATTTAGGAACGATGTAGTGGTAGTTGGTGTTGAACCATTTCTTCATTGGAAGGGCGCGAACGTCTCCTTTTTCTCCTTGGTAACCACGACCCAAAGCGAAGTAGCGCTCAAGGTCAGACAAGTCCAAGTTTTGAACTGAAGCAGGTACCACATTGAAAAGGAAAGCTGCATCTAGGAAGTTGTCATAGTGAGAAAAGTCATTTGATGGAATTTCAGTGATGCCTTTTTCTTTGACAATGTTCCAGTGTTTAGCACGCAAGTCTTTTGCTGCTGCAAGGAGTTCTTCTTCTGAGATTTCTTTTCTAAAGTATTTTTCAGTTGTAAATTTTAATTCGCGGAATTCGCCCAAACGAGGGAAACCGATGATTGTAGTTGACATGATGTGTCCTCCAAAATTTGTTGTTGAAACTATCTTAACAGAAAAGAAATCATCTGTATAATTGTAAAAAATTAGGCTTTGATATAGTTTGAAACTATATCTCTGTTTTAGACAAAAGAAAAGGACCTGAGACAAATGCCTCAAATCCTTTGTGTAGCTTGTTTTTTAACTATATTTCAGTTAGACTGGTCAAACACGTTATTAGTAATTCTTATAAGTGACTATGGCTTGTTATTAGAAAAGACTATAATACTCTTCGAAAATCTCTTCAAACCACGTCAACGTCGCCTTGCCTTAGACATATGGTTACTGACTTCGTCAGTCTTATCTACAACCTCAAAACAGTGTTTTGAGCAACCTACGGCTAGCTTCCTAGTTTGCTCTTTGGTTTTCATTGAGTATGAGTCTACTCTAATCAACTCTTTCTCTGTTCGAGGGGGACGACTGCTAGTGTCTTTCCTAAACTGGCTAAAACTTTTAAGACTGTGTCCAACTGGGGGCTAGTCTTACCTGTTTCCATCCTAGCTATGACAGATTGACATACTCCACTCAGTTCCTCTAGCTTTTTCTGGCTGATTCCTTGCTCATGTCTGGCTTCAATCAACTCGCTCATGATAGCCACTCGCATATCACTTTCAAGTATTTCCTCCTTGGTAAAGAGTTCTGATCGGACATCCTTCCAGTTACTCCCAATAGCACTATTCTTCATCACTTAGCCCTCTTTCTATTAAGTCTATGTATTTTTTGAAAAAATGAGCGAATTATGATTCGATGGATTGACCAGCGGGTTTAAAATTGGTGCTAGCTTGTTTCTTAAGCGCTTTTCCTTTTCTAGGGTAAAGCAGTTCCTGTTTGCTTAACCCCAATTTTCCATGATGAATCCAATAGTAAATGGTTGAAATTCCCACGTTAACCCCTTTAGCCATCACCATCATTTCAGGAGAAAACTTTTGGTTATGATAGTGGAGAATCTTTTCCTTTAGTTCCTTGGTCAAGCTTGATTTCTTGACCGAGCGCTTGCGATTGTTTTCATAAGATTGTTGAGCGTAGTCGGCAGAGTAAAGCTCTTTAAAGCCCCCTTTCCAATACATTGTAGGACTGTCCCACGCTTGATTTCAGTATGGATGGTTTGAGGAGCTTTTCCAAGTAGAGAGACAATTTCTCTATTTGATTTGCCTTCTTTTTTCCATCGTTCGATTAAGCGACGGCTATCGATTGTCAAATGTTTGCCTTTTGTAGTATAATTGTCTTGCATTTCTGTGCCTTTTAATCATTTCAATCTTAAATTGGACTTTTTTTACTTGGCTTGTACTTAATCTATGAGGAAGACAAGAAAAAGAATATCAATCAAGTAAAGTCACAAAGTCACATTAGCTCCGAGCAACCATTGCAAATTGAGGTACTCATACAATGATTAAAATATTTCTCTCTGCCCTTTCTGTCATTCTCTTCGCTATCCCTATCATAGCTTATTCTTTTTTCCCATCTTCTAATCTTAATATTTGGCTATCTACCAGACCTATCTTGGCACAGATTTATGCCTTCCCCTTAGCTACTGCAACTATGGCTTCTATTTTAAGTTTCGTATTTTTTTCCCTATCTTTTTACAAGAAAAATAAACAAATACGGTTTTACTCTGGCATCTTGCTCTTACTATCGTTCATATTACTATTATTCGGAACAGATAAAACCCTTTCTTCCGCATCAAATAAGACTAAAACCTTAAAATTAGTAACTTGGAACGTCGCTAATCAAATAGAAGCACAACATATTAAGCGAATTTTTAGCCATTTTGATGCCGATATTACTATATTCCCTGAACTAGCTACCAATATTAGAGGTGAGCAAGAAAATCAGAGAATCAAACTATTGTTTCATCAAGTTGGACTTTCTATGGCCAACTATGATATTTTTACTTCTCCACCTACTGACAGTGGAATAGCTCCTGTGACTGTGATTGTCAAGAAAAGTTATGGTTTCTATACAGAAGCTAAAACTTTTCATACAACACGTTTTGGGACAATTGTATTACATTCGAGAAAACAAAATATACCAGATATCATTGCTTTGCATACTGCTCCTCCTCTGCCAGGTTTAATGGAAATCTGGAAGCAAGACTTAAACATCATTCATAATCAACTGGCTTCAAAATATCCAAAGGCTATTATTGCAGGTGATTTTAATGCAACTATGCGTCATGGAGCACTTGCAAAAATAAGCTCTCATAGGGACGCATTAAATGCACTTCCACCTTTTGAAAGAGGAACTTGGAATAGCCAAAGTCCAAAACTTTTTAATGCAACAATAGATCATATTTTATTGCCTAAAAACCACTACTATGTTAAAGATTTAGACATTGTAAGTTTTCAAAACTCTGATCATAGATGTATTTTTACAGAAATCACATTTTAATTATTTTATACTCTTCGACAATCTCTTCAAACCATGTCAGCATCGCCTTGCCTTAGACATATGGTTACTGACTTCGTCAGTCTTATCTACAACCTCAAAACAGTGTTTTGAGCAACCTACGGCTAGTTTCCTAGTTTGCTCTTTGATTTTCATTGAGTATTATATAAAATCACCCCTCTAGTGTTCATAAACTAGAGGGGGAATTTGTATCCTACTATCGTTTAACGCACTTCTGCATTGACTTTTTCTTCGAGAGACGCTTGGATTTTTTCCATATAGCGTGCAACTTCTTCGTCCGTTAAGCTATCTTCCGGATTTTGGAAGGTCAAGCTATAAGCCATTGACTTCATACCAAGTCCCAGTTTTTCACCTGAGAAGACATCAAAGAGTTTGATATCTGTCAAACGTTTCACGCCGGCAGCTTGGATAGCGTCCACAACTTCTTGGTGAGTCACTTCTTCCTTGAGGAGTAGAGCCACGTCACGGCTGACTGCTGGGAATTTGGTGATTTCCACAAATGGAGTAGCTGGTTGAAGGGCAGCTTCGATGGCTGAAAGGTTAAGCTCAGCTACATACGTTTCTGGAATATCGTAAGCTTTAGCAGTGACTGGATGCACTTGACCAAGGAAACCAAGAACTTGGTCACCGAGTGAAATCACAGCTGTACGACCTGGATGAAGGCTAACGATTTCAGATGTTGCTGTATAAGTCACTGCAAGTCCCAAACGAGTAAATAGGGCTTCAAGGATTCCCTTAGCATAGAAGAAATCAACTGGAACTGCTGCTGTTTGGAAATCTTTTTCAGCAACCAAGCCTGTCAAGGCAAAGGCAAAGCTGTTGATTTCATTTGGAAGTTCTTCTTTTGGATTGCCAGTTTGTTCAAAGACTTTTCCAATCTCATAAAGAGCCAAGTTTTTGTTCTTACGAGCCACGTTGTAAGCAACTGTATCTAGGATACCTGAGATCATATTTTGACGGAGGACAGAACGGTCCACAGTCATTGGCCACATGAGTTCTGTAAGGTTGCTTGGTTGAGCCGTAAACTCAACTGCTTTTTCAGGAGTAGTCAGAGCGTAGGTGATGATTTCTGTCAAACCTGCTCCTTCAGCAATGGTACGAACTTGACGGCGAAGTTTTTGTGTCGCAGTCAATTCACCAGCTGTACCATCATCTTTTGGAAGGCTGGTTGGCAAGCGGTCATAACCATAGATACGAGCGATTTCTTCAAAGAGGTCTGCTTCGATAGTGATATCCCAACGACGACGTGGTATGCTAACTGTGAAGCTATCTGCATTTCCAGAAAGACCAAAGCCAAGACGACGGAAGACGTCTTCTACATCCGCGTAAGAAAGTTCTGTACCAAGGACACGGTTAACATCAGCAAGAGTTGAAGAAACTTCCACATCAGAGGTATCAAGCTCACCTGCTGAAACTATGCCCTTACGCACCGTCGCACCTGCAAGTTCTGCAATCATGCTAGCCGCCGCATCAAGAGCTTCGTTAACAGTTGCCACATTGATCCCTTTTTCAAAGCGAGAAGATGACTCAGAACGAAGGTTAAGACGACCGCTGGTCTTACGGATAGATTTGCCATTGAAAACAGCAGCTTCAAGGACGACACGACTAGATTTCTCAGAGATTTCTGTTGCTTGACCGCCCATGACACCTGCAAGGGCTACTGGCTTGTCTGCGACAGTGATAACTAAGTCATTCACGTCCAAGTCACGTTCTTCACCATCTAAAGTCACCAATTTTTCACCAGCACGCGCTTCACGCACACGGATGTCAGTCCCTTCAAAGGTATCCAAGTCAAAGGCATGCATAGGCTGACCAAAGTAGAGAAGGATGTAGTTGGTCACGTCCACTACGTTGTTGATTGGACGGATTCCTTCGTTCATGAGGAGATTTTGCAACCATTGTGGACTTGGTGCGATAGTCACATTGTCCAAGATACGAGCTGCATAGTAAGGCGCCTTGTCTGTCTCAATGCCCACAGAAAGAGCATCCGCTGTAACTTGGTCTGTTTCTGAAAGAGTAAATTCTTTAAAGTTGACTGCCTTGTCATAGATGGCTGCCACTTCGTGAGCCACCCCACGCATAGAAAGAGCGTCTGCACGGTTAGGGGTAATTGAAAGTTCGATAACTTCATCATCCAAGTCTAGATATGAGAAGACTTCCTCACCTGGAACAGCATCTTCTGGCAAGATTTGGATACCATCTGCGAATTCCTTTGGTACAACTGAGTCAGAAATTCCCAATTCGCCAAGCGAGCAGATCATCCCAAGTGACTCAAGACCGCGGATTTTCCCTTTTTTGATCTTGTAATTGTCAGCGATGCGAGCTCCCGGAAGAGCCACCATAACCTTGATACCAGCACGCACATTTGGGGCACCACAGACGATTTGACGGGCTTCTTCTTCGCCAACGTTAACCTGACAAACATGGAGGTGAGTTTCTGGCACATCTTCGCAAGACAAGACCTCACCGACGACAATTTTTGAGAGACCAGCAGCAGGTGATTCGACACCTTCTACCTCGATCCCTGTAGTTGACATTTTTTCAGCCAACTCTTGTGATGGCACATCAATATCCACCAATTCTTTTAACCATTTATAAGATACAAGCATAATTTAGTTCTCCAGAATGACAGTTGTCACTCTAGTTCTTTTCCTTTCCTATCATTTCAATAGAAGAATCATCTTCTTACCTTAATTTCTTTTTCAGTAACCAATCTGTATCTACTTTTTGACCAACCATAAAATGATGTTGGCTAAATTTTTCAAAACCATATCGATTATAAAACGCTTGAGCTTTTGTATTATGCTCCCAAACACCTAGCCAAGCCCAAGAAAAACTATTTTTTGTAGCAAGTTCCAGAGCGAATTCAAACAGTTGCTTACCTAGTCCAAATCCTTGGAATTTTTGTAGCACATAGAGGCGTTGAATTTCAAAAGCATCCTCTAATTTTCTCTCAGTCTGAGCACTTCCCCAGTTGACTTTAAGAAAACCAGCTATCTCCTCTTCATGCATAATGAAATAGGTTTCGGATTCTGGATTTTCCAACTCAGTTGACAAAACTCTCAGACTATAAGCCTCTTCAAAGTATTCCTGTAACTGCTCTTCCGTATTATCATGAGCAAATGTTTCACGAAAGGTTTGTTTGGCAATTTTGGACAACACCTCAACATCTGCCATTTCTACTTTTCTAATCATTATTTAAACTGTTCTGAGAAGCGGACATCTCCTTGGTAGAATCCACGGATATCGTTGATTCCGTAACGGAGCATGGCTACACGTTCTTGTCCAAGACCAAAGGCAAATCCAGAGTAAACCGTCGCATCGATACCACTCATTTCAAGGACACGTGGGTGAACCATACCGGCCCCCATAATTTCGATCCAACCTGTTTTCTTACATACGTTACAGCCTTCTCCACCACACTTAAAGCAAGAAACATCCACCTCAACAGATGGCTCTGTGAATGGGAAGTAAGATGGACGCAGACGGATCTGACGCTCTTCACCGAACATTTTTTGGACAATCAACTGAAGCGTTCCTTGAAGGTCTGCCATAGAGATGTTTTTCCCAACAACCAAGCCTTCAATTTGGTGGAACTGGTGACTGTGGGTCGCATCGTCTGTGTCACGACGGAAGACACGCCCTGGTGAGATCATTTTCAAAGGACCTTTAGAGAAATCATGGGCATCCATAGCACGCGCCTGCACTGGAGACGTGTGGGTACGGAGCAAGATTTCTTCAGTGATATAGAAAGTATCCTGCATATCACGAGCTGGGTGGTCTTTGGGAAGGTTCATACGTTCAAAGTTATAGTAGTCTTGCTCCACTTCAAAACCATCCACGACTTGGTAACCCATCCCAATGAAAATATCTTCGATTTCCTCACTGGTTTGTGTGAGGACATGACGGTGACCCGTCGCAACTGGACGACCTGGAAGCGTCACATCGATACTCTCGCTAGCCAGCTGAGCCGCGACTTTCTTTTCTTCCAAGAGCTTAGCTGTTTCTTCAAAGGCAGCTGTCAAGACATCGCGCGCTTCATTGACGTGTTTCCCAATGATTGGACGCATCTCAGCAGAAACATCTTTCATTCCTTTAAGAATCTCCGTAAGCGAACCCTTTTTACCAAGTACAGAGACACGCAAGTCTTGCATCTCTTTTTCATTTTCAGCAGTAATCTGCTTCAAGCTAGCCAGCGTTTCTTCGCGAAGCGCTTTTAATTGTTCTTCAATAGTTGACATAATTCCTCCATCAGTCTCTCGTAGATAAAAAGAAAACCACACGCCAAAAACTCCACTCGGAGCGTTGACACGCGGTACCATCCGTTTTCATCTGACAAGTCAGACCTTCATTTCTAAATCCATGCGCAAGTGAATTCACCCAGCTTTCATATAGAGAGCTTGCAGTCACGGCTCTCCTCCCTGATATACTTCCCTTGAGTTACTAGTCTTGCAGATTTCTATTCAATTACTACATAGTTTATCAGATTTTTACCATTCTTGCAAGACCTATCTCACTTCTGCTTGTTAGATGTGCTTCGAATGTAAAAATGCCATCACTCTCACTAAAGAAATGAAAGTCATACATAGAAATTTTTAAAAATTTTCTCTATCGTAAACCTGCCACTAGTTCAGAAGCTATACTAGCTGATTCCAAACGTAATATGGTCATTTCATCTACCTTCCCTAATAATGGCATTGCACCATACCAAACAATGGTCTTGTTTACCAAAAGAATAGGCGTGACTATTTTTGATTGAGTAAAAGACACTTTAATTTTCTTGCTCTTCATCTGGTCTATCAATGTTTTATTTGCAACCGTCTCTGGTATACATATCTCAATTTGACTAATCCTAAATTCTTTTAGAAATTTCATCAGTTTTGTCTGGTGCACATAAGGTAAAATAAGCATACATTCCTGTCTTTCCCCTGCTAATACTCAATGAAAATCAAAGAGCAAACTAGGAAGCTAGCCGCAAGCTGTACTTGAGTACGGTAAGGCGACGCTGACGTGGTTTGAATTTGATTTTCGAAGAGTATAAGTCCTCCCTCAACACCTTCTCATATCTACTATCAACATAAACGAATTGTTTCTCCTCACCCTCAATGGCACGATAATCCATCTTTCGATAAGCTACTTGTCGTTTCTGAAACATCTTTTCTAAATAAGGAACATGAATATCCACATAATCGAAAATCCGTACCAAAGACTTATCTTTGTAGTTTCTATGAATCCGACCTGCATACTGAATTAAATTATTTTTCCAAGAAAAGGGTGCTGCCAAGATAAGCGTGTCCAACTGAGGCAAGTCAAAACCTTCGCCAATGTATTTTCCAGTAGACAACAATACAAAACCTTTATCTAGCTGTTCTAATATCTCCAGTAAACTTGTTCTCTCTCGGACTTTGGTTTTTCCACTAATAATATAAAAATCATCAACCTCTTTCTCTTTCAATAATTTTTCAAAGACATCTATCTGTTGAATTCGATTGACTAGAACCAAGATATTCCGACCTTCTGCCACTTGGTCTAGAATATCCTTGAGAATCAACTGATTCCTCGCTGAGTCTGTAGCAATCCAATCACTGAGCTGTATGAAATTACTTGCTTTGGTCTTTTCAATCTCCAAATGACCAAAAGAAGTGAATCTTAATTGCAATTGCCGTTTAAAATCCGTCTCCCTCTTATCAGCAGTATGGAGTATCTCACCAATTCTCTGAAAAACAATAGGCTCATGACCATTCTTACGCTCAGGCGTAGCCGTCAAACCGTAAAGATATTTCCCTCTAAACTGAGCAACAACTTTTTCAAACATCAAGGCAGACACGTGATGACACTCATCCACAATCATCATCTCATACTTATCCAAAAGACTTTGGCTATTTTCCAACTTAAATAGAGATTGGATCATAACGACATCAACCAGTTCACTCAGCCATTTCTTAGTCCCACCGTACTGCCCGACATAGCCTATTGCCCTTTCACGACCTGATGGCGTATAACGGGTAGCTTCTTCCTCTTCGAAAGTCAAAAAGCAGTTTAAGCGATCCAGCCATTGGTCTAAGAGTTGCCTATTATGAACTAGGATAATTGTTTTGGTCTTCCGTTCAGAGATGAGAGCAGTACCTAAAACGGTCTTCCCAAAACCAGTCTCTGCATAGAGTAAACCATTTTCTTTGGAAATCATATCTGACAGGGCTAGCTCTTGCTCAAAAGTGAGCTCTCCCTTAAATTCCACTCTAATAGACCTTTGTACCTTTCTCCTATCTTCCACAACTACCTGCTTAAATTTATCTTGCAATGGATATAGTAAACCTCTTGGCAGCCATAAATAATGATCGGATTCTCCAAATAAATACATTCGCTCAGGAATTTGATAGGTTGGCTGTCGCATAGCCTGCTTTAAATAAAATTCGGGATTAGAAAACGAAGCCATATTTTTCAAGAAAAAAAGTGTCTTGGGTGTCACAGACGATTTTTCAAGTTGGATCATATTGGATAAGACGACCTTCAACTCCTTATCCAATTCTTGCTTGCCTAATTCCTCTTGGATTAACAGTGCCACTTTAGCAGTTGAAACCCTCTGAATCTCTTGTAGATACCTCCATTGGTCTTCATAAGGCTGAAACTGTTCATCCACAAAGACCGTTCGCCCTTGATGGTAAGCTTCTCCTTGAAAAGGCAAGGCAATCAAATTTCCAAATCCCCCCTTAGGAAGGACATCCTGATTTGGAAACATGCGATCAAAAGAATCAAAGGACAGTTGCATACTTTCCTGCATAGCCAGTTCTAACAATTTCTTTCCAAACAAGCGAGCCTCTCGACTCGGAATCGCTTCCTCAAAGAAGAACCAAATATGGAGTCCGTGACCCGAACGAGAAATCTCTAAATGGGCTTCCATCTGGCGTTCCCTGGCTATTCTTCGAATGGTTAAACCAGCTTCTTTCCAATCTCCTTCATCAAAATCCAGTACCAAAAAATAACAGCTATCATCTAAGTGCATAGGAAAGATACCGATAGCTGTCTCCCCACGAAAATGAGATTTCAAAACGGAGTCCGTTAATGTCTGGAAACTCCGTTTTTCAGGCGGCAACTGCTTCCAACCATAATCATAGGATGGAAAATACTGAATTTTCCCTTGATCATTGATAAAACTCTTAGCATAAACATCATAACGGCCAGCAAACACAGAGGTAAACAATTGTAATTTTTCTCGCGTCGTCAAGCGACTACTTTGAAGTTGGAACATCTCCTCGAACTGAGAGCGTTCCATCACAAACTGACTCTTGTCTTTAAGACGTTTACACAAGAAAAACTCACTATCCCCATCAAAAGAAGAAAAAACATCAAGTACTTCTACCACAATTCCATCCAAAGACACAAAAACAGCCATAAGAGTCACCTCCTTGATTCCTATAGGCTGATTATAACAAGAATGGCTGAAATTGTACACGAAAATAAAATCCGAATAGCACTGAAAGTACGAAATAAATAGAGTTTAAACGAGCAATCTATAAAATAAAAAAAAACACATATTATCAAGCGACCTTGAACTGCACCCCAAAAGTTAGACAGAAAAAATCTAACTTTTGGGGTGTTTTTATTATGAAATTAACTTATGAT
>NZ_CRPU01000016.1 GCF_001096185.1 Streptococcus pneumoniae
GGAAACAAAAGCTGTTACCTTTGAATTAACAGATGTCACTGAGAAAGTTGAAAAAATGACTGTGAACTATAGCCCAGTTTATCAGCCTGTATCAGCACCAGTAGTGGAAAGAGCGGAAGAATCGGGTGAAGAACCTGCTTCAGAAGCACCAGCAGAGACAAGCCCAGAAGTTAAAGAAGAAACAGAAGCTCCAGTAGCACCAAAAGCAGAAGAGCCAACTGTAACAACGCCAAAAGCAGAAAAACCAGTGTCTCCAGCACCAACAGAATCAGCGCCAGAGGTAGAAAAACCAGCTGAGCCTAAAGAAGCAGAATCAACACCTGAAGGAACATTTACAGGAACAGCAGAATCAGCACCAGATTCAACAGAATTAGTGGCAAATGGAGCTTCAGGAAGAACAGAAGGGGCTTCAGAAGTAACTCCAGGAGTAACAGGAAAAGAAACTGAAGAATCAGGAACAGAAGCACCGGAACCAAAAGTAACAGAGTCCGAGGCAGCGAAACCAGCTCCAAAAGAAGCAGGAACAACAGCAGGAAATGAAGTAAAAGAAACTGAAGAATCAGGAACAGGTTCAGAAGTAGCTACAACAGGTGCACCAGCAGCGGAAGGAAGTTCAGAAGCGACTCTAGGTTCAACAGAAGAAGCTTCAGGAACAACACCAAAAGCAGAAGTTTCAGAAGCACCAGTGGTAGAGGCTACAACTTCAGGAGAACAAAGCCAACCAGCAGAAGAAACTCCAGCACCATCAAAACCAGAAACCCCAGCTTCAACAGAAGCAGCTACAGAGGCTACAACTTCAAGTGAAGTAGGCAATGCAGAAGAAACCTCTGTTGAGGAGACAGGAAAACAAGATAGCGCAACAAATACACCGTCAGCTGAGTCTAAAGAAGAAGCGGTAACAACACCAGAAGCAACAGAAAAAGAAGCAAAAGCAGAAGAGTCAGCAGAACCAGGAACATCTGCAACTGTGGAATCAACACCAGCAGGAGAAGAAGGTAAAGCCGAAGCAACGGAAGAAGCTGAAGAACCAGGAATAATAGCAGAAGCAACCCCAGCACCAAAAGAATCAGGAGAAGAAGGTAAAGCGGAGAATTCAGTTTCTTCAACTGAATCTTCATCAACTGCTTCTGAAGGGGAGTCAACAGCTACGCAACCAGCTGTAGAAGCAGAAACAGATTCAACATCGGAAGCTGAAGAACTTGCAACTACGGAAACAGCAACAGCACCAAAAGCGGAAGAGCCAGAGGCGGAAACCCCAGCTTCAGAAGTACCATCAGAATCAGAGTCGAAAGAAGAAGATTCATCTGCAGGGGATACAACAGTTACAGAAGAACAGCCGGCTTCAGAAACTGTCTCTGAAGGTGGGTCACCAGCTACACAACCAGCTGGAGAAGAAAATAAATCCGAACCAACGTCAGAAACTTCAACTATTCCATCTGTAGATGCTACAAATGATTCAGGTAATTCAGAGTCATCACCTTCAGTAACAGAAGGCAATAAAGAAGAAACAAATTCACAAAATACTGAAGCTTCGACTGTGAACGAAAACTCAGAATCATCTAATTCAGATTCAGAAAAATCACAGGGTGATGAACCAGCTGTACAAGTAGGATCAGACCCAACAGCGTCAACAGAAGGAACATCTACAGGAAAAGAAGAATCAGCACCAAAAGCAGAAGAAAAACAAGTCGACAAGAAACTAGAACTTAGAAATATTTCAAATGTGGAATTGTTTACAGTAGAAAATAATAAATATCGACATGTAACTTCACTTGCGAGTGTTCCAACTACTCCAACTGATTACTTTATGAAAATAAAATCAGAGAACTTTAAAGATGTTATGTTGCCAGTTAAGAGTATTGAGAGTGTTAGAAAAGATAATCAAGATGTTTACAAAATTGTAGGACAAGCTAATGATTTAATTCAACACGAAAACAATAGTACTTTAGACAATTACACTTACTACCTACCTAAGATGGTGAGAAGTGAAAATGGAGTTTATACATCGTTTAAAAATCTAGTAGATGCTATGAATAGTAATCCTTCTGGAGAGTTTCGTTTAGGGGCAACTATGGATGCTCGTGAAGTAGAACTTCAAGATGGTCAAGAAAGCTATGTTAGTAATGAGTTTACAGGTACATTAATTGGTAAAAATAATGATAAGTACTACGCTATATATAATCTGAAAAAACCGTTATTTAACGTTTTAAATCATGCTACTATTCAAGATCTTTCAATTAAAGAAGCAAATGTTTCTTCTAAAGAAGATGCAGCTACAATAGCGAAAACAGCGAATAATGGTACTACAATTACTAATGTTCATTCATCTGGTGTAATTGCTGGTGAACATAGCATTGGTGGTTTAGTTTCACAAGTTACAGATTCTAAAATCTTGAATAGTAGTTATACTGGTAGAATAACTAATACTTATGACACAACGGCTACTTATCAAATAGGTGGTTTAGTTGGTAAACTTTCAGGTGATAATACTTTAATAGAAAAATCAATTTCATCTATTGATATGGCGACAAATGCTAATCAAGGTGACCAAACAGTTGGTGGTATAGCTGGGGTTGTTGATAGAAGTGCTAGAATTAGTAATAGTTACGTTGAAGGAAATCTTAACAATGTGAAGCATTTTGGTAAAGTAGGAGGAGTTGTAGGTAATCTTTGGGATGCTATATCAGGTGAAGAGAAATCTGGGCAACTATCTAATGTCTTAAGTGATGTTAATGTTACAAACGGTAATGCTATAGCTGGTTATGATTTTACAGGAATAAAAGCAACTAATACCTATAGTAATAAAAATAACAAGGTGGTTAGTGTAGTTCAAGTAGATGATGAACTTGTGACTAAAGATTCAGAAAAACAAAGAGGTACTGTATTAGAAGCGGATAAAGTGAATGCTAAAAAAGTAGAGTTGGTTTCTAAACATAGTACTAAAGTAGAAGATTTTGATTTTACTTCGAGATACACTACTAGCTACACAGAAGTAACAGACTATCAGCAGTCAAGAGAACAAGTGTATAAAAATATTGAAAAATTACTTCCTTTCTATAATAGAGAAACAATAATTAAGTATGGTAATTTAGTAGAGAATAACAGTGATTTATTTACTGAAAAGCTACTATCAGTTGTTCCTATGAAAAATAATGAAGTAATAACTGATATTAATAAAAATAAACGCGAAATCAATAAATTATTGTTACATTTTGAAGGTAATAAATCACAAGTATTAAATATTACATATAAAGATGATTTCTCTAAAGTAGCAGAATATGAAATCACTAATACAAAACTAATGTACACGCCTAATACATTATTGCATGATTATAATAATATTTTAAAATCTGTCTTAAATGATTTGAATTCTGTTCAATATAATTCAGATGCTATTAGAAAAGTATTAGATATTTCTAGTAATATAAAATTAACAGAATTATATTTAGATGAACAATTTACGAAAACAAAAGCAAAAATTGAAGATAGTTTATCAAAACTTCTTTCTGCTGATGCGGCAATAGCTGAAAATAGTAATAAGATAATAGATAATTATGTAATCGAAAAAATTAAGAATAATAAGGAAGCGTTACTTCTAGGTTTAACTTATCTAGAACGTTGGTATAATTTTAAATATGATAATGCGAGTGCTAAAGATTTAGTATTATATCATTTAGATTTCTTTGGTAAATCTAATAGTTCTGCATTAGATAATGTTATTGAATTAGGTAAATCTGGCTTTAACAATTTATTAGCGAAAAATAATGTAATTACATATAATGTATTATTATCAAAAAATTATGGAACTAAGAGTTTATTTGATGCATTGGAAAAATATAGAAAAGTTTTCGTGCCGAATAAAACAAATAACGAATGGTTTAAAGAACAATCTAAAGCTTATATAGTAGAAGAAAAATCTACAATTCCTGAGGTAAGCGAAAAACAATCTAAGGAAGGGACGAAGTATTCTATTGGAGTATATGATAGATTAACTAGCCCTTCTTGGAAATATCAAAGTATGGTGTTACCGTTATTAACACTACCTGAAAAATCAGTGTTTATGATAGCGAATATTTCAACTATAGGATTTGGAGCCTATGACAGATATAGAAGTTCAGAATATCCTAAGGGAGAAAAGTTAAACAAATTTGTAGAAGATAATGTGAAAGAAGCGGCTAAACGATTTAGAGATCATTATGATTATTGGTATAAGATATTAGATAACGATAATAAAGAAAAATTATATAGAAGTATTCTAGTATATGATGCTTTCAAATTTGGTACTGACAAAGATAAAGACAAAGTAACTCATCAAGCTACTTTTGAAACTGATCATCCTGCCATTAAACATTTCTTTGGTCCAGCAGGAAATAATGTTGTTCATAATGCTAATGGTGCATATGCAACAGGTGATGCATTCTACTATATGTCTTATCGCATGCTTGATAAATCTGGTGCGGTAACATATACTCATGAAATGACACATAATTCTGATAGAGAGATTTATCTTGGAGGATATGGAAGAAGAAATGGGCTTGGACCAGAGTTTTATGCAAAAGGATTATTGCAAGCTCCTGATCATCCAAATGATGCAACACTCACGATAAACTCTGTGTTGAAATATGATGAAGCGGAAAATGCTGATAGACTACAAGTAAAAGATCCAACTCAACGATTTAATAATGCAGAAGATTTACGTAAATATATGCACAATTTATTTGATTTAGTTTATACACTTGAGATGTTAGAAGGAGAAGCAGTAGCTAAGTTAGATAGCAATCAAAAATATGATCTGTTGAGAAAAGTTGAGAATAAATTTAAACCTGATCCTGATGGAAATGAGGTTTACGCAACAAATGTTGTTCGTAGATTAAAACTAGATGAGCTTAATAAATTAACTTCTTTCAATAGTTTAATAGAAAACGATATAATCACAAGAAGAGGGTATATTGATGAAGGTGAGTATAAACGAAATGGATATTACACAATCAATCTTTTCTCACCAATATATTCTGCCTTAAGTAATGATAAAGGGACTCCGGGTGATTTAATGGGTCGTCGTATAGCGTTTGAACTATTAGCTGCAAAAGGATATAAAGAAGGTATGGTACCATATATTTCTAACCAATATGCAGAAGAAGCAAAAGCAAATGGAAGTAAAATTAATTTATATGGTAAAGAAGTAGGGTTGGTAACTGATAAACTAGTTCTTGAAAAGGTATTTAATAAACAGTATTCGTCTTGGATTGATTTTAAAAAAGCAATGTATAAAGAACGAGAAAGTAAATTTAATAAATTAACAAATATTAACTTTATAGATCCAACTAATTGGAGACGTCAAGAGACGGTAACTATTGATAATATTAGTAAGTTAAAAACATTGATTGAAAAAGCGGTGAAAGAAGATGCTACTAATTATGCTTCAATATTATATCCAAAAGAAAGTAGTAAAGTTTACAAACTTAAAAAAGCTATTTTCAAAGCTTATCTAGATCAAACTGATGATTTTAGAACTTCAATATTTGATGAGGAAAATAAATTTACTAATTAGGGGTAGCACATGAAGATAGGTTTCGTTTCTTCATGTGTGAAACTCTTTCCTTTTTGGTTTTGACTAGCTTTTTTGTGAAAAATTGTGTAAAATAGAATAGATAAACGAGGGAAAACCTCGGAAAATTTAAAGGAGAATCCATCTAATGGTAAAATTGGTTTTTGCTCGCCACGGTGAGTCTGAATGGAACAAAGCTAACCTTTTCACTGGTTGGGCTGATGTTGATTTGTCTGAAAAAGGTACACAACAAGCGATTGACGCTGGTAAATTGATCAAAGAAGCTGGTATCGAATTTGACCAAGCTTACACTTCAGTATTGAAACGTGCGATCAAAACAACTAACTTGGCTCTTGAAGCTTCTGACCAATTGTGGGTTCCAGTTGAAAAATCATGGCGCTTGAATGAACGTCACTACGGTGGTTTGACTGGTAAAAACAAAGCTGAAGCTGCTGAACAATTTGGTGATGAGCAAGTTCACATCTGGCGTCGTTCATACGATGTATTGCCTCCAAACATGGATCGTGATGATGAGCATTCAGCTCACACTGATCGTCGTTACGCTTCACTTGATGACTCAGTTATCCCAGATGCTGAAAACTTGAAAGTGACTTTGGAACGTGCCCTTCCATTCTGGGAAGATAAAATCGCTCCAGCTCTTAAAGATGGTAAAAACGTATTCGTAGGAGCTCACGGTAACTCAATCCGTGCCCTTGTAAAACACATCAAAGGTTTGTCAGATGACGAAATCATGGATGTGGAAATCCCTAACTTCCCACCATTGGTATTCGAATTCGACGAAAAACTGAACGTAGTTTCTGAATACTACCTTGGAAAATAAAAAATTGTAAGTCTAGAATTGATTTCTAGGCTTTTTATGTTAGTATGGTAGTATGATAAGGAATAAAAAACAAGATTATGTACTGGTCTACAAGCAACCAGCATCAACAACATATAAGGGTTGGGAAGAAGAGGCCTTACCGATAGGTAATGGTTCTTTAGGGGCAAAAGTATTTGGGCTTATTGGAGCTGAACGGATTCAATTTAATGAAAAGAGCCTTTGGTCTGGTGGACCTCAACCAGATAGTTCCGATTATCAGGGTGGAAATCTTCAGGATCAGTATGTTTTTTTATCTGAGATTCGGCAAGCTTTGGAGAAGAGAGACTACAATACTGCTAAAGAACTGGCTGAACAGCACCTAGTTGGACCCAAAACGAGTCAATATGGGACCTATCTGTCCTTTGGAGATCTTCTCATTGAGTTCAGCCGGCAAGGTAAGACTTTGTCTCAGGTGACGGATTACCAGAGACAGTTGAATATCAGTAAGGCGCTTGCGACGACTTCTTATGCCTATAAAGGGACTATGTTTAAGCGAGAAGCCTTTGCCAGTTTTCCAGATGATCTCTTGGTTCAGCGTTTTACTAAGGAAGGGGCGGAAACTCTAGATTTTACTATAGAACTGTCCTTGACCCGTGATTTAGCTTCTGATGGAAAGTATGAGCAGAAAAAGTCTGATTACAAGGAGTGCCAGCTGGATATCTCTACTTCTCATATCTTGATGAAGGGACGAGTTAAGGACAATGACCTGCAGTTTGCTGGCTGTCTATCTTGGCAAACTGATGGTGATATTAGAGTCTGGTCGGATAAGGTTCAGATATCAGGAGCTAGTTATGCTAATCTCTTCTTGGCGGCTAAGACAGATTTTGCCCAAAATCCTGCTAGCAATTATCGCAATAAACTAGATTTAGTTCAACAAGTAAGAGACTTGGTGGAGACAGCTAAAGAAAAGGGCTATGCCCAATTGAAATCGAGGCATATTGAGGACTACCAAGCCTTATTTCAGCGTGTTCAATTGGATTTGGGAGCTGATGTTGACACATCCACTACAGATGAGTTGTTAAAAAATTATAAGCCACAAGCAGGGCAGGCTTTGGAGGAGCTGTTCTTCCAGTATGGACGGTATTTATTGATTAGTTCTTCCAGAGATTGTCCAGATGCTCTACCAGCTAACTTGCAAGGGGTCTGGAATGCGGTCGACAATCCTCCTTGGAATTCGGACTATCACCTGAATATCAATCTGCAGATGAATTATTGGCCAGCCTATGTTACTAATCTTCTAGAGACGACTTTTCCAGTCATCAACTATATCGATGATTTGCGTGTCTATGGTCGTCTAGCAGCTGCAAGGTATGCAGGAATCGTCTCTCAGAAAGGTGAGGAGAATGGTTGGCTGGTTCATACTCAAGCGACTCCCTTTGGTTGGACGGCACCTGGTTGGGATTACTATTGGGGGTGGTCACCAGCTGCCAATGCGTGGATGATGCAAACTGTTTATGAAGTCTATTCATTTTACAGGGACCAAGACTATCTCAGGGAGAAAATTTATCCCATGTTGAGGGAAACGGTTCATTTTTGGAATGCATTTTTACACGAGGATCAGCAGGTGCAACGTTGGGTATCTTCTCCATCTTACTCACCAGAACATGGTCCGATTTCAATTGGCAATACCTATGACCAATCTCTGATTTGGCAGTTATTTCATGATTTTATTCAGGCTGCTCAGGAATTTGGTCTGGATGAGGACTTGTTGACTGAGGTTAAGGAGAAGTTTGATTTACTAAATCCTTTGCAAATCACTCAATCTGGTCGAATAAGGGAATGGTATGAGGAGGAAGAGCAGCATTTTCAAAATGAGAAAGTGGAGGCCCAGCATCGGCACGCTTCCCATCTAGTGGGACTCTATCCTGGCACTCTCTTTAGCTATATGGGGCAAGAGTATCTTGATGCGGCGCGTGTTAGCCTCAATGATCGTGGAGATGGCGGCACAGGCTGGTCCAAGGCTAATAAGATCAATCTCTGGGCGCGTTTGGGAGATGGCAATCGAGCCCATAAATTATTAGCAGAGCAGTTAAAGACATCCACCTTGCCCAATCTTTGGTGCACCCATCCTCCTTTTCAGATAGATGGTAATTTTGGTGCTACTAGTGGTATGGCGGAAATGTTGCTCCAGTCTCATACAGCTTATCTGGTGCCCCTAGCTGCCCTACCCGATGCTTGGTCAACAGGTTCTGTTTCAGGTTTAATGGCACGTGGGCATTTTGAAGTTAGTATGCGGTGGGAGGATAAAAAACTCTTACAGTTGACCATTTTATCAAGAAGTGGGGGAGATTTGCGAGTCTCTTATCCAGGTATTGAAACTAGTGTGATTGAAGTGAATCAAGAAAAAGCAAAAGTGAAATGCATAGAGAAAGATTGTATTTCAGTGGCGACAGCAGAAGGTGATCTGGTTCAATTTTATTTTTAAGAAGATAATAGAAGGCAGTGATTTGAGACTGCCTTTTTTGAAGGATTTGAGAATGCAAGCAGTTTCCAACTATTTGAAAAAGCGTTATAATGGTAGTAGGAAGTAATACTCAATGAAAATCAAAGAGCACAAACTAGGAAGCTAGCCGCAGGTTGCTCAAAACAGTGTTTTGAGGATGCAGATGGAAGCTGACGTGGTTTGAAGAGATTTTCGAGGAGTATAATTTGTTTGAGAGAGGGTGGGTCTGATGGCTTATATTGAGATGAAACACTGTTACAAGCGTTATCAGGTTGGGGACACGGAGATTGTGGCCAATCGTGATGTGAATTTTGAGATTGAAAAGGGTGAATTGGTTATTATTCTAGGTGCATCTGGTGCAGGCAAGTCAACGGTTCTTAACCTTCTTGGGGGAATGGATACCAATGATGAGGGGGAGATTTGGATTGATGGTGCCAATATTGCAGACTATAGTTCCCACCAGAGAACCCATTACCGCCGCAATGATGTCGGTTTTGTTTTTCAGTTCTACAATCTAGTGTCCAATCTGACAGCCAAGGAAAATGTGGAGCTGGCTTCTGAAATCGTGACAGAAGCCTTGGATCCTGAGCAGGTGCTGACAGATGTAGGTCTGGCTCATCGTCTCAATAATTTCCCAGCCCAGCTTTCTGGAGGGGAGCAACAGCGAGTCTCCATTGCACGCGCGGTAGCCAAAAATCCTAAAATCCTCCTTTGTGATGAACCGACTGGAGCCTTGGATTATCAGACGGGTAAGCAGGTTTTGAAAATTCTCCAAGATATGTCTCGTCAAAAGGGAGCGACGGTGATTATCGTGACTCACAATGGAGCTTTGGCGCCCATTGCTGATCGCGTGATTCATATGCACGATGCCAGTGTCAAGGATGTGGTGATGAACCAGCATCCTCAGGATATCGACAGTTTGGAGTACTAGCATGATCAAGCGAAAAACCTATTGGAAGGACTTGATTCAGTCCTTCACAGGCTCCAAGGGGCGTTTTTTATCCATCTTGATCCTGATGATGTTGGGATCTCTAGCCTTAGTCGGTCTCAAAGTGACTAGTCCCAATATGGAGGCGACAGCTAATGCTTATTTAACAACTGCTCAAACCCTGGATTTGGCAGTTATGTCTAATTATGGTTTGGATCAAGCAGATCAAAAAGAACTAGAACAGATAGAGGGCGCAGAGGTCGAGTTTGGCTATTTGACAGATGTGACTATGGAGAATGGGCAGGATGCCATTCGACTGTACTCCAAACCAGAGCGAATTTCAACCTTTCAGCTAAGAGAGGGACGACTTCCTCAGTCAGGCAAGGAAATTGCTTTGGCCACTCATTTGCAAGGCCAATACAGCGTGGGACAGGAGATTAGTTTTAAAGAAAAAGAAGAGGGTCATTCCTCTTTAAAAGACCATAGGTATACCATTACTGGTTTTGTGGATTCAGCTGAAATCCTCTCCCAGCGAGATATGGGCTACGCAGCAAGTGGAAGTGGGACTCTGACAGCCTATGGGGTGATTTTACCTAGTCAGTTTGATCAGAAAGTCTACAATATAGCTCGTTTGAAATATCAAGATTTAGCAGGCTTAAATGCTTTTTCATCAGCTTATGAAGAAAAATCCAAGCAACATCAGGAAGAACTTGAACAAGTTCTATCAGATAATGGCAAGACACGTATGCAACTCTTGAAAAAAGAAGGACAAGAGTCTATAGACAAAGGTCAAGAGACCCTTGACAAGACTGAGACTAATTTGCAGGAAGGCAAGCGTCGTCTGGCAGCTGCTCAAGCTCGTTTACAGGCTCAGGAAAGTCAACTAGCCTTGCTTCCTCAAGCTCAGAGAGAGCATGCTAGTGCTCAACTTACCCAAGCCAAGCAGGAATTGAGCAAGGAAGAGGACAAACTAAAGCGGGCTGAACAAAATCTAGCCCAAGAAAAGGAAAAACTAGAAAAACATCAGCAAGTCTTGGATGATTTGGCGGAACCAAGGTATCAAGTCTATAATCGGCAAACCATGCCAGGTGGTCAAGGCTACCTCATGTATAGCAATGCTTCAGCCAGTATTCGTGCAGTGGGCAATATCTTTCCTGTAGTGCTTTATGGCGTAGCAGCCATGGTGACCTTTACAACCATGACTCGCTTTGTAGATGAAGAGCGAACACATGCAGGTATCTTTAAGGCCTTGGGTTATCGCAGTAAGGATATTATCGCTAAATTTCTCCTCTATGGTCTAGTAGCTGGGACTGTCGGAACAGCTCTAGGTAGTATACTTGGCCATTATTTACTAGCTAGTGTGATTTCAAGTGTCATTACAAAAGGCATGGTAGTGGGAGAAACCCAGATTCAGTTCTATTGGACTTATAGTTTACTGGCTCTTGTCTTGAGTTGGTTGGCGAGTGTGTTACCAGCCTACTTGGTAGCTCGTAGGGAACTTCATGACGAAGCAGCCCAGCTTTTACTACCTAAACCACCTGTCAAAGGAGCTAAAATCTTACTGGAGCGCATCGGTTTTATCTGGCGCCGTCTTAGTTTTACTCATAAGGTAACAGCCCGCAATATCTTCCGTTATAAACAGCGGATGTTGATGACGATCTTTGGTGTGGCTGGTTCTGTAGCTCTGCTCTTTGCAGGTTTGGGAATCCAATCCTCTGTAGCAGGAGTTCCGTCTAAACAGTTTCAACAAATCCAACAGTATCAGATGATTGTTTTTGAAAATCCTAGTGCGACCAATCAGGACAAGGCAGAGTTAGAAGAAGTGTTGAAAGGGCAGGATATCCAATCCTACCAGAAAATCTATTCTAAAACGCTAGACAAGGATTTCAAAGGTAAGGCTGGTCTTCAAACTATTACCCTTATGATGACAGAGAAGGAGGATTTGACTCCCTTTATTCATCTGCAACATCATCAGCAGGAGCTGACATTAAAAGATGGGGTCGTTATTACAGCTAAACTTGCCCAGTTGGCAGGTGTCAAGGTTGGACAGACTCTAGAAATTGAAGGTAAGAATCTAAAGGTCGCTGCTATTACTGAGAACTACGTTGCTCACTTTATTTATATGAGTCAGGCTAGCTATGAGCAAATTTACGGACAGCTACCCCAAGCCAACACTTATCTGGTCTCGCTAAGTGATAGCAGTGCGCCTAGTATCGAAAGGCAGGCAGGCCTACTTATGAATCAGTCTGCGGTGTCAAGCGTCGTCCAGAATGCTTCAGCCATTCGACTCTTTGACTCCGTCGCTAGCTCCCTCAATCAGACCATGACCATCTTGGTCATCGTATCGGTTCTGTTGGCTATTGTTATCCTCTACAATTTGACCAATATCAACGTGGCTGAGAGAATCCGTGAACTCTCCACTATCAAGGTGCTCGGTTTTCATAATAAAGAAGTCACCCTCTACATTTACCGTGAGACGATTGTGCTGTCCCTTGTGGGAATCGTACTTGGTTTGGTATCTGGTTTCTATTTACACCAATTTTTGATTCAAATGATTTCGCCTGCGACTATTCTCTTTTATCCACAGGTAGGCTGGGAAGTCTATGTAATTCCAGTGGCAGCAGTAAGCATCATTTTGACCTTGCTTGGTTTCTTTGTCAATTATCATCTGAGAAAGGTTGATATGTTAGAAGCCTTGAAATCTGTAGAGTAATACTATTCGAAAATTTCTTCAAACCACGTCAGCTTCCATCTGCAACCCAAAACAGTGTCTTGAGTAGCTTGCGACTAGATTACTAGTTTGCTCTTTGATTTTCATTTATTTACTCGTAAACAAAAATCCTCCGTTTCAAAGAGCAGGGAACTCTTTGTGACAGAGGATTTTTTCTATAGAGTTTTAGCAGCTGCAATTGCGGCTTCGAAGTTTGGTTCAGAGTTGATATTGTCCACGTATTCAACATAGCGAATCGTATTGTCAGTATCGAGGACAAAGACTGCGCGTGCCAATAGGTGCCACTCATTGATTAAGAGAGCGTAATCACGTCCAAAGGAATGGTCGAAATAGTCTGAGAGCATGATGGCATTTTCAATACCTTCAGCACCACACCAACGTTTTTGGGCAAAAGGTAGGTCCATGGAAACAGTCAAGACGACCGTGTTATCTAGTCCAGCCAATTCTTCATTAAAACGACGTGTTTGAGTTGAGCAGATGCCTGTATCGATAGAAGGCACGACACTCAAGACTTTTTTCTTGCCATCAAAATCAGCTAGAGATTTTTTAGAAAGGTCTGTTGTAGTGAGAGAAAAATCAAGTGCCTTGTCGCCGACTTGTAGTTGTTTACCTGTAAAGCTCACAGGATTTCCGAGAAAAGTTACCATAAGATACTCCAATCTTTTTTCTTCTATTTTAGCTGAAACGATCAGAATTTTCCAATGATTTGACTGAAAATATGGGCATAGAAAAAACGCCAGCTCACGTGAGAATGACGTTTTCATAGGATTATTTTGCCAATCCTTCAGCAATCTTGTCAAGGTTGTATTTCATCATGCTGTAGTAGCTGTCGCCTTCTTTACCTTGTTCTGCGATAGAGTCAGTAAAGATTTGTGCGTAGATTGGGATGTTTGTGTCTTGAGAAACAGTTTTCATTGGACGGTCATCCACACTTGATTCTACAAAGAGTGATGGAACTTTTGTTTGGCGAAGTTTTTCAACCAAGGTCTTGATTTGTTCAGGAGTTCCTTCTTCTTCAGTATTGATTTCCCAGATGTAAGCACTTGGGACACCATAGGCTTTAGAGAAGTATTTGAATGCTCCTTCGCTAGTTACAATGAGTTTCTTTTCAGCAGGGATGTTATTAAATTTATCCTTACTTTCTTTATCAAGTTTGTCTAACTTATCAGTATATTCTTTGAGATTTTTTTCGTAGAATTCCTTGTTGTTAGGGTCTTTGGCGCTCAATTGTTTGGCGATATTTTTAGCAAAGATAATCCCATTTTCAAGGTTGAGCCAAGCGTGTGGGTCTTCTTTACCTTTTTCATTTTTTCCTTCAAGGTAGATGACATCAACGCCTTCGCTGACTGCAAAGTAGTCTTTGTTTTCAGTTTTCTTAGCATTTTCTACCAATTTGGTAAACCAAGCATTGCCACCTGTTTCAAGGTTGATACCGTTATAGAAAATGAGATCTGCCTCAGAAGTTTTCTTAACATCTTCAGGAAGTGGTTCGTATTCGTGTGGGTCTTGCCCAATCGGAACGATACTATGAAGATCAATTTTGTCACCAGCAATATTTTTAGTAATATCAGCGATGATTGAGTTTGTAGCAACAACTTTTAGTTTTTGACCAGAAGCTGCATCTTTTTTTCCGCTAGCACATGCTACAAGAGCAATGACGGAAAGAAAGAGAACGAGTAATGTACCTAATTTTTTCATTAGATCCTCCAATTTATTAGGGCTTTGCCCCTTATTTTAACAAATGTTTATTTTTTAGTTTCAAATATCGTTGTTTGGGAGCGATAAAGAAGCTAATGAGAAAGAAACTAGCGGCTGTAAGCACGATACTAGAACCTGCCGCAACGTTAAAGCTATAGCCGATAAAGAGCCCCAAAACTGAAGCAGTAGCTCCAAAGGTTGAGGAAAGGAAAATCATGCTTTTCAGGCTATTAGCATACAGATAAGCAGTTGCAGCTGGGGTAATCAGCATGGCTACAATCAGGATAGTTCCGACACTTTGCATGGCTGTCACAGACACGAGAGTCAGGAGTACCATGAGAAGGTAGTGATAGAAATTGACAGGCATTCCCATGGCTTTGGCCAAGAGTTCATCAAAGGAAGTTATCAAGAGTTGCTTGAAGAAAATCCAGATCAACAAGAGAATGGCTGCCCCCACACCCATAGTAATAAACATATCCGTATCTTGTACGGCAAGGATATTACCAAAAAGGATATGGAAAAGGTCAGTTGAACTTTTAGCGACACTAATCAAGATGATACCGAGGGCTAAGAAAGAAGAAAAGGTAATGCCGATGGCGGTATCGCTTTTGATAATCGAGTTCCCCTTGATGTAGGTAATGATGATGGCAGCTAGCAGTCCAAAGACAATGGCTCCGATAAAGAAGTCAAGGCCCAAGATGAAGGAGAGGGCTACACCTGGTAAGACAGCATGTGAAATGGCATCTCCCATGAGTGACATCCCGCGTAGAATGATGAAACATCCTACAGCTCCAGCTACAACCCCGACGACAATAGCTGTTATCAAGGCATTTTGTAGGAAATGGAATTTTTGCAATCCATCGATAAATTCTGCAATCATAGGTCACCTCCATTGAAAAAGAGTCGATTACCGTAAGCTTCTTTGAGATTGGCTTCGGTAAAGGTTTCTTTGGTTGGACCAAAGGCAATCACTTCTCGATTGACAAGCAAGACTTGATCGAAGTAGTGGGGAACCTTGCTGAGGTCGTGGTGGACGATGAGAACCGTCTTCCCAGCTTTTTTCAGATCTCTCAGCGTATTCATGATGATTTCCTCACTGACAGAGTCAATCCCAACAAAGGGTTCATCCAAGAGGATATAGTCGGCTTCCTGTACCAAACATCTGGCAATCAAGACCCGCTGGAACTGACCTCCAGACAGTTGACTGATTTGACGTTCAGCGTAGTCAGCTAGGCCGACGATTTCAAGGGCCTCTTGCACTTTCTTCCAATGTTTAGCCTTTAAACTTCGAAAGAGAGGGATAGAGGGAAAGAGTCCTAGCGAGACGCATTCCTTGACCTTGATGGGAAAGTTGTAGTCGATATTGATTTTTTGTTCGACATAGGCGATTCGATGTAAGGATTTTTTAACTTCCTTGTCATCGAGAAATGCCTGACCTTGATATGGGATAATTCCCAGCATCCCTTTTAATAGTGTTGATTTCCCAGCACCGTTTGGACCAATGATACCGGTAATTGTTGGTCCTTGGAGCACTAGTGAAATATCCTTAAGTGCCAACGTTTCTTTGTAGGAGACACTGAGGTTTTCGATACGTATCATAAACTTGTATTCCTCCTGTCTCTTAATATACCTTAAAAAAAAAATTAAGTCAAGTTAATTTTTGAAAAAATTAAAATAATAACTGAAAAACAATAGGAAACATCCGTTTATTTTTAATTGCATTCCCAAGCAATTTTTGTTAAGCTAAAAGCAAGTACAAATGAAAGCGAGAACAAGATGACACGTTATCAAGATGATTTTTATGATGCAATCAATGGAGAATGGCAACAGACAGCTGAAATCCCAGCAGATAAGTCTCAAACAGGAGGTTTTGTTGATTTAGATCAGGAAATTGAAGACCTGATGTTGGCGACAACAGACAAGTGGTTGGCAGGAGAAGAGGTGCCTGAGGATCCTATCTTGGCAAACTTTGTCAAATACCACCGCCTAGTTCGTGATTTTGACAAGAGAGAAGCCGACGGTATCACACCTGTCTTACCACTCCTTAAAGAATTCCAAGAATTGGAGACTTTTGCAGATTTTACAGCTAGACTAGCAGAGTTTGAACTTGCAGGAAAACCAAATTTCCTTCCTTTTGGTGTATCGCCAGACTTTATGGATGCTAGAATCAATGTTCTATGGGCTAGCGCTCCAAGCACCATCCTGCCAGATACGACCTACTATGCAGAGGACCATCCTCAGCGCGAAGAGCTCTTGACTCTTTGGAAAGAAACTAGCGCAAATCTTCTCAAGGCTTATGATTTCTCTGATGCAGAAATTGAAGACTTGCTAGAGAAAAGACTTGAATTGGATCGCCGAGTTGCGGCAGTGGTGCTTTCTAATGAAGAAAGTTCAGAATATGCTAAACTCTACCATCCATATTCTTATGAAGATTTTAAGAAATTCGCACCTGCCCTACCTTTGGATGACTTTTTCCAAGCCGTTCTTGGACAAGTACCAGACAAGGTTATCGTAGACGAGGAACGCTTCTGGCAAGCAGCAGACCAATTCTATGGTGAAGAGGCCTGGCCTTTCCTCAAGGCAACCTTAATTTTAAGTGTTGTGAATCTCTCAACCAGCTATTTAACAGAAGAAATCCGTGTCTTGTCAGGTGCCTACAGTCGTGCGCTTTCAGGAGTTCCAGAGGCTAAAGACAAGGTCAAGGCAGCTTATCAACTAGCACAAGGTCCTTTCAAACAAGCCTTGGGTCTTTGGTATGCCCATGAAAAATTCTCTCCAGAAGCTAAGGCAGACGTGGAGAAAAAAGTGGCAACCATGATTGATGTTTATAAGGAGCGCTTGGCTAAAAATGACTGGCTGACACCAGAAACTCGTGACAAGGCCATCGTCAAACTCAATGTCATCAAGCCTTATATTGGTTACCCGGAAGAATTACCAGAACGCTACAAGGACAAGGTAGTGGATGAAAACGCTAGTCTTTTTGACAATGCTCTAGCCTTTGCGCGTGTGGAAATCAAACACAGTTGGAGCAAATGGAACCAGCCTGTGGACTATAAGGAATGGGGCATGCCTGCTCATATGGTCAATGCTTACTACAATCCACAGAAGAACCTGATTGTCTTTCCAGCAGCTATCTTACAGGCACCTTTCTATGACTTGCATCAGTCATCTTCTGCTAACTACGGTGGCATTGGGGCGGTTATTGCCCATGAAATTTCCCACGCCTTTGATACCAACGGAGCTTCCTTTGATGAAAATGGTAGTCTCAAGGATTGGTGGACAGAGAGTGACTATGCTGCCTTCAAGGAGAAAACACAAAAAGTTATTGACCAGTTTGATGGACAGGATTCTTATGGTGCAACCATCAACGGTAAATTGACTGTATCAGAAAACGTGGCTGACTTGGGAGGGATCGCTGCAGCGCTTGAAGCGGCTAAGAGAGAACCAGACTTCTCAGCAGAAGAATTCTTCTACAACTTTGGTCGCATCTGGCGCATGAAAGGTCGACCAGAATTTATGAAACTTTTGGCTAGCGTTGATGTGCACGCACCAGCTAAACTCCGTGTCAATGTGCAAGTACCAAACTTCGATGATTTCTTTACAACCTATGATGTCAAAGAAGGCGACGGTATGTGGCGTTCACCAGAAGAGCGCGTGATTATTTGGTAATGCAAAGAATCAAGTAAAACTCCTATAATTATACCTTCCCTATCTATGTACACCCTAAAAAGTTAGATAGAACAATCTAGCTTTTAGGGTGTAGTTCATAGGGATTATGAAATTGAGGTCTTTTCTTATTTTAAAATTCATAGTAAAATATCCCTCTGTATCAAGATAACAGGAGGATTTTTATGTCTCAAAAGACTATCAACATAGGCTACGCCCGTGTATCTACTCATAAGCAAGACCTAGGATTGAAAGTGCAAATCGAAGCTCTCAAACATTGCGATAAACTTTTTATAGAAAAGGAATCTGGTGCAAATAATACTCGTCCTGAACTTACAAAAGCCTTAAAACTGGCTTCTGACTTTTCGAAAGATGGCAAGCAGGTTACTTTCACTATTTATAAGTTAGATAGACTGACTCGATCTATGTTTAAGCTACTAGAAATTATTGAACTATTTAATGAATCTAATATTCATCTAGTCAGTTTGCATGAAAAACTAGAGACAGGCTCTCTTATTGGCAGGTTACTTTGCATCATTTTAGGCTTTGTGGCAGAAAATGAGCTGGAAAATCTGAGGTTTCGCACAAAAGAAGGACTTCGAAAAGCTAAGGAAAATGGTGTTAGATTAGGAGCAAAACGGATTTCAAAAGAAAAGGAGGAGCGTATACTTAACAAATATCTACATTCAGATATAAGCATACGTAATATTGCAAAAACTGAACAAATTTCTACATCAACCCTATATAAAGTGTTAGAACGTAATAAAGTGGCGAACAATCGTCAAAAAAACGGAAAATCATTGCTAAAAACAGGGAAAAATGGTAGAATAAAGCCGTAAATTTGTTTCGATTAACGACCGTTAGACGATACACAAAAAATGCCAGTCTAATACAGGTTAAAAACACTGCTAAACTCGCATTTTTTAAATATTCATATTCTTATTTTGAATGTTTCATCAAACGGTCGTTAATCGAAACAAATTTACGGCTTTATTTAAAGGAGATAGCTAGCTTTTGGTAACAAAAAACTTAAAAATCATTAAGATATGTAATAGTATGATAGCTGTATTGTTCAGTTAATGGATGAAGGTTCATTTAAGGCTTCTATCAAGGACATTAAATGTTTAGATAATGAGTTGGCTCAAAATTTTGCTTTTGTGGTCTTGAAAGGAAGTTGATTTTGTCATTTTATAAGCCTAAAAAGGCAATTTTATATTCCTGAGGAGGAAAAATTATGAATAAACTCACTAAACTAGGTATTGTTACCTTCTCTGCTGTCACTCTTAGTGCTGTAGTGCCAACTTTGGTGCATGCCGAGGAAAACGTTGCGCCGCAACCAAATGTTGCTGCTAAACCTAATGTTGCTCAACCAACACCTGCGCCAAAACCAGCAGAAAATCCTCAACCAGAGGTTAAACCTACAGAGCAACCACAGCCTACTCAGCCAGTAAAACCAGCTGAGAACAAGTCGGTTGAAAATAAACCTGCTGAAACACCCGTTCCAGCTCCAAAACCAGCAGAAAATCCTCAACCAGAGGTTAAGCCTGCAGAACAACCGCAACCTGCTAAACCAGTGAAACCAGTTGAAAATGCTGGATTGCCAAAGGTTCCTTATCGAAACGACCAGCCAAAACGTTGGTTTAATAACGGAACAGGTCGTCCTACTCTAACAACAAACGACCTTGCTGTTCCCCTTCCTGCTGAAAATGTAGAAAAAACATCTTACGGTTGGTGGACAGCTGAGCCAGACTTGCTTCATGCAGGCTCTCATATAAAAGTAAATACTTTTAATTCGAATTTCAATAATCCGATGTTCGAAAACGGTAAAGAGATAAAATTTGAAGGTAGCGGATTTGGAGATATGGACAGTAGGTTTAAACCTGCTCTTGTTCGAGTAAAAGTTCCAGAATTGGAAGGAATGAACTACGAAGCTTATACAATCTTCTATGAAGTTCCTAATAAAAATGGAAATCCAACTTACGGAACAAATCGAACTCTCCAAGGTGGTGGCATCTCTTTAACTTTCAAATCCAAAGAGAATAAAGAAGATATTCAGGTTTATACATTAACTAAGGATAGAAAACTGGAAGAACTCTATTATCTAGGATTCCCAAGTGAAGAAACAAATCGCTATGATGAGAAGACTAAAACTCATTCATACAATCTATATGGTGAAACCTACGATACTTACGTTTTCTTGTTTAAGAATCCTGCTGAAAAACCAGCTGAGCAAGTAAAACCTGAAGTTAAGCCAAGCGAGCAACCTAAGCCAGATAAGCAACCGAGTGTTCCTACTATTCCAGCTGATCAACCACAACATGCTAAGCCAGAGAAACCAGCAGAGAAGCCAAGTGAGCAGCCTGTAAATCCAGTTACACCAGTTGCTCCAGTAACACCGACAACTCCCGTAACGCCTACGCTTAATCCAGCCATCCCAAACAATACTCGTGTTCTTTCGAACAAAGCTGGAAGCGTTCAAGTGCATGGTTCAGAAGCAACACTCAAAAATGTCAGCTATATTAAGGTAGAAGAAACCAAACCGACTTCACTTGAATCAAAAGACTACAAGGCCTTCGACATTCATTTATATGACGCGAATGGTAAAGCTATCCAGCCAAACGGCATGGTTCTAGTAAGTCTTTCTGCTGATAAGCCAGTTGAAAATGTTTACTATGTTGCTCCAGACGGGACCTTACAGGCATTGAAGTTTAAACAAGATACAGATAAGGTGACTTTTGAAACCAATCACTTTAGTATCTATGCTATGACTTTCAAAGTTGCCGCAAACCGTGATAACGGAGGTAGTCCAACTCCTGTTCCAGTTGTAAATAGTAATAATACTCCAACAACTACAGAACAAAAAGGAAATGACGCAAGTAGTACAAAAACTCAAGCTGAGCCGTTAGCAACTAAGACTGAAACTATTTCGAAACATGAACTGCACCCCAAAAGTTAGACAGAAAAAATCTAACTTTTGGGGTGTTTTTATTATGAAATTAACTTATGA
>NZ_CRPU01000017.1 GCF_001096185.1 Streptococcus pneumoniae
CTTGCCAATACGAATTTTAAGCAGAATATCATTTCTCTTTTTAGAATCAAAACGACGAGATTGTGGAATCTCTACAGGAACAATAGGTTGTGGCATTAAAATATCCTCCAATAGTTTTACTTTACTAATAGTATACAGGAGGTCTTCCGTAACCGCCCAATAACGAAGTATATTGAAAAAGAAAGGACGAAATTTGTCCTTTCTCGAGCTTAGCTGACTTCAACCCACTACAGTTGACAAAGAGCCTAATTTCCATAAAAATTGACATGGAAATTATAAAACCATTACTAGTTTAGTCCTTTTTGATAACGTGCCAATTCGGTTTGGTTCGCCCAAACATAGTGACCTGGACGGATTTCTACCATAGATGGCTTATCAGTCTCATAGTCGTGTTGACTTGGATCGTAAACCTTCAAGACCTTCTTACGTTCCAAGATTGGATCTGGGATTGGTACCGCTGAAAGCAAGGCTTGAGTATATGGGTGAATTGGATTGTTAAACAATTCTTCTGTTTCTGCAACCTCTACAATAACACCCTTGTAAATAACTGCGATACGATCTGAAATAAAGCGAACAACCGACAAGTCATGGGCGATGAAGAGATAGGTCAGGCCGAGCTCTTTTTGGAATTTTTTGAGCAAGTTCAAGACTTGGGCACGTACAGAAACGTCCAAGGCTGAAATTGGCTCATCTGCAATAACAAAGTCTGGTTGCATGACCAAGGCACGGGCAATACCGATACGTTGACGTTGACCGCCTGAGAATTCATGAGGGTAACGAGTCAAGTGCTCAGCAAGAAGACCTACTTCACGGATAATATTTTGAACTTTCTCTTTACGTTCTTCTTCATCCTTAAATAAACGGTGATTGTAAAGACCTTCAGAAATAATATAATCAACAGTCGCACGTTCATTCAAACTTGCGGCAGGGTCTTGGAAAATCATCTGGATTCGACGAATCAATTCCGCAGCTTGTTCACGCGATTTCTTACCATTAATCTTTTGACCATCAAAAATGATATCTCCATTACTTGTATCATTTAGACCGATGATAGCACGACCAATAGTTGTTTTCCCACTACCGGACTCACCTACAAGCGAGAAAGTTTCTCCCTTGTTGATAAAGAAGTTAGCATTTTTAACCGCGACAAACTTCTTACTTCCTTCACCGAAGGAAATTTCTAAATCTTTGATTTCTACTAATTTTTCAGACATTTCCTTCCTCCTAGTCAGCCAGATGGGCAAATCCCATTTTTTCACGGATTTTATCATGGAGATTTGCAATCACAGCTGATTTTTCTACTTTTGGAGCATCCTCATGAAGAAGCCAAGTTTTAGCCCAATGTGTCTCTGATACTGAGAATTGAGGAGCTTTTTGTTCGAAGTCAATCTGCATTGCGTAGTCAGAACGCAAGGCAAAAGCATCCCCTTTCAGGTCAGTATAAAGTGACGGAGGTGTTCCTGGGATTGAGTAAAGATCCCCTTTATCATCAGCAAGCTGAGGCAAGCTAGACAAGAGACTCCATGTATATGGATGGCGAGGGTCATAGAAGACTTCCTCAACAGTTCCATACTCAACGATTTCTCCTGCATACATAACCGCTACCTTATCCGCAATACTTGCCACCACACCAAGGTCGTGAGTGATAAAGATGGTTGTGAAATGGTACTCGTTTTGTAATGATTTGAGCAAATCAATAATCTGAGCTTGGATGGTCACATCCAAGGCAGTCGTTGGCTCATCACAGATCAAGACATCAGGTCGGCAGGCAAGGGCAATCGCAATAACGATACGTTGACGCATTCCTCCAGAATATTGGAATGGGTATTCATCAAAACGTCTATCTGCATCTGGAATCCCAACCTTATTCATGTAGTCAATCGCGAATTCTTTCGCTTCTTTAGCTGTTTTTCCTTGGTGTTTTACAATAACTTCTGTAATCTGACTACCAATTGTTTTAATTGGGTCCAAACTAGTCATTGGATCCTGGAAGATAGTCGCAATCTTAGCGCCACGAATTTGTTCCCAATCCTTGTGAGAAGACAAGGCTGTCAAATCCTGACCACGGTAGTCAATGCTACCTTGGGCAATGCGACCATTTTCTTCAAGCATACCTGTGAAAGTTTTTGTCAAAACAGATTTCCCTGATCCTGACTCACCTACCAAGGCTAATACTTCACCTTCAACTAGTTCAAGAGAAACGCCGCGAATGGCTGTCAATACTTTGTCACGAACGTCAAATTCCACGACAATATCGCGAGCAGTCAAAATTACATTTTTTTCTTTTGTCATTTCTACTCCTATCTATGTGTACGTGGATCACTAGCATCCGCTAAGTTTTGACCAACTACGAAAAGGGACAAGGATACCAAGACAAGAGTTGTCAATGGAATCCAGAACAAGTAAGCATTGGTTGTTACGTTTTGTGAATAATCCGAAATCAAACGACCCAAACTTGGTACGGTAATCGGTAATCCAAGACCGAAGAATGACAAGAAGGCTTCGTATGAGATAAAGCTTGGAAGCATTTGGGTCATGGTTGTCACAATAACAGATACCAATTGTGGCATAATGTTTTTGGCAACAATCTTCAAGGTCGGTGTTCCCAAAGTACGTGACGCCAAGTTGTATTCCAAATCACGATAACGCAAGATTTGCACACGGATCATGAAGGCAATTCCAATCCATGTTGTTACACTCATGGCAAAAATCAGATTCCAGAATCCAGCTCCGATTGAGTAAGTCAAGACAATAACAATCAAAAGAGATGGGATGTTTGAGATGACGTTATAAACTTCCATCATGACACGGTCAACTGATTTTGAAATACCCCAAATACCACCGACAAAAACACCGATAACCAAGTTAATCACTGTCGCAATCACAGAAATGAGGATGGAGTTACGAGCTCCGAACCAGACACCGTCAAAGAGCGATTTACCGTTACTGTCAGTACCGAACCAATGCTCCGCATTTGGCTTGATATAACGAACACTAAAGTCGTTTACCTTGCTGACATCATTAAAATCAAACTTAGAAAACATTGGGTAGATGAAACTCATCAAAATGATAGCCACCAAGATTCCCAACATGACTACAGTTGATTTTTTCTTCATAAATTGTCTAAACACTGATTTCCAGTAAGAATATGCTGGCGCATCAATAGTTTCAGAGGCAAAATCGTCACGTTTTACGAACTGAAATTTTTCTTTATCGATTGTAGACATTATTTGCCTCCTTTCTCAGTCAATTTAATACGTGGGTCAATAATCGTCATCCAAATATCTCCCAAAAGAAGTGAGAAGATAGAAATACATGTAAAGATGAAGACAAGACCAACGACCATAGAGTTATTAGATGCTTTTACAGAGTCAATCAACATTTTACCCATACCTGGGAAGGCGAAAACTGTTTCAGTAAGGGTTGCACCACCGATAACCCCGATAACGGCACCAGGAATTCCTGAAACCAGCGGAACCATGGCATTTTTAAAGATGTGTTTGTTTGAAATTTCTTTTTCAGACAAACCTTTGGCACGAGCAAAACGAACAAAGTCTTGAGATTGCAAGTCAATCATGTAACGGCGAATCCAAATAGCTGTAGCAGGAGCACCCAACAAACCAAGGATAACTGCTGGTAAAACATAAGAACGCCAATCTCCAGCACCCAAGATAGGGAACGAATCTGGAAGACCAATAGATGATCCAATCAAACGAACAATGTAAACCAAGGCAATGGTTGGAAGAGCAAGCAAGAAGGTCAAAGCCCCTGTTGAGAGGCTATCAATCCAAGTGTTCTTGAAACGAGCCATGGCTGAACCAAGTGGCACGGCAAGAGCATAGGCAAGAACCAAACCAATCAAACCAGTAATAGCAGAGCTGACAATCATAGATGGATATTGGTAATTACTTTCAGTCGCTGTATAAGGATCATCTTTCCCATAGCTAGCTACTTCACGAGAGTCAGCCTGACTAGGTGACTTGTAGGTTCTTGAGTAAATATTTACAGAAGACGTTTTCTTACCTGTTGGGAACTGAACTTGGGCAGTTTTGGTTTGTCCTTGACCTTGAGTAATAACCTGAAGAACTGGTGTATTAGCATAGGTTGGGTAAGAGTCACCTAAATTCAAGTTCACAAAGTTTTGATGAACAAATGGGAACTGACTGTTAAAGTACAAGAGATATTTATGTTTAGTTCCTGAACCGACCAATGACCATCCGATAGCTGGATCATTTTCAAAACGAAGGTAGCGTTTCAAGTCTGGATTTTCAGGGTCTTGGATTTTATTTGTATGGTCAATGTCAATCAAGTTAGCATAGAAGTGAAAAACACGTTCAAAAATTGGAATTTCACGAGTAGCATAGAATTGACCACTTTCAGTAAATTCTCCCAAAGTCCAACCATGACCTAATTGATTGATGTACTTTTCATAAATAGCTTTATTGGTCGCATTTGCTTCTACTGTTACAGAAGAATCCATGCTACTTGCCTTTTCTTGCAACTCTTTAGTATCGTAATACTCAATGTAGCCCATACGCTCAAACACAGTATTTTCATAGTTATCACGTTTATCAGCCGTTGTCGCAATTTTATTATAGTTAGGATCCTGCTTGAAAATCAATTTTCGAGGAACCAAGGTATAGATAATCGTGTAGGTCAAAGTCGTTACTAAGAAAATCGAAACCAATGACCGCAAAACACGCATAAAAATATATTTTTTCATATTATTTCCTTTAAAAATCCCAAAAGAACCTTCTCCTCATGGAGAGAAAGTTCTATTAGAAATTATTTACTTCACATGACTTGCCAATTCTTTTTGAGCTTTCTCATTTGATTCAGCTTTTTCTTTCAACCATTTTTCACGAGCTTTTTCATACTCTTCCTTAGTCACCACTTTATCTTGTAATTTCAAATATTTGAAGTAAACATCTGACCCCTTAGAGCCTGTTTGCGCAGAAGCTCCAGTAAATGGAACAATTCGTGAAAGCACTGGTGCTGCACCAGAAGAAGCCATAGCAGGAATAAAGAGTGAACTATCTGTCAACCATGCTTGAGCCGCTGCATATTTTTCATAACGGACATTCAAGTCGCTTGTCTCTCTGGCAGCTTCATCAACTAATTTATCGTATTCTTTCAAACCAACTTGAACTACTGAAGGGCTATTTGGATTATCAAATCCTAAATATGTTTTTGTAGTTTCACTGCTAGTTGTTTTTAAAATATCCAGGTAAGTAGATGGGTCTTGATAGTCTGGACCCCATGAAACTCCTCCTGATACATCCCAATCCTCAGATGAAGCATTGGCAGCATAGTAAGTAATATTAAGGAATTCATCACTTGTCATTTGTTGAATATCAACAACGACATTTTCAACACCAAGAACTGTTTCTACAGATTGTTTAAAGGACTGAATACGAGATATGTAGTTTTTTGATGCTTGGTCTACTGGAACGTCCAGATGAATAGGAAACTGAACGCCGTCTGCTTCTAAAGCTTTCTTAGCTTTCGCAAACTCTGCCTTGGCCTTGTCAACATTGAATAAACCATCCTGCCCATCAGCTAAATTCACACCTTTCCACTCATCACCATAAGCAGGAAGTTGAGCAGCGACTAAATCACCAAAGGTCTTCTCACCAGCTGAAACAAAGTCTGGTTTTACAAATAAATTACGAACTGCTAAAGCTGCTCCATCTTTACCATTGATTTGAGCTGAGTAAGCTGAGCGATCAAGAGCAAAATTCAAGGCTTGACGGAAATCTTTGTTAAGCAATGCCTTCTTAGTAGCTACTTTCTCTGAATCTGTAGTTTTAGAAGTATAGTTGTAACTTTGGCGATCAATATTCACACCCAGACCAGCAATCCCAGAGCCTGATTGTGTGTAATAGATATTGTCCTTGTATTCTTCTGCAACCTTAGAATAGTTGGAGCTGGTAGGGTAAAGACGGGCATAACTATAAGCTCCACTAGTGAAGTTACGCTCTAGCGACTCCTGATCTGATCCATCATAGTAAGCTAGATTGATAGTATCTAGGTGGACATTTTCTTTATCCCAATATTGCTCATTTTTTACAAACTCTACAGAAGATTTTGCAGTCAACCCTTTCAACAAGAATGGACCATTATAAAGCAAGGATGTCGGATCTGTTGGTTTAGCAAAATCGCTTCCTTTTGATGTTTCGAATTCTTCATTCAGAGGCCAGAAAATAGAATAGGTCAACTTAGAGTTCCAGAACGGTTCAGGCTGGTTCAAAGTGTATTGTAACGTATAATCATCAACCGCCTTGACACCAACTGTTGAAAAATCTGTTGAAGTTCCTGATAGATAATCTGCCAAGCCTTTAACCGAATTTTCAGCTAAATACATAGCTTCTGATTTTTTATCTGCTGCGTGTTTTAAACCGTTCACGAAATCTTTAGCCGTCACCTCTGCATATTCTTCTCCATCAGAGGTAAACCATTTAACCCCTTTACGAATCTTATAAGTGTAGGTCAAACCATCCTTAGAGACTTCCCAATCCTCTGCAACTGCAGGAGCAAGATTACCGTAATTATCGTTAGTGAATAAACCATCAATCCCATTTGAAGTCACTACTGTTGTACTATTTTTACTTGAAATCAGGTAGTCCAAGGTTTCTGGGTCTGCTGTATAAACATAGCCATAAGCTTTAGGGGCTGATGAATCAGATGATTTTGAAGAACTGCATGCTGCAAGTACACCTGCTGCTAATAAAACAAGACCTGCTGTAGCAAATACACGATTTTTTTTCATTTTCTACTCCTCTGTTTATGTGAATTATAGATTGACAACCATTATATCACATTATCCATTAAAAATCAAACAAATTTTCAGAATATTTAGGCTTGTTGGCACAAATTTTTCATTTTTTTTTGAATATATGATTCAAATTGTCGTTCGAAGTGTCAAAGACTACAGTGAAAATAGGAAATTTGACGCAGAAACTTTGGAGTTTAGGAAGACATACAGTAAAATGAAATACGGACGGAACAATGTGATTTTGGAATTCAAATTAAATTATAACAATATTGTAGAAGTATCATTCTAGTATTCAAGATTCAGTTTACTATGTCTTTTTCACACCAACCTTATTCCGAATTCAATTACTTTCGTGATTTACACATATAGATTAAGACTATCTTTTATACTTTAAAATTTCTCGCTACCTTATCCACTATATACGCCTTTCTATCACGTTCCTGTTCGTAGTGCCACGATTTCGCTATCCCTTCCTCTGACAATTCTTATTTCCTGCGTCAGACTTAAAACGATCTATCCCCAGACCATTTTAATCCACTACCTCACGATAGTCAGGCTTGGGGAGAGCTATTGTATTCACCGGTAGTGGATCCCTACAGAGGACTTACACCTCAGATACACGACATGCCCAGTGTATATAAAAAATCTCCCACCAAAGGTAGAAGATTTCAATCTTATAAAACTTAATCCGTCATGTCCGATACCAAAGTTCGATGCTCCAATGGAATACTGCACATAACTAACAAGAAAATGAAACCTGACTGAATCCAGAAGAGGGCCAAGTCAAAGATTCCGTGTACAGCAACCACTGTAAGGAAAGATAGATAAAGACCGATAATCGGACGTTTCCCCGACTCCTGACTCATATCCATCATCAAGCGAACAGGAGCAACAGAAGACAAAACTAATAAAATGGTCCCCACAATTCCGTAACTCAGAATCGTATCAATATAAAGACTGTGGGCATGTTCATGATAAGGAGCATGTATCCGAGGATAAGAGTGCATATAGGTCAATGGTCCTTCACCCCAAAAAGGATTTTGCTTAAACAAGGCCATCCCAGCATCCCAGATAGAAATGCGTTCTTCCATAGAAGAGTCTAAAGTACCCATCCGAACTCCCAAATCACTGGAAAAGAGGAAACTCAAACCAATCGCGAAGACCCCAATACTAAGCCAAAAGGCCTTCCAGTTTTTAATAGTCGTAAAGAGATAAATAATGGCTCCAGCGATAATAGCAGGAAAGGCAGTTCGATTTTGCGTAAAGTTCAAACCAAAGAGATTCACAAAGCCTGCAATCACACAGAATACTTTCAACCAATTCAACTTGGTCGTTGTAAACAGATAGAAGGCAATCATGATACAGAAACAACAAATAATTCCATAATAATTAGGATTAAAGAAGGTCACTTCTGCACGATTCTGATGCCACACCTGCATGTTAGGTGAAAGAAAAGCATAGTTGAATTTCTTCACAATTTGGAAATGCTCTAAACTCGCAAAAACAGCTGACAAGACGCTACCAAATAAGACGAGCTGCAAAATCAAGCGAAAGAATTTATGGGATAAAATCGACTGATAATGCAAAAAGAAAATAGTAAATAGAAACATTCCTACTGAAGCCACAAGCCCCATCCAATTTTGTGCAAGAATGGATATAACAGTACTATAGCCAAGAAAAAGAAGCAGCATCGGATGCTCCCCCATTTTCTGAAGAATACTTTTCATGTCTCCTGTAAAAATCAAACTGATAATATATAAACAGAATACAACTACAAAAAGATAAAAGGGCAAAAAGATACTCAGGATAATTCCCAATAAAATCAGCTCTTTACTAGACAACCCTTTCAGCTTTTCAATAAAGCCTATTGATTTCAAAATGAATCCTTTCTCTCCAAATCAGTTGATTCAGATAATAGTAAGCTATCCTATATTGTACCACTTTTTTAGCAATTTGAAAACAAGGGAAACGTTTACTAAAATAAAAAAACTATTTTATCAACCATATCAAGGCTTCAAAATGTTACTTCAACTCCATTCTCAATTACCCGATAAGTCTGATTTTGCAAATCAATTTCTGCTACTGCTGTTACGGACTTATCTTTATTTTGACGTTTGATTACAATGCTTTGAGCTGTTGGTGTTTCAACGTCAATAGTCCCTCCTAGATCAAAGGCTTCTGAACGGTTACGGAAAGAAAATAGATTGAGAAGGGCCTTCACTACAGGACGTTGGACCTCTTCTGATATTTCCTCATTGCTATAGTAATGGCGATTAATATTTCGACCTTCTTTAGTTTCTTCTAATAGTTTCAAGTCATTCTTTCCTGCTAGTAGCCCCACATAGTAGACCTGGGGAATACCTGGGGCAAAAGCTTGAATTAATCGTGCAAGAAAATACTTAACATCATCATCTCCAAGCGCAGAATAATAGGTTGAATTGATTTGGTAGATATCTAGATTGTTATACTCGGCACTAGAGTACTTACGTTTGACATTGGCTCCAACCTTATAGAGCTCATTTGAAGCATAGTCGATTTCCTCATCAGTCAGGATATCCTTGACATCTACTACTCCAATCCCATCATGGGTGTCTAGCGTCGTAAACTGCTTCATTGGGCTCATCTTTAACCACTTGGCCAAACGCTCTGTTCTGGAACTGTAAAGAGTATAAAGTGTCACCATTGGAAGAGCAAAATCGTAAACATAGTAATCGTGATCCGCTATTTTAAACTGAATCGAATAATGTTCATGAATCTCAGGTAAGAGCTCTGTCCCATATTCAGCAGCAATATCTCGAACTTTGTCCAATAAATCCCAAATATCTGGTTCCACAAAGAAATCATTGGTATCCAATTTCTTCACTGCATATGCAAAGGCATCTAGACGAATCAAATCACACCCATTACTTGCCAAGTGTTGAATGGTCTTACGGATAAATTCCATCGTTACTTCTTTGGTCACATCAAGATCAATCTGCTCCTCACCAAAGGTATTCCACAAATGTTCCACTGAACCATCTGCAAAAACAATTTCTTGTTTTGGGGCGCGATCCTTACGCTTGTAAATTAAATCAACATCAGCCTGCGTCGGACGATTTTCTGGCCAAAACTTATCCCAGTTTAAAAAGAGATCTTTAAATTCACTGGCTTCATGTTTTTCTTGATAGTCCTTATAATACTTGGATTGACGAGAAATATGATTAATCATAAAGTCAAACATAAGATAATATTTCTCACCTAAACGCTTAACATCCTCCCAATCACCAAAAGCTGAATCCACTTCGTCGTAATCAACTGGCGCAAATCCACGATCACCTGTTGATGGGAAAAATGGTAGAAGGTGAACTCCCCCAATAACATCTCCAAAATGCTCTTCCAAATTCTCATATAAGTCTTTAAGATTATTTCCTAGACTATCTGAATAGGTAATCAACATGATTTTATTCTGAATTGGCATAATTACTCTCCTCTTTTTAATTGAAGACAAGTCTCATATGACTTGGCTTCGTAAATCAAATTCATGTTATACTCTTCGAAAATCTCTTCAAACCACGTCAGCTCTATCTGCAACCTCAAAACAGTGTTTTGAGCAACCTGCGGCTAGCTTCCTAGTTTGCTCTTTGATTTTCATTGAGTATTAAATCTCTGTTTATCATCAAACTCGTACTAATATAGACTGTGATAAACTAAGTACTACTTTCTTGTTTTCTACATAGAATTATCAACAAGCTGAACTCTTCCTCTGTGTCAAAGACTATAGATTCCATGAGCTCTTCTTATACTATTCGAAAATCAAATTCAAACCACGTCAGCTTCACCTTACCGTACTCAAGTACAGCCTGCGGCTAGCTTCCTAGTTTGCTCTTTGATTTTCATTGAGTATTACTTCACTGCCCCGTTGCTCATTCCTGAAATGATATGGCGTTGGAAGAAGAGATAGACAATGGTGATACTGATAATGCCGACCACGTAAGAGGCAAAGCTTGGTCCGTAGTCGTTGAAATATTGGCCTGCGTAGTTGTATTGGAACAAAGGCAGAGTCCACATTTTGGAATCCCGGTTCAAGACAAGGAGTGGCAACATGAAGTCATTCCAGAACCAAAGGGCATTGATGATCATGGTTGTCGCATGCATCGGTTTCATCATTGGGAAGATGATGCGGAAATAGGTTGTAAATTGATTAGCCCCATCGATCTCTGCTGCTTCATCCAGACTTTCTGGAATCGAGATTTTGATATAGCCAACATAGAGAAAGAGGGTCTGTGGAATCGCATAGGTCAAGTAGAGCAAGATCAAACCAAAGGTATTAGCCAAACCGAGTTTACTCATCATAACCGTAATCGGAATCATGATGACTTGGAAAGGTACGAAGATTCCGAGGATTAAGAGGGTATACATGATGGTAAAGGCTTTTCTTTTACTCATATTGCGAGCGATGGAGTAGGCTGCCATAGGGATAAAGATCATTACTGCAAGTAAAGACAAGACAGTGATGACGACAGAGTTCCAATAATAGCCTCCAATCCCATCAGCTAAGAGACGGTTAAAGTTGTCCCATGTGAAGTTGGTTGGAAAGCCAAAGAAATTATCTACAATATCCTTAGTGGGTTTGAAGGAACTAAAGAGGGTAGCAAGGAGCGGCACTAAAATTAGAACCGATCCTAGAATCAATAGAATGTATTTGCCAATCAGGTCTTTTCTTTCATCTTGTTTCATCATGCTTCTCCTCTTAAATTTCAAATTTCTTAGATACTCTCAATTGGATGATCGAAATCACTACAATTAAGAAGAACAAGATTACGGCAATGGCATTGGCATAACCGAATTGGTTGTTTTTAAAGGCATAGTTATAAACCAAAAGCCCAAGTGAGGTTGTGGCATTGTTTGGACCACCACCGGTCATGGCAAAGACTTGGTCAAAGGCAGTCAGCCCACCTTTTAGGGCTAGGATAAAGACCATAGAGACACTTGGTAGCAAGTAAGGCAATTCAATGTTCCAGAAAACTTGCTTGCTAGTCGCGCCATCAATCCTTGCTGCCTCTGTAATCTCAGTTGGAATAGATTGCAAACCAGCTAGGAAGATGATGATGGGCATAGCCACCCCTTGCCAAAGAAGGACAAAGACAGCCGCAAAGATCGCTCCCCACTTAGTCCCTAAAAGACTGGTTTGGAGAAATTCAATATGAAGGGCATGCCCAATCGCTGGAAGACCGTAGTTGAAGACTTGCTTGAAGATCAAAGCCACTGTCAAACCAGACAAAACAGCTGGGAAGAAGAACCAAGCACGGAAGAAGGTTTGGGCTTTGATTTTAGAGTTCAAGACACGCGCAATGAAGATTCCGAGTGCAATCTCACCAACCACCATGGCAATCGTAATGATTGCGGTAAAGCCAATCGCATTCATGAATTTTGGATCCATGAAGAGGAGCTTAAAGTTGTTTAAGCCGACAAATTTGTAGTTATAAGTCAATCCTGTCCAGTTAGTAAAACTGTAAAAGGCTCCTTGAAACATCGGCACATAGAAGAAAATTGCTTGTAACAAGAGGGGGATGACCACAAAAGCCCATGCCCAATATTTTTGTAATACTTTTTTCATAGTCTCTCTACTCCTAATCCACATCCGCTTTCATCGGGTTAAAGAAGGCATTCAAATCATTGACCATGCCTTGTTTATCACCGGTCAAGACATAGTTCATGGTCAAGGTATGGAAGTCTGCTTCACTGGTCCAGTATTGTTGCAACCAAACCAAGTGACGATCCGTAAAGGCATATTCGGTCATACCAGCAAGCGGTGAATCTTCTCCTGCTTGTTTGACCCCTTCAATCGCTGTTGGAGATCCGTCCACATCGTAGTATTTTTGCATAACTTCTGGACGGGTCATATATTCCACAAAGGCATTGGCTTCTTTTGGATGTTTGGTGGCGGCTGAGATAGACCATGCCAAGTCTCCCGCACCAACGGTTAAGCTTTGTCCTTTTTCTTTTCCTGGAATCATGAAGGTCCCAATCTTAAAGTTCGGTTTTTGTTCATTAATCGCTGTGATCGCCCAAGACCCATTTGGTGTCATGAGGACATCCCCACGTGCGAAGGCTCCTATAACATCGGTATAGCCAGCACCTTCCCAGTTCTTTTGCTTAGAGCCATTGATGCGAAGGATGTCCATGACCTTGATGTCATCTTTCATAATCGAATCCGACAATTTAATGGCATTTGGTTGAGAATAACGAAGGTATTGATTGGCTTCTTTTCCTCCACCTGTTGCTGTCGCAAAGGCTAATTGATTGTAACCATTGAGTGTCCAAGCATCTGCACCTGCAATTCCAAATGGTGTTTGTCCTTTAGTAACGATGTCTTTGACTAACTGTTCAAATTCATCCCAGGTTTCAGGAACTTTCAAGCCCAGCTCTTCGAATTTATCTTTGTTGTAGTAAATTCCATAAGCATTAGCTGTAAAAGGAACGTTGTAAACTTTTTCGTTTACAGCATATTTTTCAGCGTAGCCATTTTTCACGCGTTTCAGGTAGTCTTTGTTGCTCAAATCTTCAAAGACACCTGCTTTTGCCCATTCTTGCAGTTCGATGGACTGTGGGTAAATATTGACCACATCAGGCACATCTCCTGCGAGAACACGTGTCTTCAATACTTCACCAGCATTTGGTACATTGACGACTTTGACCTTGATCTTAGGGTTTTCCTTCTCAAAATCACGAGCGATTTCTTCCAAGGTTTTGGTCATTTCTTTTTTCTGGTTGAAATACTCGATGGTCACTGTGCCATCCGCAGATTTACCATAGTTGGAGCAAGCGCCGAGCCCAAACAAAGCTAAACCTGTAATTGCAAGAAGTCCGATTTTTTTATACCATTTCATTGGAAAGCCTCCTTTATAAATTTATACACCTTTATTATAGTCTTCTAAAAATATACTGTTTACTCAAAAAATCTCCTTGGGATAAAATAACAGTTAAACCCGCATACATTAGTTCTGCACCTGAGTAAACTTCGCCATTTTCCTGTAATTCATATAGTCCCTCTTCATCCAAATCTTTTAACTTTAAAGTTGTTTCCATGGTCTCTACAACTGACAAAACGCGAGCGTAGGTTACAATCGTTTGATTTTTGTAATTAAATTGTACAGCTGCTTCATTGGATGCAGTATCAGGATTAATTAGTCTATACTGTTGTCCTAACTGAACTACTGGTCGTAATTCTTTATACAAGTTCACCTGATTAGCAATCGTAGCTTTCTCTTCATCTGATAAACTTGTCAAATCAAGCTCATATCCCAAATTTCCCATCATTGCTACATGGCCACGTGTTTCTAATGGTGTCATTCGTCCCATCTGATGATTCGGTACTGCTGACACATGAGCCCCCATAGAAATGGTTGGATAGAGATAGGATGAGCCGTATTGAATTGGTAAACGTGCAATCGCATCAGTATTATCACTTGCCCAGACTTGTGGGAAATAGCGCATCATACCAAGATCATTTCGTCCACCACCACCAGAGCAGGACTCAAAGAGAATATGGCTGTGCTTCTCTGTCAGATAAGCGACAAGTTCATAAAGCCCCAGCATGTACTGATGAGATTGCATCTGTGTCTCTAGATAAGTTAAGCCATTTCCTAAGTTAGTGATATTGCGGTTCATGTCCCATTTAATGTAATCAATCTCATGATAAGATAGGAGTTGATCTAAGACATTTTTCAAGTATTCTACTACCTGAGGATTGGCAAGATTAAGTACTAATTGATTCCGAGAATAAGTATGCTCATAGCCAGGAACCTGAATAGCCCAGTCAGGATGTTTACGATACAAATCGCTATCTACAGAAATCATTTCAGGTTCTAACCAAAGCCCAAACTGCAAACCTCTTTCATGGATAGCTGAAATCAGACTTTCTAGGCTTCCACCCAGCTTTTTCTCATTCACACTCCAGTCACCTAAAGCACGATTATCATCAAAACGATTGCCAAACCAACCATCATCTAATACAAAAAGTTCAATTCCAACTTTCTTAGCTTCATCAGCTAGTTCTAACAGTTTTTCTCTCTGAAAGTCAAAGTAAGTAGCTTCCCAGTTATTGATTAGAATTGGGCGTTCTTTTGTAGAAAATTTACTTGGCAGAATGTGCTTCAGTACAAAATTCTGACCTTCATGACTAACACCAGTTAATCCCTTATCTGAATAGGTCACTAAAGCTACCGGTGTTTCAAAATTTTCCTCAGGGTCTAACTTCCAAGAAAAGTTTTCTGGATTTATGCCAATAGCCAGCCGAACTTCATTCAATTGATTTTTTTGAACAAAAGCTTCAAAGTTGCCACTATACATTAGTTGAATAGCAAACACATTCCCAGCATCCTCTGTGACTCCTTGTTCGCATAGTAGAAGAGCTGGTGTTTGAGCATGCCCAGAAGCTCCACGGTTCGAACTAATCGAAAAGATTCCTTGTTCTACCTGTTGACGTCTGACAGTCTTTTCACGAGCATAAGCACCCTGCAGAGTTACGATTTCGTAAGCTGCAGCAGGGAAATCAGCCATAAAAGAAAAATCCTTATGGATGATAACTTCCTGGTTACTATTATTCTCCAATTTGCTGTAACTAGCAATTGTCGAATCATTTTCAAAAGCTGTATAATACAAAGTCAGACTAAGTTGAGTCTTAGAATCTTCTAACATTAAGACAAGAGTCTCTGTATCGTCCATACTATGTGGAGAAGGTAAGCCCTGTGGACCATTTTGACCTTTCAAAATCTTTGCTTCTATAAAACGAAAATCTGTTACTTCAGTTGCATCATGCTGAATCTGTATGGTTGTTTTCCTAAAATCTCCTAAGCCATGTTGTCCAAAAATTTGACGTTGCGTATCCAAACTAAAGGTTCGATTAGTAGCTGTTGGATTTCCTGAAAAGGCATGGTCTCGTTCATAAACACTATTGGAACCTTTATAGTTCTTAATAGTCTTTCCTAAATGTTTCAATAGTAAGTACCCATCACGATTTTCAATAATCAAACTTAAATTTTTACTCTCAACATAAAATAGATTATTCTCTATCCTAACTCCCATTTACTTCACCTCATCACTTTATTGATTCTATTTTATCACCTGAAACCGTTTTCTAAAATAGAAAAATGTCTCAAGAATATGGTAAAATGTTAGGTAGGAGGTAGCACATGTTAGTTTTTTCAGAATACCAGACTGGAACAATCGACCTTTCCCTAAGTTTTTATGGATATGAGGAATGCGCACCTAATTACTCTTTTGGTCCAGCCATTCGTGATACATACGTTCTACATTACATTAGTAAAGGACAAGGAACATTTCATTACAAGGGTAAAATTGTTGATTTAAAAGAAGGAGATTTCTTTCTATTAAAACCAGAGGAACTAACCTTTTATCAAGCAGATAGTAAAGAACCTTGGGCCTACTACTGGTTAGGAATAACAGGAGGGAAAGCTCCTGATTATTTTTCTCTTTCTCAAATTTCTGACCAATCCTATCTCATCCAATCTGAAACTTGTCATACCCAGACTACTGCAAAACTCGTTTCAGACATTGTCCGCTTCGCTCAGATTACCAAATCAAATGAATTAGCTCAACTCCATATCATGGGACAACTCCATGAACTGATGTTTCATCTGGGAACTATTGCTCCCAATCAGAAGAAAAAGAATATTTCATCAACCTACCAACTCTATCTTGAATGCAAAAGATTAATTGATAGCCACTATCCTCAATCACTTACAATTCAAGATTTAGCAAAAGAACTATCCGTTCACAGAAGCTACTTGTCAAGCGTATTCAAAGAATTTAACACCTTATCCCCAAAAGAATACCTACTATACGTTCGAATGCACCGAGCTAAACAACTTCTCGAAAATACCCAAGAGTCTATCAAAGTAATTGCATATTCGGTAGGTTTTTCAGATCCACTCCATTTTTCAAAAGCTTATAAACAATACTTTAATCAGACCCCAAGTCATACAAGAAAAGAATATTTCCAACACCAACTAGTGAGAAAGGAAACACTATGAAATCCTACCAAGCTGTCTACCAAATTCTAGCAAAAGAAAACGACTATATAAGCGGAGAAAAAATCGCAGAAGAACTATCCCTAAGCCGAACATCAATTTGGAAAGCCATCAAGCGTTTAGAACAAGAAGGCATTGAAATTGATAGTATCAAAAACAAAGGCTATAAACTGATGAATGGTGACCTTATTCTTCCAGAGATTCTAGAAGAAAATCTTCCAATTAAAGTCAGCTTTAAACCCGAAACAAAATCAACACAACTAGATGCAAAAGAAGCAATTGATTTAGGCCATGAAACAAATACCCTCTATCTAGCTTCCTATCAAACAGCAGGCCGAGGCCGTTTTCAACGTTCCTTCTACTCACCACAAGGTGGCATTTATATGACCCTCCATCTCAAACCAAATCTCCCCTATGACAAATTACCATCCTACACACTACTTGTAGCTGGAGCTATCTACAAAGCCATTAAGAACCTAACTTTAATAGATGTCGACATAAAATGGGTCAACGATATCTACCTCAAAAATCATAAAATTGGAGGAATTCTCACTGAAGCAATGACCTCTGTAGAAACAAGCTTAGTCACAGATATCATTATTGGAGTAGGTATCAATTTCACTATTAAAGACTTCCCTCAGGAATTAAAAGAAAAAGCTGCTAGCTTATTTAAAACTACAGCTCCTATAACAAGGAATGAATTGATCATAGAAATCTGGCGTGCTTTCTTCGAAACACCAGCAGAGGAGCTATTATACCTATATAAAAAACAGTCATTCGTTCTAGGAAAAGAAGTTACTTTCACACTAGAGCAAAAAGACTACAAGGGACTTGCTAAAGACATCTCAGAAAATGGAAAACTTTTAATTCAATGTGATAATGGAAAAGAAATCTGGCTCAATAGCGGAGAAATTTCTCTCAATAGTTGGAAGTGAAATAACACAATTATAATATAAACGATATAAAAATGACTTCAGATTAGTAATTCAATTAAGTTTTACAGATCTGAAGTTTTATTGTCTCTAAAAATAAAAAAGAGAGTTACAAACTCTCATTAAAACGGAGAATAAGGGATTCGAACCCTTGCGCCAGTTACCCGACCTAACGATTTAGCAAACCGTCCTCTTCAGCCTCTTGAGTAATTCTCCTATTAATGGGCACGAGTGGACTCGAACCACCGACCTCACGCTTATCAGGCGTGCGCTCTAACCACCTGAGCTACGCGCCCAAGT
>NZ_CRPU01000018.1 GCF_001096185.1 Streptococcus pneumoniae
CCAGCTTTGGCTTCATCAAGTTTTGTCTTAGCTGCGTCTACTTTCGCTTTCGCAGCCGCTACCTCTTGTTCAGTTGCGTTCGCGTTCGCAATCACAGTTTCAGCTTCAGTTACCGCTGTGTTCGCTTCTGCCTTGGCGTCTTCGTAAGCTTTCTTACTTGCTTCTGTCTTACCAGCTGTTGCTGCGCCTTGGTTAACGTCCTCTTTCAAGGCGTCTTTGGCGGTTGTAAGTGCTGTCTTATCAGCAGATCTCACTTCATACGGAACTTCAACAATTTCTGTACTATTATCTGCATAAGTCACTACTACTTCGATAGTATGAGTTCCAAGAGTAGTTGGATAAGTCGTTCCTTGTTTTAAGGCTGCGGACGCTTTATGTTCAACCGTTACAGCATTCAGTAATTCTGCAGCTGTAGGAGTGCTTCCACCAACTACCTTACTAATTTTAGTCGTTTCAACTTGATGTTCAGGCACCGTAATTGACGTTGCTGTTTCTTCACTCTTAAGACTTCCTTCACCTTTAGTGGCGACAGCTGTAATGTTGCGAGTCCCTCCAACATCTTTCGACTTAACAACTAAGTAGTCACCATCTTTTGTAAGTACAGAGTTAGCTGGTACTGTCCATCCGTCTCTTTCTGAATGTGTGGCAGTCACAGTATTTATTTGGTTATCACCCGGAAGCGTAAAGACAACCTCATCCGCATCATCTGGTAACTTAATACGAGTTGTACCATTTTGCTTGTTCTCATGAGTCAACTCTGCTGGTGCTGGATTTGTCACTGTAATCGTTACTTCGCGTTCGTCGACCCTACTTGAACCAACCTCTGCTAATCGAATCTTATATTTTCTTGTTCCAACTGTGTTAATATCAGGTGTCTCTTTCCATGTAGCTGTGAAGTCACCTGGGAAGGCTTTTTCAGCTCCCTTTTCAGTATAGCTAATACCTTTTCGAGCATCTGCTTTCAAATCAGTCAGAGTTTGACTTCCCTTAGCTGCTGTAATGGTTTTACCTTCAAAATTACGCTCTTTGGCTACACGTATATCCGTATTATCACTTTCCGCTTCAAAGACAATTTGCTTCACTTTAACAGGTTGGTCTGACGAACCAATCACAGCCGTCTGATCTGTCTGACGTAAGTAGGTATTATTTTCTAGTTTATATGTCCATGTACCGTCATCTTGTAATACCCCTTCTCCAGGATTTAATGTAGCCGGGGTTTTACTAGGATCTTTTGTTATCTGTACTTCTTTACCAGTTTGTAAGGTCAATACAACCTTCGTTGCACTTTGAAGCGCTGTACCGCTAACTACACGATCTATATCTTGTAACTTAGGTTGATCTTCATCACCAGCGGTCCTAGTAAATGTCGGCACTGTTGGTTTAGCTACTTGCGCATGAGAAATATCGATAGTAGAACCATCTGGGAAGTTAATCACAGCTACTTTGGTCTTATCATCCGTAGTTCCAACGCTATAAGTCGTGCTAGCTGGAAGTTGGGTGTTTTGACGATTTGCTTCTTGGATTTTATCTTTAAAGCTTGTTTTGGCTGCTGGTGTAAAGTTACCATTACGAATCGCTGTATCATCATAAGTCACCTTATCAACATTCGTTGGATAAAGAACCTTATCACGATAAACATCAGCGTAAGTTTTTACTGTGATATTTCGTGTAATCGGATCAGACTCTGCATCGGCAGCGTCAATCGTAGACAAGACAAGTCTGTAATTTCCTGGTTCAATACGTCCTTGAGCATTAGCCCTTACTGCTTGGTTAGTGTCTTGAGTAAATACTTGAACACGTAATTTACCTCTATTTGAAGCTGCATAACCTACAGTCAAGCTTGCATCATCTTCAGCGTCATGACCTTCGAAATAATCCTTCAACTCTTCTACAGTTGGAGAAGCAAACACCTTGTTTTCTTCAATCGTATGATCAGCTGTAAAGTTTACAGTTGGTTTGGTGTTGGTAGGTGTAGGAGAATCAGCCCATCCACTTGTTCCTTGGATACCAGGAGTTGGAATGCCAATCCTACCATCTTTAGAATAGTGCGTTCTGAATTGTACAGGACTATTTCCGATTTTAAATGGTGGTGTGTACAAGGCATCATCATTATTCTTAACACTAAAGGTCACTTTGGTAACAGCTTTATTGGTTGGATCAACAACTGTATTTGAAATTTCCAATTTGGCAGCATTTGGCGCTGCTGAGATGACACTCCAAGTATCACCGACTTTTTGAATACCGTAGTCCGTTCCATTGACACGAATATAACCACCCTCAATATCATGTGGGATATTAACAGTAATCGCACGTCCTGCTTTGTAAACAGAATCAATAGTCGCTTGACCTGGAGCAACGTTTGCAGTAGCCTCTTCTGATTCTACACCGTTTTTCACTTGAACAGCTTTTACTTTATTTCCGTTGAATACACGATTGTGAACTCCACTGAAGTTTTGCGTCAAGTATTCAGTAGCTCCTAAAGTATAAGACCAACTTCCATCAGCTGCAGGATCTATCTCTCTAACTGTACCGTCTTGTAAAGTTAATTTAACTTTTTCTGCACCTGGCATAGCTGTACCAGAAATCACCTTAGAAACAGATGATAATCCGCTAAATTCTCCATGGTCTTCAAGATCATTGAATGTCGGAGCTGTTGGTTTAGACTTGACAGTGATAGTGACGTCCTCAGTCGAACCGTCATTATAAGTCAAGGTTGCTGGAATATCTACACTTGTTCCAGCTGGAACAGCTGCCGGTGTTGACTTAGCAGTGATCGAACGTTTGGCAATTGTCACACCACGTCCTAAATCAGTAGCTGTCGGTGTCGCACCTGCTGCGATAACAACCGCTTGAGTGCTTACCGGTCTGTGGCTCAATTCAATGTTTTCGACAGCCTCTTGAGAACGAACATTGCCAGTACCACGTGTCGAAACTGTTCTCACATTTCCGTCATTAACATTCTTATAAGCAACAGTAAGCTCATTACCTGTCAAGGTCATACCTTCTGGCAAGGCAGCAGTACTTGTCCACTGATTGCGAGCATTCTTCGTCACAGTGACCGTTTTAGCCTTGTTTTGATTGTCCGTATAAGTGACCGTCACAGAGTCAGCAGTACTTGAAAGACTAATCACACCGTCACCATTCTCACGCTGATTATGAGTTGTAGCATCCGGCATTTCAAACTTCGCATCGCTCGTAACCGTCTTGGTTGTCTTATCATCATTTGATGCAATGACAGAAACGGTTGTCCCGTCAGCCACCAAACCTTTTGGCAAGGTAAAGCGATTACCGTTAGCAGTAATGCCTGTCACATTTCCCCAACGTCCTTGAGAGTCTTTACTATAGTGAAGTGTTTCCGTTGTATTATTTTGCTGGTTGCGGTAGGTCAAATCAAACTTGGTAGCCGTATCTGGTACAGTAATATCAACTGAACCATCTGCTTGGGCTACATTGGTCAAACCTTCCAAGCGTCCTAAGACTTTCGTTTCGCTATTATCACTGATGGCTGATGTAGCTGTTTTTTGGTTAACTGCTACTGTAGATCCTTCTCTTGCTGTTCCTGCTTGGATACGGATTTCACCTTGTCCTCCATCTGCATTCACAATAGAGATTGTGCGGTCTGCATTAGCGTCATCTTTATTCCAGTTATTTCCAGTTTTGGTAAATCCTACCGTTTTTTGACGACCACTAGCATCTGTATAGGTCAAGGTTGCCTTGTTTGAACCTTCTTGTCCTACGATTGATTTAAGAGTCAAGTCTTCTGGATTTTGCTTGATGGTAGGCGCTTGCGGTGCTCTCGTTGTTGATTGTGCATTAGCACTAAAGTCAGATTCTACACGCTGGTCATTATTGTCTGGCATGTAAACCGATTTCACACGAAGTGTAGATGAATAAGGTAACTCATTTGCAATCGTCATTGTGACATTTTTACTGCTTGCATAAGTCTCTGAACTTGCTTTCGGCACATCCATTTGACCGACAACAGTATCGCCATTGTAAAGATACAAACGTGTTCCTGGTGTGACATTTGTTACAGTTACCTGTTGGTTACGCTGTCCTGCTTTTCCGTTAAGAGCTGCCGCAGTGACACTTGGTGTTTTTGGTTTTGTGATAAAAGTGATTTCTTCCGTTTCTTCGGCTAGATTTTCAGAATGCGAATTGCTTCCGTTAGCATCTCCGTAATAAACCTTAACCTTATTTTTCTTCTTACCAAGCCAATCGCCGTTGACTTTGCCCCAGTTTTCTGCACTGTATTCACGGTTGGTAGTCTCATCATTTTTCCAGACGTACTGACTACCACCTACATTCCCGTTTCTCGTAGTGGCATAGTCGCGAGCAGTTGTTTTAGCAAAGTTTTCGCCAATGGTACGAGTATACTCTGTAGCAGTAGCTGTTGTATGGTAGGTTGGTAATTGAACTGTAAAGGTCTTAACAACCGTAGAGCTTGCTCCATCATTTCCTGGGTAAACAACCTCAATAACCCCTCTATTAGCACCTGGTGCATTGATTCGAGGCGCTACACCACCTTGCCAACGCACGGTGACATTATTTGGCTTAGAGACAACGGTATTTCCGTCTTTAAACTCAATATAGTTTTCTGGATTGTCACCATTTGATAAGGTACCTTGCTTGTTATTGTAAGATTTTGCCTTCAAGTTAGCTGGTGCATAGACATGAACCTGTACATTAACTGTCGTGCTTCCTTGTCCTGGCACTGTTACATTAGCAGTGTAGTTGCTTGCCCCCAAAGTAGTATAATTTGGATTTTGCGCCCAGCTTGCTGTGGCATCGGCTGGAAGTGCTGTTCGGCGCTCAGCATCCGTACTATCGTTGTAACGGATACGGTCTTTGACAGCCCCTGTATAGCTCTCACCCTTGATAAGGTGAATACTATTGGCTATCAAGCTTTCTTTGACCGTTAAGGTGTCACTGACATCAGACTCTGTACGCTGGTCATTATCTGTAATAGCATAGATGACCTTGGTTACAATTTTCTGGTCTTTTTTGAGGGTTACACCAGAGTTTAGTGGTACTTCAACTCCGTTTTTAATCGCGTGATTTCCTTCGTTAGTGACCGTTGTACGACCCAATTCCCTGAGGTTGTCTGGATTGGCAGCGTCATAGACCACAACGGTTGTTCCGCTATTGACATTATTAACCGTTACTCTGTTTTGTCCGACCTTACCAATACTTGTTTGAATGCTTGGTTTTTCAGGTTTAGACACAAACGTAATCACATGATCTTCAGAACGTTGGTCTCGATAATCTTGAGTATCAGTAGAATTCGGATAATAAACACGAAGAGTATCCGTGCGTTTTCCTAAATAGTCAGCAGCTTGATTACGTTGATTATTGTAATAATGTGGATAGCCAGTTCCAGTACTAGAATACCAATAATATTTAACATTTTTAGTAAAGTTAGAAGTTACATAGTTTCCTTCCCCATTAGTAGAAGAACTGAAGTTAGTGCCTATTGTCGTTGTATAAACACCACCATTATTCACTGTCGCATGATAGACTGGCGTGTTGATATCTACATACTCAACCTGATCCGTAACGGTTCCATTTTCATTGGTTACATGATAGGTGACCTTGATACGTCCTGTCTTGTCCAATCCAGCCACAGCTGTACTTGGTTTTGTCTGCCAAGTCACATCTACTCCAGCGGGTTTGGCAACAACAGTTCCATTATCTTTAAACTGAATATAGTTGGATGCATCATCGCCATCTTGTAATGCTTTGCTTTTAACTTGAGGAAACTTAGCTTGCTTAGCTTCTACCGTTGCTGGCAGGATTTGATAACGTAGATAGTAGGTTTGTTCATGGTTGTAGGCATCTTTTGTGGTAATCTTGGCAACATGCTCTCCTGCACGCTGAGTTGTTGCAACTTTTCCGCTGATGGTAGAACCTGTGTATTTGTTCCTATCGTCTGCATTTGTTTGCGCTGTAAAGTTATTGTTGAACTTATTCAGCGTCACTCCTGCTGGCGTATTTGCAATTTCCAGTTTGGTGATGCTTCCTGTATCATCCCAAACTTTAAGTTTAGGAATGAAGTCTTGTCCTTGTTTGACACGATAAAGCACTTGATTTGCAGCTGCTTCTGTAGTTGGAAGAAGGGTATCTCCAAGACTGACTTTTGGTGCACTGCTGTCTGCAGGAACATGATAAGTACTTTCAGTACTGAAGTTCGTGTCGGCTGCTTTTTGCTTGGCTTTAAGATCAGTTCCTAGTTTGGCTGTTCCAAATGGAATATGCACCGTCGCTGTACCACCACTAGTATCTGCTGTGACTGCAATCGTCGCATTTTGGTTAGAATTATCTTTTTCCCAATTTGCACCAACCTTGCTAAATCCTACTGTATGCTCTGCCCCAGCAGTATCTGTATAACGAAGTTCTGCTTTATTAGCATTCAAATGACCAATCTTAGCTGTAAATCCAGTCTCATCACGCCCAAATTCTGGTTCTTTTGAGAAATCAGGAAGGGTAGCTCGAACACTACTATCACTAAGGGGACTCTTCATATCTCCGTTGAGTGGTTGTTCTGTCCCTTTTCTTACAAAAGCAGAAACTAATCGAAGCTGATCTGTTCCTATTTTATCTTTTTTATAGCTTGTACTTGTAAATTCAATCGAACCATTTGCATTTATAGGTGCAGTAGCAATAATTTCATAGTTCACTGCTTCTCCTATAAAGCTCTGTTGGTTGTTATTTCCACCTTTTACAAGGAAGGCCTTCCACTCATAGTCTACATTGTCAATTCGTTTTGATGCCAATCCAGACACAGTAGTTGCTCTAATAGCTGGCTTTTCATTTGCTTTTCCGTTTAAGTCCTTAGTAGTTGTGCTAAAGCTTGCTTTTACTGGTGGAATCGCAAGATTAGATGTATAGGTCTGTGTTTGATTATCATCTGTTGTTGCGGTTATGGTTAATGGATATACTCCTGCTTTGTTTGCTGCAATACCAGAAACCCCAGACTCAGCTCGAATGGTTGCAGTTGTTGAATTGATACCACTCGTTTCCCATCTAACTCCTAGATTGTCTCCACCGCTAATGGTTAAGCTTTTAATTGGGCGTGACCCTTTCACCATGAACTTAATGGAGTTATTCGTTACCTGTTGGTTAGCTGGGTATTCTATCACACGCTCATCTTTGATGTCACGACCATTCGTCGTAACTCCCATTTTAAAAGGTTTTGTTTTTCTGAGATTTGATGCGTCTGATTCTACAGTTCTGCGATGTATATCATCCCCTTGAGCATCTTTGTTTTTATAATCAAACCATTCGCCATCTACTACTGTTTTTACAAGGTATTCTCCAAGTTTCACATCAACATTGTTAAAGGTTGCACGTCCATCTGCTCCAGCAAGTTGTTCAGCTACCTTAGTCAAAGAACCGTTCGGCTCTTTTTTGAACAGAACCATCTTATAACCTTCTGTCCCATTGCTAGCCGTGATGTTATGGCGTCCCTCATCTAGTCCACTAAAATCTGTATCTAACACAGGCGTTTTCGGTTTCGTGACAAAGTGAATAGTACCTTTATCTTGTGAACCATCTCTAAAATAACGTCTATAGGTATAAGTGTGAACACCTGGCTTAGTCGCAACTTCAGTAGCGATTTTCTCAGTAGTAGTAGTAGTACCTTTGTAAAACTTAAATTTTTGACCGTCAGTTTCGGCTTTGCTATAGCCGCCTGAAATTAAAGCACCAGACTTGTCTTTATATATACCGTAGTTTCTGATGTCAAAATCATTATATTTCCAAATACGGTCAGCAAATGTATAAGTAATAATCCCTTTCACACGTGGATCTGTAGCGTCAAAATCCCCATTCGGTACAGATTGGTAGGTTATACCGTTGTTATTTTCAGTATGGTTCCATGCTGCCGTACCAAACTCTGCAGAAATGTTATTTTGATCTACTTGGAAATATCCATTTTTTCTAAGCTCAAAACGGAAGTTCCCTGCACTTCCTACTTCTTTATCTGTACGCGCATGAATTTGCAAAGCTAATATACGATGAGGGTTATCTTCACGGTCTACACCTTTTATACTAGACATATAAACCAGCTTATCCGCGTCATTTCCCCCTGTTGTTTCAAATTCAATCTGGTAAGCTGTATTGCCTTCTAAACGTCCGTAATAAGTGTTCCCAGAGGAATTTACAACTATCTGTGCTTTTTCATTACTTCTATCTTGCTCTGCTTGGTTTTCAAAACCATTCGCTGCATTCGCATCCCTAGGATTTCCTCGATTGTAAAAACCGCCTCCTACTTCATCACGAATCCACTCTAATACGCTACCAACCTTATAGTCATATTTCGAACGAAAAGCCGTTGTTGTTCTAGGCGCATTTGTCTGATTAGGCGTTCCTTTACTTACTTCTCCAAATCCAGCAGCTTCCATTGTAGAAACTAGCTCATCTTTACCACCGCTCGCTGTTCTATTAAAAGAAGTAGATCCTTGATCCGTTTGTTTGGTTATGGTAACACTATTTGATTTTAGTATTTGCCCCGATGGTATGGTGAACAGAAAGCTTAGCTTGTCGAGATTCTTATGCGAAGGGTTAACGGTTATTCTCCATCTAAAACCAGTTGATGTTCTTTCGACATCTTCTTTTAAATATTGTATAATATCCGCAACATCATCAGGTTTATCGGGACCGTTCTCACGCTTTTTATTCCAATAAACGTAGGTGTAATTTGAATATGGTGACGCGATGTCAAAGTCATTGTCAAAATAATGTCTTTTAGCATCAATAAAGCTACCATTAGAAGATCTATCAGCCGCACGTGTCGCACGTGTTCTTGCAGCTCCTGCTGGTACATTGCGGAAACCTGACCATCCTCTAGTGTTGGTTCGTGGTTGGATAGTTACATTGTTTTCACTTGGAGTTCCTGGATTTACTTGGTTTACAGGCCCTGTTACTTCTCCTGCATTCGCGTCCTTTTCACGAAGTACCCCTTCGATCAGTTCACGTGATTTTTTCAGGTCTGTTAAAGCAGCACTAAAGTCTTCTTGACTGATGGTGTTGCCTTTAGAGAAGGCTTCATTGAACTTATCAGCAGCTGCCTTGGCTGCTTGGATTTTATCTGCTGACGCTCCGTTAGCTCGGAGTTGCTCAGTGATGAACTCTAATTCATCTTTTAGTCCATAAACACCATTTTCACCTTCTGTATTTGTGTAGGTTGGGAGTTCTCGTGGAGTCGTTTGAGAGCTAGCTCCAGGAGTTGTTGCGTTTGACCTAACTTGATTTTCATCTGATGTAGGCTCGCTCAAAGTTCTTCTACGACTCTTCCCTCTACTTGCTTGATTCGTTACAGCTCCGTCTGGAGTAGCTAGTTCATTAGATGCCAGACCTGTAGATGTGAGACCCGCATTTTCCAAGATTGTTGGATTTTCTAGGGCAGGTGTCAAGGCTTGGTTGACACGGCTCGTAAGCTCTGCCATCAGTCTTGCTTGCTCATCAACCTGCGCTTGCGTCGCTTTTGGATCTTCCAAAACTGCCTTAGCTGCTGCTA
>NZ_CRPU01000019.1 GCF_001096185.1 Streptococcus pneumoniae
AAGATGGACTGAAAACAGTTACGACTAGTTATAAAGTTGATTCTAAGACAGGCGATATTACGGTAGCAACTGTTTCGGAGACGGTTACTAAAGCAGCTACACCTATTATTGTTAAAGTTCCGGCTAAGGATAGTGTTGAAACAAAGGCTATTCCAATCGAAACAGAGTATCTCGATGACCCAACTCTTGATAAGGGTCAAGAAGTAGAAGAAGCAGGAGAAATTGGTGAAATTACGCTTACTACAATTTATACTGTAGATGAACGTGATGGAACAATTGAAGAAACTACTTCTCGTCAAATTACTAAAGAGATGGTAAAAAGACGTATAAGGAGAGGGACGAGAGAACCTGAAAAAGTGGTTGTTCCTAAGAAATCATCTATTCCTTCGTATCCTGTATCTGTTACATCTAACCAAGGAACAGATGCAGCAGTAGAACCAGCTAAACCAGTTGCGCCAACAGGCTGGAAACAAGAAAATGGTATGTGGTATTTTTATAATACTGATGGTTCCATGGCAACAGGTTGGGTACAAGTGAATGGTTCATGGTACTACCTCAACTCTAATGGTTCCATGGCAACGGGTTGGGTACAAGTGAATGGTTCATGGTACTATCTCAACTCTAACGGTTCCATGGCAACAGGTTGGGAGCAAGTTGATGGTTCATGGTACTATCTAAACGATAATGGTTCTATGGAGACAGGTTGGCTACAAAATAATGGTTCATGGTACTACCTCAACAGCAACGGTTCTATGAAAGCCAACCAATGGTTCCAAGTTGGTAGTAAATGGTATTATGTAAATTCATCGGGTGAGCTAGCGGTCAATACAAGTATAGATGGCTATAGAGTCAATGATAATGGTGAATGGGTGCGTTAATAGATTCCTCCCTGCGACACAATTGATAATAGTATATCTGAATATATAATTATGTATAAAAAGCTATAGATAAGCTTATCTTATAGCGACTATAAAAAGTGAACAAGCCTAGTCTTCTGTACATTAGAATTCAGGTTTGTTCACTTTTTGTTTAATACTCAATGACAATCAAAGAGCAAACTAGCCGCAGGTTGCTCAAAGCCCTGCTTTGAGGCTGTAGATAGAACTGACGAAGTCAGCTCAAAACACTGTTTTGAGGTTGTGGATGAAGCTGACGTGGTTTGAAGAGATTTTCGAAGAGTATAAGTCTTTGATTTTGAGACTAAGGAGAGTCAGGGTCAAAGTAGTGAATGATTCTGAAACAACTCATAATAGTCTCTTGAGAGGACAGATAAGAGTAACAAATATGGTGCTACTCATATGTCTTGCATTTTGATTTACAAACAGCGAAGAAAATATAGGAAGCTGAAATAAAATATAGATGAATCAATTTGGAGAGTCAACGCAATCTGTTGTAGATATAATATCTTAGCGATTTATTGGTATTAGAAGATTTAGAGAAATTCTTTCTCAATAAATAAACATGGCGTCACCAAAACTGAAGAAGCGGTAGTGTTCTTGGATGGCATGGTGGTAGGCATCTAAGACTAATTCGCGTCCTGCAAAGGCAGAAACCAACATGACCAGAGTTGATTTTGGTAAGTGGAAGTTGGTTGAGAAGGCATCTACGACCTTCCACTCATAGCCAGGTTTGATAAAGATATTGGTCCAGCCAGAATCTGCTTGGATTTGCCCATCAAACTTGGAACCAATAGTTTCCAAGGTGCGGATAGAAGTGGTTCCGACAGCGATGACACGACCACCATTTTTCTTAACAGAGCGGAGGGTGGCAGCAGCTTCCTCAGAAAGTTGATAGAATTCTGAGTGCATTTCGTGTTCGTCCAGATTATCAACAGAAACGGGTCTAAAGGTTCCGAGCCCGACATGAAGAGTCAGATAGACCAGATGAACTCCTTTAGCTTGGATTTCTGCCAGCAGTTCTTTGGTAAAGTGCAGTCCAGCAGTCGGTGCTGCAGCAGAGCCACTTTCCTTGGCGTAAACAGTTTGATAGCGTTCACGGTCATCTAGTTTTTCGTGGATATAAGGCGGTAGCGGCATTTCACCCAGACTTTCCAAAACTTCTAGGAAAATTCCTTGGTATTCAAAGCGGACAATGCGGCCCCCGTGAGTCAATTCTTCCGTAACAACAGCGCTGAGGCGGCCATCACCAAAGCTGATACGAGTACCGACCTTGAGGCGTTTGGCAGGTTTAGCCAGAACTTCCCACTCGTCTCCACTAGTGTTCTTAAGGAGGAGAAGTTCCACATGACCTCCTGTCTCCACTTTTTGACCATAGAGGCGGGCAGGGAGAACTCGGGTGTCGTTCATGACAAGGGCATCACCAGGTTCCAGCATATTAATAATAGAGTGGAAGTGTTTATCTTGCATTTCTCCTGTCTCACGGTTGACGATGAGGAGTTTGGAGGCATCACGTTTTTCAAGGGGCGTTTGGGCAATCAATTCCTCGGGTAAGTGGAAGTCAAAATCAGCTGTATTCATATATCTGTTCATTCTTTCTAAGTTCTAATCCTATCCATTATAACATGTTTCAAGTATAGTCGCTCTTTTTTTAGAAATTAAATCGTTTTCACTTGACAAAAATTGGTCTATACCATATAATAAATATAGACAGAAATGGAGGATGAAAAGATGAAAGTTATTAAAGTTGAAAACCAAGTTCAAGGTGGAAAAGTTGCTTTTGAGATTTTGAAGGAAAAATTGGCTAATGGAGCTCAAACTCTAGGACTTGCGACAGGAAGTAGCCCACTTGAATTTTACAAGGAAATTGTTGAGAGTGACCTTGATTTTTCAAATCTAACCAGTGTCAACCTTGATGAGTATGTGGGCCTTGATGGGGACAATCCACAGTCTTATCGTTACTTCATGCAAGAAAACTTGTTCAACCAAAAACCATTTAAAGAAAGTTTCTTGCCTCGTGGTGTTAAGGACAATGCTGAAGCTGAAGTTGAACGCTACAACCAAATTTTGGCTGACCATCCAGTTGACCTGCAAATCTTGGGAATTGGTCGCAATGGGCATATCGGCTTTAATGAACCTGGTACTCCTTTTGACAGTCAAACGCATCTAGTAGAACTTGATCAGTCTACTATCGAAGCCAATGCGCGCTTCTTTGACAAGATTGAAGACGTCCCAACACAAGCCATTTCAATGGGGATTAAAAACATTTTGGATGCCAAGTCTATTATTCTTTTTGCTTACGGTGAGTCGAAAGCAGAAGCCATTGCTGGAACAGTGTCTGGCCCAGTTACTGAGAATCTACCAGCAAGTAGCCTGCAAAATCACCCTGATGTGACCATTATTGCGGATGCTGAAGCGCTCAGCTTACTTGAAAAATAAAAAGTAATGTTCTATTGAGCGCTTTCAACTCTTGTATAAATGGCAGAAAAAATCAAAATTTAACCGCATTTTTGCTTGACAATTATTCCTTTTACGTGTAGAATGAAATAGATATTGAACTTGAAGGGAGTGAAAAAAATGTCTAAAACAGTAGTACGTAAGAATGAATCTCTTGACGACGCACTTCGTCGTTTCAAACGTGCGGTTACTAAAGCTGGTACTCTTCAAGAAACACGCAAACGTGAATTCTATGAAAAACCTTCTGTAAAACGTAAACGTAAATCAGAAGCAGCTCGTAAACGTAAAAAATTCTAATTTGAAATGAAAGGCTAGAGAAATCTAGTCCTTTTTCTTTTAATACTCTTCGAAAATTAAATTCAAACCACGTCAACGTCGCCTTGGATTATATATGTAACTGACTTCGTCAGTCTTATCTACAACCTCAAAACGGTGTTTTGAGCAGCCTGCGGCTAGTTTCCTAGTTTGCTCTTTGATTTTCATTGAGTATAAATAAATACTCCAAAGTCTGCAAAAATCTGAAACTTCCTCCTACAATTTGATATAATAGAGAGAAGAACTCATTTGAAGGAGGAAATGATGTCGGTTTTAGTAAAAGAAGTGATTGAAAAGCTTAGACTAGACATTGTCTATGGCGAACCAGAATTGCTTGAAAAGGAAATCAATACAGCGGACATTACGCGACCTGGTTTAGAAATGACGGGCTATTTTGACTACTATACGCCAGAGCGGATTCAGCTTTTGGGGATGAAGGAGTGGTCTTATCTGGTCAGCATGCCTTCCAATAGCCGTTATGAAGTTTTGAAAAAAATGTTTCTACCTGAGACACCTGCGGTCATTGTTGCCCGTGGTTTGGTGGTCCCAGAGGAGATGTTAAAGGCTGCTAGAGAATGTAAGATTGCCATTTTAACCAGCCGTACAGCTACCAGTCGTTTGTCTGGAGAGTTATCTAGTTATCTGGATTCTCGTTTGGCAGAACGTACCAGTGTGCACGGTGTCTTGATGGACATTTATGGTATGGGTGTCTTGATTCAGGGAGATAGCGGTATCGGTAAGAGTGAGACAGGTCTTGAGCTTGTCAAACGTGGTCATCGCTTGGTAGCAGATGACCGTGTTGATATTTTTGCCAAGGATGAGATTACTCTTTGGGGTGAACCAGCTGAAATCTTGAGACACCTGATTGAAATTCGTGGGGTTGGGATTATCGATGTCATGAGCCTCTACGGTGCCAGTGCCGTCAAGGATTCTTCACAGGTTCAACTTGCTGTCTATTTGGAAAACTATGATACACATAAGACTTTTGATCGTCTTGGAAACAATGCAGAGGAAATAGAAATTTCTGGCGTAGCCATTCCTCGTATCCGCATTCCAGTTAAAACAGGTCGTAATATTTCTGTCGTGATTGAGGCAGCTGCCATGAATTATCGTGCCAAGGAAATGGGCTTTGATGCGACCCGTTTGTTCGAAGAACGACTGACAAGTCTCATCGCTCGAAATGAGGTGCCTAATGCTTGATCCAATTGCTATTCAACTAGGCCCTCTAGCCATTCGTTGGTATGCCTTGTGTATTGTTACAGGTTTGATTCTTGCGGTTTATTTGACCATGAAAGAAGCGCCTAGAAAGAAGATCATACCAGACGATATTTTAGATTTTATCTTGATAGCCTTTCCCTTGGCTATTTTAGGAGCTCGTCTCTACTATGTCATTTTCCGTTTTGATTATTATAGTCAGAATTTGGGAGAGATTTTTGCCATTTGGAATGGTGGTTTGGCTATCTACGGTGGTTTGATAACTGGTGCCCTTGTACTCTATATCTTTGCTGATCGTAAACTCATTAACACTTGGGATTTCCTAGATATCGCGGCGCCTAGCGTCATGATTGCTCAAAGTTTGGGTCGCTGGGGTAATTTCTTTAACCAAGAAGCCTATGGTGCAGCAGTGGATAATCTGGATTATCTACCTGGCTTTATCCGTGACCAGATGTATATTGATGGGAGCTACCGTCAACCGACCTTCCTTTATGAGTCTCTATGGAATCTACTTGGTTTTGCCTTGATTTTGATATTGAGACGAAAATGGAAGAGTCTCAGACGAGGTCATATCACTGCTTTCTACTTGATTTGGTATGGTTTCGGTCGTATGGTCATCGAAGGCATGCGAACAGATAGCCTCATGTTCTTTGGACTTCGAGTGTCTCAATGGCTATCAGTTGTCCTTATCGGACTGGGTATTTTTATCATTCTTTACCAAAATCGAAAGAAGGCCCCTTACTATATTACAGAGGAGGAAAACTAAATGTTAGAAGTTGCATATATTCTTGTAGCCCTTGCTTTGATTGTATTTTTAGTGTATCTAATCATTACTGTGCAAAAGCTTGGACGTGTTATCGATGAAACAGAGAAGACGATTAAAACCTTAACTTCAGATGTGGATGTGACCTTGCATCACACCAATGAATTGCTGTCTAAGGTCAATGTCTTGGCAGATGATATCAATGTCAAGATGGCAACGATTGATCCACTTTTTAGTGCTGTTGCAGATTTGTCTCTATCTGTTTCGGACCTCAATGACCATGCGCGTGTCTTGAGCAAGAAAGCTTCGTCAGCTGGTTCAAAAACACTCAAGACTGGGGCAAGTTTGTCAGCTCTTCGTCTTGCAAGTAAATTTTTCAAAAAATAAAAAAGGAGAATCCTTATGGGAAAACTATCCTCAATCCTTTTAGGAACCGTTTCAGGTGCAGCTCTTGCCTTGTTTTTAACAAGCGACAAGGGCAAACAAGTTTGCAGTCAGGCTCAAAATTTTCTGGATGATTTGAGAGAAGATCCAGAGTATGCCAAGGAGCAGGTCTGTGAAAAACTGACAGAAGTCAAGGAGCAGGCTACAGATTTTGTTCTTAAAACCAAAGAACAGGTTGAGTCGGGTGAAATCACTGTGGACAGTGTGCTTGATCAAGCTAAATCCTATGCTTTTCAAGCGACAGAAGCATCAAAAGAACGATTCAATAATCTCAAAGAGCAATGGCAAGAAAAGGCCGAAACTTTTGATGAATCAGAAGAGATTGTGATTGATATAACAGAAGAATAAAATAAATAGTAACTATTCTAGGTCCTATAAACTCTCTAGTGGATGATACCTCTATAGAGCTTATAGGTTTTTTTATGTGGATAAAACCTTGAATGAAAAGAAATTTAATGCTTTTTGAAAATAGATAAGTATCATCTACTTTTTTGTGAATAGAGTTGTTTTTTGAAAAAATATCAATATATTCACAATGTTATACTTAAATATACAATATTTTTCGAATTTTAAAGAATATAAGGCAAAATATTTGATTAAGTATGTAGAAAATAGTATAATCGAGCTGTGATATCTGTGATATCTGTGATATCTGTGATATCTGTGATATCTGTGATATCTGTGATATCTGTGATAGCTGTGATAGCTGTGATATCTGTGATGTTATTAGTAAATATTAGCCATCATAGTGGTTTTTATAGCTTAACTCTTTTTTGAGTTGAATTATAAAAATTGCTTTTTCTATATTATATTGCTCTTAGGAGGGAAAATGGAACATAAATCGAATTCATATAAAGTAAAGCGTCACCAACGTGAAAAGGTGCTGCGCTTTTCGATTCGTAAATATAGCTTCGGTGCCGCTTCAGTTGCTGTTGCAGCGCTGATGTTTTTGTCTGGGCATCAGGCTGTTCGAGTTGAGGCTGCTCAAGTTTCGGATACTACTGAAGCACCGATTATCCCAGATAAAGAAGAGGCTCATACTGCTACAATAGTAGATTTGCCTAAAACAGAAGATTCTCTAACTACAGGTAAAGAAGAAAAATCACTAACCACTGCTGAGAATCCAGCTGAGACTTTATCTGAGAAACTACCTGAAACTTCAACTGAGAATGTATCTGAAAATGAGACTACTGCCCTTGATAAAGAGATAGTTGAAAAACAAACATTAGATAAGACTAAATTACAGGCTAATATTACAAAAGTTCAAGAACTCTTGGATAGGGTCAACAAGGAAAAAGCTCCAGCTTCAACCCTTGCTGCAATCCAAGCAGACTTAGAAACAGCTAATAGTGTGCTTAATAACAATAGTCTTGAATTGACACAAGCTGAAATTGATGCCATCGTTAAAAAACTTAATGAGAAGATTTTTGTCTTATCTTCGATGCCTAAGGTTGATGCGCCTAAAAAGGTTGTAAAAGAAGGTGAAAATACGATTGCTAATACTGGATCTCGTGATTCACGTAATGGCGAAACCATGGAAGAAGGATCTGATCTTCGCTCAGCACCTATTGATAAAAATACCAAACGTGGAAAATTAGATCTCGTTGTAGCAAATTCTGGATTTGTTACAGGATATGCAACACCATCTTCGACAATTGAAATTAAGAAAAATGGGAAAACGATACTGACTTCTAAATTAGATGATACAGGAGCCTTCAAATTAAATGCCCCAGGTATTGAAGTTGGAGATAGAGTTGACTTAGTAGTGAATGGACAAAGTGTTTCTAATACTACTGTAAAGAAAACAGATACTGTATCATTCAATGACAGTTTAGCTGGTATTGCTCAAGTTGATGGATATACAGCAGCAGAAGCTGATGTAGAAATATCAATTGGTGGACAAAAATACACGACTAGATCACAATCAAATGGATACTTCACAGTCAATGTTGATACAAAATTGATGGTGAACGATGCCGTTATTACAACTGTCGTTAAAAAGAATGGGAAAGAAGTAGGTTCTGGAACAAGTACGGTTCGTAATACGAAAGTAACAGACTTCGGGGTTGGTTGGATTAAAAACCCGATGATTGATTATTCGCACCGTGATGTATTTTCTCCAGATACGAAACAATATGCATTCGTAAGTAAAGGAACTGCTGATCAAGCGTATGACAATATTCGTGCTTATCGTGAAATGCGTATTGAAAATAATGGGGATAAATATTATTATTGGATATTAGATTCAGGTCCAAGACCAAATGGACTGGCTGGTGTTTCTAAAAAAATTTCACTTGCGATTCCACGTACAGTAGGAGATCCTTATGACTTTACTTATACAAAATACCAAGATGGAAAACAGACTTTCCATAAGGATTATGCTAGTGCAACAGCATGGGAGTATGAAAACTCAACTTTTCGTGCTTATGTAAAAGATGGCGTCCGACGTTCAGGGGCGGCTTATACTGAAAATGTAGACGGATGGCTTAAATATATAAACCCAGAGGCTGGTACTAGACTGACTAATTGGAGGTTTAATATTTATCGTAAAAATAGCGGAGATGGTACAGAGCCTGACAACGATGCCTTTTCTCGTGTTAGTGATATATTGGGGATTCGTAAAGATGGTCTTGAATACAATCTTGTTCGAGGTGTTATAGAAGATAGAATGAACGTAGTTGCTGGGCAACGTTCAATTATCACTTTCAAAACTAAAATTCTTGACGGAGATGACCTAAATAATAGCATTATGTCGGATTGGGGGGATAAAAACACCAATAACCCTATGCTTGACGAAATAAAAAAACGTCTAGCCAATGACCCATTCCTGAACTGCACCCCAAAAGTTAGACAGAAAAAATCTAACTTTTGGGGTGTTTTTATTATGAAATTAACT
>NZ_CRPU01000020.1 GCF_001096185.1 Streptococcus pneumoniae
CAACTGTTCTGGCTACCCAGACACCATCTTGTTCACTGGCTGACACAGTTGGAGCTAAAAAGCCCAGACCTAGTAAAATCACACCTGTCGCAACGATTGCACCAGTTCTTAATTTTCTAAAGCCACGGAGGGACAAGTTCCCTCTAACATTTGTTTGTCTCATAATATTTATTTTTCCTCACTATTCTATATTTTCCAAGGTAGACCCTGCCTAGGTCTACTAGCCTATGTTTGCGATATGGATAGGCTTCTACAGATTTATCTATCTATTTTCAAAATAAGATTTCTATAGATTTTTATGCACAATTCCATATATAAGTTTTGAAACCCCTTTCTAATAAATTCCATAACCTTAGTATATCATATTTAAGTACTAAAGTACAAAGAAAGCAACTGAAAGCAATGATTTTTACCATTGCTTTCTGCTTCATTTATCATTTTAAAACTTTCAGTTGCTAGCCTCATTTTTCAGTCTGGCATCAGTATTATTCACCATCCAGCAGAAGTTCTTTTGGTTGTTTTCTGAGGAGATTGCTTGATGCAAGCGCCATAACGAGAACCACTAGAACCAATGCTAGGACAAAGACGATGATAAAGTCTGATGTCTGAATGGAAATATCTAGGCTTGACAAGGTCTTGTTAAAGCCATCTACTTCTGCACCACCACCAAGGTTAGAGGCTTGAGCCGCCTTGCTGGCTTGCTTGGCAACACCTGAAGTCACATTGGCAAGGACAGTGTTTCCAATTGCACGGGCAGTGTAATTAGCTAAGAAGTAAGCAGAAACAAGAGCAGGGATGGCAATCAAGATAGATTCAGTGATAAATTGCCCCAAGATACTTGCCTGTTTGAGACCGATAGAGAGGAGAATTCCCACCTCCTTGCGACGAGCGTTAATCCAAAGACTGAGCAAGAGGGCAAGGAGAAGGACTGAGAAGCTCAAGCTACCCCAGAAGAGGAGATTGGCCATCTTGTACATACCAGAGATGGATTGCTCAAGAGCTGGGTAGTTAGAGGAGCTCTTAACAAGTGTATAGCTCTTCCAGTTGATCCCACTGATGCCATTCAACTCTTTCATGACGTCATCCAAGTTCTTATCCGCTGTTACAAAGAAGGTTGCGTCCCCATAAATGGCTGTGTCTTCTGTGTATCCATAAAGTTTTGCAGCAGTGTGAATGTCTGTAATAGCTGTGTTTTCGTATAGTTCTTGTGAGTAGGTTACTGCAGACTTATTGTGACCATCAAAGAGTCCCTTGATTGTCACTTCAACTGTTTCCTTGGCACCTTTTTCATTATCAGCATCGTAGATATTAGAGTCTAGTTTGACCTTATCGCCGACTTTCCAGCCATGTTTGGCTGCCAAGTCCTTATGCAGGAGAATCTTGTCCTTGTCATCGTTGGTTAGGTGCTCACCTTCGACCAACTTATAAGAACCAGAGACAAACTTGTCTTCTTTGGAAGAGTCATTGACGCCTGTAATCATCAAGCTACTTCCAAAATGTTTGGCACGGTCAGGTGTCAGATTCTTCTTGGTTTCTGGAGTTTCGATAAGTTCATATCCAGTCAAATCTCCGATAGCGTTGATGCGTTTCACATAAGACTCGATAGCCTTATTTTCGGTGATTTTTTTGATGTCCTCACCCTTAATATTCCCAGCACCACGTGGCGTTCCTTGATTGACACGCCGATTGATTTGCATGGAGAAACTGTTGGTGATATTTTTAAAGGTCTCCTGAGAAGCCTTGGCAGTAGCTCCCTTGATTGACAAGCCAACCAAACTCAAGCTCGCCATAAGGAGAATAATCAGGAAGATGACAATCGATTTGAAAAACTTCCTTGTAACATAGGCAAATGCATTGTGTAACATAGGTTCCCTTTCTAGATTTTGTTCTATTTCAATGTCTTATAACTTATATAAATTATTTTTTTTACTATTTCCCTTAGATTGTTCGGACGGGAGCAACTTCCTGTAGGAATTTCATCCCTAATTTTTGAGCCGTATGTCTCAAAAATTCCGGCCTAGATAATAACTTTGTTATTATCTAGGCTATCACTACTGCGGGAAATAGTTGTTAAAGACTCACTTCGTTTATTATTACTTTACACGTATCTGGTTACCAACTAATACTATTTTAAAGTTTAATAACTAGATTCTATATTTCAGTCAGTTTCTTGTCCTTCAACTCAAGTGTAATATCTGACGCTTGTGCCACTTCTTTACTGTGGGTAACGACGATGACACATTTACCTGTTTTCTGGGCAAGTGATTTGAGCAGTTCGACAATATCTCCAGCAGTTTTAGGGTCCAGATTTCCCGTTGGCTCATCCGCCAGAATAACTGGAGCTTCTGAGACCAAACTACGAGCAATGGCAACACGTTGTTGTTGACCACCTGATAACTGGAGAACATTCCGCTTGATCTGACTTTCATCCAAACCAAGCTCAAGCAGTGTATCCTTGCTTGCCTTTTTATTGACCAAGCGGATATTTTCCAGTGGAGAAAGATAATCTATCAAGTTATAATTTTGAAAGACCAGGGAAATATGGTGCATGCGATGGTAGGAATAGCCCTTCTTACGAATGTCCTCTCCTTGGAAAAGAATAGAACCTTCAACTGGACTATCTAGACCAGCAAGGAGGGACAAGAGAGTCGATTTTCCTGCTCCTGACTCCCCAATAATACTGTAAAATTTCCCGGGTTCAAAATGATAATTGATCTGATATAGGACTGCTTCCGCAGTGTTCTTATAACGGTAGGTAAGATCTTGTAATTGTAATAAAGTCATGATTTCTCCTTCTTAACTAATAGATGATAAAATTTCTTTCGGCGATTTTCTAAATAAGAATAGGAAACAAAGAGCTACTGATAAGCAACTAATCAACAACAGAAAGACATAGGATTCTGCAAAGGATAGGAGACTAGTTGATAGACCGCTTGCTTTGGCTAGTGTGTCCTGTAAGCTTGCCTGATCTCCACTTGCTAATAGAGTTTGGAGCAGATAGGATGTAATGGCATTTCCAGCGATAAAGGATGGAAGCAAAGCTCCAAGAGATACCAAAACAACCTCTAAACAGAATTGTAGGAAAATCGAGTTCTTGCCCTTTCCAAGTGCCAGTAAAATTCCCACTTCGTAGACCCTTTCTCTCAACCAGAGAGACAAAACAAGAATTAAGGCTCCGGCTCCTGCTATCAACATTCCATAAAGGAAGATGGTCAGGAAGGTTTGGAAAGTTGCAACTGAGTCCTTGATTTGTTCAAAGGCCTTGTTTTCCTTTTCGACTTGATAGCCTTGATTTTCCAAAGACAAGTTTTCTACCAGCTTCATGAGTTCGTCCATTTCCTTAGGATTTTCTACATAGAAGCGCGCTGCACTGACTTGAGCTTCACTATTTCCCAAAAGGCTTTGGCTACTTTCATAGTCTGTAAAGACCTGATTTTCACTGAAGTCAGAAGACAAGCCTGTAAATTTCTCCTGTTTTTTACCAGAAAAGATGCCAACAATCTCAAACTCAACTGTCTGTCCCTTGCCAGATTCTGACTGTCCAGCATCCAAGCCAATCTTGTCATGAAGCGAAAGACCGTTCTTCTTAGCCAACTCTTCGTGGATGAGAATTTTCTTGGAATCTCCTTTTTGAAGGTGTCGGCCTTCTTTTAAGTTGAAAGCCGAGCTGGTGAAGGTTACATCCTTGGATGAATCCTCAAGAGCCGTTAAACTAACCAGGTTCTTGTCCGCAGCTGACAAATCATCACGCTCCACGTTCTGCTCGCCACTCACCGCTTCCTTGTCTTTTAGTTTTGCAATCGTCTCGAGTTCAGGAGAAACATTTTCCAGTCCCTTAATCTTGCTAATGGATGCTAGGTCTGACAACTTGAAGGTCTGACCATTTTCTATCTTCTTAATTGAAAAAGATGTATTGAGTGATTTGTAAAGATTGGTTTCAACTGTTTTGTTTGACTTCATCAGCGTCAAACAGGCTGAAATTCCAGCCAATAGGACCAATAAAATCAGAAATAAAATAAAACTTCTCAGTCGTTTTCTGCTGACATAAGCCCAAGCTCTTTGGATTGGATTCATTTGTCACCTCCATATTTGTAAGACTATTATAAAATCCAAATATGAAATGTTTATGAAATACGAAAAAAATATCAAAAAGAGCAACGGCTTTCACCGTTGCTCTTTCGAGTACTATTCTAGCTAGTTTCCGACTCGTCTAAGCTTGACTTATCTTAACTGAGCAAGAATAGCTTTGAGTTTATCAATCAACTCATCTTCTGTGTGGTCAGACTCTTTCTCATTGGCTAGAAAGGCAACTGCTTGAGCGAGAGTTTCTCGTGCTTTGTCGAGAACTTTCGCATCTACATTTGTAAGGTCGCTTTCTTGCAGAACCTTAGTTAATTCCTTGGTCAATTTCTTGAGTTCTGACTCTTTCTTACGACGCGCGATGAGGAAGAGAAGGAGACCAAGAAGGGCGAGAAGGCTGCCAATCATCGTACCGTATGGAAGATGACCTTGCTCTTTCCTTGTTTGTTTCGTTTCTTCTTCATCCTTAGTCGCTTGCTTGCCTTTCAAGGATTCGAGAGCTTCTTTGATCTTAGCAGTCATCTCTTTCAAGCCTGCCTCTGTCAAGTCAGCATTTCTAAGGGCTTCTTGACCCTCTCCGAGAATGATCTTCGCAGCGTCGATGACAGATTGATCAATACCATCCAAGTCTTTCAAACGAGTTTCCAATTCTTCAACCAATCGAGCAAGTTCAGACTTGTCAACAGGACGAGTCTCGCTAGGAGTTGCTGTATCGCCTGAATTGTTTGGAGTGTTATCACTGTTATCTGGTGTCACACTGTTGCTATTGCTGTCAGCAGGGGTAGTAGTACCGCCGTTGTTACTGTTACCACCGTTGTTAGTGTTACCACCGTTGTTACTGTTACCGCCGTTATTAGTGTTACCACCGTTATTAGTGTTACCACCGTTATTAGTGTTACCACCGTTATTAGTGTTATCACCGTTATTAGTGTTA
>NZ_CRPU01000021.1 GCF_001096185.1 Streptococcus pneumoniae
AGGAGTCTATGGATTTTGTCCGATAAAGGATAGCTACCCTGACCATTTGTGTAGTCTGTAGCTTCCTCCTCTGTCTCCTTAGTCAGATTGGCAAGCAAGGCTTGTAGACTGGATTGCGCAGACTGGGCGAGTGACTTATCTACACCAGGACGGTTTGCCTCTGTCGGCTTTTCTCTCTTGTCTTATTGGCTGGTTTTTGTTTTATTCCTTGTTTTTCTTTATGATAGACATTTCCGATTATCTAACTAGGTTGTCATCTATCCTATAACTACTCTATCTAAATAGGATATTTTAACTTTGATTTAACAGGGATATAATTATAATGAGAATGATATATCGAATTGAACCTAGAATAGTACAGTTAGCTTTCTAAAATATGGTTAAAAATTAGTTTGAATTTCTCAACTAATTTATTCAGTTATTACTTCATTCTGCTATAAAAACCAAACGCACCCTTCTTACGATGGCAAAAGCCGGCGTGTAATAAAAACTTAATAATTCTGATATTTTAAGATAAAGAGCTTGAAATCATTGATAAAATCAGCTACCATGAGTAAGTAAGTAAGTAAGTAAGTAAGTAAGTAAGTAAGTAAGTAAGTAAGTAAGTAAGTAAGTAAGTTTTTTTGCTTCTATTATGATATAATAATTAAGCTAGAGAAACTGTGCTAGTAGGAGAAACGCTATTTTCCGCTAGATGTAAACATGAGACTTCCTTTCCTAAAAAACATGACAAAATTATTAATAATTGCTAAGCCTACTAGACAGTTATCCTAGTTTTTTGAATAGAATGAATAGATAAAAAGGGGTTACGAACATGACGCCAGAAGAAATGTACTTGACAGAGCGATTAGACGTACAGATAGCTCATTTTTTAAAGAAAAGCGTTCAACATCGTCGACGCTATAAGGTATTAAAAATAACAGAAATCGTGGCAGGTTTTCTCATAGCTGTTTTTTGTGCTATTCCTATGCCAGGTGATCGCTACCGTTTGATTTCGGTTGCCTTATCCAGTCTAGGCTTGCTGTGTGAGGGGATTCTCAATTTGTATAATGCCAAGGAACACTGGATTTCTTACCAAAAAACTGCGCAACTCCTGGAAAGGGAAAAATTCCTCTATCAATGCCAAACGGAGAAATATGCAGGAAAGACCAAGGCTTTTGCCCTATTTGTCAAGACATGCGAAGGTCTTATCTCAGAGGAAATCAACCAGTGGGAAAGTATCCAGTCAAAAGAAGTGGCAGCTAGTGCAGATGCTCCAGAGAAAAAAGAGTAGGAGGTGGAGGAAATGTATCAATCCAGCTACCTATTGCCCTTGCTCTGGTTAAAAAAAGAAGCCGATAAGGAAAAGATGAGCGCAACTCAGTGCCAAATATTTTTCTTTTATTATCAACTGTTTGAACTCTTATTTGCTAGAGAAAGCGACTTGAGAGACTTATGTCTGGGAAGGCAAGG
>NZ_CRPU01000022.1 GCF_001096185.1 Streptococcus pneumoniae
TTGAGCAATTCTACCTAATTCAGCTTTGGCATTAGATTTTACAGTTGCTAAGTTTCCTGGGGTGTGGACGCCTTCAATCGCTGTTTTTGCAGTTTCTTTCGCTTGTGCGACTTTATCTGCATCATTTACTGACGCTGCATCGATGGCTTGTTCACCTTGAGTTTTCTTAGTATTAACTTCTTGTACCTTAGCTGTCTTCTCTGTAGTCGTTAAACTGTTATCTCCGTTAATAGCGGTGATCTCTGCTTGAGCAATTCTACCTAATTCAGCTTTGGCATTAGATTTTACAGTTGCTAGATCACCTGGGGTATGGACGCCTTCAATTGCTGTCTTAGCAGTTTCTTTCGCTTGTGCGACTTTATCTGCATTATCAGCTGTTGCGGCATCAATAGCCTGCTCTCCGTCTGCTTTCTTAGTGTTTACTTCTGCTTCTTTTTTAGCTTGTTCACTTGCTGGTAAGCTTGCATCTGCTTTAATTGCTTTGATTTCTTCTGCTGTAATTGTCGCTAAATCTGCTTTCGCTTGACGTTTCACTTCTGCTAGATCACCTGGGGTATGGACACCTTCAATCGCTGTCTTAGCAGTTTCTTTCGCTTGTGCGACTTTATCTGCATTATCAGTTGTTGCGGCATCGATAGCTTGTTCACCTTGGGTTTTCTTAGTATTAACTTCTTGTACCTTAGCTGTCTTCTCTGTAGTCGTTAAACTGTTATCTCCG
>NZ_CRPU01000023.1 GCF_001096185.1 Streptococcus pneumoniae
ATTCCAATCGAAACAGAGTATGAAGCGGATCCAACTCTTGATAAAGGGGAAAAGAAAGATGATCCAACTCGGCCAGGCAAGGTAGGAACTGAAACCATTACGACTACTTATAAAATCGAAGGTGGTAAGGCAGTAGAAGATAAGAAGACCAGTGAAGTAACAACTGCGATGGTTAAGAAAGTAGTTAAAGTCGGGACAAAACCGACTGAAACAACTGAACTTACAACTTCTACGGAAGTGAGATATGAAAAGGATCCAGAACATACAAGAGGAAGCCAACCTACGACTATTCCAAGCGAAGATGGACTGAAAACAGTTACGACTAGTTATAAAGTTGATTCTAAGACAGGCGATATTACGGTAGCAGATGTTTCAGAGACGGTTACTAAAGCAGCTACACCTATTATTGTTAAAGTTCCGGCTAAGGATAGTGTTGAAACAAAGGCTATTCCAATCGAAACAGAGTATGAAGCGGATCCAACTCTTGATAAAGGGGAAAAGAAAGATGATCCAACTCGGCC
>NZ_CRPU01000024.1 GCF_001096185.1 Streptococcus pneumoniae
CAGGAACAATAGGTTGTGGCATTAAAATATCCTCCAATAGTTTTACTTTACTAATAGTATACAGGAGGAGATCCATGAATGATAGATACCTTGTTATGACGCGCTTACGCTGAACGCGCCATTATAGTATAATGAATGTAGAACAGGACATTGCGGTTGCTAAAACATTTTTAGAAATTCATTTGCCTTTCCTAATCGACTTGCTTACATCTTATTTCAATCTATTATAAATCATTGGTTATTGGACGGTTACTCACTCTCTAGCTCATTCATTTATTTTCTTAGCCCCATCTCTATCGATCGGATTGGTCGGCGTGATAGAATCATCAGAAAGAGGTGAAATAAAATCTTCACTGATTGGGTCAA